>NZ_JADNHZ010000048.1 GCF_015554145.1 Collinsella aerofaciens | reverse complement strand
ACCTCGCCGGCGCCTACGACGGGGCGACCGCGCGCCTGGCGACCGCCAAGCAGCGGCTGCTCGCCTTCCTCGCAAAGCGAGGGTTCGCCTACGGCGGCACCACGCCCGCCGGCAACCCGAGGAAGTACTGGACCTACGACTTCCTGAGGTGGCTCGACAAGGTCAGGCCGGAGGACGATGGCGGGGTCCGGACGCTCGCCGCCCTGAGGAACGAGGTCGAGGCCGCGGCGGAGGCCCGGGCGGACCTGCTCTCCGAGTACAGGGCGGCCGTGGATGCCAGCCCGATCGCCGCGGAGGTGGCCGCCCTCCAGTCGATCAAGGGCTGCGCCTTCGCGCTGGCCGCGGCCTTCTCGGCCGAGGTCGGCGACTTCACGAGGTTCCGCTCCGGCAGGCAGGTCACGGCCTACTTCGGCCTCGCGCCGAGCCAGAGGTCGAGCGGCGACTCCGTGCGGCTCGGAGGCATCAGCGGTGCGGGCAACGCGCTCGTGAGGAAGCTGGCCGTCGAGGGCTCATGGTGCTACGCCGCGGCACGGCACCAGCCGAAGCTCATGCCGAGGGACACGGGCGTGCCCCTCGAGATAAGGATGCACGGGAGGAAGGGGTCCGAGCGGCTCCTGCGGCGGCGCGAGGAGATGCTCGCCCGCGGCATGCCCGCGGCGAAGGCCAACGCGGCCACCGCGGCCGAGCTCGTGAGGTGGCTCTGGGCCCTCGGCATGATGTGCCGGGAGGGCGCGGAATAGACATAGCCCCCGCCCCGGCGAGCCGGGCGGCCTTCGGGGACACCCCCTATTTCGCTGTGCGCGCGGAGCCCTCCGCATGCGCCCCGACAGACTTGGGGAACCCCGCCGAAGGAATGGAGTGCGGGCCGACAGAACGGTATCCGCGGATATGAGACTGAGCCGAAGGCGTCGATGACATGCCGGGGGCGGACCGGGACGGGTTAACGGCAGGCCCCGCCGACCGATTGCAAGCGGTCGGCGGGGCCATTGTGTCCCTTGACAGCGGATTGGGTCATATGAGCGAAAACCCGCCAGAGCGAGCAAGGTGCCTTGAAACGAGGCGGCATTGA
>NZ_JADNHZ010000047.1 GCF_015554145.1 Collinsella aerofaciens | reverse complement strand
GGTACCGTCAAGATTCTTTCGCAAATTGATCGAGGCGGCCTCGGCCCCGCCTTGCTCTAGCCCTCCGCCTTCTTGCTCAGCTCGTCCATCTCCTCCAGCTTCGACATGTCCAGGTACCTCCTCTTGCCCCATTCGTGCTCCACGATGTACTTCAGCCTCGCCGTCACCAGCATCAGGGCCGAGTTGCCGTCCGGGAAGGTCCCTACGACTCTCGTCCTCCGCCTGATCTCGCGGTTGATGCGCTCGATACCGTTATTGGTCCGGATTCTGCGCCAGTGCTCCGGCGGGAAGTCCGTGTAGGCGAGAGTCTCGGAGAAGCCGTCGCGCACCGTCCTCGCGGCCGCGCCGAGCCTCATCCCGTCCAGCTCGTCCGCCACCTCCGCCGCCTTCCTCGAGCACGCCTCGCGCGATTCCTGCGCGTGAATCGCCTTCAGCATGCGCGCCACGGCCTTCCTCCTGGTCACGGGCACCCTTCCCAACACGTTTCGGTAGAAGTGGACCGTGCAGCGCTGGTAGCGTGCCCCGGGGAACACCTCCTCGAGCGCACCGAGCATCCCCGCGCACTTGTCGCCGGTGACGAGCCGCACGCCGGAGAGCCCGCGCCCCCTGAGCCACGAGAAGAACTCGCGCCACGAGTCCGCCGACTCGGTGTAGCCCTCCGCGCAGCCGATGACCTCCCGGTCGCCGGTGGAGTTGACGCCGATGGCCACCAGAACGGCCACGTTCTCGTAGGACCCTCCCCAGCTGCGCTTGAGGTAGATGCCGTCGACGAAAACGTAAGGGTAATCGCCCTCGAGCGGCCTCTGGCGCCAGGCCTCGATGGACGCGAACGCCTTCTCGTTGAGGTTGGAGACGGTGCCGGAGGACACGGGCGCTCCCCAGAGGAGTTCGGAGACGTCCTCGATTCTCCTGGTCGAGACGCCCGCGAGGTACATCTCGACGATGGCCTCCTCGACCGAAGTCTCGCGCCTGCGGTAGCGCTCGATAACGGCCGTCTGGAAGGTCGCGCCGCGCAGCTTCGGCACGTTGAGCTCGACCTCTCCTGCCCCGGTGACGAGCTTTCTCGCGTAGTGGCCGCTGCGGTATGCCTCCCGGCCTGCCGTCCTCTCGTAGCGCCCGGCCCCTACGAGCTCGGACGCCTCCTCGTCGAGCAGCGCGTTGAGCGTCTCCTCGACGGTCTTCCTCACCAGATTCTTTATGTCCTTGCGCAGCGACTCCTCGTCGACTGTTACGATGTTCGCAGACACGGCCCGTGCCCCTTTCGTCGTTGATTTGTTGTTTAGCCGCTAGAAATCATATGACGGGGCGCGGGCCGTGTTCCGCTATGCGGTTGTCAATTTGCGAAAGAAATTATGCGTCACC
>NZ_JADNHZ010000046.1 GCF_015554145.1 Collinsella aerofaciens | reverse complement strand
TGAACTGCCTCCCATTTCTTGGACATGAGAAATGGGAGGCTTTCTTTATGCGCGTTGATTTGAGAGTGAAGCATGATATCGAGGTCAGGAAGGCGGCCATAGGGCTCTTCGAGCTCGGGCACGGGTATAAATCTGCCGCGATCGCCCTTTCGCTTCCCGTGGAAGCCGTGAGAAGATGGCAGGAGATATACCGCGCATTCGGGAGCGAGGTGCTGCTGCGCATGGACGGAAAGCAGGGCAGGTACACATACGAGCAGAAGGTCGCCGCCGCCTCCGCCGTCGTCGACGGCGGCATGACGAAGACCGAGGCGATGGCGGCGTTCGGCATAATGTCGATGTCGCCGCTCAAGAAGTGGTGCGCGCTATACCGCCGGGGCGGCGCGGAGGCCCTGCGCCCGAGGCCCAAGGGCCGGCCGAGGGGTTCCAAGGCGAGGCCGCGGACCCGCGAGGAGGAGCTCGAGGAGCGGTGCCGTAGGCTCGAGGCCGAGGTGGCCTACCTAAAAAAATTACGCGCCCTGGTCGAGAGGGACGGGCTCTGACCAGGGCGAAGGCCGAAGCGGTCGCGGCCCTGCGCGCCGAGGGGCACGCGCTCGGGCACCTGCTCGCATGCGCCGAGCTCAAGCGGTCGACCTACTACTACGCCCTCGCGCACCCGCCGAGGCCCACGCGCCCCGAGCTCTGGGAGGCGGCCGCCGAGATCTTCTCGCGCACCGCCAACGGCTGCGGGCACCGGCAGATAGCGATGTGCCTCAGGGCGGAAGAGGGGGCCGTGATAGCCGACAAGACCGTGCTCAAGATGATGCGCGAGATGGGGATTCGCTGCGGTATCAGATGCGAGACGGCCTACCACAGGTACAACTCGTACAGGGGCGTCGTCGGCAGGACGTTCGAGAACGTGATCGCGAGGGATTTCGACGCCGGGGCCCCGTGGCGGAAGCTGGGAACGGACGTCACCGAGTTCAAGGTGGCGGGCGGCAAGGCCTACTGGGCCCCGACGCTGGACTTCTGCACCAAGGAGATTGTGGCGAGCGACATATCGACCACGCCCGACATGGCCCAGCAGGTCAGGATGCTCGACGAGCTGCTGTCCAAGATCCCCGAGGGCGCCGCCCCGACCATGCACTCGGACCGGGGCTGGCAGTACCAGCACGCCTCGTACACATCCAGGCTCGAGGCCGCCGGCATCGTCCAGAGCATGTCCAGGAAGGCGAACTGCATCGACAACGCCGCCACCGAGCAGCTCTTCGGCCACGTCAAGGACGAGTTCTACCGGGGCCGCGAGTGGGAGACGTTCGAGGATTTCAAACGCGACCTGGAGGAATACATAGTCCACTGGAACACGAGCCGGAGGCAGGTAAGATTGAAGGGCCTGACCCCGGAGGAGTTCCGGAATCAGGCCCTCGCGGCCTAGTCGCTATTTAGGGCGTCCAAGATTTGGGACGCAGTTCA
>NZ_JADNHZ010000045.1 GCF_015554145.1 Collinsella aerofaciens | reverse complement strand
CATCGCGCCGAGAGTACTGCGGGGCCAGCCCGTGGGAGGCCAGGGCGCCGCTGACCGGTGGACGGCACCGAGCCGTCATCGAAACTGAAAAAGGGGGAGGCCTCGCGGCCTCCCCCTTTTTTGCGTTTACGGGCAACATTCCTTATGCAATTAAATCAATTTAATCATCCACCGCTGAATATAGACGTTCACCGTTCTTTGGTCGGTTCTCTGTTCTCAATGGACTAATATTTGCTTTAGCGCACTGCTGCGCTTGTCCTGTTTTACACGGGTCGTTTTATTGATTGTGAAGGAAGGACTCACATGGCAGATGTTCATGAGCTGCTTGATACTTGGATTGCCAATGTCAAGGACGAGGAGCTCCTCGCTGAGCTTAACACGATGAAGGAGCAGGGTGATGAGGACGCCATCACCGATGCTTTCTTCCAAGATCTCGCCTTCGGTACTGCCGGCCTTCGCGGCACTATCGGTGCGGGCACTAACCGTATGAATATCTATACGGTCGGTCGTGCGACCCAGGGATTCGCTGACTACCTCAATGCGACCTTCGAGCATCCAACGGTTGCCATCGCTCGCGATAGCCGCAATAAAGGTGAGCTGTTCGTTAAGACGACGGCTGCCATTCTTGCAGCAAACGGCGTGACTGCCCTCGTTTATCCCAAGATTTCTCCTGTGCCGACGCTCTCCTGGGCCGTCCGTGATCTTAAGTGCTCCGGTGGCATTTGCATGACCGCTAGTCATAACCCGGCACCGTATAACGGCTATAAGGCCTATGGCCCCGACGGCTGCCAGATCACCAGCGAGGCCGCCGATGCAATTTCTAAGGCTATCGCCGAGACCGATACGTTCACCGGTGTGAAGTCCATGGACTTCGATGAGGCTCTTGAGCAGGGCCTGGTCAAATGGATCGATGACTCGTGCCTCGAGCGTTATTACGACGCCGTTCTCGCTCGCGGCGTTACGAATCTTTCTGCCGAGGAGATTGCCGGCGCACCGCTCAAGCTTGTCTATACGCCGCTGAATGGTACCGGCCTCATTCCCGTCACCACGGTGCTCGAGCGCGCTGGCATCACTGATGTCACGGTTGTTCCCGAGCAGAAGGAACCTAACGGCGATTTCCCGACCTGCCCGTATCCTAACCCCGAGATCCGACAGGCCATGCAGAAGGGCATCGATCTCTGCGAGCAGGTTCACCCCGATCTGCTGCTTGCGACCGATCCCGACGCCGACCGTGTTGGCGTTGCCGTTAAGAATGGCGATGACTATCTGCTGCTGACCGGTAACGAGATGGGCGTCCTGTTGCTCGACTATATTTGCAAGACCCGTGCCGCCCGCGGCGAGGACCTCACTAAGAAGGTCGCGGTTACTACCATTGTTTCTTCCGCCATGGTCGATGCTCTGGCCGAGGAATATGGCTTTGAGCTCCGTCGCTGCCTGACGGGCTTCAAGTACATCGGTGACATCATTACCTCGCTTTCCGATGCCGGTGAAGTCGATCGCTTTATCTTCGGTTTTGAGGAGAGCTACGGTTATCTGGCTGGTGATCACGTGCGCGACAAGGACGCCGTGAGCACTTCGCTGCTGATTTGCCAGATGGCTCAGTATTACAAGCTGCAGGGTAAGAACCTCGCCGACGCGATGCACGAGCTGTACGAGAAGTATGGCTACTATCACAACAAGACGATTTCGCTGAGCTATCCGGGCGCTGAGGGTGCGGCAAAGATGGCCGGCATCATGGCTGGTCTGCGCGAGAACCCGCCCGCGGAGCTCGCCGGTTCCAAGATTGAGGCCGTCGTGGACTACAACACCTGCGTGAACGGCCTGCCGAAGGCTAATGTCATTGAGTTCGATCTCGAGGGTGGCAACAAGGGTATCGTCCGTCCTTCCGGCACCGAGCCCAAGATCAAGCTGTATATCTTTGCCAAGGGCGCGGATGCCGCCGAAGCTGATGCAGCACTTGACGCGATTGAAGAGTCCGGTCGCAAGCTGCTGGCATAAGGTATTTAAGAGTCTATTACTGTAGATAGGCGAAAGAGGGGATCTCGGAAACGAGGTCCCCTCTTATATTTACCCAGCCAGCCGAGAGTCCTTATATGTGTAGGAAATGTGTACGCCCAGATTCCCGCCCCCGGCGCCCCTCCGGTCTGGCAATATATCTCCTTGCCGCGCGGCCCGGTCGGACCGGATCAGCCGCCAGGCGTGCACCTTGAGAACCGG
>NZ_JADNHZ010000044.1 GCF_015554145.1 Collinsella aerofaciens | reverse complement strand
TGTTAGCGTCAATATATTTTTCACCATTTTCACCAACGTATTTTCGCCAATCGCGCCAACGCGGATGCGCCGGATTCGCCAACGCGGATGCGCCGCTTTCGGCGTCTAGGCTCCCTCCTCCTTCCCGTCCTCACCGCCGATGGATACGTCCTTCAGGCGGTATGACCGTCCCGTTATCTTGATCATCGCGCAATGGTGGCAAAGCCTGTCGGCCACCGCCGAGGCCGTGACGTTGCTGCCGAACACGTCGCCCCACCTGCCCACCGGCACGTTGGTCGTGACGATGGTCGACCGCTTGAGCGCGTAGCGCCTGTTGACCAACTGGAACAGCAGGTCGGCGCCCTCCTTGCCGATGTCGAGGTAGCCGAGCTCGTCTATTATCAGCAGGCTGCAGTGCTCGTAGAACCGCATCCTGCGCGCCAGCGCCTCCTTCGCCGAGGCGTGCTTGAGGTCCTCGACCAGCCTCGAGCAGTCGGCGAAGTACACCTGCTTGCGGGCCATCACCGCCTCGTGGCCTATGGCTATCGACAGGTGGGTCTTGCCGACGCCCGGGCTGCCGACGAGCACGACGTTGTCGCCGCGGTCGATGAACTCGAGCGTGGCCAGCTGCTCGACCAGCCCGCGCGGCACGCTCGGCTGGAAGCCCCAGTCGAAGTCGGCCAGCGTCTTTATGTAGGGGAAGTTGGCCATCCTCGTGCGGCGCTCGTCGTCGGCGCGCCGCTTGAGGGCTATCTGGGCGTCGGTGAGCTCGAGCATGGCGTCGACCAGGCCCTTCCTCCCGTCGGCGACGAGCCTGACGTACTCGGGCACCGACGACGCCATGCCCTCGAGCCCCAGCTCCTCGAGGTTGGCCGCCAGGCGGTTGAGGGGGCTGGCCTGCACGGCGGCGCTCACAGCGAGCCCCCTATCGAGTCGAGCAGGCCGAGGTTGGCCGCGGCGGCCGCCTCGATGTCGCCGGCGGCGTCGCCGAACCACCGCTTGCCGGCCATGGCCTCGGCGTAGTGCGCCGGGTCGTAGGCCGGCCCGCCCGCCATGTGCGTGGCCACCAGCTCGCCGCCGACGTAGCAGTCCATCGCGCCGCCGGGCATGCAGACGATGCGGGCGGGCCTGCCGATGCAGCGCCTGGGCACCGACATGGGCTCGCCGTGCGCGCTCACCAGCATCGTGGCCGGCACCCTGGCCACGCGCACCACGTCGCCCATCGCCTCCTCGAGGGCGCGCAGGTTGCCGACGGGCAGCAGCGCGTCCTTCTCCTCCATGAACAGCGCGGAGGGCGGCAGCCCCGTGGTCTCGTTGGGCTCGGAGTTGCTGGCGTCCTCGATCCGCGCGACGATCTCGTCGATGTCGTCCCAGCCGTCGAAGTCGCCCTGGTAGGCCATGAGCCGCGACAGGAAGCGGTTCGACGACTCGACCTTGCCCTTCGTCTGGGGGCTGCGCGGGCGGCACAGCTTCAGCTCGAAGCCGGCGGCCTTGGCGAACTCGTACGCGCGCTGGACCTTGAGGCGCCTGCCGCCCTTGACCGTCACCAGGGCGGACATGTTGTCCGTGACCCACTCGCGCGGCACGCCGCCGAGCCTCGCGATCGTGGCGTACATGCACCTGACCAGGTCGTCGGTCGTCCTGGTCCTCGACCGGATGAATATGTGCCTGCGGGAATGGCCCAGCGTCGCCGCGAACACGTTGAACTCGAACAGCTCGCCGTCGCGGTTCGCCATCTTGACGGACTCCTTCCAGTCGAACTGCAGCTGCAGTCCGGGCGGCGTCTCGAAGCGCGGGTGCGGCTCCGGGCCGCCGGAGGCCCCGACGGCGATGCCGTTCTTGCGCATGAACTGGGTGAAGGCGTTGTAGCCGGCCAGGTCCTCGCCGGGATACCTGTGCAGCAGCCACTCGTGGATGCCCTTCTTGGTGACTCCCGGCAGCTGCGCCTTGGCGGCCACCTCCTCGATGTGCGCGTCGAACGAGCCCGCCCTGTCGCCGCGCCCGTCGTGGGGCCGCCCGCCCTCGGCCCTCCAGTACGACGCCACGGTGTGCCTGTCCTTGCCGTAGCGCTTCGCTATGTCGCTGAAGTTGGGCTTTATGCCCGCTTCCCTGTACATGTCCAACTCTCCGATCAGGTTCTTCTCCGCCACGGCCCGCTCCTCCCGAAAGCATCGTTCGCTCGTCGATCGAAGCGTAAGCCCCGGCGTTGGTGGAAATGGTGAAAATGCGTTGGCGCAAATGGCGGGATTGCGTTGGCATGATTGGTTATTGAGCGTTGGTCAAAATGGTTGTTTTTACAGTAGCGCTAACA
>NZ_JADNHZ010000043.1 GCF_015554145.1 Collinsella aerofaciens | reverse complement strand
ATCATGCTTCACTCTCAAATCAACGCGCATAAAGAAAGCCTCCCATTTCTCATGTCCAAGAAATGGGAGGCAGTTCATACGGAGGTCGGGCCTTCTTCGTGGGCTTATTGCAGATGTTCTTGAAGAACGCTGAGCGACTGAGGGCTCAGGTCGTCGTATTGTATGAGGACGCGAGATGGAGCGTTCTTAGTCGATGCCCGATCAGCCGTCCACAGGCAATCGGCGATGTTGACATAGGAAATACGAGCGTCAGCGAGAGCCTTCGCGAAACTCTCCCCCGCCTTGTCCTCGGCCAGGGCAACAGCGCAGTAAAGGCCCGCGTCTGCATGCTCGATCGAGACCTCCCCTGCCGGAAACGCTTTCCGTACAAGCGCTGCCAGGCCATCGCGTGCCTCGCGAGCACGCACGCGCACGCGGTTCACATGCCGCTCGTAATCACCCGATTCCAGCAAGCGAGCTAAAGCGACCTGGTCAACAGAGCTCACCGACGAAGCGTAAAAACCAAGGTCGCGCCCAAACCGTTCCATCAGCTCATCGGGCAACACCATGTACGCCAAACGCAACGCCGATGAAAGGCTCTTCGAAAACGTGTTGGTATAGATGACCGATTGAGCGGCATCGATCGACGCGAGCGCGGGAATCGGCTTGCCGGCAAGGCGAAACTCACAATCAAAGTCGTCTTCGATGAGATACCGACCTGGCCGCTCGGCGGCCCAGCTCAGCAACGCATAGCGACGTGCAATGCTCGTCACAAGACCGGTCGGATACTGATGAGACGGCATCAGGTGAAGGACATCGGTCCCGGTTTTCTGCAGCGCGCTCAAGTCCACGCCCTCAGCATCCAACGGGACATGCCGCACTTCGCAACCCATGGCCTGATAGATGCGCGTCAAGCGCAAATAGCCTGGATCCTCGACGGCATACACTTTGCCCGCGCCAAGCAACTGAACCAACATGGTATCGAGCAGCTGGGCGCCCGCACCGATAACGATATTGTCGGGATTGACATTCATGCCCCTTGTCCCGCGCAGATGGTGCGCAATCGCACGTCGCAGTCGAGCGGTGCCCTGCGCCGGTGCGGGCGAAAAGATTTCGCGTTCGTCTTCGGATGCCAGCGTCGCCCGTAGTGCGCTTTGCCAAAGCCGCGCCGCCTCCAAAGCGGAAGGAGAAAGCGCATCAAATCGCTCGACCTGTCCGTTGACATCATGCGCGCTGGGGCCCACGGAGGCGGCATCTCGGTCGATGTCCTCCGCAGCCGAAGCCAAAACCGGCACATCCGGAAGTTCGCACGCGTAGTAGCCGCGCCGCGGCTTTGAGCAAATATAACCCTCGGCAAGCAACTGGCTATATGCATTCTCGATGGTAATGACACTGATTCCCAGATGACTCGCAAAGGCGCGCTTAGACGGTAGATGCTCCCCCGCCGCAATGCGCCCGGCAACAATGTCATCTCGAATTTGCTGGTAAACATACTCATAGAGCGATGCTTCGCCGCGGTTTTCCAAATTATAGTCAAGCATGAGTTTGTCACCTGACCTTATCGAGTCATTCAATCTGGTATTACTCTGACCTTGTTATTATCTCGAAAACTGAGTATTTCGCCATACCCAGCTCCCCGATAGGATGTTCCGTCAAGCAATGCACATGCCAACCAAGGGAGCAACCATGGCAGAACAGACCAGCAAGGCCGATCGCGTTAAACTCAACCGCGAGCTCGCGCAGATGCTCAAGGGCGGCGTCATCATGGACGTCACCACGCCCGAGCAGGCACGCATCGCCGAAGAGGCGGGCGCCTGCGCCGTCATGGCGCTCGAGCGCATCCCGGCCGACATCCGCGCCGCAGGCGGCGTCTCGCGCATGAGTGATCCCAAGATGATCAAGGGCATCCAAAAAGCTGTCTCCATCCCCGTTATGGCCAAGTGCCGCATCGGCCACATTGTCGAGGCGCAGATCCTGCAGGCCATCGAAATCGACTACATCGACGAATCCGAGGTCCTCTCCCCCGCCGATGATGTCTATCACATCGACAAGACCCAGTTTGACGTGCCGTTTGTCTGCGGCGCCCGCGATCTGGGCGAGGCGCTGCGCCGTGTTGCCGAGGGCGCCACGATGATTCGTACCAAGGGCGAGCCGGGCACGGGCGACGTCGTTCAGGCCGTGCGTCACATGCGCAAGATCCAAAAGCAGATCCGCGACGTTGTTGCTCTGCGCGACGACGAGCTCTTTGAGGCAGCCAAGCAGCTGCAGGTTCCGGTCGAGCTGGTGCGCGAGGTCCATGCCACGGGCAAGCTCCCCGTCGTAAACTTTGCCGCCGGCGGAGTCGCGACCCCCGCCGACGCCGCGCTGATGATGCAGCTGGGCGCCGAGGGCGTCTTTGTTGGCTCGGGCATCTTTAAGAGCGGCGACCCCGCCAAGCGCGCCGCCGCCATCGTCAAGGCCGTGGCAAACTTCACCGACGCCAAGCTCATCGCCGAGCTTTCGGAGGACCTGGGCGAGGCCATGGTGGGCATCAACGCCGACGAAATCGAGATCATCATGGAGGAGCGCGGGCGCTAGTCCGGCAGAAAGGATCGCACATGAGCGATTATGCAGACCAAACGGTCGCCGTGCTGGCGGTCCAGGGCGCTTTTGCCGAGCACGAGGCAAGACTGTCCGAGCTGGGCGCACGTTGTATCGAGATGAGGCAGGCGGCCGATTTGCAGCAGAACTTTGACCGCCTGGTCCTCCCCGGCGGCGAGTCCACCGTTCAGGGCAAGTTACTTGCCGAGCTTGGTATGCTCGATGAGCTTCGCACCCGCATTGTTGAGGGCATGCCCGTCCTGGGCACCTGCGCCGGCTTGATTCTGTTGGCGCGCGATCTTGCCGCCCACGACGATAAGGGGACGCCGCGCTTGGCAACCATGGATGTGCTCGTTGAGCGCAATGCTTACGGCAGACAGCTCGGCAGCTTTCGCACCAAGGGGCAGGTAGGCGGTATCGACGGTGAAGTGCCGCTGACGTTTATCCGCGCGCCCCGCATCGTCGAAGTGCACGGCAACACTGAGGCCCTAGCCGAAGTCGACGGTCGCATCGTCGCCGCCCGCCAAGGCAACCAGCTCGGCGTCACCTTCCACCCCGAGCTCGACGAAGACACCCACCTCCACGAACTGTTCCTGCAAATGTAGGCAGAATTTAAACGAGCGTGGATTTTCGGACATACAACAAATGAGAGTGGATAATCTCCCACTTTGAGCTTGAATGCAGGCTCAAACCGGGAGATTATCCACTCTCATCCTATGTAGTCGTTGGGGACGTTCTTAAACGACTAGTCAAACAAGAACGTCCCCAACGACCATATTGCGATAGACGACCACGTTTGCCCAGATAAAACCGACCAAAATAAACCTGTCCCTTTTTGGTAGGTTTGGATCAAGGCGACGCCGATGCCTTGGTACCGACAGACACTATGACCCAATCCGAGGGCACTAAAAAGATAGGAGCCCCCGCTCGTGACCGCGGGTCGGGGCTGCGA
>NZ_JADNHZ010000042.1 GCF_015554145.1 Collinsella aerofaciens | reverse complement strand
CGGTCTGGCAATATATCTCCTTGCCGCGCGGCCCGGTCGGACCGGATCAGCCGCCAGGCGTGCACCTTGAGAACCGGATACTGCGAGGATGGACACATTCAGTGTCGCATCCGGGCAGACATCGAACCATTTGAAATGGTCTAACTTGGATTTGTTTTTCGCAAGGCCGCCGAGAGGCGGCCCCGAGAAATTCCTTTTCCTATACTAAAACCATATGAATCGAACGGAACCGATCAGCGATGAACTGAGAGGACCGGACGGGCTCGAAGCCCAAATATTTTGGACGGAGAGTTCGATCCTGGCTCAGGATGAACGCTGGCGGCGCGCCTAACACATGCAAGTCGAACGGCACCCACCTTCGGGTGGAAGCGAGTGGCGAACGGCTGAGTAACACGTGGAGAACCTGCCCCCTCCCCCGGGATAGCCGCCCGAAAGGACGGGTAATACCGGATACCCCGGGGTGCCGCATGGCACCCCGGCTAAAGCCCCGACGGGAGGGGATGGCTCCGCGGCCCATCAGGTAGACGGCGGGGTGACGGCCCACCGTGCCGACAACGGGTAGCCGGGTTGAGAGACCGACCGGCCAGATTGGGACTGAGACACGGCCCAGACTCCTACGGGAGGCAGCAGTGGGGAATCTTGCGCAATGGGGGGAACCCTGACGCAGCGACGCCGCGTGCGGGACGGAGGCCTTCGGGTCGTAAACCGCTTTCAGCAGGGAAGAGTCAAGACTGTACCTGCAGAAGAAGCCCCGGCTAACTACGTGCCAGCAGCCGCGGTAATACGTAGGGGGCGAGCGTTATCCGGATTCATTGGGCGTAAAGCGCGCGTAGGCGGCCCGGCAGGCCGGGGGTCGAAGCGGGGGGCTCAACCCCCCGAAGCCCCCGGAACCTCCGCGGCTTGGGTCCGGTAGGGGAGGGTGGAACACCCGGTGTAGCGGTGGAATGCGCAGATATCGGGTGGAACACCGGTGGCGAAGGCGGCCCTCTGGGCCGAGACCGACGCTGAGGCGCGAAAGCTGGGGGAGCGAACAGGATTAGATACCCTGGTAGTCCCAGCCGTAAACGATGGACGCTAGGTGTGGGGGGACGATCCCCCCGTGCCGCAGCCAACGCATTAAGCGTCCCGCCTGGGGAGTACGGCCGCAAGGCTAAAACTCAAAGGAATTGACGGGGGCCCGCACAAGCAGCGGAGCATGTGGCTTAATTCGAAGCAACGCGAAGAACCTTACCAGGGCTTGACATATGGGTGAAGCGGGGGAGACCCCGTGGCCGAGAGGAGCCCATACAGGTGGTGCATGGCTGTCGTCAGCTCGTGTCGTGAGATGTTGGGTTAAGTCCCGCAACGAGCGCAACCCCCGCCGCGTGTTGCCATCGGGTGATGCCGGGAACCCACGCGGGACCGCCGCCGTCAAGGCGGAGGAGGGCGGGGACGACGTCAAGTCATCATGCCCCTTATGCCCTGGGCTGCACACGTGCTACAATGGCCGGTACAGAGGGATGCCACCCCGCGAGGGGGAGCGGATCCCGGAAAGCCGGCCCCAGTTCGGATTGGGGGCTGCAACCCGCCCCCATGAAGTCGGAGTTGCTAGTAATCGCGGATCAGCATGCCGCGGTGAATGCGTTCCCGGGCCTTGTACACACCGCCCGTCACACCACCCGAGTCGTCTGCACCCGAAGTCGCCGGCCCAACCGAGAGGGGGGAGGCGCCGAAGGTGTGGAGGGTGAGGGGGGTGAAGTCGTAACAAGGTAGCCGTACCGGAAGGTGCGGCTGGATCACCTCCTTTCTAGGGAGACACATTCTTAGAGAGAAAACACTTTAACTCGAATAGAGGGCAGGAGCCCGTCCGGTAGATGTCCGCCAGGATGATTCCCCGCAGCACCCGGTCCCCGGGGTCGCACCCGCGTACCTTGAGAGCCGCATAGCGATAGGAGAGAGATGGAAGATCATTCTTCCAGACTCGATTCTTTTCTGCGATTTATCAGACAGAATGATAGCAATCATTCATCCGATCCAAACAAGAAGAATTCACTTATTAATGAGTGAGGAGCATCTGATCGCGAGCACAGTCAAGACTGTGCCGCGGTATGAGATACCCGAATTGCGACATACGAGCGCTATTCATGATATCGATTAATTGACTTAATTAGCGACACGTGGATATCCCGCGGGCCCGATGCGGTCCCGCAAGATACCACGGGCGCACGGCGGATGCCTTGGCACAGGGAGCCGATGAAGGACGCGGCAAGCTGCGATAATCCCCGGCGAGGAGCACACATCCTTCGACCCGGGGGTCTCCGAATGGGCGAACCCATGCACAGCAGTGTGCATATCCCCACCCCGAACACATAGGGGCGGGGAGGACAACCCGGGGAACTGAAACATCTAAGTACCCGGAGGAGAGGAAATCAATCTCGAGACTCCCCGAGTAGCGGCGAGCGAAAGGGGACCGATGGCCAAACCGTCGAGCGGGCATACCCGGCAGGGGTTCCGCCGACGGGGTTGCAGGGCCGCGCATCCGGGGGCTGCCGCCCCCGGGCGCAGGTCCGGCTGGGGAGCGGAACGGCATGGGAGGGCCGGCCGCAGCGGGTGACAGCCCCGTACGCGAACCCAGACCGGACGGCGCGACGCGGTCCCTGAGTAGGGCCGGGCACGTGAAACCCGGTCCGAACCTGGGTGGACCACCATCCAAGCCTGAGTACTACCCTGTGACCGATAGCGCACCAGTACCGTGAGGGAAAGGTGAAAAGCACCCCGGGAGGGGAGTGAAACAGTACCTGAAACCGTGCGCCCACGAGCAGTCGGAGCACCCATGTGGTGTGACGGCGTGCCTTTTGTAGAATGAGCCAGCGAGTCGCTGGCGCGGGGCGAGGTTAACCGAAAGGGAGCCGGAGCGAAAGCGAGCCTTAACAGGGCGACTTGAGTCCCGCGCCGCGGACGCGAAGCCGGGTGAGCTATCCGTGGGCAGGCTGAAGCGGGGGTAAGACCCCGTGGAGGGCCGAACGCACGTCGGTTGAAAACGGCGGCGATGACCTGCGGATAGGGGTGAAAGGCCAATCAAACCCGGAGATATCTCGTTCTCCCCGAAATAGCTTTAGGGCTAGCGTCGCGCGTTCACCGCCGGAGGTAGAGCACCGGATGGACGAGGGGGCTTCGCCGCCTACCGAATCCAACCGAACTCCGAATGCCGGCGGCCCAGAGCGCGGCAGTCAGAGCATGTGGGCTAAGCTGTGTGCTCGAGAGGGAAACAGCCCGGACCGCCCGCTAAGGTCCCCAAGTTCCAGCCGAGTGGCAAAGGATGTGCGTCCGCCCAGACAACCAGGATGTTGGCTTAGAAGCAGCCATCCATTCAAAGAGTGCGTAACAGCTCACTGGTCGAGTGGACATGCGCCGACAATACACGGGGCTAAGCTGGACACCGAAGCGGCGGGATTTTGATTTACAGAATCGGTAGGGGAGCTTCCCATGGGCGGGGAAGCCGCCGGGCGACCGGCGGTGGAGCGCATGGGAGTGAGAATGCTGGCATGAGTAGCGAGAGACGAGAGAGTAACTCGTCCGCCGTGAACCCGAGGTTTCCTGGGCAAGGCTAATCCTCCCAGGGTCAGTCGGGGGCTAAGGCGAGGCCGGAAGGCGTAGCCGACGCGCAGCAGGCAGACATTCCTGCACCGCGCACGCGGCGCTACGACCGACGGGGCGACGGATGGGGGTGGCTCGGCGGGGTTCTGGACGTCCCCGTGATGGAGCGCGGCCCGCGGACCAGGGAAATCCGGTCCGCACGAGGGCGAGGCTCCGGACGAAGCATCTGAGCGAAGCGAGTGAGCCCGAGGTCCCTAGAAAAACCCCTAGGCAGGCGCGTGCGCGCCCGTACCGCAAACCGACACAGGTGGGTGGGTAGAACATACCGAGGCGATCGGGTCAACCATGGTCAAGGAACTCGGCACAATGGCCCCGTAACTTCGGGAGAAGGGGTGCCCGCGCGTACGTGAACGGACTTGCTCCGGGAGCGGAGGCGGGCCGCAGTGGAGAGGCCCAAGCGACTGTTTACCAAAAACACAGGACTCTGCAGAAGCCGCAAGGCGACGTATAGGGTCTGACGCCTGCCCGGTGCCGGAAGGTCACGCGGAGGAGTTAGCCGATTCGGCGAAGCCCCGAAGCCAAGCCCCGGTAAACGGCGGCCGTAACTATAACGGTCCTAAGGTAGCGAAATTCCTTGTCGGGTAAGTTCCGACCTGCACGAAAGGCGCAACGACTTGGGCGCTGTCTCGACCATGGACCCGGTGAAATTGCACTGGTCGTGAAGATGCGACTTACCCGCGGAAGGACGGAAAGACCCCGTGAACCTTCACTGCAGCTTGGCATTGGCCGCTGGTCCCGCGTGTAGAGGATAGGCAGGAGGCATCGATCCGGAGGCGCCAGCCCCCGGGGAGCCGCCCTTGGAATACTGCCCTCGCGCGACCGGCGTCCTAACCCGAGGCCGTCAACCGGCTCGGGGACCGTGCCAGGCGGGCAGTTTGACTGGGGCGGTCGCCTCCTAAAGGGTAACGGAGGCGCGCGAAGGTCCGCTCGGGACGGTCGGCAACCGTCCTTTTGAATGCAAGAGTACAAGCGGGCTTGACTGCGAGGCCCACAAGCCGAGCAGGTGCGAAAGCAGGCTCTAGTGATCCGGCGGCCCCGAGTGGGTGGGCCGTCGCTCAACGGATAAAAGGTACTCCGGGGATAACAGGCTGATCTTGCCCAAGAGTCCACATCGACGGCAAGGTTTGGCACCTCGATGTCGGCTCATCGCATCCTGGGGCTGGAGCAGGTCCCAAGGGTACGGCTGTTCGCCGTTTAAAGCGGTACGCGAGCTGGGTTCAGAACGTCGTGAGACAGTTCGGTCCCTATCCTCCGTGGGCGCAGGAGAATCGATGGAGGCTGCCCCCAGTACGAGAGGACCGGGGTGGACGCACCTCCGGTGAACCGGTTGTCGACCAACGGCACGGCCGGGTAGCCGCGTGCGGCGCGGATAACCGCTGAAGGCATCTAAGCGGGAAGCCGTTCCAGGGATTAGTTCTCCTTCCGGTAAGGGCCCAGGTAGACTACCTGGTCGATAGACGGCAGGTGCAAGGACGGCGACGTCCTCAGCCGAGCCGCACTAATCGCCCGAGCTCTTCCGGAACCGCACCTCGCGGCCCGCGGGACCCAGCGCTCATGCGCGCGGTCCGGGCACGAGGATGCCCCCGAGTCACCTCCCCTATGCGCCATGCGGCCCCCAGGGCACGTAGATGAGACCCAGGACACCGTAACGGTGGGCGCCGCCCACCGGTCAGCGGCCAGAGCATGGGGGGCACGCCCGGTCCCGTTCCGAACCCGGAAGCTAAGCCCCATCGCGCCGAGAGTACTGCGGGGCCAGCCCGTGGGAGGCCAGGGCGCCGCTGACCGGTGGACGGCACCGAGCCGTC
>NZ_JADNHZ010000041.1 GCF_015554145.1 Collinsella aerofaciens | reverse complement strand
GCAAATGGCGGGATTGCGTTGGCATGATTGGTTATTGAGCGTTGGTCAAAATGGTTGTTTTTACAGTAGCGCTAACACGAGGAACTCCGCCTCGTCGCGCGCCGTGGTCTTGGCGAGCGCGACGCGGGCGCGGATGTCGCCGACCCACGAGTAGCCGCCCGAGCGCATGATCTCCTTCTCGGCCCGGCCCAGGTAGACGCTCCTGCGGCTCCTTGGCCCGCCCGCGCCGGCATGCCCGCGCGCCTTCGACGGCGATTCGGGAGCTCGGTCGTTGGAGAGCCCCGACAGCCCGCGCTCGCGCGCCATGTCCTGAAGGTCTCGGTTGAGGTCCTCGGGGTGCTGGGTCTGCATGCGGTAGCCGGTTCGGAGGTTGGCGTTGTTCACGACGATGTGCGCGTGCGGTATGCCGCGGGCGTTGTCGTCGTGGTAGACGATGGCGATCTCGTGGTCGCCGAAGTGCTTGAGCGCCCACGAGCACGCGAGCTCGCGCAGCGCCGCCAGGTCGATGCTGTCGCCGGGGTCCGGCGAGAGCACGAAGTGCTTGAACGTGCGCGCGGGCTTTCCCCGCCAGGGCGCGTCCGTGCCGAAGGCGGCGCGCGTGGCGTCCATCTCGGCGTCCCAGGCGCAGGCCTCCTTGGCGTCTTCCCCCAGCGCGCCGGCGTCGCGCTCGTCGTAGCTCAGGTTGAACAGGTCGCGCGCCAGGGCGCGGCCTCCCTTCTCGAGGTAGCGGCGGATGCCGCCCGTCGAGCCGTGGCCGCTTATCGGCTTCAGGATCGGCATGGCGAGCCCTCCACGAGCGAGTCGGCGCCGATGCGACCGAGCTCCGCCGCCATCTCTCGGGCCGCGGCGTTCACGTCGGCGAGCTCGCGCTCGATCGTCGGGACGCTATCCGCGACGAGGTCGCGGTCGACGCGCCCGTGGCGGGCGTGGAAGTTGATGAGGTTCATCGCGTGCACGGCCTGGTTGTAGTGGTAGCCCCACTTCGTGAGCTCGCGCGACATCGCCCACAGGGCCTTCCGGTCGACGAGTATGCGGTGCTCGTCTCCCGCGTTCGCCTCCGTCGACAGCGGTATGCGCACGAGGTAGCGCAGGTACTCCGACTTGCTGAGGCCGGCGCGCTCGCACCGCTCGCAGAGCGCGTCGTAGTCGCCTCCCTCCATGCGGAACGTGACGCGGCGCTCCTTGCCCCTGGCGCCGCCGACGCTCTCTTCCATTGCGGATTCCTTTCCTCGGGCCCGCCGTGCGGCGGGCGCGTCTCTCTAGGGGCGCGGGGGATTCCCCGCAGGCGGCGGCCCGGCTCGGGCGCCGCCTCTGGGACCGGGCCTCGCGTAAGCGGGCTCCCAAACGGCCCGCGGCATGACGGGTCCGAGGCCGCCCGGTCCCCAAGTGCTATGGACGCCCGACGCGATGTCGGACGCCATAGGCTACTTGCTGGATTTCGAATGCGAGGCCCTTCTTCGGACCTTCCGGGCTCCTGCGCCCGCCTCCGCGTAGGGCGCGGTCATGAGCGCCATCTCCCGCAGCAGCGAGAGGTCGGCAGCGCTCGGGCTCTCGGGCGGGCTCTCGAGGAAGTCGGCCACGAGCCTCGCGGCCTTCGCGATGCGCCCGTCGGGGCCGGCCTGCGTTTTGCTCTCGCTCCTCACGTAGTCGGAGAGCTCCCGCTTGGTGCGCCGCCAGGGCTCCATCGCGGCGTGCATCTCCGCCTGGCGCTCCTTCGGCATGCCCGCGAGCGAGCGCACCGCCTCGGCGCTGAGGTTGCCTCGGTCGGCCTCGGCGGCCCACTCGGGCGAGAGGTCCTCGGCGATCCTGCGGGCAAGCCTCTCCTCGCGCGCGATGGTCTTGCCGGAGACCTTGCGGCCCGTCTGCCGCTCGATGATGGCGGCCTTCACGTCGTCGACGCGCATGCCGGAAAGCGACGGGTCCTCGGAGCGCAGGCGCACGGCGTCGCCCCTGAGCGCCTCGGTCGCGGCGGCGCGCTCGGTCACGGTGAGCGCGCGGGTGAAGTAGTTCGCGGCGTGGAGCAGCGTCACCGCCCGCTCGTCGTCGATGCCCTCTATCACGCGGCAGGGCATCCTCTCGTAGGCGGGGTCGTCCTTGGCGAGCAGCGCGTAGGCGGCCTTGCGGCGGTGCCCGGAGACCATCTGCCACGAGCCGTCTCCGACCTTGCGCACCAGCGGCAGGTCGGTGAGGCCGTCCTGGCGTATCGACTCGGCGAGCTCGGCTATGCCGGCCGGGTCCATGGAGTACGCGGCGTTCGCCGGGTGGTCGGCGATGTCGGCCACCGCGATCTCGGACACCGGGTAGCGCCCGCGGGTGCGGGACGCGCCGTCGAGGAGCCCCGTGATGGTGAATCCCGCGGCCACCTGGCTAGGCGAGCTCACGGTACACCTCGTCGGCGAGGGCCTCGTAGTCGCGCGCGGGGCGGCTCCCCGGCTCGAAGGCGGCCACCGGCTTCCACTGCCAGCTGCCCTCGCAGACCTTGCTGCTCGCGTGTATGACCGTCTCGAACTGCTCGTCTGGGAAGAACCCGTCGAGCACGGCCGCGCCCGTGGTCTCGGCGTTGGTCATGCGGCCGGGCACGCAGGTGCGCAGTATCTTCCATCTGGGCGTGGGCATGCGCAGGGCGTCCGCGATTGAGCGCGTCGCCTCCACGGTGAGCGCCGTGCCGCGCATCACGGTGGAGTCGAGCTTCACGGGGATGACGACCATGCCGCCCTCCGCGGCGGCGAGGTAGGCGTTGAAGGCGAGCCTGCGCATCACGGGGCTGCAGTCGATGAGGCAGACGTCGTAGGAGCCCGAGGCGTCGTCGAGCGCGAACTTGAGGCGCTGCTCGCGCAGGAGCATCTCGTTCTGGTCGACGAGGTCGATGGTCGAGGCCACCACGTCGAGGTTCTCCCCCGGCGGCGTAGGCGATCTCCTCCACGGGCGCGCCGCCGTAGAGCAGCTCGACCGATGTGCGCCGCTCGGAGGCGGCCCGGTCGTAGAGGCCGAAGAAGTCGGTGGCCGACGCCTGCGGGTCGAGGTCGACGAGCAGGGTCCGAAGGCCCCGGGCGGCGAAGATGGCCGCCAGGTTCACGGCGGTCGTCGTCTTGCCGACGCCGCCCTTGTAGTTGGAAATGGCTATCGTGCGCATGGGTCGCGTCCTCTCTAGCGTGGGGCGCGCCTCGCCGCATCCGGTCCGGCGCGCCCCGAGTCTCGGAGCGTCGGGACAAAATCGTACGGATTTGTCCGACAAGCGGAGTGTACCACGAAAACGTACGGATATGTACGCTTTCGTGGTACAGGGGCCGAGTTTCGGGGAAACCCGGCCCCGGGAGCCCGGGGCCGGGCGCGCCGCCTAGGAGAGCGGCTCCATCTCGCCGAAGCAGTTGACGTGGTGGCGCAGGAGCGCGCGGTTCTCCTTGACGACCATCATCGCCACCTCGTCGAAGCGGACCGGGGTGTCGGCGTAGTCGTCGCCGTTGCCGGCGAGCCACGTCGCCGCCAGCGCCTCGCGCAGCCCGCGCGCCCTGTGGGCCTCGGGGAAGCCGTCCGTCCCGATCCGGGCCGTGGCGTCGACGAACACCAGGGTCCCGTCCTCGTCCACCGCCACGAGGTCGATCCCGCCGATACCCTCGGGCCCCTGCCAGGCCTCGTCGACGATCTCGTAGCCCTTGCGCTCGAGGAAGGCCTTGACCGCGCCCATCGCCTTTTCCTTCATGTCGTTCATGTCTTGCTCCTTAGACTCTGAGGCCCGCCCCTATGGCGTGCCTTGCGTCGCGTGAGTCGCATGCAGCGCGGGCGTGCCGGCAAGGGAGGAAGCGAAGTCGGACGTGGTTGTAGAAATCTCCCGACGTCAGTTTTTCGCGTTGTTCGCGCGCGCAGCGCATGGGGCGAAGAACCCGAAAAAGTGTCGCGGCCCTTGCGGGCCGCCTGCCGGCGTGCGACCCTGCGCGTCCAAGGAGCGCCGGGGCGGGTTTCGGGTCGGAGGGGCGGAGGCGTGCGGCATGGAACCGGCCATGGGCGCCGAGACCCTCCGGGCATGGGATGCGGCCCGTCGGCGGTTGCCGGGGCGCTCGCGAGGGTTACGTCGGGACGTCGCGTGGAGGACGGAGGCGCGTTTCCGAGTCGCGGCGCCGCTACCCTAATCGGGACGGCCTCTCCCGTGCCGCTTGCGGCCGATGTGCGCACGAGATCGCTGGCGGTGAGGCTTTTCGTTGCGCGGAACGGCTACGGTGCTGCGCGACACGTCCGTTTGCTTATGTGTGATAAAGAAGCAATAGAAGTGCAAAAAATTTTGCCGTTCCTATCCGACACTTGGCCATTGTGTCGGATAGGTCGGGCGGTTATTCGGGCAAGTCAATCTTGCCGACAAAGCTGTAATAAATCTCAATGTCCTGCCTGCGGGTGCCGTTCTCATCATAGCTGCACTCATGCACCACAATTTTCTCGATCATTTCCCGCAAGAGAGTGGGGGTCAGTTCTTCAAAGGCAAGGTGCTTGCGGACAATGCCCATAAATTTCTCGGCGTTGACGGTAGGTATCTTTACATTACCTTCTGAAACATATGGCGCACCTTGTCCAGGCGGCTGTTTGGACGGCGGGGCTGGATGACTGGCTTGCCGACAGCGGCCTGATACCCTTTCAGTTCTGTAAGGCATACGCTCTGCCCGTTGGTGTAAAAGGCCAGATCAGTACGGTATGCCTGTATACAGCGGGCGGGAATCTCGCCAGTAAAGACAACTTCATCCTTTTTTACCTGGACCGTTTCGATGGTGGCACAGTATTTCGGTGCATCATGATAAGCCCTGGAAAGATATTCCCGGGGCGCATAGAGGGTGAAGGAGAGATAAGGTTCCAGCAGTTGCGTCCCTGATTCCTTCAATGCCTGTTCCAATACAATCGGGGCCAATGAGCGGAAGTCCGCCGGCGTGCTGACCGGACTGTAATAAAGCCCGTATTCAAAGCAAATCTTACAGTCCGTTACGTTCCAGCCGAACAAGCCCTGCTCCAGCCCGTAACGGATACCATCCCTGACAGCGTTTTGAAAACTCTGGTTCAAGTATCCCAGCGAAACCCGGCTCTCGTATTGTACACCGGAGCCAAGCGGGAGTGGTGTAACAGACAGTCCTATGGATGCCCAAAACGGGTTGGGCGGCACCTCGATATGGATGGTGTGGCTGGCTGCTTTGAGCGGCCGCTCCATATAAATGAGGGAGGGTTCCTTTACCACTGTTTCAAGCTTGTATTTTTCCGACAGCAAAGCGGAAACAACCTCCAACTGCACCCGGCCCAAAAAAGAAAGAATGATCTCATGGGTGATGGAATCCACCTCGCAGCGCAAAAGCGGGTCAGTATCCGCAAGTTGCGTAAGAGCGTCCAGCAGCCGTTCTCTTTGCGCTGCCGTTTTCGGCGCAATCGTCGTCCGCAGCATGGGGAGGGGGTCCTCGCGCCACCTTTTACGAGGGAGCCGGGTTTGGTCCCCTAATACATCGTTTAACCTCACGCTGTCGCTGGGAAGGATAACAATTTCACCCTGATAAGCGGTGTCTGTCCGAACAATTTCCCCTTTGGATGGAATACGCATCTCTGTGATTTTCAGCTTTTCTCTCCCGGCCAGGGCCACCGTATCCCGCAGGCGCAGCGTTCCGCTGTATAGCCGCAAATAGATGAGCCGCTGGCCACAATCTGTATACTCCACCTTGAAAACGCTGCCGCATAGGGCGTCGCTCCCCTGTTCCCCAATCGGTTGGAACAGCCCTGTCACCGCATCCATCAACGGTTGAATGCCAAGGCCCTTTTTGGCGCTGCCATGATAGACCGGGAACAGGGAGGCGTCTTGAACCCGCCGCTGTTCCTCCTGCGCAAGTTCTTCCCGGCTGATTGGTTCTCCTGCGATATACTTTTCCAATAATTCATCGTTATTTTCGATGACCGCATCCCATGCTTCTATGTCGGTATTTTCCTCCAGGACTATTTCCGGGGACAGCGACACCGTCTGCTTGATGATAATATCGGCGGAGAGCTTATCCCGAACAGACTGATACACGCCCTGCAAATCAACGCCAGCCTGGTCGATCTTATTGATAAAGATAACGGTGGGAATGTCCATTTTCCGCAGGGCATGGAACAGAATACGGGTCTGGGCCTGCACACCATCTTTAGCGGAGATCACCAAGATGGCCCCATCTAAAACAGCCAAAGAGCGGTACACCTCCGCCAAAAAATCCATGTGGCCGGGCGTATCCACAATGTTGACTTTACATCTGTGCCACTGGAAGGAAGTGACTGCCGCTTGAATGGTAATCCCACGCTGCCGCTCCAAAAGCATGGTGTCCGTCCTCGTTGTCCCTTTTTCGACGCTCCCCGGTTCTGAAATGGCTCCGCTGGCATATAGCAGGCTCTCCGTCAAGGTTGTCTTTCCAGCGTCTACATGGGCAAGAATCCCGATATTGATAATGTTCATGTCTATCCTCCATACAAGGCCCAAATGGGCGCAAAAATCCCCAGCGGCTAATACTTTTACCGCTGGGGATCATGACTTCGGACAAACAGAAGTATGACGGCTTACATGAGCCGCTGTCCGTCACGATATTTACTAAAAAGGCAAAAGTATTCTTAAATTGGGTACAAAAACTAAGCCCCTGCAAGGGGCAATCATTTTTGCGCCCATTATCAAATTTTATTTAAGAATACCTTGCCGCATATTTTTTACTCCTTTTCTGGTTTAAATCATTGTATCACATCAGTTTTAGGAAAGCAAGTACCTAAAAGAAATTTTTCTTCCCCTTATATGTAACCCTTGATTCTCATCTTCATTGCAACAGGCTCAGGACTCAGCGCAACGCGTTGCGCTGAGTCCTGAGGCGCGAATCCG
>NZ_JADNHZ010000040.1 GCF_015554145.1 Collinsella aerofaciens | reverse complement strand
AGCAAGAAGGCGGAGGGCTAGAGCAAGGCGGGGCCGAGGCCGCCTCGATCAATTTGCGAAAGAATCTTGACGGTACCGCCCGGCTCGTAGTACGTCGCGCCCGCGATGATGAGGCTCTCCGCGCCAGCGGCATAAGAAGGCCCGCCCAGCAAAACGCATAGGCAGGCCATGGCAACAATCGGAATGTAATGACGGCTGGTGTGGGACTTGGCAGCAAACATACCTGCTCCGATCTTCGCAGGAGCCAATAGAATGTGCACCAGAAAATGCCCTGGTAGCAGCAATTTATAGTTTAGCGAGATCAATGCGGGAGCAAAGAGAAATCGTGTGGGCAATGTCCACAATTAGGTGTAAATCGTTTTGCCAGTCGGTGAAAGGAGGGATCAACGGATTAGATATCCATCTTATTAAAGTCGATGGAATATCCCATGGACTTGAGTTCTTTCAAGAGGCCGAACTCCCAACTGTCTGTTCCGGTATAAACGACGCCCTGTAGATCGGAGGGAATCTCGATACCTTTGTCAACAAGAATTGCAACGTTTTCCCTGCCAAGCCGACCAATAAAGTATCCGGCTTCAAATACAACATTTTGTCTAGCCCTGGGCTTTTCCGACTGTTCTGCCTGGGCTCTTCCTTCGTCGTCCGCCGTAAAAAGGCATACCGCTCCTGCTGCATCGCCTTCAATTTCCAGCTTTTCGATGATTGTCTTGCCCTGATTTGACTGCTCGTTTAGGACAACCGCCGTCAGGCCCTGCCTTTCGATGATTCTCGCGACCCTTTCTCTAAGCTCTCCGTTGTGACCATGAACGATAAATACCTTCGAATAATCTCCAACATTTGCAGTCGATCCGGTTTCCCCTTCGTCTGAAAACTCATCAAGGTATGTCTCCAGCACAGCTTTTGCACTGCGCAGGCCGTCCGCACAGGCTTCAACGAAAGCCGAGTCGGGCGTACCGGAGGTGAAGAAAGACAACGAGTAGCTGATTTTGTTAAAGCTTTTAAATTCGTAGCTGTCTTTTCCAAATCGCCTAATTAAAAGCCTGTCCGCCCTTGTCTTCCATGCTTTAAAGTCAGGCGAACTAGAGCTGATGTATTTCTTTGAAAGTTCGTCTGCTGTTTCGCACAACTGCTGCAAAATTTCAAAATCAGACATTAAGCCTTCTTTCTATAACCAATAACGGAGCTAAGAAGCATCTTATTCCAATGAGCGGCCAAATCTCTTTACTGTTTCCTCGGTGCCCCTATCGGAGATGGACTTGCCCAGTGCGAACTCAATAGCGTCCAGCAAAGCCATGACGCGAGCTTTGAAATAGGCATCAAAGTCATCATTAATGAACGCATCCCAGTCAATGAGATTCGATTCGATGACGGAGTTCACAGTGTTCGATGTCAGCTTTCTTAACGAATTTCGCTGAGTAGACGCTGGGGGCCGCGCCTCCAATTTCTGTGCCCGAATAGGAGTACGAGCACGTCGGTCAAGATGCATTCGGTGGTCAACATGGCGGGATCTATCTGCGAGCGGAAAACAAGCGGCGCTGCTAATGGTAGCGCCGCTCGCATCATCAAAGAAGAATCGTTATCGATTGTCTCTGGGACTTTTCGTTCAAAACCAGAGCATGTCGACTACTGCTTATCGAAGTACATCCACCCTACAGGCTGCATTAGATCGTAATAATCGACGGGCGTTTTGAAGCGAATCCTGCCCAAATAACCACGCTTTTCAGCAACCAACTGCATCTGTCTGCGTCACGGCAAACTCTTTGAATTGGCGTTGCGGCAAGTTTGTCTTAAGAAAATAAGGCTGTTAAGACAAACCCATTTTGACGTTTACGTAACGTCGACCATCGATCGAGCCGTATTATTCGGAGTTAGAATTATCGCCCCACGACGCTGAGCCGGTGACCATCCAATGATTTTTGGCATCGATATAGACATCGCCAATCTGATTGTCCAAGCATTCATCGGACTCGTTACCTTGGTGGCCTTGATTGTCGCATTCTGGCAAGGCAGCCAGAGCAAAAGGAACAGGGAGGACGACATCAAGCGGCATCAGCCATCCCGCATATCGGCATGGTACGAAGGGGATCGAAACCGAACTGATCAGCCCGAGGACAATCGGTTCGTCTGGCAATTCGTCGTGCTTCGAAACGAAAGCGAGTCCCCCGTCTACGACGTAATCGTCACCTGCGTCGGGATTAGCGGGGCCGGCCCCTCTTTCAAAGGTGAGGATAACCGCCCCGCTTATCCCAACCGCGTCTGCGTCGGCACGCTTCCTCCTGGAGCATGGTGCATATGGCTCCCGACGGAAGGGCACGGAATGGGAGTACGCACGGCACCCGAAACGGCTTTCACCGACGCAAGCGGAACTTCATGGGTTCGGCGGGGCAACGGAAGGCTCGAGGAGATCCCTATGGAGCCAACCTCGTTCTACAGGCTGCCCCTTCCCTTGACCTGGCACGGATGCAAGAAGCTGACCGAGTAACCCCTTGGCATCGTCGTTTCAGGCATTGGGTTTTCCGGACTGGGACGCGAACTTCCCCAGATGTTCCGGATAACGGGAAAGTCAGAACTATTCGGGTTTGCGAGGCGGGATCGAGAGAGCGACTCCGCCCTATTATTTCGATGCGTCCATGAATTGAAGTGAGATCGGCATCATCACCTCGAAGCACTTACATACAGATCCATATGGCAAAGGCAGCAATTCGCCACCTTGGTTGCAGCAGCGGAGGTTATTACTCAGGATACAAGCGGAAGTAGCCAAATAGGCGCTGGGCGCAACCGAGACGCAGCCAGAGAAGGGTGACATGAGAGTTGTTTCAGAGGATTGGGGTGATATGGATGAAGTTGACTGGTAAGTGCATCTCCAGGTTCAACGGATGGCTGATCAAGGCCGTCTTTAGGTTCACGTAGGGATCCGCTTTTGCTGACAAACAAACACGTGATTGATTTATGGCTTCCAGACGCTTAGCGTGTCTGGAAGCTCATTTATTTTATTGTCAGCAACCACGAAGCCAGCGCTGAACCTCGCCCTAGTAATTGCAACATAGAGCTTGGAGCGTGTCTGCGGCTTCAGATCCGTCGAGGCATCTTGCAACCAAGAGGCCATATCGGCAACTGGATAAATCAAAACATGGTCATATGTTCGGCCTTTTGCTTTGCCGAAGTTGCAGATCGATGAAGCGTTCGCGGTCTGAGTGGCGACGCTACGTCTCAAAATCACTGGATCCAAAAACTCGCAATACCTTTGCGCAAGTGACTCTGGAATGGCCCAAACTCCATTATGGGTTTCATTTGAGGCGGCGCGCAAAGATGCGGTTGGTGAAAACTCCGGATAAACCATGTTTGCGAATCGCCATTCTTGATTTGCTGCTTTTTCGTTATCTTGTCTATGCAATGCAACTGAAACGCATCGGTGTCTCATCTGCAAATACTCGTAGGGCGATAAATGATTATTTAGCCGATCCTTCTTCGAATCCGAAAAGCAAACCGTCCTCATTTGGTAAACAGCCCCGTTCGACGCATTCCAAGATTAGCGCTTGCAATAATTTTGCAGAATCGGAAACACAAGACTCAGAAGGTTGTTTTCCCTCATGAACGGCTTCTGACCTTGCTCTATATAGTTTCTTTATTTCTTGCTGTTTTTGCTTGCCTCCTCCAAGAAACAAAGCTGCGAGAGTACTGACACGAAAAACAAGTTCGCTCCGGACTCCAAACAATGACTCAATCCCAGCCCATATAATCGCCATTTGAACTGAAGGTCGAAGCGATTGCTTGTAGCTCCACAAGGAATTCACCGCGGTCTCAAATCGCGTGTTTTTATCAAACAGTTCCCATGCGTCCCGATAATGCTGTCTTATCCACTGCTTCTCTGAATCGTTGATCACTTTCAATTTTCTTGGAATGAACAACCTTGTAGAAAGAACAACATTGATTGCCGAGCATGGCGAAAAATCTTCTGTCCGCGAATCGCTCTGAACATGCCAATACAATTCGCAATTCAAAAGCGCGGACAATAGAACTATTGCAGATTGGGCATTCCAAACTCGAACTGCAAGCTCTTTGCCCTCTCCAACAACGCGCAACTGAGCTGTAGTTTTCCTAAGGACGGCAATCAAGACACCTAAATCGGTCTCATCTCCGCTGCCATATTTCATCACAGAATTAATCATGTCGTCCGGCGAGGCCTTGCACGTGGCCGGCAATAGAGAGAGGTGTTGCGTAAGCGGCAGCTCTTCGTCTATGGTTAATCCCATTAGGTATAGATATGAAGCAGCAGCCGATTCATTTACAACAATCATCATCTTCGCCCCCCTGCCATAGCGCTCTATACCTAATCCATCCGAACAGCGCCAAACTGAGAGACGTCGATTTCGCCCTACATGAGTTTGGGAAGCAATGCGTCACGCAGTTCGCCAAGAGCCTACGACTTGAGTATATTAGCCTATATGAGCTCAAGAATACCATTGAGCGTCGAAGTCGTTCTTTCTATTGCACAAGCTGGAGCAAACGGGACGTTCATCGACTTAATGTTTTTTAATGCAAGCTTGGTCTGAACGGCACCAACAGTTCCAAGCCTAATAGCTTCCATGCCCATTGAGCTACGAAGAAAGAAATACGACCACGCCGCAAAGTCGCCTTTAAACGAAGTAAGTTTGTTGCAATTCTCTGTGAGGTTTGCCTCATCGAGCGTTTTTCCGATATACGCCGTAAGGCCAATCGTTCCGACAACGGAAACAATTAGATCGCCAGTGTTGACAACGTAGCGCGAAATATTAGATCGTGTTTCATCGTCGATATATAGCATTTCCGAAGTGAGTAAGAGAACAGAAGCGTTGTTTAAGTCGCGGACTCGAATATATGGATGAGAGTTTGCCTCTGCAATTAGCTCTGAACCTTTAGGGAGCCTCTAACCGCCCTTGACTTCGCAGAATGACTCGACTGAACGGTAATGATTTTCTCGCTTGTTCTCTTCAATTGTTTGAGCAAAAAGGGCTTCTCCGAGTTCAGCTAAATAATCATTTACCGGAACATAGGCCTGCGCTTCAGAATTGTTTCCATCGAACCAAGGGGAAAGGAGCCCCCGGTGGAAGCGATGATCAATATGGTTCTAACACAGATGTAGCCGGTTCTAGACTATCTGCAGATAAATCAATCTTAAAAGCAGTGCTCGAAAGCACTATGTGTAGCCATGCCGAAAGCAGCGTGCCCAGCAACTCGAGTCTACTCGGTCTCTTCCTTACCGACAAGGAAGTCGAGGGGTGCTCTCCGAGAACAATCGCGTACTACGAAAGCACCCTCAAACCATATGAGGCATGGATGGAAGAGAAGACGATGCTGAGCGAAGACGGCCGAATCGTCAGGGTGGACAACCCATGGTGTTCGTTCTACATCGACACCGAGCTGGCACCTGCGCTAGACGAGAGCAGGTGCGGGAAATGGATGTTCTACTTCAACGATATCGAGTTCGCGGAGGAAGTCTGCCGCAAGGCGGCCCTCGGAATGGTCGTCGCGGAATGCAAGCACAGCTCATTCGAGTCCGTTATCGAGAACGGCAGAGGCGTCGCCTGCTTCTACCTGAACTTGGACGACGTCGAAGCACATCGCCGCGTTGTCGCATTCATGTTGGAGCATGGCCTGGTTCGGAAGACGAAGTCGGGGAAGCTGTATAACATCGGCTTCAAGTTGGATGACCAGGCACGGGCGGGAGAATATGGAGCCGGTTTCAAGGCATGAATCACGTTGAGCGATCGCTCGAATTAGGCGAATTTTACCTGCGAAGAACAATGAAGGGCGGGGGTGTATCGGCTAATGCCGAACACGCCCGCCCTCGACGCGGTTAAAATAGCGAATGATTGAAGCGGATCAGCCTGGTTCCGCCCTCTTCCCTAATCCCGCTTAAACAGCTCCCTCGTGTACACCTTGTCCGCCACGTCCGCGAGCTCGTCGCTCCAGCGGTTGGCGACGATCACGTCGCAGCCGGCCTTAAAGGCCTCCAGATCGTGCGTGACCTCGGAGCCGAAGAACTCCGGCGCGTCCAGCGTGGGCTCGTAGACCTCCACGGGCACGCCCTTGGCCTTCACGCGCTTCATGACGCCCTGGATGGAGCTCGCGCGGAAGTTGTCGGAGTTGGACTTCATCGTCAGGCGGTAGACGCCCACCACCGGCTTCGGCTTACCCTCGTAGACGCGGTCCCACACCATCTGCAGCACCTCGTTGGCCACGAAATCCTTGCAGGTGCGGTTGGCTTCGATCAGGTCCTGGGGCACGTCCTTGTAGTTCGCCAGCAGCTGCTTGTTGTCCTTGGGCAGGCAGTAGCCGAAGCTGGGGCAGTCCCAGTTTAGCCCGATACGCGGTAACGAATGGTTGTTCTACTTAGACCCACTCTTAATTCCCGAGAAATTGTTTTACGGCTGCTTCAATCAACGGAATGACAATTGACGCTAATGGGCCAACGTTCTTTGCGATAGCCGAAAGCTTTTCAATCTTTTCGAGAAAGTCCTTCTTATCATCCCTTTTTGAGGATTTATCTAGATCAGCGATTGCGCTCAGGGCGACATTCCTGTCTTCATCACTTAGTTCAAGTTTAAGCACCATCTGAATGGCATTAGTTGAATTCATAGTCGACGAGGAAGTAGATGAGGACGCTGAAGTTGAAGAGATGCTCGGATTATTTGAGACGTTATTGGTGAATACGGGGTTTACATTGATATTCATTGGAACCTCGTGGTCCAGAAACCATCCTTCGAAGTAATTCCACCCGTCGTCGGTAATTGAAACTAAATAAGGGATATTGCTTGACCATTTAACTCGCAATAGGCTATTGCGAGACAATTCACGATAATCTTCGACTCGATTTCTTACATATGAAGGCCCCTGATGAGCTTTAGCATTATCGTCGCAGCACAATATATTGAGAAGCTCGTCTGCGCCATCGCTTATACGCTTGAATCTTCTTCTGGCTTGGCGCGTTCGACTATAGTGCTCGCGTCCAGAAGGGCGCAATGCCTCAACATACGCCATTGTATTGGACATATCGGTTTGCATAGATATCATTCCGCTATCGCGAAGCGCCAAGAGATGCTTCGTGATTTCCAAGTCTGTCAGATCAAGCGGAAGTTGGTCTTGGCGCATCCAAACAATAGATAGCGCCATCTCCTGCTTTGCGTTTAATTCAAACATGCATCACTCGTTGATCGCGTCGAAAATGTTGGTGTAAGGGTGACGCCCTAGCGCCCGTTTAACGAAGAACGGCCTTCGTCCTAGAATCT
>NZ_JADNHZ010000003.1 GCF_015554145.1 Collinsella aerofaciens | reverse complement strand
CGCGCCTTTAGACGCGAGCCCGGGGCCCGTGGGTTATACCCTAAGAGCAAACCACCCTTTTTAAGGGTGGTTCTGATTTAGGGCTTTGCCCGGCCAGCTCTTTTTGATTTAAAATACCTGCTCAGTTGTGATTTTTGGTGCTGGGAGGCATCTGTGGGCAAGGCTAAGGCTAAGGCGAAGAAAAAGACGACGGGGGCGCGGGCTAAGCGTGATCGTCGTCGGAAGCTCGCGACCGAACCCCCTGCATCTGCTGAGGAGTTGCTGGCGAGTGTACCGGGGCTTGACGCGCTGCAGGATGTTCCGGCGTTTGATGACCTGCCGGTCGATGAAGCTCAGCAGGCTGCCTTTGATGATTTCTGCGCACATGCCGAGGAGCCCGAGCAGATGCAGCTTGGCGCCGTGGTGCGCTTGGATCGTGGGTTTCCGCTGGTGGCGACTGCCGACGATACCTTCCGCGCCGAGCATGCCGTGGGATTTGCCAAGTCGCGCGGTGGGGACGAGGTCCTGCTGCCTGCCGTGGGCGATCGTGTGGCGGTGCGCCGCGCTCCCGGGCACGATATGGGCGTGATTGAATGCGTGCTGCCGCGCCGTACGAGCTTTGAGCGTTGGCGCGGCCGTGCCCGCGGAGAGCGCCAGGTGCTCTGCTCCAACGTGGATAGCGTGCTAATCGTGCAGGCGCTCGGTGCCGGCGAGGTGCTGCTCGACCGTGTGGCGCGTTCGCTGGTATTGGCGCTCGACTGCGATGCCGAGCCGGTGGTGGTACTCACCAAAGCTGACCGCTGCGATGCCGAGGAACTCGAGCGCGATCTGGACCGCGTGCGCCGCCTGGTGGGTCCGGACGTGCGCGTGATCGTGACGTCCTCTGCCGAGGGCCGCGGCCTGGACGAGGTCCGTGCCTGCGTGCCTGCCGGGAGCTGCGCCATGATTCTGGGCGAGTCGGGTGCCGGCAAGTCGACGCTGCTCAATGCGCTGCTGGGCCACGATACGTTGGCGACCGGCGGTGTGCGCGAACGCGACGACCAGGGCCGTCACACTACCGTCGCGCGCGTGATGGTGACGCTGCCGGGCGACGCCGGCGTGATCGCCGATGCCCCGGGCCTGCGCAGCCTACCGCTCGTGGGTCACGAGCGGGGACTGGCCCGCGCCTTCCCCGAGATTGTCGAGGCATCGCGCGCGTGCCGGTTTGGCGATTGCACGCATACCCATGAGCCGGGTTGCGCCGTTCGCGAGGCCGAGGACGCCGGGCAGATCGATAGCCTGCGTCTGGAAACGTTCCAAAACCTGGCGTTATCCATGCGCGTGAGTGCTCAAATGCTCGATCCCGATGTCCATCTGTAATTGATTTTTCCTATGACAGCCGTTTCCCAACTGTTCGGGAGACGGCTTTTTGCTGCGGAAAAGCCTCGAAACATGCAGTTTGCTGACGTGCTGACCAAAACCTTGCCACGAGCTTGACGGGCTGGTCAGCTTTTGGTCAGCGATTGGTTTGACATCGAAAACCAAGATTGCGATTGCGCCGCTTTGCACTCTGACCGCCCAGACAATGGTGGTACGGGCATTCGCCCGGCACTGCCATGAGAGGAGCGGCCGTGAACAAGAGCAAGCGCATCGCCATCAGTCTGGTCGCGGGCGTGCTCGCTGCTCTGCTCTGCATGGTTTACGGCTCATCGATCCGCTCACAAGCCGAACAGGTCCAGGCTGAGACCTTGGCCAAGTACGGTGGCGATCGCGTCGAGGTATGCGTCGCGGCGCGCGATATCGATGTGGGCGAGACCCTCGATGAGACCAATGTCATAACCCAGGAGTGGCTGACGAGTCTGCTGCCGCGTGACGCGGCGACCGAGCTGCGCCAGGTGCGCGGCGACGTGACGACTTCGCGTATTCCCAAAAACGCCGTGATCTGCAATGTCTACACCAAGGTCGAGAGCCGCAAGCTCGAGGTGCCTAAGGGCAAGGTCGCCGTTTCGGTGGCGGTCGATGCCGAGCACTCGGTCGGCGGTGCTACGGGCGTGGGCAGCTACGTGGATGTGTATGTGCAAAAAGACGGCGTGACCGATCGGCTGTGCGGCGCGTACGTGATCGATACCAGTGAGGATTCCGGTGCCACGCGCGAGGGCAAGATCGAATGGGTGACGCTGGCGGCTGACCCCGAAGACGTCAAGGAACTGCTGGGAGCCTCGGGCAAGGGAACGGTCAGCTTGACGATTCCCGCCACGGCGCGCGGCAAAAAGAGCGGAGGCGACGAGTGATGAAGGCGATCTGGCTTGCGTGCTGCGCGTGCGGCGATTACGGGCTGTTGCAGCGGGAAGTCGAGGGCCGTGATGCGGGTGCACAGGTGCTTCGCGTGGGTGACCTGGACGGGCTGGTTTCCATGGCGCGGGCGTTTCCGTCGCGCCGCGGGGCTGCCATCATCGCGGCGTCTCTGTTTGATACCGAAGATGTGCGCAAGACTGTTGCGCGCCTGACGGCCGAAGGCCGCGTGAGTCGCGTGGTCGTGTTGATAGAAGCGCTCGATCCGTCGGATATCGAGGGGCTGTTTCGCGCGGGGGCGACCGAGGTCATCGCTGCACACAGTATATGCGGCAACGGGCGCGCGGGCGAGGGAGCGGTTGATTCCGATCGGCGCATGACGATTGAGCCCGATGCTTTTGTTGATAGGGAACCCGGGGCGCCTCGCGCTACAAGAGGCCCGCGTGTTGATGATTATGGAAAAGCGGAAGCCGAGCATGGTCGGCGCCCCCGGAACCCCCTTGTATACGATGACGCTGGAGGGCCGGCGCAGCATGCTGGCGACTCCCCGGCAGTAGATATGGGATACGTGCACGGCGTGAATCTGGCGGATGAACTCGACGAAGTTGAGGGCCTTGCCGGGTGCGGCGAGTTGTCGCTGATGCAGCATGAGCAGATTGCGCAGAACGAGCCTGCCTCGCAGACCGAACAAGCAGCCATGCCGGCTTGGACGCAGCACGTGGTTGCGGCGGGGGAGACGGGGACGCTGTCACCGACGCCCGCCCCGCCGCCTCCGATGCCGCCGGCAGACGCTACCGCTCCGCCGCATCGAGCTCCAGTCATCTGCGCTATTTCGGGTTCGGGCGGTTGCGGCAAGTCGACGATCGTTGCCACCATGGCACACACATCGTCGCTGTTGGGCTTGCGTGCCGCCGTGCTCGACCTGGACCTGATGTTTGGAAACCTTTACGACTTGTTAGGCGTCGATGCTCCGCGCGATATGGCGGCACTTATCGAGCCGTCGGCGGCGGGCATGCTCACCGAGCCGGATATCGTAGCCGCTTCGATGCGCGTGGCGCCGGGCGTTACGCTCTGGGGTCCCGTCGCGGCGCCCGAGCAAGCCGAGCTCATGGCACGTCCGGTGGAGCTACTGCTTGATGTTCTGCGTCGCGAATCCGACGTGGTCTTTATCGATACCTCGGTCTTTTGGGGCGACGCCGTGGCGGCTGCGGTGGCGGCGAGCGACCGTTGCCTGGTCGTTGGCGATGCGGCGGTGTCGTCCGCGGCATCGGCATCGCGCGTCATTGAACTGGCAGGTCGAGTAGGTGTGCCGCGCACGCGCATGAGCGCCGTGTTCAACCGGTTCGGTGCGCGCGGGGCAGACGAGGACGTCGCCATGCGCTTTGAGATTGCCTGTGCGTTAAGCTCCAAGATTCGTATCGCCGATGGCGGGCAGGATCTCGCCGCGCTCATGGCGTTTGGGCGCGCTGACGAGGCAGTGGGGCAGACCAGCGCTTTTGCGACTAGCGTGCGCGAGGCCACGCGCGAGATGCTCGTGGAACTGGGGTGCGCCGTCGGCCCTTGGAGCGATATGGTCGCCGACCGTGCAACGCGCACCGAACGCCCGCGTATCCGCCTTCCCTGGTCGCGCGAGGGTGATCAGCGATGAGCCTGCAAACGAGGATTAAGGCTGCCGGCGCTGCGGCGGCGGCAGCGCCTGTAGATGCGGGGCGTCGCCGCGCCGTGAAACGACGCACCAAGCGCGCCGTGATGGACCGCATGGGTTACGACGAAGTGGCGCGTATCAGCGCCTATATCGACCCGGCACTTGCCCGCTCGGAATTGCGTCCTGCGGTGGAGGCGGCGCTCAATGTTGAGGAGCCGACCGATCTCGCGACGCCCGAGCGCGAGACTATCATCGACGAGATTTTGGATGACGTGGTGGGCTTGGGGCCGTTGCAGCCGCTCATCGAGGACGACACCGTTACCGAGATCATGATCAACGGCTGCCGCTCGGCTTTCTTTGAACGCGGCGGCGTCTTGTACCCCATCGAGCATGCGTTTGAGGATGATGAGCAGATCCGTGTGCTTATCGACCGCATTATCTCGCCACTTGGCCGCCGTATCGACGAGCGCAGCCCCATCGTCAACGCCCGCCTCAAAACGGGCTATCGCGTCAACGCGGTGATTCCGCCTGTGGCGATTGACGGACCGATTCTCACCATCCGAAAGTTCTCGGACCGTATCTGCTCGCTGGACGAGCTCGTGGGGTTGGGATCGCTGCCGCTTTGGTATGCGCAGCTGCTGTCGTGTGCGGTGTCGCTGCGACAGGACCTGGCGGTTGCGGGAGGCACGGGATCTGGTAAGACCACCCTGCTCAACGCGTTGTCATGTGAGATTTCCACCGGCGAGCGCATCGTGACGATCGAGGACTCTGCCGAGCTCAAGTTTGCGCATCATCCGCACGTGGTGCGCCTAGAGGCGCGCGAGGCTTCAATTGAAGGCGAGGGCGCGGTGACGATCCGCGACCTGGTGACTAATGCCCTGCGCATGCGCCCCGACCGCATCGTGGTGGGCGAGGTGCGCGGTGCCGAGTGCTGCGACATGTTGCAGGCCATGAACACGGGCCACGACGGGTCGCTCACCACGCTTCATGCGGGTTCAGAACAGGAGACCGTGGTGCGTCTGACGTTGCTTGCACGTTATGGCATCGATCTGCCGAGCGAGCTCATCGAGGAGCAGATTGCCATGGCACTCGACGGTATCGTGATGTCCGAGCGCCACGCCGATGGCAGGCGCTTCGTCTCCTCGTATTCGGGGGTGCGACGCGCCGCATCGGGCGGCGTAGAGCTCGAGCGCTATGTGACGTTCGATGCCGCCGAGCGCACCTGGACGCTTGACCGCGAGCCGCCGTTTATCGCAGAAGGCCTGCGGTCGGGGACGCTCACACAAGAGGAGGTGGACGAATGGAGATCACTGTGCCCCTCGTCGTAGGGGGCTTGGCAGGGCTTTCTGTCGCGACGGCGTGCGGGGCGGAACCTCGTGTGCCGCAGGTACCGCCGGCGGAGCTGGCACGTCAGGCGCTCGAGACGGTGGCAGAGAAGCTGCCGCGTGAGCTGGTGGAAAACGATCTGCTGAAAAAGATCGCCCGTTCGTGGGCATCGCTAGCTCCGGCGCATCGCCTTGGCCTCGTGATCGAAGATGCTTCGGGACGTTTGGCGTTTCTGCTGCTATCGAGCGGTGTCTGCTGCGTTTTACTAACGATGGTGTCGTTATCGCCCCTCGGATTTGCCTTGGGACTTGTTGCTCCGTTTGCCGTTGGTGCCGCTCGGGATGGCTTTGAGAGCCGGCGCGAGCAACACGATGCAGAAGAGGCAATGCCCGAGGCGTTTACCGCACTTTCCATGTCGCTTGCCTCGGGACATTCGCTGGCCCAGGGCATGCGCTTTGTGGGCGCTCATGCGCAAGAGCCAGTGCATACCGAGTTTTTGCGGGTGGCGGCGGCGATCGATTGCGGCATCTCGGCGACCGACGCGCTCGATGACTTGCTCGTGCGTATCGACGCCCCCGGTCTTTCGCTTGTGACCTTGGCGCTTAAGGTGTCTCAGCGCACCGGCGCTCCGCTTGCCGACTTACTGTCCGAGGCGTCGAGCATGGTGGGGGAGCGCATTGAGCTCAAGCGCCGCCTGGATGTTAAGACGTCGCAGGCTCGCATGTCTGCGCATATGGTCGCGGCGATGCCGGCGGGCATGTGCGCGGTGTTGGCGCTGCTTTCGGCAGATTTTCGTCGCGGTCTTGCGACGCCTGCCGGCGCGGGCGCTGTGGTGCTGGGTCTTGCCCTCAACGCCGTTGCCCTGGTGGTTATCCGGCGCATTATGCGGGTGGAGCTATGAGCGCCCCGGTTGCAGTTGCGGCTTGCCTGTGCGCCCTGAGTGTATTTGTCGCGACGGGTTTGGATCGGGCGGATGCACGCAAGATCGCAGGGGCCTGCAAGCGCGAGGCGGTGCTGGTCGCTGCCGCGGGTCGCTCGGTGGTCGATGCTCTGACCGCGCGAGTGAAGGGCGCGGTTGGAGCGGGCGGCCTGGCGCGAGTGTCGCTCGGCGAAGTGTCCGAGATGATCGATGTTGTGCGCTTGGGTCTTTCGGCCGGTCTTTCGTTTGATGCGGCGCTTGAGATTTTCTGCGCCAACCGCCGGTCAGTGCTGGCTCTTCGCCTTGAGCGCGCCTGCATGGCGTGGCAGGTGGGCGTGGGCACGCGTGAGGACGAGTTGTTGGCCGCCGCGCGCGACCTGGACGTGCGAGCGCTCGAGACCTTTGCCATCACGGTGGGGCAGGCGCTCGCCCTGGGTGCCCCACTTGCCGAGACGCTGGCCGCTCAAAGTCGCGAGATCCGTGCGGCTCATCGCGCCGCGGTCGAGCGCGAGATCGAGCGTGCACCCGTCAAGCTGCTGATTCCCACCGGCACGCTCATCTTGCCGGCGTTGCTTCTGTCCATATTGGGCCCGCTGCTGGGAGCAGGCGGGATGATGTAGGGAGGAATACATGAACACGATGACTGACGCTGCTGGCAAGGTCCAGGGCTGGGCGTTTTGCCGGGCGGCACGTGTTCGTCAGCGCGCCAAGGAACTATTGCAGGAGGAGAGTGCACAGGGTACCACCGAGTATGCCATCTTGGTCGGCGTGCTCGTGGTGATCGCGATTATCGCCATCGTCGCATTTAAGGGCAAGGTCCAAGATCTATGGAACGCTATCAGCGAGGGCATCAACAGCCTGTAGAGGGCGAGCGCCCCATCGGGGTGCTGCTGGTGTTTGCTTGCCTGACCGTGGCGATAGCGGCGGTGCTTTGGGGGCTTAACGCCGCGCGGCAGCAGCGTCCTGGGACCGCCTCCGATTTGGGCTCAGATTCGGCGGTGGCGTCTCAAAAAGATGAGATGCGAGATGCGGACGATTCGGATGTCGCTGTCACGGCGCAAACCTTTCTGCGGACGCTCGACAAGCGGTCTGGCACTGCGACGGATTCGCCTGAGGGCAACGCGATTGCGGTCCGGCTTGCATGGTCCGAGGACCGACCGATGACCGAAGCGGCGGCGGATATGCTGCGTGCCTATCGCGAGGTACCCACGGCGCAACTTGCTCTGAGCGGCTATCTCGACATCAAGGGAAACGTGTGGGGCGCCATCGTGCGCGACGAACGCGGCTGGGTCGATATGGTGACAATTGCCGCGGATGCTGGCGATGCTTCGTGTCGTCTGCGCGCCGTGCGCCTGGGCCCGCAGGCAACGGACTCAAAGGAGGGATCGTGAAATGCATGATGTCCTGCGTGAGGAATCTGCCCAGGCGACGGTCGAATACGCCATCGTCACGGTGGCGCTGTTATCGATCGTGCTGGCGATCGCGGGACTTTGGCGTGCCGGCACCGATGGGCGCTTGGCGGCGCTGGTTGAGCGGGCGGCATCCCATGGCGTTGCCTCGACGTCGGTTATCGACGCCGCTGCGGCCGCTAAGGACATCGCGTTGTATTGATGCCGCGCGCGAGGACCGGGCGCAGTCTACGGTCGAGGCCGCTTTTTTGCTGCCGACGTTTCTGACACTCATCCTTCTCGCGCTGCAACCGGTGTGCCTGCTCTATACGCGCGCGGTCATGGAGTCTGCCGCCGCCGAGACCGCGCGGCTCATGACCACGACGACGGCGGAGGACGACGATCTTAAGGAGTTCACCCGCCGCCGACTTGCCGCAGTGCCCAACGTTTCGATCTTTCATGCCGGCGGGCCGTTGTCGTGGGATATCGAGCTTGGCCGGGCCGGTGCGGGTGGCGTCTCGTCCGTGTCCGTTTCCGGCGAGGTCAAGCCGTTGCCTGTGATCGGTGCGTTTGCGCAGGCTATGGGTGGTACCGCCGAGGGCGGCTACGTTGAGCTCAAGGTCGATGTCTCGTATCAATCGCGTCCCGAATGGCTGGAGGGAGATTATGATTCGTGGATTGCTGCATGGGATTAGGCGCTGCCTGTTGCGGGTGACGCAAGGGTTTGCGGCCCGCCGTCGACCAGGCGCTCTCCGCAAACGAGGCGGCTTTATGGGTCGAGCCGGTGTCGATCTGTTTATCGAAGACGGCGCCTATACCACGCTTTCTTCTGCCGTGGTCATCCTAGTGGTGCTCACATTGTTGTTTTCGTCGACCGCGGCGATATGGAGCATGTCGCGTGCCGGGGATACTCAGGTGGCGGCTGATAGTGGCGCGCTGGCGGGTGCCAACGTAGTGTCGTCCTATCACACGGCTGCCACGGTGGTTGATGCGAGCATCTTGAGTCTGGGGCTGGCGGGGTTTGCCACGATCGGGACGGGCCTGGTCGCCATCCTCATCCCGGGTGCCGAGCCGGTTGCCGGCAATATGGTCGACACCGGGATTGAGATCATTAAAACGCGCAACAAGTTTGCCAAAAGCGCATCGGAAGGCTTACAGAAAATCGAGACGGCTCTGCCGTATCTGATCGCCGCGCGTGCCACGCAGGCGGTGTCGGCGCAGGATACCGATAGTGTGACCTATACCGGTACGGCGCTTGCCGTGCCCAGGACATCCGAGTCTGACTTCGCTGCGCTCGAGGGGTCCGAGATCTCGACCGATGCCATTAAAGACACATCAGATGATTTAGAGTGTGCGGCCGAGGAGCTGCGGAAGGCTTCTGAGGACACGGCGAAGGCTAAAGAGCGTGCTTGGCTGGCGGATTGTGGTGGGTCTGACAAGGGCTCGGTCGGCAGCTGTTCTTGCATGTGGGAGCGTGCGAAAAGCCTAACGGATCTCTCCGGTGTTCAAAATCCGCATTACTCATCGAGCGTTACGTGGGAGCCCCAAGTTGCCCTTGATCGCGCGAAGGACTACTACCATTGGCGTCTGACAAATGAGAAGCCCCACGGCTCGAGTGTCGAGATGAAGGCAGAGTCTGCGGCGCGTAAGGCGTTTTATACCTATGCGAGCGCGGAGGTCGATCGGGCACATATAACCGAGAACGGAGACAGGGTTTCCTCCTATATTCCGCTGCTGCCGCGCAACTCTGATGAGGTTCGGGCGACGGAACTCTATACCGATGCGGTGTGGCCGACTAGCGTGAACGATGACAAGGCGTATCTGCATTACGGGACGACCTGCCCTAACTATAAGAAAGGGACGCCGAGCGGATTTGCTTCGGTTGCCGATTACGATGGACAGGATAAATGCAGCAAATGCCATTTTGGCGTTTTGTCGCTTGGTGCTGTTGCGGCGCCTTCAACCTCTATCGAAAACGGCTTCGAGTATCACTTTGACAAGTTTAAAGACGCCCTGGAGGACTACGTCGACTGTCGCAACAAGGAGCTCGAGCTCGAGCGTCAGACCGAGGACGAAGCCGACCGTGCGGGCAATGCGTTCGATACCGCCATCAAAGAACTTTCCGGTGAGCGTCCGCGTATCGCCCCACCTGGCCGCAACGGCGTAGTCGCCTTTGCGGTTTCGGGTGCCATCTCGAGCCCCGATGAGCTCAACTCTTCGTTTAACACGGCAGTCAGGCTTGGCGATCGCGGTGCCATCTCTGCCGCGGTGCTGGCGCCCGATGAGGCGACGGCGCAAAACAACGTGCTTTCGCGATTTTTCTCGACATTGAAGGAACGCTCGGGTGGCGTTGCCGGCGTACTCGATGGCGTCATGGATGTCTGGGGACGGCTGCTTGTGGGATACGGAGACATCCAAGGTTCGGCCGACGAACTTATGGACGAGATGATTAAAGGCCTAGGAGGGGGCAGCGGCGCGTTGGGCTCTATCGCATCGTGGCTCGGCGATACCGTTTCGGCGTCCGTGGCGGCGCTGGGTTTGGAACCGTGCGACTTGCGCCTGCGAAAGCCGGTGCTGACTGATTCCGCCAACGTCATTAAGAGCCCGGGGTCTGACATTGCTGGTCTCTCTCAAGCGCAAGACAAACTGCGAAGTATTCCGTTGGGCGTGACCGATCCCAAGGCGCTTTGCGAGGCGTTGGAATATCAAGTCGAACGCACCATCAGCGGTACGGTGTTCACGCTTGCGGAGATTCCTCTGCCCGGCGGCGGCTCCATCCCGCTCACCGTCGATGTCGCCACGCTGGTTGGCGCTCTGGGCGGTGGGTCGTAATGAGTATCCGCATGCGTCTGCGCGAGGAGCGCGCCCAAGCGACGGTGGAGATAGCAGTGGTTACGCCCGTTTTGCTGGTGCTGGCACTCATCGTATACAACGTCATGATCTATGCCAGCGCTGTCGCGCGCTTCGACCGCGTGGTGCCCGACATCGTGTTGGCGCACGCCGTGGCGCCGAGCGGGGAGGGCGACGAAAGCTCTGTCGATGCCTCGGCGACGGTCCGGACTCAAATTCTGAATGCCATGGAAGGCTATGACTTGCAGATCGAAGTGTCGAGCGAGCAAGGCGCGGAGGCATCGGATGGTGGCCTGCTCTCCCTATCCGGTACGTTTAGGACCTACACCTGCACCATGCACTATGAGCCGTGGCCGACTTCTCTCAGCATCGCTGGCGTTCCGCTGGGGGCGCCGACAACGTTGTCGCACGAGCGCGCGGTGACGGTCGATCCATGGCGTCCGGGGGTGGTCATGTGACCGCGGTCTCGTCCTACATCGCCTACGCGCGGGCACTCAATAGGCTGGGCTGGACGCCGGCCGAGTTTGCGGTGGCGGAGTCGTTTGCCGTGCGCCTGCGCGGCATGCTGGGACGGTGTCCGGTTGCCGCCAACGGTCTGCCGCTCGTCATGGCATTTCCACGCTGCTCTTCGGTCCATACGTGTTTTATGGCCTATCCCATCGATATCGCCTTTATCGATGCACGTGGCTATGTCCTCGTATGCTACGAAAACGTACGTCCCTGGCGTATGTGCTCCTGCCCCGGCGCCTGGGCCGTACTAGAGCGTCCTTCAATCATTGTTTCGACCCCTGCTCTCCAACGCGTGCCGGCTTAAGAATTGGCGACAGCGGACTTTCGTCATACGAAATTGGGTAAGATGGAGGAGAAGATGCATGGATGTTGAGATCCATCCCAACGCTAAAAAGCACCTGACGGAAAAGCAGGTGCTTAGCGCTTGGCTTGCGATTACTGAGTGCATTCGTCGCGAGCCGAAGGACGAGCCGCCGAGATGGCTTGCGATTGGATGGCTCCCAGACGGACGAAGCGTGGAGCTTGTCGCGGTCGAGCTTGTCCGTGGGGGCTTATCATTCATGCCTTGTCTCCAGTCCAGAAGAAATTTTGGCAGGAGATTGAACGGGCTCGGCAAAGGGGTCGATGATGGGCAAGACGTATACGGCCGCTAATGGTCAGGTTGTAACGGATGAAATGATTGACGCGTGGTGCGAGTCGTACGAGCGCGGAGAGTTTCCGGATGGCGAACACACCGTTGGTGGGATCGTGCATGGACGGCCCCCACTCTCAGGTGAGGGGACGGCAACGCTGTCGGTCAAGATTCCTCTGGGAATGAAGGAGGCCATTCGTCGACGGGCGGCTGCCGAGGGGATGACGCCAAGTGAGTTTGCCCGTGCGGCTCTGAGCGAAAAACTTCTTGCTGCCGGCTGATGCCTCTGACGTGCCGATTTAAAGAACCGAGGCTGTGCTCAAAAACTTTTTTGAAATTCTCGGTTGACCGGAACGCGTCCTTGGTTATACTAATCAAGCCTTGAAACAAGGCACACCTCAAATGGCTGGGTAGCTCAGTTGGTAGAGCAGAGGACTGAAAATCCTCGTGTCAGGGGTTCGATTCCCTTCCCCGCCACCTTGAATTGACTAGGACCTCTGCAAAGGGGTCCTTTTCTTTTATGCAGCCCCCACATGGAATCGAACCCCGTGAGGGCGCGGAGCTGAGTAAACGCGTAAGCGTTTGCCAGCGCAGCTCGCAAGGCGCGTAAGCGCCGCAGCGGTCCGTCCGCGCAGCGCGCGGACGCGATTCCCTTCCCCGCCACCTTGAATTGACTAGGACCTCTGCAAAGGGGTCCTTTTCTTTTATGTAGGGTTCTGCGGAAACTGCGTCCCAGAATAAGGGCTCAGAACGGGACACACTTTCCGGTGCCTGCCTCCGGCGCGCGTACACACCTCGTCGCACCATTCCGAGCCCGCCCGCCCCAGACATTCCTCCCACTTTCGCGTCACTTTGCAGACCGTTCGGTCGCCTGTCCGCACACGCGGGTATACTCAAAACGATACTTATCCTATGCAATACGATGCGGGTTCGACCTGCATGATCCGAAGGGGGCAGTGATGGAGAGGATACTCGGCGTTAATCTCTCTGGCTGGTTTATTCCCGAGCCTTGGGTGACCCCGTCGCTGTACGCGGCGACCGGTGCATCCAACGCGGCCGAGCTACAGGAGGCCATGGGTACCGCCGCCTATAACGAGCGCATGCGCCGCCATTACGAGACGTTTGTGAGCGAGGACGATTTTCGTCGCATGGCGCAGATCGGTCTCAATGCCGTGCGTCTGCCGGTGCCCTGGTATGCCTTTGGCTCACAGGAGTCCTATGCCTCCTACATATCGGTTGTCGATTACATCGACCGCGCAATTGAGTGGGCTGCCAAGTACGACATCCGCGTGCTGCTCGATCTGGCAACCGTGCCCGGTGGCCAGGGCGATTCCAACGATTCGCCCACCACGCCGGAGGCTGTTGCCGAGTGGCATTCGTCCACCAACGGCCGTCATGTCGCACTCGACGTGCTCGAGCGCTTGGCCGATCGCTATGGCGAGGCCGAGAGCCTGCTGGGCATTGAGCTGCTGGACACGCCGCAGATGAGCGTTCGCAAGAGCCTCTTCACCATGACGGATGGCATTCCCGCTCACTACCTGCGCAATTTCTATCGCGATGCCTACGAGCTCGTCCGTTCGTATATGCCCGAGGATAAGATCGTCGTCTTCTCGTCGTCGGGGCATCCCAGCGAGTGGAAGCATTTTATGCGCGGCGCCAAGTACAAGAACGTCTACATGGACCTTCACCTGTACCATTACCGCGACGAGTATGCGCTCGACATCACGAGCCCCCGCGGGCTGACGACGGCGATTTCGCGTAACAAGCGCGAGCTTAAAGAGGCGATTTCGACTGGGTTCCCCGTGCTGGTGGGCGAATGGTCGGGCGCGGCGATCTTTGCTAACTCGTCGGTTACGCCCGAGGGCCGCAATGCCTACGAGCGCGTGTTTATCGCCAACCAGCTGGCTTCGTTTGCGCCGGCTGCCGGTTGGTTCTTCCAAACGTGGAAGACCGAGAAGCGCATTGCAGCATGGGACGCCCGCGCGGCGCTCGGTACGCTCGAGCGCGGCATGATTGAATAGGTTGATATGACGCAAAACAGCGCCCATACGGGCAAACTCTATGTGGTCGGCACGCCCATCGGCAACCTAGGCGACCTGTCCCCGCGCGTTGGCGAGGCCTTTGCCGCTGCTGATGCCATCTGCTGCGAAGACACGCGTGTGACGTCAAAGCTGCTGATGCACCTGGGTATTTCCAAGCCGCTTGTCCGTTGCGACGAGAATGTGATCGCTAGCCGCGCTGCCGGCCTGGTCGACCGTCTGCTGGCGGGGGAGACCCTCGCCTTTGCCTCGGACGCCGGCATGCCGAGCGTGTCCGATCCCGGCCAGGCGCTGGTCGAGGCGGCGCGTGAGGCCGATGTGCCTGTCGAAGTTATTCCCGGACCCTCTGCTTGCGTCACGGCACTCGTTTCGTCCGGCATTCCCTGCGAGCATTTTTTCTTCGAGGGCTTTTTGGGCCGAAAGCACGGCGACCGTGTGCGCCGTTTGCAGCGCCTTGCCGTGGTGCCCGGCGCACTCATCTTCTACGAGTCTCCACATCGCATCGTGGCGACGCTCGAGGCCGTGGCGGAGGTCTTTCCCCAGCGTGAGCTTGCCGTCTGCCGCGAACTCACCAAGCTGCACGAGGAGGTCTTGCGCGGGCCCGCTGACCAGCTTGCCGAGGAGCTGCGTGCTCGCGGCGAGGTAAAGGGCGAGATTGCGCTGGTCATCGCGCCACCGAGCGAGGATGAGGAGGCCGGTATCGTGCCGGTCGGCGCCACGGCAGCGGATCCCGACGAGGCCCTGCGCGAGGATATCCGCACCGCGCTCGAGGAGGGGGAGCCCGCCTCTGCGGTGGCCAAGCGCCTGTCTCAGAAGTATTCGCGCCGCAAGCGCGATGTCTATGCCATGGTGCTCGATATGCAATAGATGGAGGATATCCAGCCCTTGCGCTAGAATCATCCCCTGTATGCAACGTTTTTCTGGAGGACAAACCCCATGGATCAAAGCAAGCCTTCGTTCTTTATCACGACGCCCATCTACTACGTCAACGCCGATCCGCACCTGGGCACGGCTTATTCCACCATCATCGCCGACGTTCAGGCTCGCTATCGCCGCTCCGCCGGCTATAACGTCAAGTTCCTGACCGGCATGGACGAGCACGGCGAGAAGGTCGCCGAGGCCGCAGCCAAGCATGGCATGACGCCGCAGGAGTGGACCGACAGCCAGGCTCCGCACTTCAAGGAGCTTTGGAGCAAGCTCGAGATCTCCAACGACGACTTCATCCGCACCACCGAGCCGCGCCAGCATCATGCCGTGCAGTACCTGTGGGAGCGCATGAAGGAGTCCGGCTATCTGTATAAGGGCAGCTACGACGGTTGGTATTGCGTGCCTGACGAGACCTACTTCACCGATACGCAGGTCCAGAAGGGCGACGAGGAGTACGGCAGCGTCGGCCAGCATCTATGCCCCGACTGCCACCGTCCGCTTGAGCGCGTCCAGGAGGAGTCCTACTTCTTTAAGCTTTCCGCCTTCCAGGACAAGCTTCTCAAGCTCTATGACGAGCACCCCGACTTTGTCGAGCCTGCGTTCCGCATGAACGAGGTTCGCAGCTTTGTCGAGGGCGGCCTCAACGACCTTTCCGTGAGTCGCACGAGCTTTGACTGGGGCATCCAGGTTCCGTTTGACGAGGGCCATGTGACCTATGTATGGTTTGACGCGCTGCTCAACTATATGACGGCCGTCGGCTACGGTGTCGACACCGACGAGGCGCGTGCCGAGCTGGCCTATCGCTGGCCCGCGCAGTTCCACATCGTGGGTAAGGACATCATCCGCTTCCACTGCGTCATTTGGCCCGCCATGCTCATGGCCATCGGCGAGGCCCTGCCCGAGCACGTCTTTGCCCACGGCTTCCTGACCGTGCGCAATGCCGAGACCGGCAAGGCCGAGAAGATGTCCAAGAGCCGCGGTAACGCCATCGCTCCGCAGGATGTTATCGACATGCTGGGCGTCGAGGGCTACCGCTATTACTTTATGACCGACGTGGTCCCCGGCACCGACGGCGCCATCAGCTTCGATCGTATGGAGCAGGTCTACAACGCCGATCTGGCCAACAGCTGGGGCAACCTCATTTCGCGCTCGCTCAACATGAGCGCAAAGTACTTTGACGGCTGCGCCCCGGCTAAACCGGCGTCTGCCGACGCGTTCGATAACCCGCTGGCAAAGATTGCCGATGGCCTGGTCGGTCGCTACATGGCCAAGATGGACGTGCTCGATTACGGCGGAGCTAAGGACGAGGTCATGGAGCTCATCCATGCCGCCAACCACTACATCGAGGACTCCGAGCCTTGGGCGCTTGCCAAGGACGAGGCCAAGGCTGACGAGCTGGCGTTTGTGATCTACAACCTGCTCGAGGCCATCCGCATTGCCGCTCACCTGCTGATGCCGCTCATGCCCCAGACTTCTGCCGAGGCCCTGCGCCGCCTGTCCTGCGAGGACGAGGCCACGAGCGACGACCTCAAGGGCATCTGCACTTGGGGCCTGCTTGCCGGTGGTCAGCCCGTCGAGAAGGGCGATCCGCTGTTCCCGCGTCTGGCGTAGAGACCGCGCGAGCGCCATATCGGCAATTTGATGTTTAGCTGTAAGGGCATGGCCGCCACGGTCCATGCCCTTTTGTTTCAAGACGCCGCCATCATGCTAAGGAGGCAACCATGACAACTTCGCCTTTGGCAAACCCCACGGCCACCAGGGAGCTGCTGGAGGAGTTTGGCCTTGCGACCAAGCATCGCCTGGGCCAGAACTTTCTAATCGACAATCATGTGATCGAGCGTATCTGCGAGCTTGCCGAGCTTGCAGGTGACGAGCGCGTACTCGAGGTGGGTCCGGGTTGTGGAACGTTGACACTTGCGTTACTGCAGGAAGCGGCGTGCGTTACGTCCATTGAGGCCGATCCCGAGCTTGAGCCGGTGCTCGATGCCCACGCCGCCGACTATGCCAACTTCCGCTTTATCATGGGCGATGCGCTCAAGGTGACGCCGGAGCAGATTGAGCAGGCCGCCGGTGGTGAACCCACGGTGTTTGTCGCGAATCTGCCCTATAACGTGGCGGCGACGATCATTCTTCAGTTCTTCCAGACGATGCCCACGCTTAAGCGCGCTGTCGTCATGGTGCAAAAGGAGGTTGCCGATCGCATTGCCGCAGTGCCGGGCAACAAGACCTATGGCGGCTATACGGCAAAGCTCGGCCTGTATGCGCAGGTGACGGGTCGCTTTGAGGTGCCGCCGCGTTGCTTTATGCCGGCGCCGCACGTGGACTCGGCCGTCGTGCGTATCGACCGTGTTGACGGTGTGGTGCCCGAAGAACTCGATCGCGAATTTGTGGCCCGCGTGATTGACGCTGCATTTGCTCAGCGTCGCAAGACCATCCGCAATTCCATGAGCGCCAACGGTTTTGCCAAGGACGTGCTCGATGCCGCCTTTGAGGCTTGCGGTATCGCACCCACCACGCGCGCCGAGACGCTTGATGTTGCCGACTTTGTCCGTCTGGCCCAGGAGCTAATCCATGATGCCTAATGCCGAACGCGTGACGTTTACCAAGAAAAAGAAGACGGTTGCTTGTCCCGTGCCCTTGGCACCGCTTGCTGACACGCATGCGCATCTGCTTTCGTTTTGGGGCAAAGAAGTGCCCGAGACACTCGTGCGCGCCAAAGCCGCGGGCATCGACCTGTTGGTGACGGTCTTCGATCCCATTGCCGATAAGCGCAGCGTGACGGACTATAGCGACTGGCTGACGCGCGAGATTCTGCCGATGCAGGATATCCCGCAGATCAAGTATCTTGCCGGCGTGCATCCGTATGGCGCGCCGGACTATACCGACGACGTTCACGCACAGGTCGTTGCCGCACTCGATGACCCCTTATGCGCCGGTATTGGCGAAATCGGCCTGGACTACCACATGGACTATGACGACGACATTGCGCCGGCACCCCATAACGTGCAGATTGACTGCATGGCGCGTCAGCTCGAGCTTGCCGTGTGCCATAACGTGCCGGTGGAGCTGCATCTGCGTCACGAGGACACGGACCAGGAGCGTACCTCGCACGTGGACGCCTACAACGTGCTTCGTGAGGTGGGCGTGCCCCAGGCCGGTTGTGTGCTGCACTGCTTTGGCGAGGACCGCGCCACGATGGAGCGCTTTGTGGAGCTGGGCTGCTATATCGCCTATGGTGGTGCGGCCACCTTTAAGCGCAACGACGACGTGCGCGAGGCATTTGCGGCAACCCCACTCGATCGAATTTTGTTCGAGACGGATTGCCCGTATATGGCTCCGGAGCCCATCCGCGGTCTTGAATGCGAGCCCGCAATGATCTCCATTACGGCAAACGCGCTGGTTAACGACCGTGTCGATCGCACAGGTGAGGACCCCGAAACAATCGCGCAAGCCGCTTGGGAAAATGCCTGCAAACTTTTTCAAAAATAGTTCTTGCGTTCGCGGTGGCGCTCCGTTATTCTAATTCCTGCACGCGGGCGTGGCGGAATTGGCAGACGCGTACGGTTCAGGTCCGTATGGGGGCAACCCCATGAAGGTTCAAGTCCTTTCGCCCGCACCATTAAATGAAAGAGCTCCCAGCAATGGGAGCTTTTTTGTTATGGGCCCATCGCGGGGACTTGAACCTGCGAAGGAGCGAGCGTAAAGAAAACGCGGAGCGTTTTTAGCGAGTTGACGAGTCCGCCGGCAGGCGGTCGAAGCCGGTGCGGATCCGCGAAGCGGATACGCGGACGTCCTTTCGCCCGCACCATTGATTGAAAGAGCTCCCAGCAATGGGAGCTTTTTTGTTATGCACGATCTCCTTGGACGGGTATCCTAATGCCAACGTGTGCCTATCAGAGGAGAGACCATGCTATTTTCCGGTATCATCGCCGCCCTTACCAGCCTTTTGATTCCCATCATCATCCTGTTGCTGCTGCTCCCCAACGCCTGTTATGTCGTTGAACAGCAGCACGCCGTAATCATCGAGCGCTTGGGTAAGTTCAACCGTATCGTCAACGCGGGCTTCCACATGAAGGTACCCGTGATCGACCGCAAGGCCGCCACGGTGAGTCTGCGCACCATGAAAAACGGTTTTGGCATCGACGTTAAGACCCAGGACAACGTGACCATCGGTCTTGAGGTCTCCGCTCAGTACCACGTGAGCTACGACATGGGCGCCGGCCCGGCAGATTCGGGCATCTACAAGAGCTACTACATGCTGCAGGAGCCCGTCGACCAGATGCGCGACTTCATCACCGACGCCCTGCGCTCCTCCATCCCCGTCTACACACTCGATGAGGTCTTTGCCAAGAAGGATGACATCGCCAAGGATGTCAACGCTACCGTTTCCGAGCAGATGGCCGCCTACGGCTTCACCCTCGTGTCGACGCTCATCACCAAAATCGCACTGCCGACCGAGGTTGAGAACTCCATGAACGACATCAACGCTGCCCAGCGCAAGCGCGCTGCCGCGCAGGAGCTCGCCGAGGCCGACCGCATCAAGCGCGTCACCGAGGCGACCGCCGAGGCCGAGGCTATGGAAAAGGCGGGCGAGGGCATCGCCAACCAGCGCAAGGCCATCGCGCTGGGTATCAAAGATTCGCTCGAGATCATCCAGGAGACGGGTGTCGGCAATGACGAGGCCAACCAGCTGTTCATGTTTACGCAGTGGTCCGAGATGATGACGGAGTTCGCTCGCACGGGTAAAACCTCGACGGTCGTGCTGCCGAGCGACTTTTCGCAGTCGGCCTCGATGTTCGAGCAGATGCTGGCCGCCGGCAAAGTTCAAAACGATTCGAAGGAGTAGACGCGCGTGAAATACACCGTCGTTTGCGTCGGTAAGCTCAAGGAGCGCTTTTGGAAGGACGCGTGCGCTGAGTACACCAAGCGCCTAGGTGCCTATGCCAAGGTGGATATCCGCGAGGTGGCCGATATCGACCCGGCTAAGGCGGGCGGCGTGGATGCCGCGCGCGACAAGGAGGGGGCGGCGATTCTTGCCGCCTTGCCATCTCGAGCGCATGTGATCCTGCTGGCTATCGAGGGCAAGGAGCGCTCGAGCGAGGAGTTTTCGGCGAGGCTCGACGATCTTATGCTGCGAGGCAGCAGCGACATCGCCTTTGTAATTGGCGGATCGGACGGCGTGAGCGATGACGTGCGCGCACGAGCCGACGAGATGCTCAGCTTTGGACGTATTACCTTGCCGCATAACTTGGCGCGCGTGGTGCTGCTGGAGCAGATCTACCGCGCCTGCAAGATTAGCCGCGGCGAGCCGTATCACAAATAGGTCAGCAATACGAAACAATGGCGTGGGACAATAGCTTTCGTTTTGAGGAATGTGTCTGAAAGGACTATGTGATATGAAGATTGGATTTGTCGGTTTTGGCAATATGGCGAGCGCTATGGCCGATGGCTGGATCGCTGCCGGTGTAGCTGCGAGCGACATGTGCGCCTGTGCGGGTCGCTACGACGCACTGGTTGAGCGCTGTGAGGCGCGCGGGATGGCCGCTTGCCACGATGCCGCCGAGGTTGTCGCCGCATCCGATATCGTGGTCGCTGCGGTCAAGCCGTACATGATCGAGAAGGTATTCGCCCCGCTCAAGGATGCTCTTGCCAAAAAGGTCGTTCTGTCGGTTGCCTGGACCTGGGACAGTGCCAAGTGGGAGCAGGTCCTGCCGGGCGTCGCGCATATCTCGACGGTGCCCAACACGCCGGTTTCGGTGGGCGAGGGCGTCATCGCTTGCGAGAAGGCTTCCACGCTTAGTGATGAGCAGAGTGCAGTGGTGCTTGATCTGCTTGGCAAGCTCGGTGCGGTGGTCGAGCTCGATACGAGCCTGCTGTTCGTGGGCGGCACGGTGGGTGGTTGCGCTCCGGCATTTGTCGCTATGGCAATCGAGGCCCTGGGCGATGCAGCGGTCAAGCACGGTATCCCGCGTGCTGATGCCTATCGCATTGTGAGCCAGATGGTGCTGGGTACGGCAAAGCTGCAGCTCGCAACCGGTCAGCATCCCGCAGCGATGAAGGATGCCGTGTGCTCGCCCGGCGGTGCCACCATCAAGGGCGTCGTCGCGCTCGAGGACGCCGGCATGCGCAGCGCCCTGGTCAAGGCAATCGACGCAACCCTCCAGTAAAACCTGCTATTTAGGGACAGGTTTATGTTGGCAGGTTTTTCCTGCGGTTTTGTCCTTTTAGCGAAAAGCGCCCCGCAACTGGCTCAATTCCAGTTGCGGGGCGCTTGCGTTTGCCCGGATAAAACCGACCAAAATAAACCTGTCCCTTTTTGGCGGGTTAGTCCCAGAAGCTGTCTTCTTCGTCCTCGGATTTGGGGCCGCGGTCGACATACATCTTATGGGTGCGCTTCTCCATTACAAAGGCAAGAATCGCAAACAGCAGGATGCCGCCGGCGAAAAGGATGGCAAAACCGGTGCGGGTGCCAAACAAAAAGGAAAAAACTGCGTCCATTGGGTGCCTTCTTGCGTAGTTGAGTTGGGTCGTAAACGCTCATAAGTATATACTTGCCCATACATGTACAAGGTTGCAACCTAAATGGAATGTATATCGCCGGAGGATCTAATGCTTGATATCAAGTTTGTTCGCGAGAACCCCGATGCCATCGATGTCGCCATGGCTAACCGCCAGACGTCTTGGGATCGCGAGAAGTTCTTTGAGCTCGACGACGAGCGTCGTGCCGTCATCACCGAGGTTGAGGAACTTCAAGCCACGCGCAATGCCGAGTCCAAGAAGATCGGCGCCCTGATGAAGGAGGGCAAGAAGGACGAGGCCGAGGCCGCCAAGGAGGCCGTGCGCGCCGTCAACGAGAAGATTGACGGTCTGGCCGAGCGCCGCACCGCCCTCGAGCAGGAGCAGTACGACTTCATGGCTCACCTGCCCAACATTCCCTGCGAGGCCACGCCGTACGGCAAGGACGAGGACGAGAACATCGAGCGCCGTCGTTGGGGCACCCCGCGCGAGTTCGACTTCGACTTTAAGCCGCACTGGGATCTGGGCACCGACCTCGACATCCTTGACTTCGAGCGCGGCAACAAGCTCTCCGGCAGCCGCTTCACCGTTCTCGGTGGCGCCGGCGCCCGTCTTGAGCGCGCCCTCATCAACTTCTTCCTCGATACGCACACCAGCCGTGGTTTTAAGGAGTGGTGGCCGCCCATCGTCGTCAAGCGTCAGACCATGTTCGGCACGGGCCAGCTGCCCAAGTTCGAGGACGACGCCTATCACGTCTCGGGCGACAACTTCCTGATCCCCACCGCCGAGGTCGTGCTCACCAACCTGCACGCCGGTGAGGTCCTCGACGCCGACACCCTGCCGCGCCGCTACACCGCCTTCACCCCCTGCTTCCGCGAGGAGGCCGGTTCCGCCGGTCGCGATACCCGTGGCATCATCCGTCAGCACGAGTTCGACAAGGTCGAGATGGTCAAGTTCGCTAAGCCGGAGGAGTCCGACGAGGAGCTCGAGAGCATGACCGCCGAGGCCGAGTACCTGCTGCAGCAGCTGGGCCTTCCGTATCGCGTGATTAGCCTGTGCACCGGCGACTTGGGCTTCTCTGCCCGTCAGACCTACGACATCGAGGTCTGGCTGCCGAGCTACAACGCCTACAAGGAGATCAGCTCCTGCTCCAACTGCGGTGACTTCCAGGCTCGCCGCGCCAACATCAAGTATCGCGACCCCGAGAACTTCAAGGGTTCGCGCTATCTGCACACCCTCAACGGTTCCGGCCTGCCGGCTGGCCGTACCATGGCTGCCATTCTGGAGAACTACCAGAACGCCGACGGCACCATCACGATCCCCGAGGTCCTGCGTCCCTACATGGGCGGCCTCGAGAAGATCGAGCCGGTCGCGTAACTTGGCTGCATAGGCGATATGCAAGGGCGCTCCTTCGGGGGCGCCCTATTTCGTGCGCAGGTCCATACCATGCCGTGCGGACAGCTCAATAGAAAACACACGAACAACTGTTCTGTATACAGCAATCTACCTGCTATGCTTTTGCTAAATAAGAGCGAGAGAAAGGGGACGCGATGGAGCTGTTTGATGACCGGGTGGTTTTGTTTGAGAGCGACGAGGGCGGGGAGTACCTGCTTGTGACGTGTGAGCCGTCTGGCATGGGTGGCCTGGTGGTTCGACAGACGAGCGAGGGGCCGTTGACGCAATGGTGCTTTGAGGAGTCGCCGCATGTGGTCGAGACCTTTGTGGCGCACGAAGGGCTTGTGGCCCTGGAGCACTTCTATGGGGTCCGGACATCTAACCAGGTTGCTCGCATGTTGAGTATCTCGTTTGCCGATTATGATTGTGCCCAGCGGGTGAGATCGCTCCTGAGGGAACTTGATGCTAAGTTTGACGTGATCGAAAAGCCAATCGATCGTACGGGGAACGACGGTATATGCGGAGCAGCATGACAAAACTGCGTTTCACAAAAAAGTTTGAGATTGTGCTTGACTCCAATAAGCTAAAGTGGTTTTATATGTCTTGCGCTGCGGCGTTACCTCAGCTGGATAGAGGGTCTGACTACGAATCAGAACGTCATAGGTTCGAATCCTATACGCCGCACCAATTGAAATTGAAAGCCTCCGGCAACGGGGGCTTTTCTTTTAGGCGGACGCCGCATGGATTCGAACCTCGGTCGAGGCGCGGGCGTCAAGAAAACGCGGAGCGTTTTTAGCCCGCGGGCGAGTCCGCCGGCAGGCGGGCGAAGCCGGTGCGGATCCGCGAAGCGGATGCGCGGAATCCTATACGCCGCACCAATTGAAATTGAAAGCCTCCGGCAACGGGGGCTTTTCTTTTACGCCGGCACTGCATGGATTCGAACCACGGTCGAGGCACGAACAACTTAATTATCACTCCGTAAAATTTTTTCTAATTGTCGCTTGACCCATCGGGGGCTCGCGTGCATAATAATCCGTGCGTTGCGGCGTTACCTCAGCTGGATAGAGGGTCTGACTACGAATCAGAACGTCATAGGTTCGAATCCTATACGCCGCACCATTTGAGATTAAAGCTCCCGGCAACGGGGGCTTTTCTTTTACGTAAACACCGCATGGATTCGAACCTCGGTCGAGGCGCGGGCGTAAAGAAAACGCGGAGCGTTTTTAGCCCGCGGGCGAGCACGCCGGCAGGCGGGCGAAGCCGGTGCGGATCCGCGCAGCGGATGCGCGGAATCCTATACGCCGCACCATTTGAGATTAAAGCTCCCGGCAACGGGGGCTTTTCTTTTGCGCCAGCTTGAGTGCTTTTGTCCAAAGGGACGATTTCCTGTCGACTCGTGTAAGATTCCGAGTAGATGTCGCGACTTATTCGCGACCACTCCTTCTCAAGCGACCGATCAGGGTGATATTTCGTGGCAGAGCGTCCGACATACAAGCTCAGGTTTCTCGATCCCAAGAAGCGCTTTCCGGCGATGCCCGAGCAGCCTGCGGGACGCTCATATGGCGTGGTCTGGAAACTCTTTGGCGAGGATCAGCATGAATCTTGTTATGTCGTCGAATTCGTTGGCAAAAGCCATGTGTCGCTTTTGGGCTACGTAAGCGTTTCGGGTGAGGTGTACAAGGTGGACCGCCCCGTTAGCGAGGCTCCGCTGCCCAACGATCCCGACATGGAACTGGTCCTTGACGAGTCGGACTCCGGTATTGGTGAGATTATGGTGAGGGGAGCAAACGGCACGATGCGCGCGTGCGCGCGAACCGTCGGCTCTCCCGAAGGTCCCATGCGCGAACAGTCCGATCACGAAACATGGAATTCGACCCGCTCCCTTCCTTACGGTGAATTCATGGCATCGATGTTCCTGCGCTACGTGATATTCGCTGACTCCGAAAATACCATTGCGAGCACGGCGGACGCCGACGGACTCGACGAGGGTATGCAAAACGTTGCCGACAAGATCAAGCTCGTAAAGTTGCCCGAGCCGGTCGAGGTGTTTTTGGGCTTTAACACGACACCGCTACCTGACGCTATCGAGACGCTGCTCTACCGCGTTGACCATGCCGAGAATCCGAGCGGTATCGAGCGCTATGCCGCCGCCCTTATGAGTGAAATTGACTTGCCTCGCTTGCGCACCATCGCCGCTAAGTCCGAGATGAGCCTGGCTCGCATCGATCGCTCAAAGCTTTTCTATCTCAATTTTGATCGCAGCCTGCTGGACCAGGACGAGATTGACATGCTGCTTGCCATCGAGTGCCGTCTTAACCGTCTCTCCGGCATCCTTGGGCACATCGGGGCCGGATTGGTCCCTGCGGCATCCTCGCCGAGCCTTGAGGGCTGCGCGCTCTTTGATGCGTGGCATATCGCCAAGACGACCAACGATGTTCCTCGACTGCTCGATACGGTCTCGAGCGATAACCCGTGGGGCAAACCGGGTACGGTGGCTTGCCAGCCGGGCGGTGAGTGGGATGTGCGTACCCGCTTCGCGCGTATTGTCGAGGCACTTAACGTGGTCACGCGGCTCGACTATACCTATCGGGCAAACGTTGCCGAGGGGATTATGCTCGTTCGGTTTGGGCAGTCTGTCGTTGATGCTATGCCACAACGTGAATACGATGCCCAGGATGACGCCTGGCGCGAGTTGGACGAGGACACGCGCGCGATCTGGGCCGCGGAGCACGATGCGCGCGTGGCACTCACGCTTGCGGCAGCGTGTTTTGCCGCGGGCACCTGCATCACGCGCTGCTATGTGCAGATTGCTGCTCCCGACAGTGAGCAGGGCGAGCGCGTTGTCGCAACGTATTTCTTTGGGCGCGCGGCCTATCTGGCCGATTGCGTGCCTGTCGCCAAGGATCTTGAGAGCATGGACATGGACGATATGCCGTGCAAGCGTGTGCTTGAGGCATATGAGTCAACCGCTCCGGAGACGATTGAACCTGCGGAGGTTCATGCTCGTCCGCGTGATGACCATCGCATGCTGCCGCCGGCGCTGCGCGATCTGCTGCTTGCCGATACGGCTGACGAGCTGGAGGTCATGGAAGAGGACGACGACCCATACGTGGCCCGTGTTGTTGAATTGCGCGAGCAGGCAAAAGTCGACCGTACAGGTGCTTTTGAAGGCTTTTCCCGTCTTGTTGAGGAGTTGGAGGCTAAGTGCGCCGTCGCCGAGCTTTTGGCGACAGGTCCGGTTCAAACGCAGTTTTGCGATAACCAGCTGGTGCGCATGGTGCTACCGGTGTTGGAAGAAGACCGCTCTGTGCGAATCCTTCGTGCGCCCGATGCGCTGTACTTTGCCCAGCACGAGATCTGCAGTTTTTACGCCGAGCAAGAGGACTTTGAACGAGCACTGCCCGAGGTGCGCCATCTTTACGATCTGGCGCGCTCGTCCATGCAGTCGCACTTTGCGCTCATCAACGTGCTCGCGCGTCTGGAGCGCTTTGACGAGATTATCGAGGTGGCGCGCCACGGCCTACGTATTGCCAGCGATCGTTCTGCAATCGGCTACCTGTTCTATCGCTTGGCGTTTGCCTATTGGAATTGCGATCAGCTCGACCTGGCGCTGGCTTGTTACCGTCTGGTGCCGCGCGGCGAGGAGTCGGGCAGCAGCGCGCTGGAAGAAATGCAGGGTCTTATGAACGAGATGGGCGTCAGCGAGCCTCCGACGTTCGAGGAAGCGGTCGAGACCATCCGCAAGGCTGGACTCGAGCTGCCGCCAGTGTCCGCCGTGACGAATCAGCTGGCAGATGCCGCTGTGCAACTGGTCGACAACGGTTTCTTTTTCCTGGCGCGCGGTTGTATCTTCCAAATGTGGCGCACCATGGGCAACGACGAGCTCGGCTCCCTCAACCGCTCGCTGGGGTAGGCGAAGCTTTCAAGAAGGAAAGGCTGCTAGGCAATTAGAAAATTTCCTCTTGCTCATCCTTGGCTGTTTGGTTACTATAGAACGGCTGTTACGGAGAGCTGACCGAGAGGCCGAAGGTGCTCGCCTGCTAAGCGAGTATGCCCCAAAAGGGCATCTGGGGTTCGAATCCCCAGCTCTCCGCCAGTATGACTTGAAAGAAGGGTCCCATTTGGGGCCCTTTTTTGTGCGGAGAAAGGAGGCTGGGGATTCGAACCCTCAAAAAAAGAGGCATCCTTTCGGACGCCTCCTTTCAGTGGACTTATTATTCTTGCGCCCTACACCTCGGGCGCCTTGGCGACGGTCTCGCTTTCTGCCGTGAGTGGGCGGTTGTCGATGCGACGGCCCAAGCGATCGAGCTTCACGAGTAGCCATTCAATGGGATTCGGCCCTGCGCCTTCCTCGTCGGCAACTAGGTCCATGACGGCGATCTTGGTGCCGTCCTGCTTGAGCGTGACGCTGCCCACCTTGTCGCCCACATGCACCGTGCCCGAAAGATCGTCGTAGCTAACCTTTTCGGTCACCTCGCCGGCAAGGGAAAACACGGTCGCTTGCGCCGTGGGATCGGCGAGTGTGGCGTCGATCGTCTTATCCGTCCAGTCGGTTTGACCAATGCGCGCCATAAGCGGGTTGCCGTTGGCGGTCTTTTCCTGTGTGTTGGCGATTGCGACCGTCACCTTGTGACCGTAGTACCAATTGGCAAGGGTTGCGGTATCGGTAAAGCGCTGGTCGGTGGTGGTGGAGTTCAAAACGACGGTGTAGATCTCGTCGCCGTCGCGGTTGTAGGCGCTCGTAAAGCAATAGCCCGCGTCGTCGGTGGTGCCGGTCTTGCCACCGATGTTGCCATCTTGGCCCAGCAAATAGTTATGCGTGTCCATGGAATGCGAATGGTCGGTGCCGTCGGCGCCCGTGACCTCGATCCAGGAATCCTCGCTCGCTACGACCTCGCGGATCGTGTCGTTTTTCATGGCCTCCTGCATCATCAGCGCTACGTCGTGTGCGGTTGAGTGCATATCGCCAGCCCACTCATCAAAGTCCAGACCATGCGGGTTTTCAAAAAGCGTACCGGTGCAGCCGAGCTTCTTAGCGCGCTCGTTCATGGCCTTCACAAAGGTTGCCTCGGCGTCTTTGGTCTTAGGGTCGATCTTCTTGCCCACATATTCGGCGAGCACGACGGCGGCGTCGTTGCCCGAGGGAATCATCAGGCCGCGCAGTGCCTGCTCCACGGTAAGCTCGTCACCTTCGAGCAAGCCGGCGGTCGAATTACCCACGGTGGCTGCGTCGTTGCTCACCGTGACCTTCTCGTCCATCTTGCAATTCTCGACGGTTAGGATTGCGGTCATGACCTTGGTGATCGAGGCGATTTTAACCTGCTCATCGGCGCCGCGCCCATAGTAGACGGTGCCGTCTTTGCCCATGACGAGCGCATTGGTCGCATCGATATCGGGCAGATTTTCGGCCGTGATGCCGCGCGCATCGGCGGTTTTGCCGCAAACATTGTCGGTCGTGAGTACTTGGGCGCCGGCGACGGTGGGCACGCCAGCGGCAAGGGCGATAGCGCAGACAAAGCCGGCGGCAAGCTGAGCTGAGCGCTTTGCAAAAGAGGTGAGGGACTTCACAGATTTCGCTTTCGACGGGATGGTCTCTTCTGGAACTAGAGTATATCGTTTGCCGGTGTCGGCGATCATCGCGTGCGTGCGTGGCCCACATCCGCGCCCGAACGGGCACAAGGGTGCTTAAGGCCGACTTAATCACCCACGCTTGTTGTGTGTGGCATGCGCCCCCTCGGGCATAATGGAGCGCGAGAGGAGCACGCATGAACGAGCACATTTTGGTAGTTGATGACGAAAAGGCCATCGCCGACTTGGTTGGTATCTACCTTACAAAAGAAGGCTTTGATGTACAGGTCGCCTATAGCGGGGCCGACGCTGCCAAGGCAATCTTGGAGCAGGAGTTCGATCTGGCGCTGCTGGATGTCATGCTGCCCGATATCGATGGGCTTGAGTTGCTGCGTACGATCCGTTCCAGCCATACCTATCCCGTGATCATGCTGACGGCGCGCGATGCCCAGCAAGACAAGATCGAGGGCCTTTCGCTTGGCGCGGACGATTACGTGGTTAAGCCGTTCCGTCCGCTTGAGCTCATCGCGCGCGTGCATGCTCAGCTTCGCCGCTACACCAGCTACGGTAGCCGCGCGCAGGTGGCCGAGTCGCCGATCATCCAGCTCGACGGCCTGGAGATCAACCGCGATGCTCGTTCCGTAATGGTGGACGGTGCGCCGGTGCGCCTCACGCCCATCGAGTATTCCATCTTGCTGTATCTGGTCGAGCATCGCGGCAGTGTGGTGGCCGTGGAGGATCTGTTCCGCGCGGTGTGGAACGAGGATTTTATGCCCGGCTCCAACAATACGGTGATGGTGCACATTCGCCACCTGCGCGAAAAGATCGGTGACGACGCTCAAAAGCCGCGCTTTATCAAAAACGTCTGGGGCGTCGGCTACATAATCGAATAACGCCTTTGATGGTGGGGAAGTGGATATGACAAAAGACGATAGGCGGGCATTCGAGGTGCCCGATCGACTCTTTGAATACGTGAGGTCGGTCGTCGACAACCGCGCGCTTGCAACGGTGCTGCTCTTTTTGCTGAGCCTGCTGCTGATTGGCATCGATAACATCGCTGGAATCTTGGCGGTGCTGCTTGTCGGCTTTTTGCTGATCGATCGATTTGAAATCGTACGCCGCTGCGTGGTGATTGGCGGTGCCGCGTGGGCCATGACGTTGGCGATTGGCGCCATGGCACTCGGCGGCATCGAAAGGCCGGTGCTGTTCGATGCCGGCTTTGTATTCAACATGCTTGGCTTTGTGCTGGCGCTTGCCGTGTGCGTGCTGTTCTTTTGCGGCCGCGCCCTGTACTACCAGGGCTATGAGCAGGGCGAGCAGCATGCCGATTGTGTGCTGGCCGCTCGTATTCAAGATCGCCTGATCGATCACCCCGACACCTGGGACAACATCGATGGCGACTTCCTGGAGGTCGAGGGCGCACTCAACCGTGTGCGCGATCGCGAGCGCAAGGTGCAACAGGCCTTGCGTGACGAGTCTCATCGCAAGGACGATCTGGTCACGTACTTGGCACATGACCTACGCACCCCGCTTGCCAGTGTGGTGGGCTATCTTTCGCTGCTGCAAGAGGCTCCTGAGCTACCGGTTGAGCAACGTGCACACTTTACGGGCGTGGCGCTCGACAAGGCGCACCGGCTCGATGCACTCATCGAAGAGTTCTTCGATATCACGCGCTTTGACTTCCACGATATCGTGCTCACGCGCGGCTATGTTGATCTGGGGTTGCTGCTGGCTCAGGTGGCTGACGAGTTCTATCCCATCCTCAACGAGCAGCATAAGGAAGCCCAGGTTGATATTCGCGAGGACCTGACGGTGCTCGTGGATGGCGACAAGATGGCCCGCGTGTTCAACAACATCATGAAAAATGCCGTCGCCTATAGCTATGAGGGCTCGACTATCACGATTGAGGCCAGGCGCCAAGACGATGGCGGCGTGCGCGTGCGCTTTATCAATCAGGGCGATCCTATCCCTGCGGCTAAGCTCAAGGTGATCTTTGAGAAGTTCTATCGCCTGGATGCGGCGCGTGCGACCAATCGCGGTGGTGCCGGTTTGGGCCTTGCTATTGCCAAGGAGATCATCGCGGCACACGGCGGTACCGTTGCATGTGAATCGACGCCCGAACACACGATATTCACCATCGAGCTGCCCGCCGCATAGCTAGCGTGCCCTTACAAACACTTGACAATGTGCTCACGTGCGTATGAGCCGCGATTCCTACTATCGATACTGCTGAATTGATATCGATATGGAGGTGTGCGGTATGACGGCTGCTGCGGCTGTGGAGCCCACGGAGCTTGAAGAACTCATGGAAGCGCAGGCCGAGGCCGCGCATGAGCGCGAGGTTGGGGATGCGACTCGCCCCACGGCAGAGGATCTTGCCGCCTCGCCGACGCGCATCGACGTCGAGGGCCTCGACCTGTTCTATGGCGACCACCATGCGCTCAAGGACGTGAATATCAAGATCCGCGACAAGCAGATCACCTCGTTCATCGGGCCTTCGGGCTGCGGAAAGTCCACGTTGCTGCGCTGCTTTAACCGCATGAACGACGGCATCAAGGATTGCCGCATCGAGGGCAAGATTGCGCTCGATGGTCAAGATATCCTGGGCGATTGCGACATCTGCCGTTTGCGCCAGCGCGTGGGCATGGTGTTCCAACGCCCCAACCCATTTCCCATGAGCATCTACGACAACGTCGCCTACGGTCCTCGCGGTATGGGTGTGCGCGACCGCGCCGTGCTCGATGAGCTGGTCGAGGACTCCCTGCGTCGCGCTGCCCTGTGGGACGAGGTCAAGGACAAGCTCAAAGAGTCGGGCCTGGGTCTTTCGGGTGGACAGCAGCAGCGCCTGTGCATCGCCCGCGCACTTGCCGTGCAGCCCGACATTCTGCTGATGGACGAGCCGACTTCGGCACTCGACCCTGTGTCGACGTTGGTGGTGGAGCAGCTGGCCTGCGAGCTCAAGGAGACCTGCACGCTGGTGGTCGTGACGCACAACATGCAGCAGGCCGCGCGTATTTCCGATTCGGTTGCGTTCTTTTTGCTGGGTGAGCTGGTGGAGCACGCGCCCACCGCGCAACTCTTTAAGAATCCGTCCGATCCGCGCACCGCGGATTATTTGACGGGGCGTTTTGGCTGACGCTGTCTTTTACAGGTGCCTTTAGGGTTAAGATGCGGTCATATCGGCCGCAAAGGGGTTCAACATGATCTATTACGTCGAGGACGATGACAACATCAGGGATTTGACAGTCTACGCGCTGCGCAAGCAGGGAATCGAGGCCGAGGGCTTTTCGTGTGATGGCGAGTTTAAAGCTGCCGTGGCGCGACGGGTGCCCGATGCTGTGCTGCTCGATATCATGCTGCCCGACACCGATGGCTTGGCGATTATGCGTCGCCTGCGTGCCGATCGCCTGACGGCGACGGTGCCCATCATGATGCTTACCGCCAAGGACACCGAACTCGACAAGGTGATGGCGCTCGATGGCGGTGCCGACGATTACCTGACTAAGCCGTTTTCGCTCATGGAGCTTGCGAGCCGCTGCCGCGCACTGCTGCGTCGCGGCGGCATGGTCAAGCAGGCGAGCGATGTGCTCAGCGTGGGCGACATCGTGCTTTCGCCTAGCCATCGCGAGGTGACCGTTGCCGGCGAGCCGCTTAAGCTCACCCTGCGCGAGTTCGACCTGCTCGAGTACCTCATGCGCAAGCCCGGCGTGGTCTTTACCCGCGAGTCGTTGCTGCAGAGCGTGTGGGGCTGGGACTTCGACGGCGGTTCGCGCACCGTTGACGTGCACGTGCAGACGCTTCGCCAAAAACTGGGCGAGCATGCCAGCGCCATCGAGACCGTGCGCGGCGTGGGTTATCGCCTGGCCGAGCCTTCTGCCGGTGATGGTGCCGAAGGCGACGACACCGCGGCCACCGCATCGGAGGAGTAACCCGTGGTCTTCGCCCCCCAGGGAAAACATACGCTGTCGCACCGCGTTTTTGTGACGATCTTTGTCTGCGCCATGGCGGTTATCGTGGCGTTTACGGTGCTGGGTGCGTTCTTTGTGCAAAACACTTTGGCGGATGCCACGAGTGCCAATCTGGCGCAGGAAACCGAGCTCATTGCTGCCGCCCTCGACGAGCAGCAGGAGCCCATTCCGTTCTTGCGAAGCCTCGATCGCGAGGATCTTCGTATCACGCTGATCAATAAGGACGGATCTGTTGCCTACGACAACGAGGCGTCGCCTTCCACACTGCCCAACCATGGCGATCGCCCCGAGGTCATCGAGGCCTTTGAGAGTGGTTCGGGTTCCGCGGAGCGCGCAAGCTCTACACTCGACGAGATTATGCTGTATCGCGCCGTCACCCTTGATAACGGCCAGGTCGTTCGCTTGGCGCAGGCCCAGCCTGGCGTTGCGGCGATTTTGCTGTCGATGCTGGGGCCGATGCTGCTTATCGCAGCAGCGGGTGCAGTACTCTCGTTTTTTATGGCGCGCCGTGAGTCCCGTGCCATCATCGCGCCGTTGCAAGAGGTGGATTTGGATCACCCACGCCGTAGCTATGAGCACGCCTATGCCGAGATGGTCCCCATGCTTGAGCGCATCGAGTCGCAGCGCCAGGAACTCAAGCGCCAAATGGCGGTGCTAGCGGACAACGACCGTATGCGCCGCGAGTTCACGGCGAATATCACCCATGAGCTCAAGACGCCGCTTACGGCGATTTCGGGCTATGCCGAGCTCATCGCAAATGGCATGGTCGAGGGCGAGGACGACCTGCGCAACTTTGGCGGTCGCATCTATCGTGAGGCGGGCCGCTTGGCAGCGCTTGTCAACGACATCCTTACGCTGTCTAACTTGGACGAGGCCGAACGTGCAACTGAAGGCGAGGCAGTGCCCATTGGGTCCACGGAGCCTATTGAGCTCTCGCGTGCGATCTACGCGGTTGAGCAGCGTCTTGAACAGGTCGCCCGTCAAGCGAATGTGACGATAAGTCATGAGACCAAGCCTGTGGTCATCGAAGGCGTGTCGCGCTTGGTCGACGAGCTCATCTATAATCTGGCAAGCAACGCCATCCGCTACAATCGGCCCGGCGGTACGGTTACGCTGCAGTGCGGCACCAACGACGAAGGCCATCCGTTCCTCGCTGTCGCCGACACGGGAATCGGTATCGCGCCTGAAGAACAGGGCAAGGTATTTGAGCGGTTCTATCGCGTGGACAAGAGTAGGTCCAAGGCACGCGGCGGAACCGGCCTGGGGCTTGCCATTGTCAAGCATGCGGCCCTGTATCATCACGCCACGCTTGATCTGTCGAGCGAGTTGGGCGTGGGAACCACCATTACGGTGACGTTTCCCGTACAGCAGGACGAGCCATTCGCATAGCGATACAACACAGATATTGATGTAGACGCCGCATTTGACTTTCGGGTGCGGCGTTGTTGTGCAATTTTACGATTGCTTCCGACATTTTTACAGGAGAGCCTGTTTCTTATGTATAGAGTTTGGTCTCGGTAAAAAGATGCGATAACATACGGACAGTTTTGTCAATCCGAACTGGGGAAATGAAAGGCAAGCTGCATGACCCTTCTCGAACTGTTCCAGCTGCTGAAGAAGCACCTCAAGCTGGTCATCACCCTTCCGGTGGTCTGCGCGATCGCCATGGGCATCGTGTCCTTCGTTGCGATGGACAACACCTATACCGCGACGACGAGCATGTACATTCTCGCCAAGACCGACGATAGCGGTCAGATGAGCTACAACGATCTCTCGGCGAGCCAGATGCTTTCCAACGATATCGCCACGCTGCTGGATAGCGATAGCGTTAAGAGCGGCGCCGCCAAAGAACTGGGCCTCACCGATTTGGATGACTACAAGGTGTCTGTTTCCTCCGAGACCACCACGCGTGTCATTACGCTTTCGGTTACCGGCACCGATGCCAAGGAGACGGCTGAGGTCGCAAAGGCCATTGCCAGCTCGGTGAGTACGGTCGCTCAGAACGTCGGCGCTGCCCAGAGCATCAACGTTATCGACGAGGCTAAGACCCCCGAAGCCCCCAGCGGCCCCAAGCGCACGCTGTATATTGCCGTCGCGTTCCTCGCCGGTATCTTTATCGCAGTTGCCTATGTCGTTTTGGCAGACATGCTCAATACCCGCATCCGCGGTGCCGAAGAGGCAGAAGAGCTCCTGGGTATTCCCGTTGTTGGCCGAATTCCGGCTATGAAAGGTGGTAAATAGGCATGGCTAAGGCAAAGAACACCGATAAGCTCGTTGTGCAGAATGCCGCCAAGACCCTTCTGGCCAACATCCGCTTTGCGAGCGTGGACGACCCCATTCGCACCATCACCGTTACCTCCTCGATTCCCAACGAGGGCAAGTCTACGGTTTCCATTAACCTTGCTCAGGCAATCGCCACGAGCGGCAAGTCCGTGCTCCTGGTCGAGGCCGATATGCGCCGCAGGTCCCTTTCCGATATGCTCGGCGTTCGTTCGCGCGGCGGACTCTATGCGGTCCTTTCCGAGCAGATCTCCATTGACCAGGCAATTGTCGAGACGGGTCAGAAGAACTTCTACTTCCTCGATGCCGAGCCGCACATTCCCAATCCTGCCGACATCATCGTCTCCCATCGCTTTGCCAAGCTGGTAAAGGCACTGTCCGCCAAGTTCCAGTACGTCATCTTCGATGCTCCTCCGGTCGGCACCTTCATCGATGCTGCCGAGATTGCCAGCTTGACTGACGGCGCGCTGTTCGTGGTGCGCGAGGACTTTACCAAGCGCGAAGAGGCGCTCAACGCTATCGCCCAGCTTAAGAAGTCCGAGAAGGTCAAGCTCATCGGTACCGTCATGAATTACTGTGAGACCGAGACCAGCGAGTACCTCTATTCTTACTACACCAAGGACGGTAAGAAGGTTAAGAAGGGCTCCGACGATCAGGGCACTTCCAAAAAGGGCATCTTCACCAACCGAGCAAACGTTTAGTTGATTAAGGCTGACCTATGCGTGACATTCATTGCCATATCTTGCCGGGTGTAGACGACGGCGCCGCCGATCTCGAAGAGAGCTTGGCGATGCTCGAGGCTGCCAAGCGGGCCGGTGTAACCAGAATCGTTTGCACTCCTCACTGCCGTGATCCCTATTTTGATTACGACAAGATGTGGGATGCCTTTGAGCTGCTGCGCGATAACGCTGACGGTTTTCCGCTCCAGATGGGCTTCGAGGTCAACCATCGAAAGCTCGTTGAGCTTGGTATCGATGCCGCGGATCACTTGCATTTCGATGGGACCAACGAGTTTCTGCTCGAGCTTTCGACGCATGCCGATGCGTATGCGTTTAGAGAGTACGAGAACACGATTTACGATTTGCAGTGCCGTGGCTACCAGGTGATCATCGCTCATCCTGAGCGCTATCGTGCGGTTCAAAAGGATGTAAGCGTGGCGGAGCGCCTGGTCGATATGGGCTGCAAGCTGCAGGCTTCGGCGGACTTTATTGCCGGCGGTCGCTTTGGTCGCGAGAAAAAGCCGGCACAGCGCCTGTTTGATCAGAACCTGTACAGCTTCATCGCGAGCGATGCCCATAACGTGGGTCATTACGACTGCCTGGCGAAGGCTCGCGCGAAGTTTAGCGTGCGCGGAGCTCATTTTCGCTAAAATCCGTCCCTAACGTTCGCATTGAATGAAAGGGCAGCCATGGATATCCAACTTAAGACGGGATGCTTTGATGACGCGGCGTTGGTGCGCCGCGTCGTTTTTATGGACGAGCAGGGCTACGAGAATGAGTTTGACGCTATCGACGAGGATCCGAACTGCATCCATGTGACGCTCTATGTAGACGGTGAGCTTGCCGGTTGCTCGCGCGTGTTTCCCGAAGAGCTTGAGCGCGCGGCTGACGCAGAGGCTCCGGTGTCGCCGGCGTGCGACTTGGACGAAGGCGTCGCGGCGGGGGAGACCTACATTATGGGGCGCGTGGCCGTGCTGCCGAGCATGCGCCGTCGCGGTTTGGCGAGCAAGATTGTCGAGGCCAGTGATACGTGCGCGCGTGATGCCGGCGCCAAGCTCATTAAGCTGCATGCGCAGGAATACGTGCTGCCGCTCTATGCCAAGGCGGGTTACACGCAGATTGCCCCGGTGGACTACGAAGACGAGGGCCAGCCCCATGCTTGGATGGCCAAGCGCGTAGATGGCAGATAGGGACGTTCCTTTCCTGCCGGCAGTCGGGGACACCCCTTGGCAATTGGCGCATCAGAGCGTTTGGACATACAGTTTTTCGATTCCGTATGTATATATGCGCGCTAATGGGTTATAAAATCTAAGTCTAAACATAGCAGGTCTGCGATGCGGCTCGGGCAACCGGGCCGTTTTTGCGGACGGGGGTAGCGCGAAAGGACTGCACATGCGTCAATTTAAGACCGAGAGCAAAAAACTGCTCGACCTCATGATCAACTCCATCTACACCAATAAGGAAATCTTCCTGCGCGAGCTTATCTCCAACGCGAGCGACGCCGTCGACAAGCTCAACTTTAAGAGCCTGCAGGACCCGAGTGTCAAGCTCGACCAGGGCGACCTGGCTATTCGCGTCTCTTTTGATAAAGACGCCCGCACCATTACCATCTCGGATAACGGCATTGGCATGACCGCCGAGGAGCTCGAGCGCAATCTGGGCACCATCGCCCATTCCGGCTCCGAGGAGTTTAAGACCGAGAACGCCGAGCAACAGGGCTCCGATGTCGACATTATCGGCCAGTTTGGCGTGGGCTTCTACTCTGCCTTTATGGTTGCCAGCCACGTAAAGGTTGTCAGCCGCGCCTATGGGGAGGACACCGCTCACGTGTGGGAGTCTGATGGTCTTGAGGGTTACACCATCGAAGACGGCGAGCGCGCCGAGCACGGCACCGATGTCATCCTGACGCTGCGCGAGAACGAGAAGCTCGACGCCGACGGCGAGGCCGAGACCTACGATCGCTTCCTGACCGAGTGGGGCCTCAAGAGCCTGATTCAGCAGTACAGCAACTATGTGCGCTACCCGATTCAGATGATGGTGAGCAAGAGCCGCCAGAAACCCAAGCCCGAGGACGCCGGCGACGACTACAAGCCCGAGTACGAGGACTACCAGGAGCTCGAGACCATCAACTCCATGACGCCGATTTGGAAAAAGCGCAGCTCCGACGTTGAGCAGAAGGATTACAACGAGTTCTACAAGTCCACGTTCCACGATTTTGACGATCCCGCGCGCACTATCAGCTTCCATGCCGAGGGTACGCTTGAGTACGATGCGCTGCTGTTTGTGCCGGGTCGCGCCCCGTTCGATCTGTACAGCAAGGACTACGAGAAGGGCCTGGCGCTCTACAGTTCCAACGTGCTGATTATGGAGAAGTGCGACGACCTGCTGCCCGACTACTACAACTTTGTGCGCGGTGTCGTGGACTCTGCCGACGTGACGCTCAACATCTCGCGTGAGACGCTGCAACAGAACCGTCAGCTCAAGGCCATTGCCAAGCGTGTCGAGAAGAAGATCACTGCCGATCTTGAGGACATGCGCGATAACGACCGCGAGGCATACGAGAAGTTCTTTGAGAACTTTGGTCGCGGTCTGAAGTACGGCATCTACTCGAGCTACGGCATGAAGGCCGACGAGCTCGCCGACCTGTTGCTGTTCTGGTCTGCCAAGGAGCAGAAGATGATCACCCTTGCCGAGTATGCCAAGGGCATGCCCGAGGGCCAGAAGGCCATCTACTACGCCGCCGGCGATTCGCGCGAGCGTCTGGCCAAGATGCCCGTCGTGAAGGGCGTGCTCGACCGCGGCTACGATGTATTGCTGCTGACGCAGGACGTGGATGAGTTCACCTTCCAGGCCATGCGTGAGTACGTGGCTGCCGATATGCCCAAGGTCTACGAGGATGACGCTGCTCGCGAGGCTGCCGAGAAGGCAGTTGCCGATGGTGCCGAGCCCGAGGTCGAGGATCGTCACCTGGAGCTTAAGAACGTCGCGACCGGCGATCTTGACATGGCGACCGATGACGAGAAGAAGGAGGCCGAGGACGCCACCAAGGAAAACGAGGACCTCTTTAGCGCTATGAAGGAGGCGCTCGGTGACAAGGTCGAGAAGGTTGCCGTCTCTGCGCGCCTGACCGATGCCCCCGCTTGCATCACCACCGAGGGCCCGCTTTCGCTTGAGATGGAGAAGGTGCTCCAGAAGGGACCCGAGGGTGCGCCCGACGGCATGCCCAAGAGCCAGCGCGTGCTCGAGCTCAACGCCAAGCACCCGGTCTTTGACAAGCTTGTCGCTGCCCAGAAGGCAGGTGACGCCGACAAGATCAAGCAGTACTCCGGCCTGCTCTACGATCAGGCCCTGCTGGTCGAGGGTATCCTCCCCGAGGACCCCGTTGCCTTCGCGGCGGCTGTTTGCGAACTTATGTAATCGGTTCCGCCGTTCTAACGAACCTATTGGTTCCGTCGTTCTAACGAACGACGGACCGGTCGACGCTGCAAACGCCCCTAAGCGGCAATCTGACGTTCAATCGTCGGTCGCGTACCAAAGTACGCTTCCCTCCTCTTTCACGTCACCTTGCTCGCTTAGGGGCGTTTTCGCTGACTTATGCTCAACCTGCGACGCTTTCGTGGTCCAAAGTAGTCATTGGGGACGTTCTTAAATTAGTCGTTGGGGACGTTCTTGTTTGAGTAGTCGTTTAAGAACGTCCCCAATGACTAGTTCCAATGACTATTTATTCGGACTGCTAATTTGTGCGGGCTGTGGTTTTGTGACCTGCTGAAATTAAAGATACTGTACAACTGTACACTAACTCATCTTCGTAGTATATTGCTACCCGCAAAACTCAGCACCATTGTGCCGCGAGGCACTAAAGCGCCTACGTACAATGGTTGTCGATAGTACGATTCGATTCAACGACAGGATGGATGGTCCAAGCGTGAGTCTCGGCAGCAAACTATCCAACGCAAAGGTCTCCTTTGCGATATTCAAGCGCGACATTAAGCGACTGCTTGTGAACCCCGTCGCCTTGGTGGTTACCCTGGGCGTGTGCGTTATCCCCTCGCTGTATGCCTGGTACAACATCGTGGCAAACTGGGATCCGTACGGAAACACCCAAGGTATCAAGATTGCCATCGCCAACAACGATCAGGGCACTCAGAATGACTTGGTGGGCGAGCTCAACGCGGGCGACCAGGTCGTCGATCAGCTCAAGGAGAACGATCAGCTGGGCTGGACCTTCGTCGATTCGGCCGCCGATGCCAAAGAGGGCGTCGAGAGTGGTGAGTACTATGCGGCCATCGTAATCCCCAAGAACTTCTCCGACAATCTTGTTTCGATGCTCGATGGCAATTACCATCAGCCGAAGCTCACCTATTACGTCAACGAGAAGAAGAGCGCTATTGCGCCCAAGGTCACCGACACTGGTGCCAATACCATCGAGGAGCAGATCAACTCGGAGTTTGTCTCCACGGTGGGCGAGACCGTCGCGGGCATTGCTAAAGATGCTGGCATCGACCTTAAAGACAAGGCGACCCAGACCCGGGATTCGCTGGCGGGCTCGGTGTCCGAGGCGTCTGATACCCTGGGCGAAGTACGCGATTCCATCGGCGACATGAACACCGCCATCGACAAGACGAGCAGCTCGATTGCTTCGGCCGATGCTGCGCTGGCGGGCCTGCAGGGGCAGGCGCCCTCTCTAACGCAGGCGATCTCCCAGGGCAACGACCTGCTGGGCGAGGCTCGCGCCACGGCGGGCAACTCTATCACCTCGCTCTCCAAGGCACTCTCGGAAGGTAGCCTTGCACTCACCAAGACGTCAGCCTCCGCGAACGCTGCGATTGGCAAGCTAACGGGTACGGTCACATCTACGACCACCCGCATCGACAACTCGCTCGAGTCTCTCCAGGCGACGATCGATCACAATAAGGTCGTTATCGGACACTTGGAGATTCTCGTTAATGACGCGTCGACAGGTTCCGAGGAAATTGACGCGCGCATTGTATCGACCATCGATTCGCTTCGCGAGCAAAACCAGAAGCTGCAGAGCATCAAGGATGGCCTTTCTGCACAGTCGAGCGCCATGGCAAACGACGCTACGGCAATCTCGAACGCGAGCAACGCACTCAACGCGGCAATTCAGACCGGTACGGCTAACCTCGGTCAGGCTCAGACCGATCTGGGTCAGAACGCACTTCCGAAGGCTTCGAGCGCGCTTGATTCCTTTGCCGCCGTTTCGGGCGATTTGACCGGCATTGTGTCGGGTATGACCCCCACGATAGCGAGCGCGCGCGGCACGCTGGCGCAGCTCGACGCCACGCTCAAGCAGGCAAAGACCACGCTATCCCAAACCGACGCCTCCCTTGCCAAGGTTCAGGACAAGCTCGCGACCGCCGCCAATGACATTGCGGCGCTGCGGACCTCTGAGTCTATGGGCGAGTTAGCCGACCTCATGGACGTCGACGTCAATGACGTGGCAGATTTCATGGCATCTCCGGTTGAGCTGACGTCCAAGTCAATCTATCCGGTCAAGAGCTTTGGCTCGGGCATCGCGCCCTTCTACACCAATCTGGCGCTGTGGGTAGGCGGCTATGTGCTCATCGCTATCTATAAACTCGAGGTCGACCGCGAGGGCATCGGTAGCTTTACGGCGCGTCAGGGCTACTTTGGCCGCTGGCTGCTGCTGGTGATCCTGGGCGCGTTCCAGGCCATTATCGTTACGGTGGGCGACCTAGTCATTGGCGTTCAGTGCGTCAATCCGCTGCTCTTTGTACTGGGCGGCATCGCTATTTCGTTCACCTACGTCAACATCATCTATGCGCTGTCCACCACGTTTAAGCATATCGGTAAAGCCATTGGCGTCATCCTCGTCATTGTGCAGATCCCCGGCTCGTCGGGCATGTATCCCATCGAGATGATGCCCGGCTTCTTCCAATGGCTGCATCCGCTGCTGCCCTTCACTTATGGCATCAACCTGCTGCGCGAGACCGTCGGTGGCATGTATTCGTTCAACTACCTGTTCAACCTGTGCATCCTGGGCGTGTTCCTTGCCATCGCGCTCTTTATCGGTCTGCAGCTGCGCCCGTTGCTGCTCAACCTCAATCTGCTCTTTGATAAGCAGCTTTCCACGACGGGCCTCATGATCTGCGAGTCCAACGACCTACCGCGCCAGCGCTATTCGCTGCGCACGGCCATGCGCGTCATGCTCGATTCGGATTCGTACCGTCGCGAGCTGCTCGATCATGCCGTGGCGTTTGAGCATCGCTACCCGTACTACATCAAGGGCGGTTTTGCCGCCGTGGTAGGCGTGCAGGTTCTGCTCTTTGTGCTTTCGACGGTGCTCGATATCGACAATAACGGCAAGATCATCCTGCTCGTTATCTGGATTATCTCGGTCATTGCCATCTGCGGCTGGCTCATCAACATCGAGTACATCCGTGCAAGCCTCAACACCCAGATGCGCATCTCGGCGCTTTCGGACGAGGACTTGCGCCGCGAGATGCGCGAGCACACGGCTGCCATCCCTGCCGCCCGTCGCATGTTTGGTCTCAACGCCAGCGAGCGGGGCACCAAGGACAGCGAACAGCCCACGAGCCGTCTGCCGCATATTGGTGCGCATCGTAAATCTCAGGGCAGCGACAGCACAGCTACAAATGATGGAGATACCACCCTGCTTGGCAAGCACTCTAAAGGAGGTGAGGCATAAATGAAGAACATCCTGCACCTGTTTAAGCGTGATGTCCAAAACGTGTCTCGCTCCGTGATCGGCATGGTCGTCGTGATGGGCCTCATTATCGTGCCGTGCCTGTACGCGTGGTTTAACATCGCCGGCAGCTGGGATCCGTACGGCAATACCGGCAACCTTAAGATTGCAGTGGTCAACACCGATGAGGGCTACGAGAGCGACCTGATTCCCGTCGAGATCAACGTGGGCGAAAACGTGACGGCGACCCTGCGCGGTAACGAGAACTTTGACTGGGTTGTCCTCAACGACCGCGATAAGGCGATTGAGGGCGTTAAGTCGGGCACATACTATGCCGCCGTCGTTATCCCCAAGACGTTTAGCGCCGACATGATGACGCTTTTCTCGACCAACGTGAAGCACGCCGACATCGAGTTCTACGAAAACCAGAAGGCTAACGCCATCGCCCAGATCGTGACCGAAAAGGGTTCGAGCGCCGTCCAGAGCCAGGTGAATGAGACCTTTACCAAGACCATCACGACCATCGGCCTTAAGACCGTGTCCAGCCTGCTCGATTACATGAGCACCGATCAGGTCAGCAGCTTTATCGCCAACCTGTCCTCGACACTGGGCGATTCGGTCGAGGACCTGCAGGACGTTCAAGCCAACGCGACTTCGCTGGCGGGCATTTTGAGCTCGACCTCCGATTCGTTGACGTCGGCGAGCGGTATGCTCCAGCAGACGGGTAAGGTCGATGAATCTACCAAGCAGTTGATGGAGCACGCCGAGAGCGGCATTAGTGATTCCAAGGAAGCACTCAAGGCCGCCAACGACGCCATCAACGCCGCGATTGACGGAAGTGCGGGCTCGTTTGACAACGTGTCCGCCGAGCTCGCGAAGGCTTTCGACGCCGCAAACCAGCATGTCAACGTTACGGTGACCCAGCTCAACGAAGCCGCGTCGGCACTCGAATCGCGCGCCAAGGAAATCGACGACACGGCCGACCAGCTCCGCAGCTTTGCCGATCAGGTGAGTGACGAAAAGCTCCAGGACAGCCTCAAGTCTGTGGCTACATCGCTGGGCAGGATCGCGACGGAGTATCGTAACAATGCCAACGACCTGAGGGCAACCGCAAAGTCCCTTTCCGACAGCATGGCAGAGGTCAACAGCACGCGTGCCGAGGTCGACCAGGCCATCGCCGATGCCAAGGCGGGCATCTCGGGCGCTAAGTCCGACTACGATTCCACGTTCTCGGTCAAGGCCAAGGAGCTCAAGAAAACTATTTCGGGCGTTCTGGATTCGCTCGACGGCATCTCGGGCGACCTGGATAGCGCTGTTGCCGGCCTGACCGACGCATCCGGTTCGCTGGCAAAGGGTCTCTCCAAGGCCGCAAAGCTGGTCAACAAGGCTTCCGATCAGCTGGGCGAGGCGTCGGACAAGATCAGCGCGTTCAAGGACGAGCTCGACGGCGCCCTGATGTCGGGTGACCTGGCGACGATCAAGACGATGATCGGCAACGACCCCGAGGGCCTGGCCGTGTCGCTTTCCGGCCCCGTTGCGCTCGACCGCAAGCCGGTCTATCCGATCCGCAACTACGGTTCGGCCATGGCGCCGTTCTATACGATTCTGTCGCTCTGGGTCGGCTCGATCGTACTGGCGGCCATGATGAAGGTCTCGGTCGACGACGAGCTCATCAACGAGCTCATCCCCGTACGCCTGCACGAGATCTATCTGGGCCGTTACCTGTTCTTTGGCGGTTTGGCCCTGCTGCAGGCAACGCTCGTGTGCGCGGGCGACATTCTGTTCTTTGGCATTCAGTGCGACAACCCGCTGCAGTTTGTGCTGGCGGGCTGGGTCGCGAGTCTCGTGTTCTCCAATATCGTCTACACGCTTACGGTTTCGTTTGGCGATATCGGCAAGGCGCTCGCTGTCGTGCTGTTGGTCATGCAGGTCGGCGGTTCGGGCGGCACGTTCCCCATCGAGATGACCGGCCCCGTGTTCCAGGCGATCTACCCGTTCCTGCCGTTTACCCACGGCATCAACGCCATGCACGCCGCCATGGCTGGCGCCTACCATATGGAGTACTGGGTTGAGCTGGGTATCTTGGCGAGCTATCTGATTCCGTCGCTGGGCCTGGGCGTCGTCTTCCGCCGCCCGGTCATCAAGGCCAACGACTGGATCATCGAAAAGCTTGAAAGCACGAAGCTTATTTAGTGCAACAGCGTGACATTGACAAAACATCGAGGTTCACTTTGCTGACGCTTTAGTGGGCTGGATTGCGGTGCAACGCTGGTTGTTGCTACAGTAGCGGGGCGTACCGGGGGTCCGGTGCGCCCCGTTTTTATTTGACCATGAGGCGGCATGCGGTCACGCGCGTGCGGACACCACGCCCAGATTGAGCGCGAGGATGTTCCATGGCCCAATACGCTGCCAACGAAATCGAAAACATGCCCGATAGCCCTGTAGCCCGTGAGGATTTGGGCGCGGGTGGTATTCCCCGGGGTGCCGGCGCACGCTCGCCGTTGTTCTGGAAAGTTCTACTGCTTTCGGTGGCGATTATCTGGGGCTACTCCTTTACCACTATGAAGGACGCACTCGACACCATTCCGGTGTTCGAGCTGGTCTATGTTCGCTTTCTCCCGGCATCACTGGTTATGTTTGCAATTTTCCATAAGCGCATCATCGCTCATTTCAATGCCCGCAACCTGATCGTCGGGCTGGGCATGGGCGCGCTTATGTGGGGCGCTTACGGCCTGCAGACGATCGGCCTGGCGCAGACCACGGCAGGCAAGAGCGCGTTTTTGACAGGCACGTACTGCATCTTGGTGCCGTTTGCGAGCTACGTCCTGAGTGGCGAAAAGCTCACGCGCTACAACTTGGGTGCCGCGCTGCTGTGCCTGGCGGGCATTGGCCTGGTGGCGCTCGATAGCGTCGAGTTCAATGCCGGAGATGTCATCACGCTGAGCGGCGCGGTCTTTTTCGCTATCCAGATGGCGGTGACCGCCAAGTACGGCCGCAAGATGGACATCAACGTCATCACGTTTTGGATGTTTGTGGGCAATGGCGTCTTGAGCCTTATCTCGTCGCTGTTGTTCGAGACCCAAGCGCCCGCGTCCGTGTGGACGCCGAGCTTTATCGGCGTGATGGTCTTTCTCTCGGTGGGCTGCACGTGCGTGGCGCTGCTCATCCAAAACGTCGGCCTGGCGCATGTCCCGGCCTCGACGGGCTCGCTGCTCCTTTCGATGGAGTCCCCCTCGGGCGTGCTGTTCTCGGTGCTGCTGATGGGGGAGGCGCTCACCTCGCGCCTGCTTGCCGGCTTTGCGCTCATCTTTTTGTCGATTATCTTGAGCGAGACGCATTTCGATTTCTTGCGCCGAAAGCCGCGCCCGCAATTGTAAACAACTTGTTGCGCCGCCCTCCTGGGGCGGCATTTTTTATGCCTCGCCCTTAAAGTTGTACCTTGCGCTTTACGCTATCAAAGTGCTTACTGCAAAAACGTTACTGGAGGGCATTTATGGCACCAGCTCAGTCCGATCTTCAACCGCAATCAGCGCCCAAGGCCACCGCGGCGGCGCAGGCCGCTATCGGTGACGGTCTCGTTGCAGAAGCTCAGGCTTTTGCAGACAAGCTCGCTGCGTGGCGACACGATTTACACCAGATGCCCGAGCTGGGTAATAGCCTCCCACAGACCTCTGCGTATATTCAAGCGCGCCTGACCGAGATGGAAATCCCATTTGCCACGCTCGTCGATGGTTCCTGTGTCGTGGGCCTTGTCGGCGCCGGTGCCGCCGCGGCCCAGGGCAATGGCGTCTGCACGGACGAACAGGCCGGTACGGTCATCATGCTCCGTGGCGACATGGATGCCCTGCCTGTTGCTGAAGAGTCAGGCGAGCCTTTCGCCTCTACGAACGGCTGCATGCACGCATGCGGACACGATATGCATGCGACGGCGCTGCTTGGTGCGGCGCGCCTGCTCAAGGCCCGCGAGTCCGAGCTTGTCGACGCCAACGCCACGATTAAGTTGCTGTTCCAACCGGGCGAGGAAACTTTTGAGGGTGCCCGCGCCGCCATCGCCGACGGTCTGCTGCAGAACCCGCGTCCCCAGGCCGCCTTCGCCATGCACGTTAACAGCCAATCGCCGCTTGGCCTGGTGCTCTACGGCAGCCCGGCGCTCTCGGGCGTGTACGGTTTTCGCATCACGCTTCAGGGCAAGGGCGGCCATGGCTCGAGCCCCGAGATCTGCATCGACCCCATCACGGCCGGCGTGCATGTGCACCTGGCGCTTCAGGAGCTTATCTCCCGTGAGGTGCCGGCGGCCAAGGAGGTCGCGCTTACCGTGGGTAAGTTCGCTGGCGGCTTGGCGGCCAACGTCATCCCCGACACCTGCGTGCTCGAGGGAACGTTGCGCGGCTTCGACGTCGAGCTCATGGAGCACCTCAAGACCCGCATCGCCGAGGTCGTCAACGGTGTGGCCGCAACGTATCGCACGCCGGCGACTATCGAGACGCTTTCGGATGTTCCGCCGCTGGTACTCGACGACGGCATGACGCAGGCGTCGCTTGGCTACGTGGGCGCGGTGCTGCCCAAGTCCGCCTTCCTGCCGCTGTTCCACGCCATGGCGAGCGAGGACTTCGCGTTGATCTCGAGCGAGATCCCGAGTGCGTACTTTACCGTGGGCGCTGCCGTGACTGATACGGACGAGCATTTTGCTCAGCATCATCCCAAGGCACGTTTTAGCGATGCCGAGCTTCCCCTTGGCGCCGCGGCTTATGCCGCCGTCGCTTTGGGCTACATCGCCGACCACCGGTAGCACCCAATCTTGCTACTCGTTTGTTTAAAAAAGGAACAGCATGTCTCAGCAACGTAAGCTCTTCCCCGGCTGGCTCGTGGTGGCCTCTGGCTTCGTGATCATGGCCACGTGCTACACGATTTTCGTCAACTGCATGAGCCTGTTCCAGCCGTTGATCGTCAGCGACCTGGGCATTTCCCTTGCGCAGTACACCATCTCCAACGCCCACGATCGCTGCGTCTAAGCAGTTTGGCATGGCCGACCTGGGTAAGGTCACGGGCACCATTACCTCGCTCGAGATGGTCGGCGGCACCGTGGGCGCCATTGTCTCGGGCGTGCTGTTCGATGCCACGGGCTCCTTTGCGAGCACCTGGATTGTGTGCCTGGCGTGCTCCGTGGTCATGCTCGTGTTCCTGCTGGCGTCCGAGCCCATCGCTGCCAAGCTGCGCGCGAGCGTGGCAGGGGAGTAGGTAGGCCAAAGCGCATCGCCGCTTGTCCGTTTGTCTGCGGCCGCCCTGGGAGCCGAATGGCTGCTCGTACCATCGTTCGGTTTCCACGGCGGCCACGGGCGCACAAAAATGATCTGCTTTCCTCCGTCCCCTACGGATCACGTGATGATCCCCTGGGGACGGAGGAAAACGAATCGGCTGCCGCGCCGGCGCGTCTGGCCGAACGAGTCCCCATACCCTCGTTCGGTCAGACGCGCCGCCGCGTTGCTGCTTTGTGCCGTATAATATCCACTACCTATGACGCGATACAAAAGAAAGGTGTTTGCCCATGCAGGCACAGAAGGCGGAGGGAACCCGCGACCTTATCGGCGCCGAGATGCGCGCCTGGCAAAAGATGCAGCAGATTGCGGCCGGCGTGTTCGAGCCGTTTGGCTTTAAGCCCATCGAGACGCCCGCGATCGAGCAGGTGGACGTCTTTGTCCACGGCATCGGCCAGTCGACCGACGTCGTTCGCAAGGAGATGTTCCGCGTCTTTAGCGGCGCCAACCTGGAGCGCGTCTTTACCGAGGGCACCGACACCAAGCTCAAGCCCAAGCAGCGCCTGGCGCTTCGCCCCGAGGGCACGGCTGGTGTGGTGCGCGCCGTCGTGGAGAACAATCTGGTGCCCCAGGGCTCCACGCCGTTTAAGGCGTACTACGCCGAGGCCATGTTCCGCGGCGAGCGTCCCCAGAAGGGTCGCCTGCGCCAGTTCCACCAGGTAGGCATCGAGTGGCTCGGCGCTCCCGATCCGGCGGCAGACGCCGAGTGCATCATTATGCTCATGGAGTTCTACAAGCGCCTTGGTTTCGATCTTTCCAAGCTCCGTCTGCTCATTAACTCGATGGGCGATGCCCAATGCCGTCCGGCCTATCGCGAGCAGGTCAAGCAGTTTATCCTCGATCACGCCGACGAGATGTGCGACGAGTGCCGCGAGCGCGCCGAGCTCAATCCGCTGCGTGCCTTCGACTGCAAGAACGACCACTGCCGCGAGATCATGGCCGACGCACCGCTGATGGGCGACAACTTGTGCGATGAGTGCCGCGAGCACTACGAGCAGGTCAAGCGCTATTTGGATGCGGCGGGTATCGAGTATGTCGAGGATCCCACCTTGGTGCGTGGCTTGGACTACTACACCCGTACCGTCTTTGAGGTCGAGGCTCCCGGCGCCGGCGTCGGTTCCATCGGTGGCGGCGGTCGCTATGACGGCTTGGTCGAGCTCGAGGGTGGCAAGCCCACGGCAGGCGTCGGCTTTGCCGTCGGTTTTGAGCGTGCGCTGCTGGCCCTGCAGGCCTTTGGCAGCGACCTGGGTGCCGAGGAGGCCCCGTGCGTCTACGTCGCCAATGCCGGCAAGGAGCTGCGCCAGAACGTCTTTGCCATCACGCAGGAGCTTCGTGCCGCTGGCATCGTGACCGAGGCCGACTACCAGGGTCGTTCGCTCAAAGCTCAGTTTAAGCAGGCCGACAAGGTTGGCGCCAAGCTCATTTTGGTCCTGGGTGGCGACGAGCTTGCCGCCGGCAAGGTCAAGGTGCGCGACATGGAGAGCCATGACGAGGCCCTCGTCGATCTGGCCAACGTGGTCGAGGCGGTTCGCGAGCGCCTGTAGCGCATGATTTTTGAGCTGTAGTGCCGCTGAGGTGCCCAGCTCATTGCGAGCGATTGTTACGGGGGTGTTTCGCTTTTATGCGGAATGCCCCCATTTACGTATGCCGCCCACCGAGAAATACGACCATTTAGGGCAAAAACCCTTGCAATGCAGAAAATACTTTTGTGTGGTAAAGCGCAATCAGTGTCGAAAGTATTTCGCAAGCGCCTATAATGAATACCGCATGTTACGTGCATAGAAGGAGGAATGGGAGGAAACGTGGCTGAGAACCTAAGCAACCAGTCTGTACCCGAAGCCGCGGCGCGCGTCGCTGCCGTGGTCAACCGCCTCGTTAACCGAATCGGCTCGAATGCCGAGTCCAGGGAGCGTCTCGCCGAGATCGAGATCCCCGAGGAGCTGCGCGACAACTTGGCGCTGTTCCTGCGCCTGGAGCGCCGTGTGCTTAGCGAGTATGATCCCGAGATCGCGGACCTGTTCGACAAGATCCTGACGGCCGAGATTGTGGCCAATGCCGGAAATCCCGGCGCCCGTGCTGCCGACGAGTCCGTCGACGAGCAGGGCGTGCCCACCGCCGACGAGCCTACTGCTGTGGCGTTTCGTGAGGTCGTCGATCTGATTGACAGCCTGCCGCTCGATAAGCAGCAGGTTATTGTCCGCGCCTTTACGAGCTTCTTCCATCTGGCAAACCTGTCGGAGGAGAACTACCGCGTGGCGCAGCTGCGCGAGCGCGAGGCAGGTGCGTCGACCGATACCGAGGTCGATCCCGCCAACGAACTCACCGTCGCCTATCACCAGTTGGTAAACGAGATGGGTGTCGAGGGCGCCAACGAGCTGCTCGACAAGCTCGAGTTCCACCCTGTCTTTACCGCACATCCCACCGAGGCCCGTCGTAAGGCCGTCGAGGGCAAGATTCGCCGTATCTCCAACCTGCTGGAGGAGCGTCCGCGCCTGGGCGGCTCCGACCTGGTGGAGAACGAGCGCCATATGCTGCAGGAGATTGACGCTCTGGTGCGCACGAGCCCCATCGCGCTCAAGAAGCCCACGCCGGTCGAGGAAGCCGATACCATCATCGACATCTTCGATAACACACTGTTCGATGTGATCCCCGTCATCTACCGTCGTTTTGACGACTGGGTGCTGGGCGACAAGGCCGGCACCGTGCCGCCGCTGTGCCCGGCGTTCTTCCATCCCGGCAGCTGGATCGGTTCCGACCGCGACGGTAACCCCAACGTTACCGCCAAGGTGAGCCGCGAGGTCGCCGCCAAGTACTTCACGCACATGGTGCTCAAGCTCGAGGACAAGTGCCGCCGCATCGGCCGGAACCTCACGCTCGAGGCCACCTACAGCAAGCCTTCTGCTGAACTCATCAACCTGTGGAACCATCAGGTCGAGATGAGCCCTCGGTACACGGCCCGCGCCGAGCTGATCTCCGAGCACGAGCCGCATCGCGCCGTCATGCTCGTCATGGCAGACCGACTCAACGCCACCGTGCGCCGTATCACCGACACCATGTATCACAGCGCCGATGAGTTCCTAGATGACCTGCGCGTCGTCCAGCGCTCGCTGGCTGCCTGCGGTGCCGTCCGTGCCGCCTACGGCCCGGTCCAGACCATCATCTGGCAGGTCGAGTCCTTCGGCTTCCATATGGTCGAGATGGAGTTCCGTCAGCACTCCGTGGTGCATGCCCGCGCCCTCAAGGATATCCACGAGAACGGTATCCATGGCGACCTGCAGCCCATGACGCGCGAGGTCATCGACACCTTCCGCGCTATCGGCTCCATCCAAAAGCGTTACGGCAAGAAGATGGCGCACCGCTACATCATTTCGTTCACCAAGAGTGCCCAGCATGTGGCCGACGTCTTTGAGCTTGCCCACCTGTCCTTTGCACACGAGGAGGATGTCCCCGAGCTCGACGTGATCCCGCTGTTCGAGCAGCTCGAGGACCTCGAGGACTGCGTCGACGTGCTCGACCAGATGCTTACGCTGCCCGTGGTGCAAAAGCGCCTTGCCCAGACCAACCGCCGCATGGAGGTCATGCTGGGCTATTCCGACTCCTCCAAGGATGCCGGTCCTACCACGGCCATGCTCGCGCTGCACTCCGCGCAGGAGCGCATTGCCAAGTGGGCCGAGAAAAACGATATCGATCTGGTGCTCATGCACGGTCGCGGCGGTGCCGTGGGCCGTGGCGGCGGTCCGGCCAACAAGGCCGTGCTGGCGCAGCCCAAGGGTTCGGTCAACTGCTTCTTTAAGCTCACCGAGCAGGGCGAGGTCATCTTTGCCCGCTACGGCAACCGCACGCTGGCTCAGCGCCATGTTGAGTCCGTTGCCGCCGCAACGCTTTTGCAGTCGGCTCCGAGCGCCGAGAAGACCAACACCGAGACTACGCAGAAGTTCTGGGATATGGCCGACAAGCTCAACGCCGCAAGCCACGAGCGCTATCTGGACCTGCTGAACACCGAGGACTTTACACCGTGGTTCTCGACCGTGACGCCGCTGACCGAGGTCGGTCTGCTGCCGATCGGTTCGCGTCCCGCCAAGCGCGGCTTGGGTGCCAAGTCGCTCGACGACCTGCGTACCATTCCGTGGATCTTCAGCTGGAGCCAGGCGCGCATCAATCTGGCCGCTTGGTACGGCCTGGGTACCGCCTGCGAGCAGTTTGGCGATCTGGACCAGCTTAAGGCTGCCTACCAGGAGTGGCCGTTCTTCCGCACCTTTATCGACAACATCGAGATGTCGATCGCCAAGACTGACCAGCGCATCGCCAAGATGTATCTGCACCTGGGCGACCGCCAGGATCTGTCCAAGAAGGTCTTCACCGAGATGCAGCTCACGCGTAAGTGGGTCCTTGCCATCGTCGGTGACGAGTGGCCGCTGCAGCGTCGTCGCGTGCTCGGCTGCGCCGTCCGCGTGCGTAACCCCTACGTCGACGCCCTGTCCATCGCCCAGGTCCGCGCCCTTCGCGAGGTGCGCATGAACCAGGACGAGATGGCCGAGGAGAAGAAGGCCGAGTACATGAGCCTGATTCTTTCGACTGTGACCGGCGTCTCGGCAGGATTGCAGAACACGGGGTAATCGATAGCCCTGTAGTCGTCCGGGCCCGCCATCAGCTTACTTTTAGGCACGTCCTCGGACATGCAAGAAGCCCTCGCTGCGCACTTCGTGCGGCGAGGGCTTCTTGCGTCCTGCGGAGTGTGCCTAAAAGTAAGCTGATGGCGGGCCCTACGATGTCCGGTCTTCGGTGGATTACTGGCTGGGGGAATAATGGCGCGCTTTGCGCGTTTGGAAAAGGCTTCGTGCTGTGGAATGTATTCAGAGGGAAACCCATCGGGTCCCTTCGTCCTCGGTCTTCTGGGATTAAAGCTGAAGGGAATAAGGCGCGCTTCGCGCCTCGCGTCTTATCGATCGGGATTGAGATGCATGTGGCGCTTCTTGACTTACGACTGTAGCGGCCGCGGTCCCGTTTGGGATCGCGGTTGTTTTGTTGTGGGTCAAATATGAACGTTGTGTTAATGAGTCGGTGGACGGTGGTGTTTTTCGGTGAGCGGCGTATCCTTCCAACGGTTTATCTAGTGTGTCAGTTGAAAGGAAGAGGGCGCTCGTCATTGTTTGAATGTGAACTGCCGTTTGACCACAAGACGTTGCATCTGGAACTCGAGGATAAGAACTTCGCGGGTGTGATGGAAGGTCATCAAAACGAGTTTAAGACCACGAAATCGCAGGAAGAGCTGGTGGAGGAGTCGCTTGCCAACCCTTACGACTCGCCTTCGCTCGAGGAGCTTTGTGCTGGCAAGAAGGATATTGTCATCATTAGCTCAGATCATACGCGTCCCGTTCCCTCGCGTGTGACGATGCCTATTCTGCTGCATCACATCCACTCCGCTGCGCCTGAGGCGCGCGTTCGCATTCTGGTTGCTACGGGTATGCATCGTCCGTCGACGCACGAGGAGCTCGTCAACAAGTACGGCGAGGAGATCGTTGCCAACGAAGAAATCGTTATGCACGTCGCGACTGACGACAGCATGATGAAAAAGATCGGCACCCTGCCTTCTGGTGGCGAGTGCATCATCAACAAGATCGCTGCCGATTGCGATCTGCTGCTTGCCGAGGGCTTTATTGAGCCGCACTTCTTTGCCGGTTTCTCTGGTAGCCGCAAGTCCGTCCTGCCTGGCATCGCCAGCTACAAGACCATCATGTACAACCACAACGGTCAGTTTGTGAACGATTCCCACTCGCGTGCCGGCAACCTGTGCCACAACCACGTGAGCGAGGACATGTTTGCCGCCGCCGAGATGGCTCACCTTGCCTTTGTGCTCAACGTGGTGCTCAACGGCAAGCACGAGGTCATTGGCTCCTTTGCCGGCGACATCCACAAGGCGCACGAGGCTGGCTGCGAGTTCGTGAAGAGCCTTGCTGGCGTTGAGCCCGTCGAGTGCGAGATCGCCATTACCACTAACGGCGGCTACCCCCTCGATCAGAACATCTATCAGGCTGTGAAGGGCATGTGCGCTGCCGAGGCCACGCTTCCCGAGGGCGGTGTGATCATCGACGTCGCCGGTTGTGCCGACGGTCACGGCGGCGAGGGCTTCTATCACAACATCGCCGACAACGATCCGGCAGAGTTTGAGCGCGCCTGCATCGATCGTCCTAAGGACGAGACCCTGCCCGATCAGTGGACGAGCCAGATCTTTGCCCGCATCCTGGCGCATCACCCTGTGATCATGGTCACCGACCTGTGCGATCACCAGATGCTCAAGGATATGCACATGACGCCGGTCAACACTATCGAGGAAGCGCTCAAGCTCGCCTTTGAGATGAAGGGTGCCGATGCCAAGGTCGCCGTCATCCCCGATGGCCTGGGTGTTGTTGTCGCACAGCACTAGTGCGCGGCTTAAACGAATCGTTTATAACCGACAAGAAAGATAAGGTTTTATGCTTACCAAACTCCTCTGCGAATTCGGCGCAACGGCCCTCATGATCGTCTTTGGCGTGGGTGTTCACTGCGATACCGTGCTCAAGGGCACCAAGTATCAGGGCTCCGGCCATATGTTTGCCATCACCACCTGGTCCTTTGGCATCTCGGTCTGCCTGTTTGTCTTTGGTGGCGCTGTGTGCATGAACCCCGCCATGGTGCTTGCCCAGTGCATCGTCGGCCTGGTGCCGTGGGGCAACTGCATCCCCTTCATGCTTGCCGATATGCTCGGCGGCTTTGTGGGTGCCGTGATCGCTTGGTTTATGTATGCCGATGAGTTCAAGGCTTCCGAGGACGTCGTCGACCCCATTGCCCAGCGCAACATCTTCTCGACCAACCCCACCACCGAGGGCACGAACTATGCTCGTAACTTCTTCTGCGAGGCTATCTGCACCTTCGTGTTCATCAGCGCCATCCTTGCTGCCGCTAGCCGCGCCGGCGAGAACGTTCTGATGCTCGCAATCTGCGTCGGCCTGATCGTTTGGGCTGTTGGCATGGGCATGGGCGGCATCACCGGCTTCGCCATGAACCAGGCTCGTGACCTTGGTCCTCGCATGGCCTATCAGGTGCTGCCGATCAAGAACAAGGCCGACAACAACTGGAAGTATGGTCTGCTTGTTCCTGGCATCGCGCCGTTTGTCGGTGCTATTGTGGCCGCGCTGTTTGTGCATGGCTTCTTGGGCATGTTCTAGTCTGAGGCTACATAGGTTGTCCGCCGTCCGCATGGGGTAACTTCCCAGCGCGTCCTCGGACATGCAAAAAGGCTCGCTGCGCACTTCGTGCGGCGAGCCTTTTTGCGTCCTGCGGAATGCGCTGGGAAGTTACCCCATGCGGCCAGCTGTGGGATCTTTGCTGCGCTCGAGCAAGCAACCCAACATATATCTGAATTTGGATGGGAGGGGCTTGTTGCTGATAGGGGCGTTGAACTGTTGTTGATACTTTGGGATGCGTGGCGCCCTGGGTTGGGGTGATGCTTTGGGATGAGCTTCTTACTTAGGTGAAGAGAGGCTTTATGGCTGATAGGTAGTCTTTGGCTACGTCGGCTTTGTCGGCTTGGAAGTTGTGCCAGGCCCACCATTGGACCATTCCTACGAAGCTTGAGGCTATGTGGTGTAGTAGGAAGCTTCGGTCCATGGTGGCGGCGGGGCCGTTTGGGTCGGTGGGGACGGTTTCGGCTGCTCGTGACATGATGGTCTTGCGTAAGCAGTCGGCGAAGACGCGTGAGCCGGCGCCGGCTACGAGGGCTCGTACGCCCTGGCGGCGTTCCCAGAGGTTGTTGAGGATATGCACGACCTGCACGAGTGGGTCGTCGAGCGGTGTGCCATCGTCGTCGAGGGCGTGGGTGCAGATGTCGCTCACGAGTTCGGACAGTAGGTCATCTTTGCTCTTGAAGAGGCCATAGAACGTGGCCCGACCCACATGGGCGCGAGCGATGATGTCGCCGACGGTGATCTTGCCGTAGTCCTCTTCGCGCAGCAGTTCGGAGAACGCCGCGACGATGGCGGCGCGGCTTTTTGCCTTGCGGGCATCCATGGCTATGCGTCCGTGTGAACGAGCAGGCAGCGGAGCGTACCGGAGCAACCCTCGTAGGGGCGCTTACCGGCGCCGTAGCCGACGGCCTTGATGCGGTAGCGGGCCGGCAGGTGCTCGGACGTGCGCAGTGCGGCGACGATGGCGGCGCCCGTGGGCGTCACGAGCTCGCCGGCGACCGGTGCGGGCGTGAGGGCGATATTGCCCGCCTGGCACAGGTTGACGACAGCGGGGACGGGAATGGGCATGAGACCGTGGGCACAGCGGATGGTACCGTGACCCTCGGAGAGCGACTCGACCACGATGTCCTCAATACCCAGGTCATCGAGGCAGATGGCAACAGAGCAGACGTCGACGATGGAGTCGACGGCGCCCACCTCGTGGAACATGACGGTCTCGGGCGTTTTGCCGTGGGCCTTGGCCTCGGCGGCGGCGAGCGCGGTAAAAATGGCGAGCGCGCGATGCTTGGCGCCATCGCTTAGCTGCGAGTCATCGATGATGGCGGTGACATCCGCCAAAGAACGGTGGTGATGGTGGTGGGCGTGATGGTGACCCTCGTGGCCATGACCGTGGGCCTCATGGTCATGCTCGTGGCAGTGCTCGTGTTCGTGCTCGCCATGATCATGATGGTGGTGCTCATGTTCGTGCGTGTGCTCGGCAGCTGCTTCGTTGCCGTAGAGCCAGGCCATATCGTGATCGTGGTTCTCGAGTTCCTCTGCAAGCTGGACGTCAAAGTCGCAGGCGTCGATGCCATGCTTGCTTACGCGTGTGACGGCGATCGTAAAGCCGTCGACCGGCAGCGTGGCGAGCTGCTCGCGCAGGTGCTCCTCGCTGGCGCCTAGGTCGAGCAGGGCCGCGACGGTCATATCGCCGCTGATGCCCGAGGTGCCGTCGATGATAAGCGTGTGCTGATGATTGGACATGGAATGCTCCTTAACGGGCGCAGGGCGTGCCGGCGCTCAGATGATTGATAAGACTTGCCTGGTAGGCGGCACCAAAGCCGTTGTCGATATTGACGACCGAAACGCCGCTGGCGCAGGAGTTGAGCATGGCGAGCAGCGCGGCTACGCCACCAAAGCTCGCGCCGTAACCCACGCTGGTGGGAACGGCTATGACCGGACAGCTTACCAGGCCGCCGACAACGCTCGCCAGTGCGCCCTCCATGCCGGCGATGGCGATGACCACCTGCGCCTGGGCAAGTTCCTCGGCATGCGCGAGCAGGCGGTGCAGGCCTGCGACACCTACGTCGTAGAGGCGGTCGACCTCGTTGCCATAGAATTCGGCCGTCAACGCGGCTTCCTCGGCGACGGGCAGGTCGCTCGTACCGGCGCAGGCGACAACGATGCGTCCGTTGCCGGTAGGGGAGGGCTTGCCGCCCACGAGGGCGAGCTGTGCGTCTGGGACATATCCCAGGTCGATGCCGTTGCCGAGGAGCTTCGAGGCGCGGGCTGCCTTTTCGGCGTCCAGGCGCGTGACCAGGATGCGCACCTGGCCGGCATTGAGTAATGCTTTGATAATGGCGGCAATCTGCTCGGCGGTTTTACCGGCGCCGTAGACAACCTCGCCGGCTCCCTGGCGCACCCCGCGCGAAAGATCGAGCTGCGCAAAACCCAGATCGGCGGTTGGCGCCGTCTGGAGGCGCGTGAGGGCGACTGCCGGGGTGACTACTCCGTCGGCAACATCGCTCAGCAATTGCTCAAGATCTCGCTTATCCATATATGTTCCCTTCGACGGCGCAAAGTCTAGCACTCAAAGGGTATGTTTCCGAACACTAAGACAAAATTGTTCGGAAACTATAGGACAGACTGATTCTCTTGTTAGAAGGATCGACTAGTCGCGCAGGATGATGTCCATGGCGAGCATCAGGTTGCGCTCATCGATGGCAAACGGGGCGGCTTCGCGCGTCTTGGGCTTGGCGCAAAACGCGATGCCCGTGCCCGCGGCCTGAATCATGGGGATGTCGTTGGCGCCGTCACCGATCGCGACGGTGTGGGCCATGTCGACACCGCACTCAACCGCCCAATCCAGCAGCTGGATGAGCTTGGACTCCTTGGTCACAATGTCTGCCGCCAGCTTGCCGGTGAGCTTGCCGTCCACGACTTCCAGACGGTTGGCCAGGCAAAAATCGATGCCCGCGGCGGCCACGATCTTGTCGGCGACCTCGTGGAAGCCGCCGCTCACCACGCCGACCTTCCAGCCCTTGCTGTGCGCCGAGCGCACAAGCTCCAGCGCGCCGGGAGTAAATGTCACGCGCTCAAAGGTGCGCTCGAACACGCTCTCGTCCAGGCCGGCGAGCAGCCCCACGCGCTCCTCGAGCGCCTGCTTAAAGTCAAGCTCGCCGCGCATGGCGCGTTCGGTGATCTGTGCTACCTGCTCGCCCACGCCGGCTTCCTCGCCCAACAGGTCGATGACTTCCTGGTTGATGAGCGTGGAGTCGATATCCATAACGATGAGGCGTGCAGTCATGACGGGCCTTTCCAAGTGCTGTTTTATTGGGGCATATTGTCGCACGTGACGAGCGCGGGCGGGTGCCGCGGTGCGTCAATTGTTTCGTCTCCGTCAAGTCTTTGGGCAGGAGCTACTTTTCCGCGGCACATCGACGCAGGTGCGATAAGATAGAACGCCATGTCTGGCTGCGCGGTTTACGCAGGCTGGGCAAATCTGTACGACGCCGCCCGGAACGACACGGGGCGGCACAGATCCATAAAGGAGGATCACTGGTATGAGCCAGACCCGTCCCATCGACGAGCATTCCATGCACACCCGTACCTGCGGCGAACTTCGCCGCGAGAACGTGGGCGAAGAGGTCACCCTCACCGGTTGGGTGAGCCGTCGCCGCGACCACGGCGGCCTTATCTTCTGCGACCTTCGCGACCGCGAGGGCATCACGCAGCTCACCTTCGACCCCGAGCACTCCGACGGCGACGCCTTTAAGATCGCCGAGACCATGCGCCCCGAGTGGCCCATCAAGATCCACGGCGTCGTGCGCGCCCGTGGCGAGGAGACCACCAACACCAAGCTCGCGACCGGCGAGATCGAGGTCCTGACCGACCACGCCGAGGTGCTCAACACGTCCGTCACCCCGCCGTTCCAGATTGAGGACGGCATCGAGACCAGCGAGGACACCCGCCTGCGCTATCGCTATCTGGACCTCCGCCGTCCCGAGATGATGGCTAACCTCAAGCTGCGCTCCGACTTTACCTTTGCCATTCGCGAGGCGCTGCACAACCGTGAGTTCATGGAGGTCGAGACGCCCTCCCTGTTCAAGTCTACGCCCGAGGGTGCTCGCGACTTCATCGTCCCCAGCCGCATCCAGCCGGGCAACTTCTACGCCCTGCCGCAGTCCCCGCAGCTTCTGAAGCAGCTGCTTATGGTCGGTGGCGTCGAGCGCTACTACCAGGTTGCCAAGTGCTTCCGCGACGAGGATCTGCGCGCCGACCGTCAGCCCGAGTTCACCCAGGTCGATATCGAGATGTCCTTCGTGGACCAGAACGACGTCATGAGCGCGCTCGAGGAGGTCCTGGCCGACGCCTTCGGTCGCATGGGTGTCGAGATGCCCACGCCGCTGCGCCGCATGGATTACTGGGAGGCCATGGACACCTATGGCTCCGACAAGCCCGATACCCGCTATGGCATGCACCTGGTCGACCTGACCGACATCTTTGCCAACTCCAAGTTCAAGGTCTTTGCGACTGCCGCAAACGAGGAGGGCTCTGTCGTCAAGGCCATCAACGCCAAGGGCGCCGGTGCCTGGGCACGTGCCAAGATCGATAAGCTCGCCGGCGTGGCTTCCACGTTTGGCGCCAAGGGCCTGGCATGGATCGCTTTCCGCGAGGACGGCTCCATCAACAGCCCCATCGTCAAGTTCTTCTCGGACGAGGAGATGGCGGCTCTGCGCGAGCGCATGGACGTCGAGTCCGGCGACCTTGTGATGTTCGCCGCCGGCCCGCGCCTGCTCTCCGACGAGATCCTGGGCGGCATGCGTTCGCACATGGCCAATGCGCTCGAGATCAAGCGCGAGGGCCACGACTTCCTGTGGGTCGTCAACTTCCCGCTGTTCCACTGGGATGAGGACCGCAAGGCCTATGCTGCCGAGCACCAGCCCTTCACCCTGCCGACCGAGACCGACATCGCCAAGATCGAGGCCGACCCGTTGGCAGCCGGTTCTTGCACCTACGACTTTGTCATGGACGGCTTTGAGGCCGGCGGCGGCGGTATGCGTATCCACAACGCCGAGATGCAGATGTCCATGCTCAAGCTCCTGGGCTTTACCGAGGAGCGCGCCGAGTCTCAGTTCGGCTTCCTCATGGAGGCGCTCAAGTTTGGTGCGCCCCCGATGGGCGGTTTCGCTCTGGGCCTGGACCGCGTGTGCATGCTGCTCACCGGTTCCGACTCCATCCGCGACGTCATGGCGTTTCCCAAGACGGCCAGCGGCTCCGACCTTATGTCGGGCGCCCCGAGTGCCGTTAGCGGCGCCCAGCTCAAGGACGTCAGCCTGCGCCTGATGTAGGCGAGCGGCTACATATTGCCTGTTGCGAGGGAAGGACGTGTGCCTTCCCTTGTTTTTTATTCGTGTGAGATGAGCGCTGTGGACCCTGTGGGCAAAAAATGCCAAATATGAGTACTGTTGCAAAAGAGGTGTCATATTTTTCGGCCTGCTCTGAGCGAAAATGGGCTCAAAATCAATTTATCTAACCCCCTTTAAAGAGCGTTTGACGGCTTTCAACTTCTTCGAATCGCTCAAAGTAGGCGATATGCTCTCGATTTTGCTGCTACTAAATTGGTGACAGTACTCATATTTGTCACTTTTTGCCCACGGGGTATCCGAAAGGGTCCTCGACAAGCATCTAACGCTACAATAACTACCACGTGGCTGGGTTTTGCCGGCCGATGTGCGATGTCGCGGGAGGGGACATGGTCGAGTTTACAAAGACGATTAAAGATCCGTTGGGATTGCATGCCCGCCCTGTTGCGCTGCTCTATGACATCATTGCCAAGCATCGTAGCGACGTGTCAGTCAGCATTGGCGATCGCCACACGGATGGCCGCGATGTCATGGGACTCATGGCCCTCTATGGTGAGTGCGGCGAGAGCGTCGTCTTTCGTGTTTCGGGCGTGGATGAGGCCTCCTGTGTCACGTCGATCAGAAATCTCTCGCTTTAAGCATGACGGGGCGTGGTAAAGGATGGTCCTTTGCCGCGCCCTTTTGTTTCGTATAGGAAACTTTTTCGAAAAACTGAACAGGACCCTTTCCAAAAAGTTAACCACGTGCTAGTTTACTATAGCGAACATAGACGTGGCTAACTTTTAACGCGTCGATGTTGAGGACGAACTGACGTTAGGAGCCACTCATGTCTTGCGGACCGCAGATGCCGGCCATGCCGCTTTCGATGGTAAAAGCGGGCGAAACCGTGCGCGTGTCGCGTGTAAAGGGCAATGAGGACATGAAGCACCACCTCAAGGACCTCGGCTTTGTCGAGGGCAACGAAATCCACGTGGTGAGCTCGAGTGGCGCCAATATCATCGTCACCGTGCTGGGCGCACGCTTTGGTATCGATTCCAAGGTTGCCATGCACATCATGACCGTCGGTTAGTCAGCAGCATTTCATAAAAACCGAAAGGGGGACAAGAGGATGAAGACGTTAGGTGACGTTAAAGTGGGCGAGAGCTCTACCATCGTCAAGCTTCACGGTGAGGGTGCGCTTCGTCGCCACCTTATGGACCTGGGGCTCATCAAGGGCACTTCGTTCAAGGTCGTGAAGGTTGCGCCGCTCGGTGATCCGGTCGAGATCAACGTGCGCGGCTACGAGCTTTCCATCCGCAAGGAGGAGGCGGCCGTCGTCGAGGTCCAGTAAGAGCTCGCGACGTATATTTCTGCAGATAAAGTTAGGTATTTCTAACTTAATGCAGCATCTTTGAAGCACATTATCCAGCCTGCGCGGAGAAAGCAGCGCAGGCACACAAGGAAGAAGGATTGAATGGCGGATTCTCAGATCCATGTCGCGTTGGCGGGTAACCCCAACTGCGGCAAGACCACGCTTTTCAACCTGATCACCGGCGCCAACGGCTACGTTGGCAACTGGCCCGGCGTCACGGTTGAGAAAAAGGAGGCCAAGCTCCTAAGCGACAAGAACGTTACCATCACGGACCTCCCTGGCATCTACTCGCTTTCCCCCTACAGCCCCGAGGAGCAATGCTCGCGCGATTACCTCATGAGCGGCGAGCCCGATGTTGTCGTCCAAGTCGTCGATGCCACCAACCTCGAGCGTAACCTGTACCTGGCGCTTCAGGTTATCGAGACCGGCCTGCCCGTGGTCGTTGCCCTCAACATGGCCGACCTGGTCGAGAAGAACGGCGATAAGATCGACACGGACAAGCTCTCCAAGAAGCTCGGCTGCCCGGTCATGATGATCTCGGCTCTTAAGAACAAGGGCATCAAGGAGCTCTTCGAGCAGGTCAAGAAGTCCGCTGCTTCTAAGGGCCAGGTGCCGGAGCACAAGTTCGATTCCTCCATCGAGGACGTTCTGGACCACATCGAGAACAATCTGCCGGCAAGCGTTCCCGCCAAAAAGCGCCGCTATTACGCCGTCAAGCTGTTCGAGCGCGACGCGGACGCCTGCAAGCTCATCAACCTCACTAAGGAGAAGGCTGCTCGCGTGGAGGAGCTGGTCGCCCAGTGCGAGCAGGACTGCGACGACGATGCCGAGTCCATCATCACCGGTGAGCGCTATGGCGTCATCGCGCACATCATCGATGAGTGCATGACCAAGGCTCCGGCCAAGATGAGCACCTCCGAGAAGATCGACCGCGTGGTTACCAATCGTATCCTGGGCCTGCCGATCTTTGTGGTCATCATGTTCTGCGTGTACTACATCGCCGTTTCTACCTTGGGCGGCACGGTGACCGACTTCACCAACGACCAGCTCTTCGGCACCGACGGCTGGTATGCGCTCGGCCAGGGTCGCGACGCCTACGACGCAGCTGTCGAGGCTGCGGGCGACAATGCCGACTCGGTCGACCCGGCACAATACGGCCCCTATGTTCCGGGTATTACCACCGTGGTGCACGACGCCCTTGTGGCGGGTGGCACCGAGGACGGCGGCCTGGTCGATTCGCTCGTCTGTGACGGTATCGTCGGCGGCCTGGGTGCCATCTTCGGCTTCGTCCCGCAGATGTTCCTGCTGTTCGTCATGCTGTCCTTCCTGGAGGACTGCGGCTATATGGCCCGCGTCGCCTTCATCATGGACCGCGTGTTCCGCCGCTTTGGCCTGTCCGGTAAGTCCTTTATCCCCATGCTCGTGTCCTCGGGCTGCGGCGTCCCCGGCGTCATGGCCACCAAGACCATCGAGAACGAGAAGGACCGCCGCATGACGGTCATGACCACCACGTTCATTCCCTGTGGCGCCAAGCTGCCGATCATCGCCCTGCTCATGGGCTCCATCATCGGCGATTCTTCCACCACCGCCGCGTGGATCAGCCCGCTCTTCTACTTCTTGGGCGTCTTTGCCGTCATCGCCTCGGGCCTCATGCTCAAGAAGACCAAGCTCTTCGCCGGTCGCCCGACGCCGTTTGTTATGGAGCTTCCTGCCTACCACTTCCCGGCGATCCGCTCTTGGGCGCTGCACGTGTGGGAGCGCTGCTGGGCCTTTATCAAGAAGGCCGGCACGGTCATCTTCGCCTCTACCGTCGTGGTATGGTTCCTCTCCAACTTTGGTAGCTACAACGGCGCCTTTGGCTTCCTGCCTGCCATGGAGGGCATCTCCGAGGAGTTCATGGACTACTCCGTGCTCGCCATGCTGGGCAACCTGGTCGCTTGGATCTTCGCCCCGCTCGGCTTTAGCACCTGGCAGGCAACCGCGCTGACTGTCTCTGGCCTCGTCGCCAAGGAGAACGTCGTCGCCACCGCCGGCTCGCTGCTGTCCGTCGCCGACGCGGGCGAGACCGACCCGAGCCTGTGGACCGCGTTTGCCGGCATGTTCCCCACCATGGGCGCCTGCGTTGCCTTCGGCGCGTTCAACCTGCTGTGCGCTCCGTGCTTTGCCGCTATGGGTACCATCCGCAACCAGATGGATTCCGGCAAGTGGACCGCGATTGCCCTCGGCTACGAGTGCGCCTTCGCTTGGGTGATTGGCCTGTTCATCAACCAGTTCTATAACCTGCTTGTCCTTGGGCAGTTTGGCTTCTGGACGGTTGTGGCTATCGTGCTGCTGGTCGCGATGCTCTTCCAGATTTTCCGTCCTATGCCCAAGCACGCTTGGACCGACGAGGACGAGACCAACACTGCTTCCGCTGCAGTTTCCGCCTAAGTCCGAATAAGGATCAACCCCTTTCCACGAGCCCGGGTGTCCCAGCGACACTCGGGCTTTTGTTTTAACCGCTAGGCAATTTCGTTATAATCGACGTCCGCAAATCGATTCATTATGTTGGAGAATCCATTTGATCATGGCAGATATCGACAATAGGATAGCTTTGGTGATTCCCGCGTATGAGCCGAGTGGTCGGCTGGCCGCACTACTTGAGGAGCTCGTGCTCGGATGGCCGGGACCGATCGTTGTGGTGGATGACGGGAGCAGCGCGTCCTGTTCTGTGGTGTTTGACCGCGCCCGCGCGCTTGGTGCTACGGTTCTTGTCCACGGGCTCAACCGCGGCAAAGGTGCGGCTCTCAAGACTGCTTTTTCTTATCTCTTGGAACAGGTCCCGACTGTTGCGGGGGCCGTCACGGCAGATGCCGATGGTCAGCATTTGCCTGCCGATATCCGCGCCGTTGCGCGCGAACTCGGTCTGCACCAGGACTCGTTGGTGCTTGGCTGTCGCCGATTCGACGGTAATGGCGTTCCTGCGCGCAGTAAGCTCGGTAACAATTTTATGCTTGGGGCCATGCGCGTGCTCTGCGGTGTCGATGTGAGTGATACGCAGACGGGCTTACGTGGCCTTCCGGCGTCGCTTATGCGCCGTATGCTCGCTGTGGTGCGAGACGGATATGAGTTCGAGACAGAGATGCTTGTGCTGGCGCGGCGTGCGGGTGGCATCTTCGAGGTTCCCATTACCACGGTCTACGAGGGTGACAACGGGGCATCACATTTCCGTCCCGTTGTTGATTCGCTTCGCGTGCTCGGTGTCTTATTCTCTGCGTTTGCGCGCTACACGCTCTCTTCGCTCTGCACATCGTTGTTGGATTGGGCACTGTTCTCTGCGCTCGTACTCCTATGGTCGCATGGTGTCGCGACCAGCGCAGCCATCGTGTGGGCAACCGTCGTTGCGCGGGTCGTCTCGGCATTTGTCAACTATATGCTGAATCGAAATATCGTCTTCAAAGCGGATAATTCCAGCTGTTCTCGGAGCCTTTGCCGCTATATCGCCCTGTGCGCAGCTTGTATGTTGGCGAGCGCAGCTCTCGTCCTCTTGATTTCCGTTGCACTGCCCATACCGGTCTTTATCATCAAACCGTTTGTTGATACGGCATTGTTCTTTGCTAACTACCGTATCCAGCAGTCATGGGTCTTTGAATAGGGGGATGATTCCGTGAGCGTTCATGAGCTTAAGAAAGCCAAGAAAAGCGTGGTGGAAAAACAGGGGGCACGGAAGCGCGATGTGACGACCTTTATCGTCACTGCAGTCCTTATGGTCATCTATCTGCTATGGCGTCTTCTGTTCACCCTGCCGTTTGATCAGGGGATTCCCCAGATGATTTTTGCGATCTTGCTGCTCATCGCTGAGGCAGTAACCGCGTTTACGACCTTCGAACTTTACTACCGCAAGGTCAAGGCCGACAGCGGACATCTCGTTATGCCGAAAATCTTGCCCGAAGACTATCCCGACGTTGACGTGGTAATCGCTACGCACAACGAGCCGACTGACGTGTTGTTCAAGACGGCGAACGCCTGTACCTACATGGACTATCCCGATCGTTCTCGGGTGCACGTCTATTTTGCTGACGATGGCTGCCGCAAAGAGGTCGCTTCCCTTGCGGCTGAACTTGGGATTGGTTATATCCCCTGTGAGGATAACAAGTATGCCAAATCGGGTAACCTCAACAACGCGCTAAGGCACACGACTTCACCGCTGATTGCGACGTTCGATGCCGACATGATTCCGCGCAGCAGCTTTCTCGTAGATACCGTGCCCTATTTCTTGCTGCCTCGCTATATTCAGGATGGCGCGACCGGCGCATGGCGTTATCGTTCCGAGGACGAACTCAATGAGGACCTTAAAGTCGGTCTGATTCAGACGCCGCAAAGCTTCTATAATCTTGATCTTTTTCAGTTCAATCTGTACGCCGAGGACAAGATTCCTAATGAGCAAGATTTCTTCTCACGCGAGGTAAACCAGATGCGCAACTCGTCCAACGCCTGCGCATACACCGGTAGCAATGCCGTGATTTCGCGCGCCGGTATGGAGGAGATTGGCGGGTTTCCGTATCATACGATCACCGAAGATTTTGAGACGAGCTGTCGTCTGCAGATGGCGGGTTATATTACCTATGCCACTGATAAGGTCGAAGCTCACGGCCTCTCGACGACGGATGTGCGCTCGATGGTGCACCAACGCATCCGCTGGGCGCGCGGTGTGATTCAGAGCATCCAAAACACGGGTGTCATCTTTTCCCGCAAGATTTCTTTTCCCGCGCGCATTACCTATCTGTGCAGTTTTCTGTACTGGTGGTCATTCTTCAACCGCATCATCTTCATTCTTGCGCCCATTATGTTTGCCTTGTTTGACTTCCAAGTGGTTAACTGCACACTCTGGCAGTTACTAATTTTTTGGCTGCCGAGCTATTTCTTTTATAGCAGGTCTATGAAATTGCTTTCGAGCAATGTTCGCAGTCAGAAATGGAGTCAAATCATCGACACCACGCTGGCGCCATCACTTATTATTCCCGTATTTCTTGAGACGCTCGGTATCCGCGAGACAAAGTTCAAAGTTACGCGTAAAGACAAGACGACCAATCGCAGCGGTAGCCTGTGGAACATGCTCCCACACCTGTTGCTCGTGGTGCTCTCGGTTGCAGCTATTATCAGATTTACATGGGGAAAGTATGGCATGGCGCTCGTGTACAGTTCCGTGATCATCTATTGGTTGTGCTACAACTTGATTGCCCTTTTGTATGCTATTGCCTTTTCGGGTGGTCGGTCCATGCCGCGCAAGAGTACTCGCATCTCCGTAGACGAACCTGCGGTGCTGACGGCGCTGCCGGTTGAGGATGAGTGGTCGAAGCTAACCGAGGGCACCGGCGAAGCCGTGGCCGAAGGTGGCGTTTTCCCCGATTGCAGTTCGGACGAGACGGATGACGAAGGCCCTGTGGGTGTTTTCGCGGGGCGTGCCATCAACATGTCAGACGGTGGTGTACTCGTGCGCATCGATGATCCCTTTCCCGAGGAGCTGCGCAGCTTTGCGGTGCGCTTGGGAGATGGTCGCTATTGCACATGCGTTTCTGGTAGGCTTGTGCGCCTCTTTCAATCCAAATGTGGCGATGATGAGTCGTGGTACGCGGCGCTTCGAATCGAGCACCGCTCGCTCGAGGAGCGTCGCATCTATGATCAGCTGCTGTACGATCGCGAAACGGGCATCGCCGAGGAGCTTGATAGCTGGAACACCACCTATGACGATATCGTGCGTATTGTCCGCATGAGGATAAGGGCGCTTCTTTCGCGTTACCGCGTATGGAGATCCCGCCGCCGCTCCAGGCGTGATAGCGATCGATGCGGCGATTCACGGGATGCGGAGCGGACCAGTCACGATTCTGCTCATGTCGAAGGAGACGCTGCATGCTGATTATTGCTGCCTTCGGCCGTGCGGCGCTGTTCCTGCTAGCGCTCTTCGGTCTGTGCTATTGGATCCATCGTTTGACCGAGACGGATGTGCATTTCGCTCCCGTGTGTGCCTTGTGTGTCATGGGGGTCGTCACGTATGCCGGTGGAATCGTGGGCGCGCTTGCCCCTGCCACCTGGGGGGGTGGTTGTGGTGGGCGCCATCGCCGGTGCAGCGGCAATGCCCTGTCTCCATGGTCGTGGTCTTGCTAGATTGCCCTTTGGTCTCCCTGACGCGTGTTTTCTCCTAGGTATGTTGATCTTTCTGTGGCCCCTGCTGTCGGCGCGTCTCGAGCATTACGATAACTTTACGCATTGGGCTATAGCGCTCAAGGTCATGCTGGAGACGGGGGCTTTCCCCACGGCGTCAAGTGGTCTCGTTGAGTTTTTCAACTATCCGCTCGGCACAACTTCACTGCTGTACTGCGCATGCACGTTTTTAGGCCATGCCGAGGGAACAATGCTCGTTGTTCAGGCAGCCTTTATCTTCTCATGTTTTTATGCTGTTCTTGGTATTGTGCGCAATCGCCGTTCGTTTCTGCCATATGCGGTGTTAGGGGCTGGCTGCTCGCTCCTTACGTTTTTCAATGTAACGATTCGCATTAATAACCTTTTGGTTGATTTCGTGCTCCCGGTCCTCACGATGGCGTGCTGGGCAGTCGTGGATCGTTATAACGGTGATGTTCGCCGCGAGCTCAAGTTGCTCGTGCCGTTGATGGCGGAGCTCATAGTGGTGAAGTCGACGGGCGTCGTATTCGTTGCATTTGTGCTCGCTTACCATTTAGCGCGCGGACACGTTGCTCTCAGGAATCGCGGCTGGAACGCTCGCCTGCGCTGGTTTGGTGCAACTGCCGTCGCAGGTGTTTTGGGTTTTTCCACTTATCTGATGTGGAGTTGGCACATGGCCACGGCGCTCGCGGGCGTCAAGAATAAGTTCGATGTGGGCGATGCTGCTCACGCGGCGGTGGTCGGCGGTAAGAATACTGCCCAGATCGCGCAGGTCGTCTCGACGTTTTTTGCGACCTCCATCGATTTAACTACCAGGCCTGCGCTCGGTTTCCTGCTCGGCAACTTGGCTGTTGTCGCATTGCTAGCGGCTGCTCGGTGGTGCTTTGGGCATCAGTTGACACATGTGCGCCGCGCACTGGTTGCGCTTGATTTCATGACAATTGTTTACTATGTGGGTATTCTCGCCATGTACATTTTCTCGATGCCAATGGACGAGGCCTTGAGGCTTGCTGGATTCGATCGTTATGCTTGCAGCATCATTGCATTGTTTGTCGGTGGCCTGGCGATGGCAGTTACCGTTGAGCTTGAGGGGCAGATGAAATTCCGGTCCGATGGTTCCCCCTGCCATGCAACGCCGTTACATAAGCGGCGATACCAACAGGTTGTAATGGGCTGCATCGCCTTGTCGCTTGGCCTTTTGACGAGTGAATACAACGGCATGCTATTCAATGCAAAGACATACGACACTTCGCTTCCGGCGACGGTCCGAGATGTCGTCGGTGATCGCTGGCCGGCATCGGGTAAAGAAGACGGTACTCGTTATTTGCTGTTCGGTTCCGATCGCGATGGGCTTATGACTTCGTACTACTTCACGTATGTGGCTCGATATTATTTGTTTGCCCCGCATTCCGATGCCATATGCGCGTTCTATGAGCCCAATATGGATAACCTTCTGTCGGGTTATGACAAGCTCATCGTAATCGAGTCCAATTCTGCGGAGATGGGTCTACTTAAAAAGCATTATGGCGTTACAGGCAAGGTCGGCGTCTATCGTATCGAGAAAAATAGCACCAGGGTAAACCTTATTGCTGAGTGAGGCAGCGAGATGAGCTCTATGATCATGATTTCAACCATTCCGGATAGGTTGCCTTGTACCAATGTGGTGGGGAGATGTGGCGTTTCCGCAGATAAAACCGACCAAAATAAACCTTTCCCCTTTTGGTAGGTGGAGAATAGGGTAAAGTAAGTGGTGGTTAACTAGAGGAGGCTTGCTATGGCACCTATCGATATTGTTGTACTGGCTGTTATCGGTATTGCGTTTGTTGCCGTGTGCGTGCGCATCTACCGCAAGGGCACCTGCGCCGACTGCGCTCAGGGTGGCGTTTGCACGGGGCATTGCTCCAACAAAAAGACGTGCGCTGCGCTTAAGGGCGTAGACAAAATCGCCGAAGACTTGGGTCGCGGTATCAAATAAGGTCCGGACATCCAAGCGCTCCGCGGGCATCCGTTCGCGGGGCGCTTTGTGCATTTGAGGGAGAGCACGGCGAGTCGAAGAGTATTTTTGGGGTATCGTTAACTGGACTATTAATTGGCAACTTATCTATAACGGAGTAACCGCATGAGCGCTCGCGTAACCATGAAGGACATAGCCGCCGAGCTTGGCGTTTCCATCAATACCGTGCACAAGGCTCTGACGGGAAAGGCCGGCGTGAGCGAATCCGTGCGCGCCAAGGTGAACGCTAAGGCCGAGGCCATGGGCTATCACCGCAACACAAGTGCCTCAAGCCTGCGCCGCAAGGATATCAATCTGGTGTTTTGCCTGCCCCGCGCATCGCGCGAGGGAGCGTACTTTTTCCGTTACCTGTGGGAAGGCTGCAATCGCTTTGAACAGGAGGTCATCGACCGGGGCATTACGGTTGAGCGCGTTGAATTTGGCGTGGGCGGCTACGCTGATGCACTCGAGCAAATCGACGAGCGTCTGCAGGTGGGCGAGAAGATTGATGGCTTGCTCGCCTATGCGCCGGGCGACGATCGTGCGACTGAGCTTTTGGGGCAGATCGCCGAGGCGGGCGTGACGATTGAGCTTGTCGACGGCGACCGTCCGCATTTGAATCGTTTGGGTGCGAGCTTGGCCGATTATTCGACGGCAGGCAGCCTTATGGCCGAGCAGGCGGCAAACCTGGTCCATGCTTCTGGGGCCGACGCCCGCGTGCTCCTTTTGACGGGCGACCCATATACCGATTCACACTATCTAACCGCCCGTGCCTTCCACAATTATCTGCGCGAACGAGATATTCCATGGCAGGTCGAGGACCTTGCCGGTGCCCATGCGCAAGTCAAACAGCTCAAGCATGAGCTCGAAAAGCGCTTGAGTGCGCCGGACGCCCCTGAGCTCATTTGTAGCGTTTTTGCCGTTGGTTCCGAAGTGGTTGCCGACGCGCTCGTCTCGACCGGCAAGGCCGGTCGGGTCATGGTGATCGGCAACGACCTGTTTCCCGAAAGCGCCCTGGCCTTGCGCCGCGGTATCTTTACCAATATTGTCTATAAGGACCCGACGAGCCTGGCGTATCGCGGCGCCAAGACACTGGGCGATTATTTGCTGTGGGGAAGGACCCCGACGGAGCCCGTCCAGAAGGGCGCCGTCGAGATGGTATTTGCCAGCAATGTCGACCGCTACTGCGAACTTGCGGGTATTTAGCCGATTGAGCAGGTACCCCCTCTTGCGACGTGCATTTTTGGGAGTATTCAGCATTGGCATGCCCTGAATGAGGTGCAGAACGACTGTTTTAAGTGCCCCCGATGGCGTAATTTGCCATCGGGGGCACTTTTTATGCCGATCGGGCGCTATCTGCGTTCCAAATAGGACGCTGAGGATGGCGCACGGCGCGCTCCAATGCTGAATACTCCCAAAAATGTACGTCGGGACATGACCCACCTGAGCAAAAGCGCTCAAGTTCGGTGTTCGGGGACGCCAAACAGTCCGCAATACATGCAAGTCACATCTCCAGCAACCGTTGAACGGGCAAAATCTACCGTTCACCCCGTGGTGGTTAGGTGAACGTTCACCTTTTGAGGTGCAATGGATTAGTATAGTGAACGTTCACCTAAAGGATAACGAGCGCGCCGTGCGCCCGCCTTGCCAGCAAAGGGGCTGTTTGATGAAAAACTTTATGGACGATCAGGATTTCCTGCTGAGCACCAAGACCGGCGAGGAGCTGTTCCACAACTTTGCCGAGGGCATGCCCATCGTCGACTATCACTGCCACATTTCTCCTAAGGAGATTTGGGAGGACAAGCGTTTCGAGAACATCACCGAGGTTTGGCTGGGCGGCGACCACTACAAGTGGCGCCTGATGCGTGCCAACGGCGTCGACGAGCGTTTTATCACTGGCGACGCCCCTGCTCGTGAGAAGTTCCAAAAGTGGGCCGAGACCCTGGGTCGCTGCGTTGGCAACCCCGTCTTTGAGTGGAGCCACCTGGAGCTTAAGCGCTACTTTGGCTACGAGGGCGTCCTCAACGGCAAGACTGCCCAGGAGGTCTGGGACCTTGCCAACGCCAAGCTCGCTGAGGCTAGCTTTACCTGCCGCAACCTGATCAAGCAGTCCAACGTCCGCATGATCTGCACTACCGACGACCCCGCCGACAGCTTTGAGTGGCACAAGAAGATTGCCGCCGACGACAGCTTTGACGTTCAGGTCGTTCCCGCCATGCGCCCCGATGCCGCTTTGCGCATCGAGCGCGGCCAGGAGTTTGCCGACTACTGCAAGCACCTTTCCGAGGTTGCCGGCGTTGAGGTCAGCGACTTTGAGGGCATGAAGGCTGCCATTTCCAATCGCTACGACGTTGCTCACGAGCTGGGCTGCCGCGCCTCCGACCACGCACTCGACTACGTTATGTACGTCCCGGCTACCGCCGACGAGATCGAGGCTATCTTTGCCAAGGGTCTGGCTGCCGAGCCGCTTACCGAGGAAGAGGTCCTCAAGTACAAGACTGCCTTTATGCAGTTCGTTGCCGGCGAGTATGTCCGTCTGGGCTGGGCCATGCAGCTGCACTTTGGCTGCAAGCGCGACAACAACCGCGCCATGTTCGCCAAGCTCGGTCCCGACACCGGCTACGACTGCATCTCCAACTACACGCCGTCCGACCAGCTCGCCGATTTCCTCAACTCCATCCAGGAGACCTGCGGCCTGCCCAAGACCATCCTGTACAGCCTGAACCCCATCGATAACACCATGATCGATACCGTCATGGGTTGCTTCCAGGAGGCTCCGACTGCCGGTAAGATCCAGAACGGCTCCGCCTGGTGGTTCAACGACAACGAGGTCGGCATGCGCGAGCAGCTTACGGCTCTGGCTAACGAGGGCGTGTTGGGCAACTTTGTGGGCATGCTTACCGATTCCCGCTCCTTCCTGTCCTATCCGCGCCACGAGTACTTCCGTCGCGTGCTGTGCAGCGTGATCGGCGAGTGGGTCGAGCAGGGCAAGTACCCGGCCGACATGGAGCTGCTGGGCACCATCGTGCGCGACATCAGCTACAACAACTCCGTTCGCTACTTTGGCTTTGACCTGGACACCGTCGAGGCCTAAATCCAAACCTGGTTCCGGGAGCGCCGTCGCCACACGCGGCGCCCCCGTTTTGCTTGCACGCTAACAGACATCTAAGGAGACACATAGATGGAAAACATCAGCTACGATGCGCTCGAGAAGATCGGCTACAAGGGCTATCTGCTGCCCAAGGATGCTCCCGAGAAGGTTCTGCAGTTTGGCGAGGGCAATTTCCTGCGCGCCTTCGTCGACCGCTTCTTTGACATGGGCAACGAGGCCACCGGCTGGAACGGCAAGGTCGTCATGGTGCAGCCCATCAGCGGTGCCTTTGGCTTTGCCGACGGTATCAATGCCCAGGACGACCTGTACACCGTGCTGGTGCGCGGCAAGGAGAACGGCAACACGGTTGACGAGTCCCGCGTGATCAGCGCCTGCAGCCGCTGCCTTAACCCGTATCGTGAGGACGACTACCGCGCCATGATGGAGGTCGCTGTCTCCGACGACCTAGAGATCATCGTCTCCAACACCACCGAGGCCGGTATCGCCTATGACCCGTCCTGCAAGGCCGACGACATGCCACCCGCGAGCTTCCCCGCCAAGCTTGCCCAGGTGCTCCACACCCGCTGGGCTGCCGGTAAGCCGGGCGTCATCGTCCTCGCCTGCGAGCTCATCGATCACAACGGCGAGGAGTTGCTGCGCATCATGAACCAGTATGTGAGCGACTGGGGCTGGGAGGACGAGTTTGCGCAGTGGATGGCCAACGACTGCACCGTCTGCACCACGCTCGTCGACACCATCGTACCGGGCCGTATCCGCGACGCATCCGAGGCCGCCGCGGTGGCTGAGCGTCTGGGCTACGAGGATCCCTTCCTGGCCGTGCGCGAGCCCTTCCAGATGTGGGGCATCCAGGGCGACGAGTCGCTTGCCGAGAAGCTTCCCTTTGTGAAGGCTGGTCTTCCGGGTGTCTTTGTGACTCCCGACGTCACCCCGTACAAAAAGCGCAAGGTCCGCATCCTCAACGGTGCCCACACCGCCTTCGTTCCGGGTTCCTGGGTTGCCGGCTTTGATATCGTGCGCGACTGCATGCATGACGAGACCATTCGCGGCTTCATGAACACCATGCTCTACGACGAGGTCATTCCGACGCTTGCCGCCGACTTGGATGTCGAGGACTGCAAGGCCTTTGCCGCCGCCGTCGAAAACCGCTTCGACAACCCGTTTATTGATCATGCGCTGCTCTCCATCTGCCTCAACTCCACGGCTAAGTGGCGCGCTCGCGACCTGCCCACGCTCAAGGACTACGTTGCCGAGACCGGCAACCTGCCCAAGTGCCTGGCGACGAGCCTCGCTACGCTCATCTCCTTCTACACGCAGGAGCTCGTGTCCCGCGAGGGCGACGGCCTGCACCTGCGTCGCTCCGACGGCACCGAGTACACCGCTCAGGACGACGCCTTTGTGCTCGACTTCTACGCTGCTCACGCCGGCGCCGACGACGCCGAGCTGGTGCACGATGTGCTCTCCAACGAGCAAATGTGGGGCGAGGATCTTACGCAGATCGCCGGTCTTGAGGAGTTTGTCGTCAGCGCGCTCACTGTCGTGCGTGCCGAGGGCGCCAAGCAGGCCTTCGCCAACGCTCAGGCGTAAATTTCCGGCGCAGACGCGGGCGCGGGACGGCGTGCCCGCGTCTCGACTTCTGCTCAACCTGTAGGGTTAGGACCATTTGTAATGAATACTATCCAGATCAATCCGGCCGATAACGTGATCGTTGCGCTGTCGCCGCTTGCCAAGGGCACTGCCGTCGCGGTTCCCGGGGTGGGCGAGGTCGTGGCCGTGGAGGATATTCCGCAAGGCCATAAGATGGCGGTGCGCGCGATTGCCGCAGGGGAGGACGTCATCAAGTACGGCCTTCCTATCGGCCATGTGACGGGCGATGTCCAGCCCGGTCAGTGGCTCCACACGCACAATGTGAAGACCAATCTTTCGGGCGAGGTCGAGTACGCCTACAACCCCACGCATCCGGTCGTGGATCCCGTTGAGCCTGAGACCTTTATGGGCTTCCGCCGCGCCGACGGTCGTGCCGCGACGCGTAATGAGCTGTGGATCATCCCCACGGTCGGCTGTGTCAACGAAGTCGCCCGTGCCATGTGTGAGCAGGCCCAGGATCTGGTCGATGGCTCGCTGGAGGGTGTTTACTACTTCCCGCATCCCTTTGGCTGCTCGCAGACCGGCGCCGACCATGTCCAGACGCGTCGTCTGCTGGTGGCGCTCTCGCGTCATCCTAATGCGGCCGGTGTGCTGTTCCTGTCGCTTGGTTGCGAGAACTGCACACACCAGCAGGTGCTCGACGAGCTCGGTGACTTCGATCACGAGCGCGTCCGCTTCCTCACCTGCCAGGACGTTGCCGACGAGCAGGTCGAGGGCCACAAGATTCTGGCCGAGCTGGCAGACCTGGCAAAGCAAGCCAAGCGTGAGCCCATTTTGGCCTCCGAGCTGGTTATTGGTCTTAAGTGCGGCGGCTCCGACGGTCTTTCGGGCATTACCGCCAACCCCACGATCGGTCGCGTGAGCGATATGGTCGTCGCCCGTGGCGGCACGTCGGTGCTTACCGAGGTGCCCGAGATGTTTGGCGCCGAGAGTATTCTGCTCGATCGCTGTGAGAACGAGCAGGTCTTTGGCGCCGCCTCCGACATGCTCAACGGCTTTAAGGGCTACTTTATTAGCCACGGCGAGGTTGTCTACGAGAACCCGAGCCCCGGCAACAAGGACGGAGGTATTACCACGCTCGAGGACAAGAGCTGCGGCTGCGTGCAAAAGGGCGGATCTGCCCCCATCGTCGACGTGCTGCCGTATGCCGGCCAGGCAACTAAACACGGCCTGAACATGCTGTGCGGTCCGGGCAACGACATGGTATCCACCACGGCGTTGACGGCTGCCGGCTGCCACGTGATTCTGTTCTCGACCGGCCGCGGCACACCGTTTGGCGCGCCGGCGCCTACGCTCAAAGTGTTCACCAACCAGCGTTTGTGCGACCACAAGGCCAATTGGATGGACTTTAACGCCGGCGTGATTGCCACGGGTGAGCGCACGCTCGACGAGGCCGCCCGCGATTTGTACCAGCTGGTGCTACAGACGGCGAGCGGTAAGCTCACGAGTGCCGAGCGCCGTGGCTGTCACGAGATCAGTATCTGGAAGGACGGCGTCTGCTTGTAGCGGCAAGTGCGCCCAAGCATAGCGCGATGTCATCGGCCCCGTCGGGAGTGTTCCCGGCGGGGCTTTTTCGTTTCGTGGTTAAGTGAATATGTTGGAAAATCTGATAAACGTTCACCTATCTCATGGCTGTCCAGCATGGCACCCTTACCAGCAGAAAATAGGTGTGATGATCTCAATTGTGTCCGTTCAACGGTAAAAATCGACCGTTCAAGGATATTATTCAAGTGAACGTTCACCTGTCGTAAGCAATCGCGCATAATCTAACTAAACGTTCACCCTGAACGCTGGGCAGACAGATGTCAGTGTGGACTCCAATGTCTTGCTGCAAGACAATCGAGAAAAGAGAGGGAGCTCGATGACTAATAAGATCGGAAAAAAGCGTAAGATCACATTCTGGACGCGCTTGGGCTTTGGTATGGGCGGTATGCTCAATTCCGGTGCCCTGACCTTTACGCACAGCTACATGGTGCTGTTCCTGTCCACGGAGTGTGGCCTGTCCGCAGGCGAGGCTGCACTGATCAGCTCGTTTGCCATCTATGTCAACGCCATTCTTTGCCCGCTGATGGGCTTTGTGGCCGATAACTTCTATGCCACCAAGATCGGCCGCATCTTTGGTCGTCGTCGTTTCTGGATCTTGCTGGCCATCCCGATGATGATCGCCGAGCCGCTCATCTTCGTGGCTACGCCGTTTGGCTTCCCGTACTACTTTGTGCTGTACCTGATCTACAACGTCGCGTACACGTTCTGCACCGCCAACCTGTCGCCGCTTACCATCGAGATGACCGACGACTTTAAGGAGCGTACGTACCTCACCGGCTACAAGCATCTCTTTGGTAACGCCGCCGGCTTCCTGATGGCTGCACTTGTGGGCTTCGGCTTTGGCACCTTCGGCGAGACCAACCCGTTCAGCTACTTCATCATCGCTACGGTCAACGCTTCGGTCATGGCAATCTCGCTGCTTTGTGTGTACCTGTCCACGTGGGAGCACACCCCCGAGGAGGTCGCTCAGGAGAAGATCGAGAGCGTCGGCGAGGGTATCAAGAAGTTCTTTGTGGACGTTATCTCCACCTTCCGCAACAAGTCCTTCCGCAAGGTTCTGTACGCACAGGTCTCCACGAAGCTCGCTGCTGCCTGCTGGTCTGCCTGCCTGTCCTTCTTCATCGTCTACTGCCTGCAGATTCCTAAGTCCTACGAGTCCGTGATGGAGATGCCTGGCAAGGTCGTCGCTATCGTCTGCACCGCCATCTGGGTCGCCCTCATGGCCAAGAAGGGCTTCCACAAGTCTTGGTACCTCGCAAATGTCGGTTGCGCTGCGTGCATCATTGCCTACAACTACTTCGCCTTTGGTCAGATCAACGGCACCTCCACGGTCGCCATCGCCATGATCGCCTACCCCATCATCTTCGCCATCTGGAAGTTCTTCTACGTCGGCTTCCAGTACCTGCCCGATGTTCTGCTCAACTACATCCCCGATGTCGATGAGCTCATCACCCTGCGTCGTCGCGAGGGCATCTACAGCTCCGCGCAGCAGCTCTGCCAGCAGATCGCCCAGGCTATCGCCGTCAACGTGTGGGCTATCGTCCTTGCTGCCTCCGGCTTCATTCAGACCGCCGGCAATAGCGACGCCGTGACCCAGCCCGCTACCGTGCCTCTGTATATCTGCGGCTACATGATCATCGGCTGCGCCGGCTTCTTCCTGCTTGCGGCCGTCCTTGCCCGCGGCATCAAGATCGACAAGGAGCAGTGCGACGTCCTTTGCGACGAGATTCACCGAGTCAAGGAGGGTGGCAAGATGGCCGACGTCAAGCCCGAGGTCAAGGCGCTTTGCGAGGAGCTCTCCGGGTTTAAGTACGAGGACTGCTTTGCCCACAACAACGTTGGCTTCCAGGACGGTAGCGTAACTCCCGCCGAGTAAGGCCGACATATCGTCCAAATCACAGGGCCGTGCCACCGGAATTCCGCCGGCAGGTACGGCCCTTTTTTAACAGCGTACAATTTGCCTTTAGAGCATCTTTTTGAGGGAGAAACCCATGGAGACGAACGTTATCTGGCGCAACGCGCGCGCGGCGGTTATCGAGCTTGACGACGGCGGTTACTTTACCTGCGCCGAGACGTGGGAGATCTTTGTCAACGACGAGCCCGCCGGTACCACGAATACGGTCGAGACCTATGTCGACGGCCTGACCCCCGGCAAGCGCAACCTGGTTCGTTTTGTCTGTGGCGAGCGTGAGCTGAGCGTAGGTGTCACCACGCCGGCTGAGCCCTTTACCATCAACGTTCGCGACTGTGGCGCCAAGGGCGATGCCGAGCATGATGACACCACCAACATCCAGGCTGCCATCATGGCCTGCCCCAAGGGCGGGCGCGTGCTGATCCCCGCCGGCAGTTATCGCATCAAGTCCCTCTTCCTTAAGAGCAATATCAACATCGAGCTCGCCGAGGGGGCGGTGCTGCTGGCCCGCCACGATCGTGCCGCGCTTGCCTACATTCCGGGCACGGTCACGGGCAACGAGGGCGCCGGGTATGCCGGTACCGATATGCTGCCCCTGGGCCGCTGGGAGGGCGAGAGCTTCTCGACCTACTGTTCTACCTTTACGGGTCTGGGCGTGCACGACGTGTGCATCTATGGTCGTGGTGCCATCGACGGTCAGACCGATTTTGCCGAGGATAACTGGTGGAACAAGGACTTTAAGAACATCTTCCGTCCCGAGGAGGGCCGCGAGGTCGCCCGTCCGCGCATGATCTTCCTGTCCGAGTGCCAAAACGTGAGCTTGGCCGGCTTCACCGTCCGCAACAGCCCGGCGTGGAACATCCACCCCACCCTGTGCGAGCACGTCGATGCGCTCTGCCTGTCCATCGAGGGTCCCAAGAACTCCCACAACACCGACGGCTTCGATCCCGAGAGCTGCGGTTTTGTTCGCATCCTTGGTTGTCAGTTCTCAGTGGGTGACGACTGCATCGCCATCAAGAGCGGCAAGCTGGGCATTGAGCCCGAGCTTCGTCCCGCCACGCACGACGTGCTGATCTCTCACTGCTACATGCACGATGGTCACGGCGCCGTGGTCCTGGGTTCAGAGGCTGCCGGCGGCATCAAGGACCTTACCGTGAGCAAGTGCCTCTTTGAGCGCACCGACCGCGGCCTGCGCGTCAAGACCCGCCGCGGGCGCGGCAAGGATGCCGTCAACGAGGGCATTACCTTTGAGCACATTCGCATGGACGAGGTGCTCACGCCCTTCGTGGTCAACTCCTTCTACTTCTGTGACAAGGACGGCAAGACCGATTACGTGCAGTCTCGCGAGGCGCTGCCTGTCGACGACCGCACGCCCGGCTTTGGTGCCACGACGTTTTGCGATATCGAGGCCACCAACTGCCATGCTGCCGCTGCCTACATCACGGGCCTGCCCGAGAGCAAAGTAACGCGCCTGACGTTCCAGGATGTCCACGTTACCTTTGCCGACGATGCCGAGCCCTTTGTGCCGGCCATGGCCTGTGGTGTGGAGCCGATGGTGCGCCAGGGCATCATCGCGCAAAACGTCAAGGTACTCGACCTTCAAAATGTGGTTATTGAGGGCCAGGACGGCGAGGAGCTGCAGCTCCAGAACGTCGACAAGGTTATCCGTGCGTAGGCGTTTGCTCCTAAACAATTAAATTCGGTATGTCGCGGCGCGCGATGGGCAGGGCCTTCCCGACCCATTGCGCGAACTTTTTATATGCCGAAACTGCAACGTAGACGGTCTACGACGAAAGGACGCGGTGACTGATGATGAGTGAGAGACGATTTTTTGAGGTTTCGCCCGAGCGTGCGGGGGCATATCACAGTATCTCTAAGGCCTTGGAGGCAATTGACGAATCCTGTCCGAATGACGGACGGCCGGTGACAATCCATATCGAGCCGGGCGAGTATTGCGAGCGGGTCGAGATTCATCGCTCGCATGTGACGATTGAGGGAGAGACGGCCGACAGCGTGCGTATCGTGGGCAGCCTGGGTGCCAAGATGCCTTCGGAGGACGGCTCGGGCGTCGACGGCACGCTCGGCACGTTTAGGACCTATACCGTTTTGGTCGATGCCGACGACGTACGGCTCGAGAGCCTCACGATCGAAAACGATGCGGGCGATGGGCGCGAGGTCGGTCAAGCGATTGCCCTGTATGCTGATGGCGACCGTCTGGTTGTCGATGCCTGCTGCATTAAGGGACACCAAGACACGCTGTTTTTGGGTCCGCTGCCGCCGCATGAGGCCAAACCGGGCGGGTTTATAGGACCCAAACAGTATGCGCCGCGCCGGGTGGGGCGCCAGTATTTTCGACGTTGCCGGATCGAGGGCGATGTCGACTTTATCTTTGGCGGCGCGCGTGCCTACTTTGAGGGGTGCGAGATTCGCTCGCTCAACCGCGATATGGACGTGAACGGCTACGTGACGGCGGCGTCGACGCCCGAAGGCGAGCCGCACGGCTTTGTTTTCCACGGCTGTTCGTTTACAGCTCCGGATGGCGTGGCACCGGATTCGGTCTACCTGGGCCGTCCTTGGCGCGAATGGGCGCAAACTGCGCTGATCGATTGTTGGCTAGGGCGACATATCAAGCGCGAAGGCTGGTGGGATTGGAATAAACCGGCGGCGCACAACTGCGCGCAGTATGCTGGCGCGATCCTGTATGGGCCGGCGGGCGATACTACCGGCTGGGTGCCGTGGGCGAATGAACTCGATGTGATGGCTGCCGCCGGGTACGCTCGCGAGCAGGTGCTTGCCGGTGTGGATGGCTGGGATCCCGAGGGCGGCGACGGTGATGCGGTGGAGACGGCTGGGCTATCTGCCAATGGTCGCACCGTGCACATCGAGACGTACTGCGAAGACGAGCCTGCGCTACGTGCCCGGCTGAAGCGCGAAGGGCGCTCGGCGGCATTTGCGGGCAAGACTCCTGCAGATTTTGAGGCATGGAAGATTGCGACCAGGACTCGTCTGTACGATGTTTTGGGCCTTTCGCTTATGGACCGCGTCCCGATTGAGATTCGTGAGCTCAGCCGCGTGCGGGTTGCCGGCGGCATTGTGCGTACTCATGCGATGCTGCAGGTTGAGCACGATGTGTGGATGCCGTTTTACCTGTTGGAGCCGTCTCATCCGAAGCTTGATGGACGGGGGCTTAAGCGTTGCTATATCTGCCCGCATGGCCATCAGGGAGCAGGCGCCGCAAGTGTTGCGGGCGTGACGGGCGTGCCGGCGGTCGATGATGCTGTGCGTAAGTTCAATTACGACTACGGTCTGCGTTTGGCGCGTATGGGTTACGTGACCGTCTGCCCCGACGCACGCGGTTGGGGATACCGTCGTGACTGGAAGGGTCAGGGCGATGACGAGAACAGCTACCTGCGCGGAACGTGCCTGAATCAAGCACGTATGGCCGAGCCGCTGGGTCTTACGGTTGCGGGCCTCAACGTCTGGGATAACATGCGCTTGATCGATTACTTGGAGGCGCGCGGTGACATTGCCATGGATGACCTGGGTTGCTTTGGTTTTTCGGGTGGCGGCTACATGACGTTGTACCTGGCCGCACTCGACCCGCGTGTGCGCAAGGCGTTTGTCTCGGGCTATCTGTACGGTGTCGATGATTCGCTGCTGCATCTCAATGGCAATTGCAGCTGCAACTACACGCCCGGACTTTGGCGCTTACTCGACATGGGCGATATTGCCTCGCTCATCGCGCCGCATCCGCTGCTGGTGCAAAGCTGCGAAGAGGATCATCTGAACGGTTCGCGCGGGCTGAAAAATGTTGACGAGCAGCTCGAGATCGTGCGCGATGCCTACAAGTTGCTGGGTCGCAGAGATGGCCTGCGGCACGAGGTGTGTCCGGGTGAACACCATCTGGGCGTGGCACATCTTGCCGAGGATATCGAATGGCTCGATTCGCACGTTGCGGAATGCGCCCGTGCATAGCCCCTCGGCATGCTGCGAATAAACGGTACGTTCCTGTATGACCGTCGATGGGCGGATGAGGAGAAGATTATGGAAACGAAGAGCTTGAATGAATCGACCATTTGCTGCTTTGGCGATTCGACCACCTGGGGCGATAACGGCTGCGGTGGGGGAGGCAACGACATTTCGTGGACCTCGCACTTGGGCGCGCTACTGGGAGGCGCGGTCATCGAGAACTTTGGCATCAAGGGTTCGCGTATCGCCATCAAGGCCGACCGCAGCGATTCGTTTGTCGAGCGCCTGGACGGTATCGACGATGCGGCCGATATCTACATTGTCTTTGGCGGCGTCAACGACTTTAGCCGCAACGTGCCGCTTGGCGAGTTGGGCAGTACCGATGTGCATGAGTTCTACGGTGCGCTCGATTACCTGATCCGCACCATCACGGCACGCTCGCCTCGGGCAAAGCTCGTGTTTATGACGCCGTGCAAGACGAGCGGTAAGCACGAGAAGGATATCCCGGCAAGCGATGAGCTCAATCACCTGGGGTTGACGCAGGTCGCCTACGTGCGGGCGATGCTCGAAGTCTGCGACCGCTACTCGGTTCCGGTGATTGACCTGTATGCGCAAAGTGGTATCAGCCCGTTTTTGCCGGAGCACCGCGAGCTCTATATGCCGGACGGTCTGCACTACAGCCCGGCTGGCTATGAGCGCCTGGCGCATCGCATCGCCGCGGGTCTCACCGCCGTTTGCCGCTAAAAGTCTGCCGTTCGCGAGGAATATAGGATTAACGTTCACCCTATATTCCTCGTTCGCGTTACACTAGGGGTAACGTTCACCTATCGTTTATGTCAGAGGGGACAGCAATGGGCTGCAATCAAATCCTGGACCGTTATATCGAGCAGTTGATCGAAACCTCTACGCCGCAGGCGCCGGCTTGGAATATCGAAAAGATTCGCGCCGGCAAGGAGAACACCTGGAACTATATCGACGGCTGCATGATCAAGGCGCTCATCGAGCTGTACGAGATCACGGGCGAGCAGCGCTACCTGACCTTTGCCGATGACTACATCGATTTCTTTGTCCAGGACGACGGTACCATCAAGCATTACAACCCGCAGGAGTACAACCTCGATAACGTCAATGCGGGCAAGACCCTCTACAAGCTCTATGACCTGGTGGGCAAGCCCAAGTACCGTGCCGCCATGGACACCATCTACCGCCAGCTCGAAACCCAGCCGCGTACCAAAGAGGGCGTGTTTTGGCACAAGGCCGTCTACCCCAACCAGATCTGGCTCGACGGCATGTATATGGCGCAGCCGTTCTACATGCAGTATGAGCTGAGCTTCCACAACCGTCGTGCCTGCTCGGACAGCTTCCATATGTTCCAGGTTGTGCATGACCTGATGCGCAACCCCCTCAACGGTCTGTACTATCACGCTTACGACGCGAGCCGCAAACAGTTCTGGTGCGACCCGGTCACCGGCCTTTCGGCTAACTTCTGGCTGCGCGCCGAGGGCTGGTTTGCCATGGCGCTCATCGACACCTGGGAGCTTATGCCGCCTTCGATGTCGGCCGAGAAGGACGAGATCCGCAAGATGTTCCACGATCTGATCGACGCCATGCTGCCGTATCAGGACGAGAAGACCGGCATGTGGCACCAGGTCATCAACCTGCCCAATATCGCCCCCAACTACCTGGAGGAGTCAGGCAGCGCCATCTTTGCCAACGCCATCATGAAGGGCGTGCGTCTGGGCGTGCTGGGCGAGCGTTACTACCAGTACGGCCGTCGCGCCTTCGATGGCATCTGCGAGACCTGCCTGTCCGAGTATGACGGGCAGCTGGCGCTCGACAACATCTGCCTGGTTGCGGGCCTGGGCAACACCGCGCACCGCGAGGGCACGTTTGATTACTACATGAGCGAGCCCGTGGTCAAAAATGATGCAAAGGGCGTGGCGCCGCTGGTGCTTGCCTATATCGAGACCATGCATCACGACAAGCTGGCCGGTAAGCGCGATCCGCTCGCCCCCTCGGGCGTGTGCTCCATCGAGGACCCGTTTGGCGGATACACCCCGGGCATCAACGCTCATAAGGGATGTGAATAACGTGGGGGCTATTACTCCGGGCGTACGTTTGCACGACCTTCCGCAGGGAACCGTCGAGGAACGCATTCGCATGGCGGGAGAGCTGGGCTTTTCGTGCATTCAGCTGCCGAGCAAGGTGCTCTACGCATCGATGGGGATCGATCGAGGCGGCCTGACCCGCGAACTTGCCGACCATTTGCGTGCGGTGCTCGACGAGGCGGGCGTTTCGGTCGCCGTGCTCGGCTGCTATAAGAATCTGGCGACGCCCGATCGCCAACAGCTCATGGATAACTTTGCCGAGTACGAGGCGTGCTTGAACTTTGCCCAGATGCTCGGCGGATGCCCGGTGGGTACCGAGACCGGTCGCCCCAATGCGCAGAACCGCGTTGCTGACGACCGCACGACTGATGAGGCACTCGAGGCTTTTATGGACGGACTCGCACACGTCTGCGATCGGGCCGAGGCCGTGGGCGGTCAGGTTCTAATTGAGCCCGGTTGGAACGAGACGGTCAACACGCCAGATCGCTGCCGTGAGGTGCTGGAGCGCGTCTCGAGCCCGTCGCTCGGCGTGATCTATGACCCAGTGTCGCTGCTGCACCCCAGCGTCGTTGACGAAGCGCAGGAAATCACCGCGCGCATGCTCTATTTATGCGGCAGCAAGATTCGCGTGCTGCACGCCAAGGATTTTGAGGTCGTTGATAACGAGGACGAAGCCGGTTGGTGCGACGGTACGGGTTCACGTCTGGTGTGTCATGGCGTGGGCGAGACGGGCCGCTATGACTTTGAGCCCGTAGTGGCCTGGGCGGCTGCCGCCTGCCCTGGGATTCCCTGCGTGGTCGAGAACAGTGTGCCGGCGACGGCGGCTGACTGCCTGGCGACACTCGAGCACATGTCCGCTCGCTGCGGGGCTTCGCATCGCGAGTTATAGCATTGGCTTTTGCCGTGTCGGCAGATTGAGATTACCTGTATGGGGGCGGCGGTGAAGGGTCTTTATCGTCGCCCCCATTGGATTGCATTAAAAAGGGGAGTTGCGTGGCTATCCACATTGTCGAAGAGGCGAATCGTTGCCTAGGTTGTAAAAGGGCGTTCTGTCAGCTTAAGGGCTGCCCGGTTCAGACGCCTATTCCGCAGGTCATCGACTTGTTCAAACAGCGCCGTCTAGAAGAGGCGGGCGAGCTGCTGTTCCAGAACAATCCCATGAGCGCGGTCTGCTCTATGGTGTGCAACCATTCGGGCCAGTGCGAGGGTGCTTGCATCCAGGGCCGCAAGGGTACACCCGTGCATTTTTCGAGCATCGAGCACTACATCTCCACAGCGTATTTAGATCGTAAGGAGTGGACGCCCGCGCCGTCGTGCGGCAAACAGGTTGCTGTGGTCGGTTCCGGTCCCGCCGGTATTACCGTGGCCATTAAGATGGCCCAGCTGGGCTGTGCCGTCACGGTATTTGAACAGCGCCCCGAGATCGGCGGTGTGCTGGAATACGGTATCCCCGAGTTCCGCCTGCCCCGTGCGCTCGTGCAAAAGTACCGTCACGTGATGTGCTCGCTTGGCGTGCGCGTGCGCCCCTCGACCACCATTGGTGGCGCGCTGCATATCGACGACCTGCTGCGCGACGGCTACGATGCGGTCTTTGTCGGTACTGGTACCTGGCGAGCTCGAAAGCTGGGTATTCCCGGCGAGTCGCGCGGCAACGTGCTGTTTGGTATCGATTATCTGGTCGATCCCACGAGCGTGGCAATCGGGCAGAACGTGGCGGTTATCGGCGCCGGCAATGTGGCCATGGATGTTGCCCGCACGGCCCTGCGCTCGGGTGCCCGCAAGGTCACTGTGTATGCCCGATCGCGCCATATCTCTGCCATCGATGACGAGGTGGAGCTGACCGAGCTCGATGGTGCCGAGATTGTGCGCGGCAAGGCGATCTGCGCCATCGATGATAACGGTCCGGTGTTCGAGACGGCTATCTTTGACGAGGACAACAACGTGGTGGGCTACGAGGAAGAGCTCGACCACGTGTCCGCCGACACGGTTGTGATTGCGGCGTCTCAGGTGCCCAAGGACAAGCTCGTGCTTACAACGGGCGGTCTGGAGACCGACCATCGCGGCCTGCTTTCGGTCGACGAGCGCGGCATGACCACCGTGCCTGGCGTCTTTGCCGCCGGCGACGTGGTCAACGGCCCGCTCACCGTGGTCCACGCCGTAGCCGGCGCCAAGCTCGCCGTCGAAGGCATGACCAGCTACCTGGGCCTCTAACACATTCCATCCATTAGTTGCGGTGAAATACGGACTGTTTTGGCTGTGAAAAGCCTCGGCTGCCCCGTATTTCACCGCAACTTTTTGGGGTTGAGCAGAGGCTGGGGGAGCGCGCACGGTCGGGTTCTGCGCGGTTGCTGGTACAATAGATACGTCAGCAACTGCCGCCGAGCGGCTCAAATGAAAGGAACCCTATATGGAGTCCTCTGCCTATCCAATGCTCTTTAGCCCGATCAAGGTCGGTATGACCGAGGTCAAGAACCGCGTCTTTATGCCGCCGGTGTCCACCAACCTGGCCGATCATGGCTATGTGACCGATGACTTGGTCGATCATTACCGTGCCCGCGCCAAGGGCGGCGTGGGCCTCATCATCACCGAGGTCGTGACGGTCGAGCCCACCTATACCTATCTGCCGGGTGACATGTGCTGCTACGACGACACGTTTATCCCCGGCTGGGAAAAGCTTGCCGCGGCCGTCCACGAGTATGGCTGCAAGATCATGCCGCAGCTCTTCCACCCCGCCTACATGGCCTTTAACATTCCGGGCACGCCTCGCCTGATCGCTCCGTCCTTTGTGGGCCCGTCTTACGCCCGCGAGGCACCGCGCCCCATCACGGTCGATGAGATTCACGAGCTCACGCATCAGTTTGGCGACGCTGCCGTGCGCATGCAGAAGGCCGGTGTCGATGGCGTCGAGGTCCATGCGGCACACGCCCACGGCATGCTCGGCGGCTTTTTGACCCCGCTCTATAACAAGCGTACCGATGAGTACGGCGGCTCGCTCGACGCCCGCATGCGCTTCTTGCTCGAGGTCATCGCCGAGATTCGCGAGCGCTGCGGCAAGGACTTCATCATCGACGTCCGTATCTCGGGCGACGAGTACACCGATGGTGGTCTGACCCTCAATGACATGATCTACGTCTCGCGTCGCCTGGAGAAGGCCGGCGTCGACATGATCCACGTGTCGGGCGGCACCACCATCAAGCGCGGCTCCGCCATTCCCGCTGCCGGCACGCAGCAGGCCTCGCACGCCGCCTGCTCGCGTGAGATTAAGAAGCACGTGAACATTCCCGTTGCCACGGTCGGCCGCATTAACGAGGCCTGGATCGCCGAGGAGCTGATCGAGGACGGCGCTGCCGACATCTGCATGATGGGCCGCGCCAATCTGTGCGATGCCGAGTTCTGCAATAAGGCCGCTGCCGGCAACGCCGACGACATCCGCCCCTGCATCGGCTGCCTGCGCTGCCTGAACGGCATTATGTTTGGCAAGCGCATCTCCTGCACCGTCAATCCCGATGTGGAGCGCGACGAGGCCGGCTACGAGCCTGCCGCCGAGGCCAAGAACGTACTGGTTGTGGGCGCCGGTCCCGCGGGCATGGAGGCAGCCTACATTGCCGCCAAGCGCGGCCACAACGTGGTGCTCGTGGATAAGCAGGACGAGCCGGGCGGCGAGATGCGCATCGCAGCCGTTCCGCCGGCAAAGCAGGAACTCACCCGCGTGATCAAGTATCAGTATCGTCGTCTGGCCGAATCGGGCGTGAAGTGCGTATTTGGCACCGAGCTTACTGCCGAGGACATTCAGCGTGACTACGCGGGCTACGAGGTCGTCCTGGCTTATGGCGCCGAGCCCATTGCCCCGGCCTTCATGCAGGGCTTTAAGCAGGTTATGACGGCTGACGACCTGCTGGGTGGCAAGGCTTTCCCGGGCAAGAAGATTGTCATCGTCGGCGGCGGCACCGTCGGTTGCGAGACGGCCGACTACCTGGCCCCGCTGGTCAACGACCTGTCGCCCGCCAACCGCGACGTCACCGTCATCGAGATGACCAAGACGCTCGCTGCCAACGAGGGCGGTGCCGGTCGCGCAGTGCTCATCACGCGTATGCTCTCCAAGGGCGTTCACGTGCTGACCGAGGCCAAGGTGACCGAGATCACCGAGGACGCTATCAGCTACGAAAAGGACGGCGAGGTCCACACCATCACCGGTGCCGATACGCTGGTGCTTGCCATGGGCTATCGTCCCAATACCAAGCTGGCCGATGACCTTGCCGCTGCCGGCGTTGCCACCCACGTGCTGGGCGATGCCCAGAAGTGTGGCAACATCCGCGACGCCATCGGCGATGGCTATAAGGTTGCCTGCGAGCTCTAGTCAACCCCTTGGTGCATGGGGCTGACCCCGCGGCACCGGTCGGTAAATAGCAAAAAGCGACGGCCGTCCCGTACGTGGGACGGCCGTCGCTTGCGTTAGCTGCAATGAGTCGTGCGATTAGAGCCCCAGGATCTCCTTGACCTTGGCGATGATGGCCTCGTCGGTGGCGTTGGCAAAGAAGTACTCCTGGAAGTGCTCGCCGGCAAGTGCGCCCTTCACCAGGTCCTGATTGATCTCGCCCAGGACGTCGACGAGTGGACGCATGGTCACAGCGCGCACGCCGTCGAGGATCTTCTTGTTGCGCTGCTCGGGCTCAACGCGCTCGGCAGGATAGCCGTTGCCCGAACCAAAGCCAAAGAGCTTCTCGAAGGTGTACTCGAGGTTGAGCTCCTGGCCCCAGCCGTTCTTGAGGGCGAAGGGCATGGCGACGGCGTTGCCATCGTTGACCTGGGCAAAGGTGTAGGCGTCGAGCGGGTCGGCAACGTGGCCGCACAGCACGCCGGGGAAGGAGTTACAGGCGAGCATGGCGCCCTCGCCGGTGCCACAGCCGGTTACGACGTAGTCGGCAGCACCGGAGTTCAGCAGCACGGCGGCAAGGATGCCGTTCTGCACGTAGGTGAGGGGCGTGGAGTCGGCGTCGGCATACATACCATAGTTAAAGACGGTGTGCCCCATGGGCTCGACGACCTTCTTAAGCGCAGCCTCGATCATAGGGTTCTTGGAGTTCTGAGAGTTCTCATTGATCAGAGCGATCTTCATTGCGAATTACCTTTCTATTTCTAACTTGCGGTGAAATACGGACTGTTTTGCCTGATAGAAGCCAAAGCCAATCCTTATCTCACCGCAACTCAAATGAAAAACGAGTGGATGAAACCTGATGTGGGCAGTTGCGGCGACGCTTATTGAGGCTGCTTTCCAATGTATGCGAGGATTCCGCCGTCGACATAGAGGATGTGGCCGTTGACGAAGTTCGATGCATCGGAAGCCAAGAACACGGCGGGACCCTTCAGATCCTCGGGCGTGCCCCAACGGGCGGCCGGCGTCTTGGCAATGATGAACTGGTCAAACGGGTGGCGGCTGCCGTCGGGCTGCGTCTCGCGCAGGGGTGCGGTTTGCGGCGTGGCGATGTAGCCGGGTCCAATGCCGTTGCACTGGATATTGGCCTCGCCAAACTCCGAGCAGATGTTCTTGGTGAGCATCTTGAGTCCGCCCTTGGCGGCGGCATAGCCGGCGATGGTCTCGCGACCCAGCTCGCTCATCATCGAGCAGATGTTGATGATCTTGCCGTGGCCCTTGGCGATCATGCCGGGCAGGCAGGCCTTGGACACGATAAACGGTGCGTTGAGGTCAATATCGACGACGCGGCGGAAGTCCTCGGCGCTCATGTCGAGCATCGGGGTGCGCTGGATAACGCCGGCGTTGTTGACCAGGATGTCGGGCGTGGTGCCAAAGTCGGCCTCGATCTTGGCGATGAGCTCGGCAACGACGGCCTCGTCGGTGACGTCTGCCACGTAACCATGAGCCTCAAAGCCCAGCTCGCGGTAGTGCTTCTCGGCCTCGGCTACCTTGTCGGCGTGACGCGCGTTAAAGGCGATCTTGGCGCCAGCCTCTCCGAGCGCCTCGGCGATAGCCATGCCAATGCCATAGGTGGCGCCGGTTACCAGTGCGACCTTGCCGTCCAGACGGAAGCTGTCCATAAGATCAGACATAGCGATCCTTTCAAAAGAAACGTTCATCTATATAAGTCTTGCTTTTCATACAAGGTCAGTATAGGAGAAGAGAAGGATTTAAAAATCAGATTCTCCTAAAATCAGGTGAACGTTCACTTTTAAAAGGTAAACGGTGATCTCGCCCTTGTCGCGCGGACGTTTATTCGCTCTGTTCCTGCGTGCCCTCTGCGATCATGTTGCGGTTATACACCAGGTGCAGATACATCGCGTCGTGCGCGGCGGTGGGATTGCGCGAGGCGATGGCGTCGGCCACATCGCGGTGCGTGCGGATAGTTTCCTCGACGAGCTTTTTGCCGGTCACCTCGATAAAGAGGGGGACGGATGCCTTGAGCACGCCCATCAGGCGGGGAACGACGAGGTTGCCGCCATCCCAGGGCGGCTACGTGGAGTAGCGCCCATGCGCATCGATTCCCTCTCATAGATGTGCGGCACAAAGAGCCCCGAGCTCACACGAGCTCGGGGCCTTTCTCGTCTGGATTGGGGACGCATAGCCGGACGAAAACAATTTGCGTCTGGTAATAAGCGTACGAAAGCGCAATTTACGTCTTAATTCCGTACGCAAATCAAGACGAAAATCGTTTACGTCTGCTTTAAATCCGTACGAAAACGGTTTTCGTCTTGCAGGGCAGTTGCCGTTTCTACAGTTCAACTTCCAGTTCGGCTTTGTGCTCGTAGAGGTAGTCGCGCATGTAGGGGATGGCAAATGAGACCTTGCCGTACGAGGGAGCCTCGATAATCGATTCTCTTAACAGGCGGCTGCGGACGGAGCTCACCTGTTGAGGCGTTTTGTTTAGGGCATCGGCAACCATGCTGGTCGAGCTCGTCTGCCCCAAAGACGCCATGCTCAGCAGATAAGCGATGCACGTGGGCGGAATGCGCCGCAGCGCGGGCTCAATCACCATGGCGCAGAAGCGTTCGCGTGCCGTTGCAATGCCACGCTCGGCTTCTTCTTCTCCAATAATCGCTGTATGTGCACGTCTTGCCAACTGCCATGCGTAGTATCCAACGAGTTGGATCATGAAAGGATAGCCTTGCGTTGCCTCGGCAAGTTGGCCGGCAATACCTGGCTGCAACTCCATGCCAGACGCTTCAATGGTTTCCTCGAGGGAGTACGACACTTCGGTTACTGCCACAGCCTTCAGATCAAAGGGGAGGGCACGGCGCAAAAACGTAAGTGTCTTTCCGTTGATGATGCTTTCAATCATCGAAGGCAGCCCAGCAAAAACAAAGGCGATATCAAGGTCTTCGCCGATAACCTGCTGAATCGCAATGGAGAGCGTTCGGACCTCATCGAGCTCTGCGTCTTGAACCTCGTCGAGAGTGATGAGCAGGCCATTTTCATTCTTGGATATTGTCTGTCTCATGGCGTCGCGTAGCGATGGACCGATTCGCTCAATGTCTATGCTGCCGATGGATATGCCAGCTACGGTGGGCTCAAATCTGGCGTGTTTGGCCTGGAATTTGGGCTGCAGCTGTTCGAGAATGCGTTGGCAAAGTCCCTCGGTTGCGACCTCTTTTATGACCGTCCAGCCACGGCTTTGCGCCAAACGTGAGCACTCGTCAAGGAGGACCGTCTTGCCCGTTCCACGGACGCCGGCTATGCGCATTAGGCGCCCCGGGGCACCAGGCCCGTTGACGAGGCCCTCATTGAATTCTTCGAGCACATCTTCGCGGCCGATAATCGTGGGAGGTGTTTTACCTGCTGTGGGCTTAAAAGGGTTTGTTTGCATGTGAGCCACCTTTGCTCAAGATATAGCAAGATATAGCAAAGTATAGCAAGATATAGCAAAGTATAGCAAGATATAGCAAAGTATAGTGAGATATAGCAACGTATAGCGCTGTTCGCGGGTTCTTACGGTGGTGCTATTTTCCGAATGCCGCGCGGATAAAGCGCTGGGCGAACAGCTTGTTGGCGACGTTGATGACATGGCCCAGGAACAGTGCCGAGATGGCGGTCGTGACGCAAAAGCCGCCCAGGTTGTACATAAAGATCAGCGACAACGCGAGCGAGGCGGCGACATGTGAGCAGTCAAACACGACTTTTACGTCACCAAAGCGGCGTTTAAGCTTTTCGGCAATGACTTGCACCAAGCCGTCGGGCGCGTTGGGGACAACGCCCATGTTGACGACGAGACTTACGCCAAATGCGGTGACAGCGAGGGAGAGCAGCATGGTCGCAATCTGTGTGGGGAGTGCCGTGGGATGCAGTGGGTTGACCGCCATGAAGAGGTCGGTCAAGCCGCCAATCAGCGTTGAGAAGAACAACTCGAGCAGGATGCGCGGCTGGAACTCGCTTCGCAAGATGGCTAATTGCGCCACGATGTAGGCGACGTAGGTTGCGGTGATCCAAAAGCCGAGCGTCTTGCCAGTGAGCATGGATAGGGTTGTGGCAAAGCACGTGAGCGCGGCGACGCCCAGGCCGGATGCCGTCTGGAGACTCATACCGAGTGCCAGTACTGCAACGCCCACAAGATACATCAGCATTCTGATGACGGTATGGCACCAGTCGATGTTCTCGCCATGCATGATGATGAGCGGTCGCATGTTGCTACCCGTCCTTTCGGTTGTGTGAAAAAGCTGACCCGGGCCGGCAAAAGAGGGTTATCGGAGGCACTGCTGCAAAAGCAGAAAAGCCGGCCCCACGGTCAGTCGTCTAGGAAGTGTCTCGCTGTGCCGGAATGGGACTAAAGGTCCAACGAGACGGGAAGAAAGCAAATGGTATTGCGTGGGCGATAAGATGCCAAGATGGTAGGGTGCGTCTTAGCATCCTATTGCCCACGCTCAACGAAATCGGTTTCGTTTGAGCCTAAGTATACGCACGGGATTTTATTTGCGAAGAGAAAAACAATAAAAAGGTGAACGTTCACCTAATCGCAACAACTCGTTGGCTGTAGTTGCGGTGGAATAGTTCCTGTTTTTGCTGCTGAAGGCCTTGAACAGGAACTATTCCACCGCAACTTATGAGGGGGCGGGGGATGCGATAGTATTGCATGGTGGTATTCGACTAACCGAGGGTTTATCCGAGGGCTTTATGGAACAGCACCAGCATTATCAGAGCCTGCAAGATCAGGCATACAACGCATTACGCTCCAAGATTATCTATGCCGAGCTCAAGCCCGGCACGCGCCTTTCGGCGATTGGTCTGGAAAAGGAGACGGGAATCGGGCGCACGCCCATTCGCGAGTCCTTTGTGCGCCTGCGCGAGCAGGAGCTGGTGGAAACGCGTCCCAAAAGCGGCACCTACGTTTCTAAGATCAGCATGGAACGCGCCGAGAATGCTTGTTTCTTGCGCGAGAAGCTCGAGAGAAGCGTGCTTATTAAATGCTGTTCGGCCGCCTCGCCCGAGCAAAAGCAGCGGCTCGAGCAGATTCTTACCGAGTCCGAGTCGCTCGACCATGGCGAAACTCGCCGTTTCTTTGACCTGGATAACCTGTTCCATGAGACATGTTTTGAGATTGCCGGTCGTCACATGTTGTGGGATTGGATGAAGAGCATCAACACGCATTTTGAGCGATATAACTGGTTGCGTATGGTGTCGCAGGATTTGGATTGGGAGCCGATTCGTCGGCAGCATCGCCGGATTCTCGAGGCCATTAAGAGGGGCGATACCGACGCGGCGAGCTATCTGGCAGAGACACACCTGCACCTGATGCCCGAAGAGCAAGGTCCGGTTATCGCCTTGCATCCCGACTATTTTGAGCTGTCCAAAGACTCGTTCATCTAATCAATCCCCATATAAGTTGCGGTGAAATAGGGACTGTTTTGCGGCCTAGGTGGCGCAAACAGTCCCTATTTCACCGCAACTGCGTTGGGGCGTAACCGGGGCACAAAGCTGCGGTGCCGCTTGGAGGAAAAGACCGGAAGCAAGGGTCCATTCCTCCAGACGGCGCCGCAGCTGTTTTGATGGCTCGGTTTTTGTCGATGTGGCTCAACTGGGCGCGGTTGCCAGCCGAGTAGGCAAAGCGGCTCGGGGGCGTGTCGCTTCCGTCACGTTCTATCAGCATACAAGACGGTTTTGGTTCTTGTTCGTGACGGAAACGGCGCGCTTCCGAGCCGCTTTAAAAGAAAGGGGGCGAGGTTTAGGGCACGCCCCCTTTCACGATAGAGAGCTAAACCTAGCCGCGGACCTTCTTGACGACGTCCATGGCCTCGTGGGCGATCTGCTCGACCTTGGAGAAGTCGCCGTCGGCAAACAGGGCCGGCTTGACCATCCAGGTGCCACCGCAGGCGATGATGGCGGAGGAGCTCAGGTACTCCTCGACGTTGGCGGTGCTCACGCCGCCGGTAGGCATAAAGCGGTGACCGACAAACGGAGCGGCGAGGGCCTTGATGGTGTTCAGGCCGCCATACTGGGACGCGGGGAAGAACTTGGTGACCTTGAGGCCCAGGTTCTCGGCTGCGGTGACCTCGGAGGGGGTCACGGTGCCGGGAAGGACGGGCAGGTCGATGTCGATGCAGTGCTTCACGACGTCCTCGTTGTAACCCGGGGAGACGATGAACTTGGCACCGGCGGCGCGGGCCTGCTCAACCTGCTCGACGGTCAGGACAGTGCCGGCGCCAACGCACATTTCGGGCTCGGCCTCGGCCATAGCGGCGATGCACTCGGCGGCGCAGGCGGTGCGGAAGGTGACCTCGGCGGACTTCATGCCAGCTGCCATAAGGGCGTGGGCGAGCGGAGCGGCGTCCTCGACCTTGTCGAGCACAACGACCGGCACGATGCCCAGGGACTCAAGCGTGGTGTAGAACTGATCGAACATGATGTTCCTTTCGATGTGTGGCGCGCATGGGCGCGTGATTGCCAAATGTGCTGGTCAGGAGCCGATTTTGGATTGGTTATCGGAGGCACTGCTTGGGGTTCAAGCAATTCCAAAACCGGCTACGCGACCAGTCGTGTAGGGAATGCCAGGCAAAACCGGAATGGGACTGGTGGTTTTGCCCGGCCGGAGGAATCGGGGAGCGTGCCGCAGGGGTATGGGATTGGAAGGCTGCGGCCCGCGGAATGGAGACGGACTAGCGCGCGACGCGGGTGCCACCGTCGGCGGCGGATGCCACGGCTGCAATCTCGCCTGCGGTCACCAAGTTGGAATCGCCCTTGATGGTGAGTTTGAGGATCGAGGCTGCAATCGCGTAGTTGACGGCGTCCTGCGGGTCAAAGTCGTTGATGAGGGCATGGACGAGGCCGGCGTTGAAAGCGTCGCCGGCGGCAACACCCTCGAGCACGTGTACGTCGTGAGCAGGGGAGAACCAGTGCTCGCCGCTCTCGGCGTCAAAGAGCATGCCCATCCAGATGGAGCGCTCGACGCAGGAGATGTTGCGAACGACCGAGGCAACCTTTTCGCAGCCGTATTCGGCGCAGATCTGACGGGCCATCTCGACATAGGTGTCGCGCTCCTCGATGCCATGGGCAAGGGAACCAGAGACGCAGGTCATGCCGAGGCCGGCGGGCGCATCCTCGTCGTTGGCGATGCAGATGTCGACGAGCGGCAGGAGTTCCTTCATGGTGGCCTGCGACTTCTCGGGCGACCACATCTTGCCGCGATAGTTCACGTCGCACACGGTGGTGATGCCCTTGGCGCGGCAGGCGGCGAGCGCATCCTTGCAGGCAGCGGCCATCTCATCGGAGACGGCGGGCGTCACGCCGGAGAAGTAGAAGACATCGATGCCCTTGAGGATCTCGTCCCAGTCAAAAATATCGCGCTTGGCCATGTTGATGGCAGAGTACTTGCGGTCGTAGACGCAGCCGTTGCCGCGCTGCGAGGCACCGACCTCAAAGACGTAGGAGCCAAGACGGTCGCCCTGACGCACGACGCGCGTGGTGTCGACGCCGTAGGCCTTCAGCGAACGCAGGGCGCACTCGCCCAGACGGTTGGCCGGGACAACGGAGACGTAAGCGGCCTTGTCGCCCTGGTAGGCGAGAGAAAGAGCGGTGTTGGCCTCGGCGCCACCGTAGCGGACGTCAAACTCGGTTGCCTGCTCAATGCGCAGATGATCTTTGGGCGAGAGCCTCATCATGATCTCGCCGAAGGTAAGAACCGTTTTACCCATGGTCGCGCAGCTCCTTTTACTCGTGCGTACACCTTTGATATAGCGTTGGCACGCAGGTGCCAAGACGGTAGGGTGCGTCTTTGCACCTGCGTGCCAACGCTTGCCGAAATCGATTTACGAAATCGGTTTCGTTTCGAGTTGTAGTATACTCACCTACAGCGTTTTGCAACCGAGATTTTTAAAAAATGCCTAAAATGGCTCAGACTGCCGACATTGGGAAACGGGGTGCGCTATGGCGCAGATGAGAATCAAGGACATTGCCGCCGAGGCGGGCGTGAGCCCGGCCACGGTCTCGCGCTATCTCAACAACCGCCCCGGGCAAATGACCGAGGAGACCCGTGCTCGCATCGCGGCAGTTATCGAGCGCACCGGCTATCGCCCACGTGCCGCCGCGCGCAATCTGCGCAGCTCGCGTACGAACCTCATCGGTGTGATTCTGGCTGACATCGCCAACCCGTTCTCGAGCGCCATGCTCGAGGGCCTTTCCGCCAGCGCCGCCGCGCGCGGCTGCTCGCTCATGACGGCCATTAGCGGCAACGACCCCGCTAAGGAAGCGGAGTCGCTCACCAGACTTATCGATGCCGGCGTGGACGGCCTGGTCGTCAACACCTGTGGCGGCAATGACGAGGCGATTGCCGCGGCTGCGGGGCGCCTGCCCGTCGTGCTGCTCGACCGCGATATTGCCGACGGTGGCATCGATCTGGTGACCTCCAACAACCGTGAGCTGGTCGCCGGCCTGGTAGACGCCTTGGCTGTCGCGGGCAGCGAGCGCCTGTGCCTGCTCACCGAGGCAAGCGATGACAGCCCCGTGCGTCGCGAGCGCGCCGAGTCCTTTGCCGACGAGCTTTCGCGCCGCGGTCTTGCGGGCGAGGTCGTCACCCTGGCCGACGGTGGCGCCACAGGTGTCAGTCGCCTGGACGAGACCATCCGCGGCTATGCGGGTAAAAAGCTCGGCCTCATTGCCGTCAACGGCCTGGTCTTTCTGCGTCTGACCGAGGCACTGGCACAGTTGGGACCCTCGTTGCCGGCTGGCCTCAAGATTGCGACGTTTGACGATTACCCCTGGAACCACGTGCTCTTTGGCGGCGTCACCACGGCCGCGCAAGACACCCTCACCATTGCCGAGCGCGTAGTCGAGCGCCTGTCCGAGCGCATCGACGTCGTTACCACCACGGTGGGCGATGCCGCAAAGCTCGCCCCCAAGCGCATCGAGGTCCCCGGCCACATCGAACACCGCGCTTCGACCTCGCGCTAGTCTGTGTGATAATATATAGACAATGTCATACAGGAGGTATCCATGGCTGCGTCTGTACTGAGTGTACGAGTGGACTCGTCAATTAAAGATTCATTTGCCGAGCTATGCGAAGAACTCGGCATGACTTCGTCTGTAGCGGTCAATATGTTTATGAGGCAGATGCTGCGCGAGCGCTCGCTGCCGTTTGTTCCTTCACTTGGCAAAAACTCTGCGAGCGAAAGCGCCGCGGCGGGCATTTTGGATACTGCTCAGATTGAGTCAGCCGTCCGTGAGGCGGCCAGCTCGATTCCTGCCATCAAAACCGTGATTCTTTTTGGCTCGTATGCCCGTGGCGAGGCACGTGCCGATAGTGATATTGACTTGCGTCTCGAAGTCGATCGAGAGCAGGGCTTTGGTCTTTTCGCGTTGTCGGCATTCGGCGAGGCGGTGCGCAAAGAAACTGGGAGGCAGGTTGACCTCGTCTCGAGCGACCATCTTGATGGCGATCTTGCCGCGGTAATCGAGCGCGAAGGAGTGATCCTTTATGATCGCGCGTAAGTCAGACGGCCTTCGCGCTCAAGAGGTTTTGGAAGCCATCTCTGAAACGAACGAGCGCATCAGGGCTTTTGATATCACCGAGGACCAGTTTCTGCATGCGAATGACGTGCGGACGAGGGCGTTGGCGGACTCCCTTTTGATGTGTGCGCTTAGAGTGACGGAAGAAGCGGGTAAGTTGTCGGAACGCTCGCAGCGGCTTCATCCCGAAATCGAATGGCGTGGAATTATCGGCATGAGAAATTATCTTGCGCATGATTACGGCAATGTCGACCGCTCGGTTGTATGGGATGCAGTGACGATGGAGTTCCCTACGCTGGAACGAGCTTGTAGACAAATTGTCTCCGAATCTGAACGCTAGCCACTCGTTCGCAACTGCCTGTTCGCGCACGTTTTTTGAGCGCTTGATACGCTTTAACCCTGCGGAAACATTTTTCTGCGATAGTATCTGCGATATAGACCAGTCGAAACCCGCCCGAAAGAAAGGGGAGCGACATGAACCAGCAGAACATCGATTACGTACTCCGCTCCGTAGAGCAGCGTGACATCCGCTTTGTGCGTCTGTGGTTTGTCGACATTCTCGGCCGCCTCAAGAACTTTGCCATTAGCCCCGAGGACCTCGAGGTCGCTTTTGAGGAGGGTATTGGCTTTGACGGCTCCGCCATCGAGGGTTTTGCCACGCCCGAGGAAGCCGACATGCTGGCGTTTCCCGATGCTTCGACCTTCCAGATCCTGCCGTGGCGCCCGAGCCATAACGGCGTTGCACGCGTTTTCTGCGATGTGTGCACTCCCGATCGCAAACCGTTCGCCGGCGACCCGCGCGATGCCCTGCGCCGCATGTTCCGCAAGGCCGAGAAGGCCGGCTATCTGCTCAACGTGGGCGCCGAGCTGGAGTATTACTACTTCCCCGACGAGCACACCCCCGAGCCGCTCGACAACGTGGGCTACTTCGATCTTTCGGTGAGTGATGCTGCCCGCGACCTGCGTCGCAACACGGTCCTCACGCTCGAGAAGATGTCCGTGCCCGTGGAGTACACCTTCCACGCCGCCGGTCGCTCGCAGCATGGCATGAGCCTGCGTCACGCCGAGGCCCTGAGCATGTCCGACGCTATCACCACGGCCAAACTCATCATTAAGCAGCAGGCCTACGAGAGCGGTTGCCACGCCTCCTTTATGCCCAAGCCGTTGGCGGGCGAGGACGGCAGCGCCATGTTTTTGCATCAGTCGCTGTTCGACCATGACGGCAACAACGTCTTTTGGGGCGAGGACGACGAGAAGTATCACCTCTCCGAAATCGCCAAGCACTACATGGCCGGCATCTTGGCGCACGCGCGCGAGATCAGCGCCATCACCAACCCCACGGTCAATTCGTACAAGCGCATCACCACGGGCGGCGACTCCGTGCCGCAGTACGCCACGTGGGGCCTGCGCAACCGCGCGAGTATGGTCCGCATCCCGGTCTACAAGCCCGGCAAGCAGCTGTCCACGCGCATCGAGCTGCGCAGTCCCGATCCCATGGCCAACCCGTATCTGGTCAACGCCGTCACGCTGGCGGCTGGTCTGGACGGCATCGAGCGCAAGCTGGAGCTCCCGCCCGAGGCCACGGCCGAGACGCTCAAGCTTACCGACCGTCAGATGGTCGAGGCCGGCTACGCGCCGCTGCCGCGCTCGCTCAAAGAGGCGCTCGACGTGTTTGAGGACTCGCAGTTTATGAAGGATGCCCTCGGCGAGCACATCCACAGCTTCTTCCTCAAAAAGAAGCGCGACGAGTGGCATAAGTTTGAGTCTACGATCACCGAGTGGGAGATCAAGCACTACCTGGCGAACTCCTAATCGCGCTGGCTTGTTTCAGTACGATTGAGCTCATTTCTTTGGAGGCCGATATGTCCGATAAGAGTGCCCTGTTCATGGCGCGCACGACGCGCTTCCACGAGTTTGCCCGCAGCTTGACGACCACCCTGGGTGTCGAGGTGAGCCTGGCAACCCCCGATTCGCCGACTGCGGCGCACGACTTTGACCTGCTGATTCTCGACTCCGATGGCATCCGCAGCGACCGCATCGATCAGATTGCCAAGTGGCTTGACGATCGCGGTGGCGTTCCCATGCTGGTGATCGTTGACGACGAGGCGCTCGGTACCCTGCGCCTGCCGAATCACGCGCATGCCGACTTTGTGTGCCCCACGGCGACGCCCAATGAGCTCAAGGCTCGCGCGCAGCGCCTGATGGGCGAGGAGGAGACCGTCACCGCCGACGATGTGCTCAACATCGATAACCTCGAGATTAATCTGGCTACCTACCAGGTGACGCTCGATAACGAGCCCATCGACCTGACGCTGATGGAGTACTCGCTGCTGAGCTTTTTGGCGACGCACCCCAACCGCGCCTACAGCCGCGAGGTGCTGCTGCACCGCGTGTGGGGCTTTGAGTACTGCGGCGGCACGCGTACCGTCGACGTGCACATTCGACGCATCCGCTCCAAGGTGGGCCCGCAGATCGCGGCACACATCACCACCGTCCGCGGCGTGGGCTATCTGTTTAAGGACTAGATTTCCACCACAAAGGGGACAGGCACCTTTGTGGTGGTTTTGACGCAGGTGCGGGTCCCTCTCGAATCTGCAACAGAACTTAAGCCTTCCTAAAAGATTGCGTTCTCGTACACGTACGCCCGCATATTGGGGTACAACTCAACGTGAACAATGATGGCCCGCCACATGTTTGGCGGGCCTTTGGTTATTTGACGAAAGGATCGCAGCTATGAGCGACAACGATTCCCAGCGTCTCCAGGATGCGGGCAACGCCGGCGAGACCCAGCAGCAGCCGCGCGTGCAGGTGGAGTCGACGCCTGCCGACGGCAACATTCCCTACGTGCAGGCCTACGACACGCAGACCGGAAAGCCGCTGGGCAGCCAGCAGGTTGTAAACAAGCACACGGTGGTCAAGACTAAGACCAAAAAGCTGCCGATCTTTATTACGGCACTCGCCGGTTGTGCCTGCGGAGCCCTGCTGGTCATTGCACTCATTATGAGTGGCACGCTCAACATTGGCGGCGGCAAGAATGCCGTGACGGCGGGTGCTTCGGGTTCATCGACGCAAAAGATTACGATTGATTCCGAGGACACCACGCTGGCCGAGGCCGTTTCTGCCAAGGCCCTGCCCTCCGTGGTTTCCATTACCGCCACTTCGAGCGGCGGCCAGAATGGCTCGCTTTCGCAGTCTGCCGACGAGTCGGACAACTCGGGCAGCGTCGGTTCGGGCGTGGTGCTCGATACCGAGGGCCACATCCTCACCAACAACCACGTGGTCGATGGCTATGACCAGTACGTGGTGACCATGGACGACGGCACCACCTACGAGGCCGAGTTCGTGGGCAACGATGCCTCGAGCGACCTAGCCGTCATCAAGCTCAAGGACGCCGATGCCTCCAAGCTCACCCCGATTGAGATCGGCGACTCCTCCAAGCTCAACGTGGGCGAGTGGGTCATGGCGATCGGTTCGCCGTTTGGCAACGAGCAGTCTGTCTCCACGGGCATTGTGTCGGCGCTGTATCGCTCAACGGCCATGAGCTCTACCAACGGTAACACCATCTATGCCAACATGATCCAGACCGATGCCGCCATCAACCCGGGCAACTCCGGTGGCGCGCTCGTCAACGACAACGGCGAGCTCGTGGGTATCAACTCGCTCATCGAGAGCTACTCGGGCTCCAGCTCGGGCGTGGGCTTTGCTATTCCCGTTAACTACGCCAAGAACATTGCCGACCAGATCATCGGCGGTAAGACGCCGGTGCACCCGTACCTGGGAGCCACGCTTTCGAGCGTCAACGCGCTCAACGCCCGCACCAACAAGCTGAGCACCGATAGCGGCGCGTACGTGGCAAGCGTCGTTGAGGACGGACCCGCTGCCAAGGCCGGCATCCAGGAGGGCGATGTCATTACCAAGCTGGGCGACGACGAGATCACGAGCGCCGACGGCCTGATCATCGCGCTGCGCAGCCACGAGGTGGGCGAGAAGGTCGAGATCACGCTCATGCGCGGCAAGGACGAGAAGAAGGTCACCGTCGAGCTGGGCTCCGACGAGGAGCTGCAGAACCAGCAGCAGGACGACAGTTCGACCGACACCGGCAACGGCGGTATTACCGACGAGCAGCTGCGCCAGTACCTGGAGGAGCTGCTGGGCCAGCAAGGTCAGGGTCAGGGCAACGGTCAGGGTTTCTAACGAGCCGTTTCGCACATGCCGAAGCCAGAGGGGCTGTTCCGCCAGCGCGGGACAGCCCCTCTTTTCGCGATGATCCCTTGGAGACGGAGGAAAACGGATCATTTAGAAACGGCAAGGGCATGGTTTAATCGCGCGATCCACCCCAGTCTGGCGGCTGCCGATTCGGTGCGGTTCGAAAGGGTTATTCGGCGTCATGGTGACCGGTGGTACTCTTGTATCCGTTTGAAATCGAGCGAAGGAGTGCCGCTATGGAGCAATCGAGCCTGTTTGGTGACGGTGTGGACATCGATACCGAAACGCCCGCGAGCGCGGATGCCGCCGCACCGACCGACGCCCGTGCCCAGGCGGCAGCGCGCGCGGCCGAGCTGCGCCACGAGCTCGATTACCACGCGTACCGCTACTACATGCTCGACGCGCCCGAGATCACGGACGCTGCCTTTGACAAAATGCTCGTTGAGCTGCAGGAAATCGAGGCGGCCTACCCCGATTTGGTAACGCCCGACAGCTATACCCAGCGCGTGGGCGGCTACGTGAGCGAGCAGTTTACGCCGGTCACGCATATGGCACGCATGTATTCCATGGACGATGCCATGGATCTGGACGAACTCGACGCGTGGCTCCAGCGTACCGAGGATGCGCTCGGTGCCGGTAGCGTCACCTATACCTGCGAGCTTAAGATCGACGGCCTGGGCGTGGCGCTTACCTACCAAAACGGAACCTTCGTGCGCGCCGCCACACGTGGCGATGGCACAACGGGCGAGGACGTGTCGCTCAACGTGCGTACCATCAAGGATGTGCCCATGCACCTGTCCGAGCCGGCGCTCGCCCACATGGGCGCCGACCGCGAGCGCACCATTGAGGTGCGCGGCGAGGTCTATATGCCCAAGGGCAGCTTTGTTCGTCTGAACGACGAGGCCGATGCCGAGGGGCGCGACCCCTTCGCCAACCCGCGCAACGCCGCCGCCGGCAGCCTGCGCCAAAAGGACCCCAAGGTCACGGCGCGCCGCGACCTGGCTACCTTTATCTACGCCATTGCCGATACCGATCCGCTGCACGTCCACAGCCAGCGCGAGTTCCTGGACTGGCTGCGTAGCGCCGGCTTTAGCGTCAACCCCAACGTTGCCCGTTGCGCCACGCCGGCCGAGGTCCACGAGTTCTGCGCCCAGGCCCTCGAGCATCGCGGTGACCTGGACTACGACATCGACGGCGTGGTCGTAAAGGTCGACAGCTTCCAGCAGCAGCTCGACCTGGGCTTTACTGCCCGCGCACCGCGCTGGGCCATTGCCTTTAAGTTCCCACCCGAGGAAAAGCAGACCGTCCTGCGCGAAATTCGCATCCAGGTGGGTCGCACCGGTGTGCTCACGCCGGTCGCCGAGTTCGACCCGGTGACGGTCGCCGGCTCCACCATCGCGCGCGCCACGCTGCACAACATCGACGAGATCCGCCGCAAAAACGTGCGCGAGGGCGACACTATCATCGTGCACAAGGCAGGCGACGTGATTCCCGAGGTCGTGGGCCCCGTGCTCGACAAGCGCCCGGCCGACAGCGTTGACTGGCAGATGCCCGAGGTCTGCCCCGTGTGCGGTAGCCCCGTGGTCCATGAGGACGGTGAGGTGGCCTACCGCTGCGTGTCCATTGATTGCCCCGCGCAGCTCAAGGAGCGCCTGCTCCACTGGGTGAGTCGCGGCTGTATGGACGTGGACGGCTTGGGCGACGAGATCGTCGACAAGATGATCGCCGCCGGTCTGATCCATGATGTCGCGGACTTCTACCAGCTCACGGTCGACGACATCGCCGGCCTGGACACGGGCCGCGTGTACGCCAGCTCCAACAGCAAAAAGGGCGTCAAGAAGGGCGACCCCATTCCGGTGGGCCTCAAGACGGCCGAGAAAATCATCGCCGAGCTCAACAAGTCCAAGAGCCAGCCGCTCGGTCGCGTGCTGTTTGCCCTGGGCATCCGCCATGTGGGCAAGAGTGTGGGCGAGGTTATCGCCGAGCGATTCCTGTCGATTGACAAGCTCATCTTGGCGAGCGAAGAGGACATCGCCGAGTGTGAGGGCATCGGTCCCAAGATTGCGGCGAGCGTCAAGCAGTTCCTGGCCGTGCCCGAGAACCTTGCCGTGCTGGAGCGCCTGCGCCAGGCGGGTCTGTCGCTCGAGGTCGATTTGGGCGCTGCGCACGCGCAAGCCGCGGCCGACGCTGGCGTGGCAGGCGAGCTTGCCGACGCACAGCCGCTTGCGGGTCTGACCTTTGTGCTCACGGGCACGCTCGTCAACCGCACGCGCGACGAGGCGGGCGCGGCGCTCAAGGTGCTCGGCGCCAAGGTCTCGGGCAGTGTTTCAAAGAAGACGAGCTATCTGGTCGCCGGCCCCAAAGCGGGCTCCAAGCTCACCAAGGCCGAGCAGCTGGGCGTACCCGTGCTGGACGAGGACGCACTCGAGCGGATCCTGGCTACTGGCGAGGTGCCCCAGGCTTAGTGCATCAATAGTCAAATTGAAGAACCGCCCGGAAGCACGATGCCTTCCGGGCGGTTCTTACTTTGCTGGGGCAACCGGCACCGTGACCTGCGTCACGTAGGTTGTGGGGTCGTGGCTGATGATACCGTCGATGAGGGCGATTTCGCGTTGCCCCGCTACGCCACCAACCTGTCAAAAGCCCTGCGCCGGTTGAGCACGGTAAATGCAATCACGCAGATGATTGCCGACAGAATCGAGCCGCACGGCGAGGCGATGCCCATGGGAAACAACGTATCGGAATAGGCGTTCGACAGCAGCCACGCGCCCGGCACGCGAATGAGTGCCACAGCCAGCACGTTGTGCGCAAAGCCGATGTAGCTCTTGCCATACGCAGCGAAAAAGCCGCTAAAGCAAATGTGGATGCCGGCAAAGATTGCATCGAAAATATAACTGTGCATATAGCCGGTACCGGCCGCGACCACCGCGGCGTCCTTGGCAAAAAAGCCAATAAACGCCGGCGCCACCAGCCACATCAGCGCTGTAATCAGGCAGCCGTACACCACCGAGATGGTCATGGCATCCTTGAGCACCTGACGCGCGCGGTCGCCCTTGCCCGCGCCGGCGTTTTGTGCCGTGAGCGCGCTGACGGTGGCACCCATGGAACTCGGCACAATGAACAAAAAGCTGATCATCTTCTCGACCAGGCCCACGGCGGCGGCGTCGACCAGACCGCGGTGGTTGGCGATGACGGTGATAAACATAAACGCCACCTGGATGCAGCCGTCCTGCACAGCCACGGGCACGCCGATTTTAAGAATGCTGCCGAGCACCTCGGGCTGGGGGCGCAGGTCGCTGCGCTTAACGTGGATGTTTGTGCGACGGCTCTTGAGCCACACGAGCGCGAGGGCAACGCTTGCCGTCTGGGCGGTTACCGTGCCGAGCGCTGCGCCCACGGGGCCGAGCCCCATGTGGCCGATAAACAGAAAATCGAGCGCGATGTTGATGATGCATGCCACGCCAATTACGTACATGGGCGAGCGCGAATCGCCCAGCCCGCGAAAGATGGCCGAGAGGATGTTGTACGCGGCGATAAAGGGAATGCCGATAAAGCAGATACGCAGGTAGGCGGCAGTGCCTTCGACGGCTTCGGCGGGAGTGCCAATGAGCGCCACGATCTGCGGGCAAAGCGCGAGCAGGACAGCGGCCAGTACCACCGAGACACCCATAAAGAGCGTGATGGTATTGCCGATGGCGGTCTCGGCGCGATCGAAGCGGCGCGAGCCCACGGCGTGGCCGACGATGACCGTCGTTCCCATGGCCAGACCAACGAGTGTCACGGTAATGATATAGAGCGTCTGTGCGCCGTTGCCCACGGCGGTGATGCCGGCGGCGCCGCTAAACTGTCCCATCATGTACAGGTCGGCCATGCCGTAGAGCATCTGCAAAAAGTACGAGAGCATATAGGGCAGGGCAAAGACCGCGATGGTCTTGAGGACATTGCCGCGTGTGAGGTCGTGTTCCATGGGCGGGGCACTTTCTGGCTTGGATCGTTTAAGTACCAGTGTAGTGAAAACCCTATAACGATTGTAGAGTCAAGGTTTGTATTGGCAGCAGGGCGAAAAAGTCACGCTCGCGTTTATTTCTAATTGAATACAGAGTTGCACCTTGTGAGCATGGCGCCTGTACTAGCCTTGCAGAAATCGATTTCGCATCACTTGACACCGCCGCACGGCGCGCCATAATACGTGGGTTTGCGAACAACGTTTGATGGGGGATGAACCTGCGTGCGCAATCTCAAGATTCTGTTTTCCTATCTGGGGACATACCGCCGCGATGCCATACTCGGCGTGCTCTTTGTGACGGCCGAGACGGCGCTCGAGCTGTTTATCCCGGTCATCATGGCAAATATCATCGATGTGGGCGTGCCCGCGGGGGACATCAACTACATGCTGTTGCAGGGCACGTATATGTTGGTATGCGCTGCATGTTCGCTGGTACTTGGCTTGGGCTATGCACGCACGTCTGCTCGCGTCGCCTCGGGGCTGGGCGCTAACCTGCGCGAGGCGGAGTATCGCAAGATCCAGACGCTCGCTTTTGGCAATCTGGACAACTACGACGCCAGCTCGCTTGTCACTCGCATGACCACCGACATCACCGTGATTCAAAACGCCGTAGGTAACGGTTTCCGCCCCATGGTGCGCGGGCCGGTAAATCTGGTCATGGGCCTCGTCTACGCTTTCGCGCTCTCGCGCGAGCTCGCGGCGGTCTTTGCCGTCATTCTGCCGATGCTCGCCATCGTGCTCGGTATCATTACCGTGCGCGTGAGCCCGCTCTACCGCCAACTCCAGACCTCGATGGACCACCTCAACGGCGTGGTACAAGAGGACCTTACCGCCGTGCGCGCCGTGAAGGCGTACGTGCGAGCCGAGCACGAGTGCGACAAGTTCGACACCGTCAATACCGAGCTCGCCGGCACGGCGACCAAGACCTTCGGCACCGCCGTGTTCAACCTGCCGGTGTTCCAACTCTCGATGTACGTGGCTGCGCTCTCGATCTTGTGGATTGGCGGCTGCATGATCATCGAAGGTCGCTTGGGCGTGGGCTCGCTCACGGGCTTTATGAGCTATGTGCTGCTGATCATGAACTCGCTCATGATGATTTCCAATGTGTTTTTGCTGCTCACGCGCGCTCTCACGAGTGTGGGCCGTATCGCAGAGGTGCTCGATGAGGAGCCCTTTATCGCCAATCCTGCGGGAGGCCTCGCGACTGCGGCGCCAGCGGACGGCAGTATCGAGTTTCGCGACGTTTCCTTTAAATACCGCGCGGATGCAGTCGAGGATGTGCTCGAGCATATCGACCTTCGCATCGAGAGCGGCTCCACGGTGGGCATCCTCGGCGGCACGGGCTCGGGCAAGAGTTCGCTTGTGCAGCTAATCGCGCGCCTGTACGACGCCACCGAGGGCGCCGTGCTTGTGGGCGGACACGACGTGCGTGACTACGACCTGGCTACCTTGCGCGACGCCGTGGGCATCGTGCTGCAAAAGAACGTGCTGTTTACGGGCACCGTGCGCGAGAACCTGCAGTGGGGCAATCCGCAGGCGTCGGACGATGAGCTCCTCGCGGCTTGCCGCGCGGCGTGCGTGGACGAGTTCCTTGATCGCATCGGCGGGCTGGACGGCGAGTTGGGCCAAGGCGGCGCCGGTGTTTCGGGTGGCCAGAAGCAACGCCTGTGCATCGCGCGCACGCTGCTCAAGCATCCGCGCGTGCTCATTTTTGATGACTCCACCAGCGCGGTCGATATGGCGACCGACGCTAAGATTCGCGAGCACATCGCTCGGATTCCCAATACGACCGTGCTCATCATCGCCCAGCGCATCGCGAGCGTCATGGATGCCGATCGCATTGTGGTGTTGGACGACGGTCGTGTCCACGGCGTGGGCACGCACGAGGAACTGCTGGCGGGCGACAACATATACCAGGAGATTTACGCCTCGCAGATGGAGTTCGCGGGGGATGCGGGCGTCGCGGACGGCGGCGAAGATGGCTGCGCGAACAATCCGTTTTTCTCCGTCCCCAGCGAATCGCCCTTGGAAGGGGGTGAGCGCCATGCCTAAGACCGCAGCCCAAGCACGCCCGGCCGACCTCAAGCGCACTATGCGCCGCCTGCTCTCCTACATGGGGCATGCCAAGTTCTCGTTGCTCGCGGTGGGCGTGCTCGCCTCCGTCGCCGCCATCGCGAGCCTCGTCGGCACCTACATGGTGCGCCCCATCGTTAACGGTTTGGCCACGGGCGGGGAGGAACTGCTCGCCAAGCAGGTCATCCTGACGGCGATCATCTACGCTGCGGGCGTGCTCTCGGCCCTGGGCTACTCACAGATCATGGTGCGCGCGGCCCAACGCGTGGTGTCCGATATTCGCCGCGACCTGTTCGCGCACATCCAGACGCTGCCGCTCAGTTATTTTGACAGCACGCGCTCGGGCGACATCATGAGCTTTTTTACCAACGACGTCGACACCGTCTCCGAGGCGCTCAACAACAGCTTTGCCAACGTGATTCAGGCCGCCATTCAGGTTGTGGGCACCACGGCCATGCTCATCATCCTTAACTGGCAGCTCACGATTATCACGCTCGTGTGCGATGCGGCCATTGCGCTGTATGCGCGCTACTCGGGCGCGCGCTCTAAGCGCTTCTTTGCCGCCCAGCAGGCATCGCTTGGCGACCTGGACGGATATATCGAAGAGATGGTCTCGGGCCAAAAGGTCATCAAGGTCTTTAACCGCGAGGCAGCGAATGTTGCCGGCTTCACCTGCCGCAACGACGAGCTTCGCCGCACCGGCACCGCCGCCGTGAGCTATGCCAACTCCATGGTGCCCATGACCGTCGTGATCGGCTATGCCAACTACGCCATCGTTGCCGTGGCGGGCGGCATGCTCTGCATCAAGGGACTCGCCGACGTAGGTGCGCTTGCAAGCTACCTGGTCTTTGTGCGTCAGGCCGCCATGCCCATCAACCAGTTTACGCAGCTGGGCAACTTTTTGCTCAACGCGCTGGCCGGTGCCGAGCGCCTGTTTGCCGCCATGGACCTTAAGCCCGAGGTTGACGAGGGCTGCGTGGAGCTGGTGCAGACGGGCGACGCCGCGTGGGCATGGAAGATTCCCGAGGGCCAGGGCGTGGGCTCGTACGGGCACCTGCATGATGTGGCTGCCGTTGATGAGTCGGGCCGCGCGGTGGCCGCCGACGGTACCGAGCTCACGTGCGGCTTGGTCCCGCTTGCCGGCGACGTGCGCTTCCATGCCGTGGACTTTTCCTACGTGCCGGGCACCCGTGTGCTCACGGACCTCAACCTGTTTGCCAAGCCGGGGCAAAAGATCGCGTTTGTGGGCTCGACGGGCGCCGGAAAGACGACCATCACCAACCTCATCAACCGCTTCTACGAGGTCGATGACGGCGAGATCACGTACGACGGCATTGACGTCAAGCACATTGCCAAGGCCAGCCTGCGCGGGTCGCTCGGCATTGTGCTGCAGGACACGCACCTGTTTAGCGGCACCATTGCGCAGAACATCCGCTTTGGCAAGCTCGATGCGACCGACGAGGAGGTGCGCGCCGCTGCCGAGGCCGCCTGCGCCGACTCGTTTATCCGCCGCCTGCCTAGAGGGTACGACACACCGGTCACGGCCGACGGCGCCAACTTGTCGCAGGGCCAGCGCCAGCTGCTCGCCATCGCGCGCGTGGCCGTGGCCGATCCGCCGGTGCTCATCTTGGACGAGGCCACGAGCTCTATCGACACGCGCACCGAAAAGCTCATCGAGCGCGGCATGGACCGCATCATGCGCGGACGCACCACGTTTATGATCGCGCACCGCCTGTCCACCGTTCGCGACGCCGACGCCATCATGGTCCTCGAACACGGCCGCATCATCGAGCGCGGCACGCACGAAGAGCTGCTCGCTCAGCACGGCGAGTACTGGCAGCTGGCACATGGCTTAAAAGAGTTGGATTAACCCGTTCGAGCACGATGCTTTGACCCCTCCATGCTCCTCACCTCGCCTCAAACCATCACAACATTCGGCGTTTTTTGCCAAAATCGGGAAAAGCATCGAATGTTGTGATGGTTTTTCTACCACTCGACCGGGTGGAATCGCTTTCTTGCGCACGAAGGTGTGCGGACCCGGGGGCAGGGGAATAAGGTTGGTTATCCGACTCCATTGGAGGGCTCATGGACCTGCCGATCGTCCTGTCCCATAAGACTGCCTGGCTGTACCACAACGTGGCGCGCCCGTCCGAGCCGCTCTCGCGGGCAAGCAGCCTATACGATGAGGACTCGCTTGCTAACGAGGCGGAGCCGACCGCGAGCCTGCCCAAATTGGGACTCGATGCCAAGGGGCTGAGGGCTTCAACGGCAGTTGGGATCGTTGCCGACTATCTGGTTGCGCTTGGTATTCCACGAGAAGAGCTCGATCATATCGACACGCTCGTCAACTTTGATTTTGAGCGCTCGACGCCGGCTGGATTTAGGTGCCACGTGTTTGGGGCGCCGGTACCTCCAGGCCATCTTATCGAGGTGGTAGAGGGCCTTCTGGTGGTTGATGAGGTCATGTGTTTTGTCCAGGCAGGTTCGTGGATGAGCGAACCCGAGCAGCTGGAATATGGCTACGAAATCTGTGCCCGATACCATTTGAATCATCTGTCGACAGGCGATTATATCGAGATGGGGCAGAGGCATACCGTTGCCGATTTGATTGCTTATTGCAATGAGAACCGATCTCGTCAGGGGGCTGTACGCGCGGCCGCCGTGCTCAAGCGCGTGCACGATGGCGCGCGATCGCCCATGGAGACGGCCACCGCAATCATGGTCGTAGCAAAACGTTCCCAGGGCGGGCTGGGATACGTCAAGATCGAGCTTAACCATCGGGTCGATGTTCCCAACGAGTTCAAGTATCTCGCAAAGGCCGGGTATTTCGAAATCGACGTATATGCGCCTGCGAGCGGTACGGGGATTGAATATAACGGCTCGGACCATCTTGATAAACAGCGCTGCGCGTCGGATGCGGAGCGTATGACCGTGCTGAGCGCGCTGGGCTTTAGGATGATCGTCCTCACCGGGACTCAGTTTGCCCATCAGCTGCAATTGCACCGGGCGATGAACGCCATCGCACTCGCTATGGGCCTCAAGTGCGACCGAAGCGAAGCATTCCAAAAGCGGCAGAACGACCTGCGAGAATTCGTGATTCGGCACTGGGACGGCGACATTTAGGGGCGCTTTGGTCCTTCTACGGGGTGCCGCGGGCAGACAAACCATCACAACATTCGACGTTTTTTGCCAAAAACGGGAAAAGCATCGAATGTTGTGATGGTCTGTGTGTTGAGGATGGGCTTGGGAAGTCCGTTTTGCTCGAAGCGACCTGTCCTGTCGTACGGGTGTCGGCATGATTCTCTCGGGGGGTATTATGTTTTCCGAAGAATAAAACGCCGCGTGAGGGGAGGGCTGCGTGGACGGGCACGTGCAACATGACGGCTTTGGCCGCGATATCAACTACCTGCGCATTGCCGTTACCGACAAGTGCAATTTCCGCTGCATTTACTGCATGCCGGCCGATGGCGTGGCGCCCCGTGCACACGACGAGCTACTCAGCGCCGAGGAAATCGCCCGCTTTGTGCGCTTGGTGGCGGGGGAGGGCATTCGCCGCGTGCGCCTGACGGGTGGCGAGCCGCTGGTCAGCCGCCGTATCATTCCGCTCATTCGCGACATCCGCGCGATTCCGCAGATCGAGGACATCTCGCTCACCACCAACGGCGCTCTGCTGCCTAAGCTGGCACCGCAGCTCAAAGATGCCGGGCTTAGCCGCGTCAACATCTCGCTCGATACGCTCGACCCTACGCTGTTTGGAAAGATCACGCGCCTGGGTCGGCTCGAGCAGACCATGGCTGGCATCGACGCGGCGCTGGCTTGGGGCTTTGAGCCGGTTAAGGTCAACTGTGTTGTTGTGCGCCGGCTCAACCAGGATGTGGCGGCCCTCGCGCGGCTCACGCTCGACCGCCCCATCCACCTGCGCTTTATCGAATACATGCCCATCGGCGACGAACACACGAGCTCGCATTGCGCTGTGGACCCGCATGCGCCCGCGCTCAATCCCGAGCTGTGGGACGCGAGCGATACCGTGCCGAGCGACGAGCTGCGGGCGCGCATCAATGCTGGGGCCGCCGCGACGGGGCTGGGCGAGCTCGAGCCGCTCGACATCAACGACGCTCCTGCCGGCGCGGGCCCTGCGCGCTATTGGCACTTTCCGGGCGCGGCGGGAACGGTCGGCTTTATCAGCGCCATGTCCAACCATTTTTGTGCGAATTGCAACCGTCTGCGCCTGACGGCCGATGGCAACGTGCGTCCGTGCCTGTTCAGCGATGCCGAGTATTCGGTGCGTGAGGCGCTGCGCCGTGGTGATGATATGCAGGTGCTTTCGATTTGGCGCGATGCCGTGGCCCACAAACCGCAGGAACACGCGATAATTGAGGGCACGCAACGATTTATGTCCCAAATCGGAGGATGATTATATGGCCAAGAGCAGGTACGCCGATGCCACCAAGGCCGCTCGCGGGGCCGCGATGTCTGCCCGCAAAGTCACGGCTGCGGCTGGCGATGCTGTCACTGCCGCACAGCCGACTTCCAGCGCTGCAGCCGAGCCCACTCGTGACGCCCGTCGTGACGAGCTGACGCACGTGGACGCCAAGGGCGAGGTTCGCATGGTCGACGTGTCCGACAAGGCCGAGACACATCGCATCGCCATCGCCGAGGGCGCCATCCTCATGCATCCCGAGACGCAAGCCATGGTGCTGCAGGACCGCGCCAAAAAGGGCGACGTGCTTGCCTGCGCGCGCGTGGCGGGCATCATGGCCATCAAGCGCACGAGCGACATCATCCCCATGTGCCATCCGTTGCTCATTACCAAGAGTAAGTGCGACATTGCGCCCATCGTTCCGGCGGGGACGCCGGCCGAGGACGTGCCCGAGGGCTGGGCGCCGCCACGCGCGGACGGACAGGTCGGCTTTCACGTGCTGGTCACGGCGGGCGTGACGGGTAAGACGGGTATTGAGATGGAGGCGTTGACCGGCGCGAGTGCCGCGTGTCTGACCATCTATGACATGTGCAAGGCCGTCGATCGCGGCATGGAGATTGTCGACGTGCGCCTGTTGCACAAGGAAGGTGGCCGCTCGGGCGTGTGGGATCGTTCAGAGCGTCAGGCCGCTGCTGTTGAGGCCGTGGCCGCTGACGGTGCCACGCTCGCGAGCGTACCCGTCGCCGTCGCACCCGCAGCTCCGGCGCCGGCCGTCCCCGCAATCGCGTTTATCGGCTACCAAAATTCGGGCAAGACCACGCTCGTCGAGAAGGTTATCGCCGAGCTCACCCGCCGCGGCCTGCGCGTGGGTTCGCTCAAGCATCATGGGCATCACGGCTTTGATATCGATGTACCCGCCAAGGATACGTGGCGCCATCACCAGGCCGGCTCCAAGCATGTGGGGCTCATCTGCGCCACGCGCTGGGCGGAGTACGCTGACACGCGCGAGGAGGACGAGATGCCCGCGCGCGAGCTGCTGTCGCGCTACAACGATGTCGACGTGGTGATCATCGAGGGCTACAAGACCGAGGGCTTCGACAACATCGTGGTCGCGCGATCGGGCGTTGATCGCCTGCGCGGCAAGAGCTCGCTCGACCTGGTCGACGGTCACACGCTGGCCCTTGCCTGCAACGAGGCCCTGGCGCGCCAGGCCTTCGACGCCGGCTTTGCGACCCGAGCCATCAACATCAACGATGCCCGAGCCATCTGCGACCTTATCCAAGATCATCTGGCCTAAAACCTGCCAAAAAGGGACAGGTTTGTTTTGGCAGGTTTTATCTGGGCAAACGCCATTTCCACCACAAAGGGGCCAGGCACCTTTGTGGTGGTTTTGGCCAAAGAGGCTTTGACTTAAACCTACCTCGAGGTGTAATAATCGCTGACAAACGATTGCGATTATGGAGGTCTCATGCCAAAACTGTACTTTATGCGTCACGGTCAAACGCTCTTTAACTTGCTTCGTCGCAAGCAAGGTTGGTGTGACTCGCCGCTTACCGAGCTGGGAATCGAGCAGGCTAAAACTGTCGGTGCGACCCTGCGAGGGCGTGGCCTTACGTTTGACCATGCGTACAGTTCGACGTCCGAGCGTGCGTGCGACACGCTTGAGCTTGCGTTTCCCGGTCAGCCTTACGAGCGTGTCAAGGGCCTTAAGGAGTGGAACTTTGGCAAGTTTGAGGGTGCGAGCGAGGATTTGAATCCGCGCCTGCCGTACGGCGATTTTTACAAGCAGTATGACGGCGAGGGCGAAGACGAGTTTCGCGAACGCATGATGGCGACCATCACCGAGCTCATGCAGCGCCCTGGGCATGAGAGCGTGTTGTGTGTGAGCCATGGCGCCGCGGCGGCTCAGGTCATGCGCGGCGTGGGCGTGGAGCCGCTCAAGATGAAGAACCGCATCGGCAACTGCTGCGTGCTCGAGCTTGACTTTAATCCCGCCACCAGCACATTTGCTCTCGCAGATTTGTACAACCCCTACGGCACTCCGCGCGAGTGACATCGGGGCATCAGCTAAAACCACCACAGAGGGGCCAGGCACCTTTGTGGTGGTTTTTGGCCTTGCCCTCGGCATTTGCCCAGATAAAACCTGCCAAATTAAACCAGTCCCTTTTTGGTAGGTACCGTTCGCGGGCGATTTCCTACCGTTCGGCGGACTTTCGCGCCAATGGGGCTTACGCCGCATGCAAGTTTCATCCTACAATCGCCCACGTGCTCACAAGTTTGTTACTCCTCGGGAGGCATCACTTGCGCATAATAGAAGACGAGGAATATCGCCCCGTCGTCTAGCGCCGATGTCCGAGGAGTTTTTTCATTCTCATTTTAAAGAAGATCAACAATAACGTTGCTCTTGCCGCCAGCGATGACGGCCGAGAGGTTGTTGTCTTTGGCAAGGGCATCGGTTTCCACGAGATGCCCTACGAGCTTGCCGATGAGTCTCTCATCCAGCGCAAATTCTATAACGTTCCCGAGAGCCTGCAGGATATGGTCGGCACACTTCCCGACGACGTTCTGCTCGCGGCAAGCGACATTGCCTGTTTTGCGTCCCAGCAGCTTGGCTGCAAACTATCCGGTGGCCTGCCCTTTATCCTGGCAGATCACCTGCAGTTTGCCGTCCAGCGCGACGATGACCAACTCAGCGCCCCCAACCCGCTCGAGCATGAGGTGGCTTTCATCTACCCGCGTGAGCTCGAGATCGGTCAGGCCGCGCTCGCCATCGTGCAAAAGCACACTGGCGCCAAGCTGGGTCAGAACGAGGCCACGAGCATCGCGCTCCACATCGTTAACGCCGAGGTCGACGGCATGGGCCGCGCCAAGGACATGGACTTCATCATGAAGAGCACCCGCGTGCTTGACGAGGTAACCCATTCCGTGGAAAAGCAGCTCGGCTGCTCGCTCGACACGGCGTCGTACTGCTACATTCGCTTTCTTGCGCACCTGCGCTTTTTGGTTCGCCGCCTCTGCAAGGGTAAGTGCATGCAGACCGAGAACTCCTCGCTGTTTATGCAGGCCGCCCGCGATTTTCCCGAGGCATACCAGTGCGCGTATGCCATCAACCGCGTGTTCGAGAAAGAGTTTAAGCAGAGCTGCTCGGACGAGGAGCTCTTGTATCTGATGATGCATATCAACCGTCTGCGATCGGCTTCGCAGACCGAATGAGTAAAGTCGCCAGCCCGGCGGCAATCGCAACAATTCTTTTTGGTTTCTAGCTGCGGGCAAGGTACCGGCTCGCGGTAGGGGATATTTTTGTCGAAATTTGGAAAAGAGAGGACAGATCATGGCAGGTAAATACGACGATCTTGCTGCCCAGATCGTAGAGCTGGTTGGCGGTAAGTCCAACGTCAAATGCGTCGCACACTGCATTACCCGCGTTCGTTTTAAGCTCAAGGACGAATCCTTGGCCAGCGATGAGAAGATCTCTGAGCTGCCCAACGTCATCAAGGTCATGCACGCCAACGGCCAGTACCAGGTTGTTGTGGGTAACATCGTCGAGGACGTCTACGACGCCGTCCTCAAGGTCGGCGGTTTTAGCGACGGCGGCGCCGTCGACGCCGATGACGACGATGCCGCTCCCAAGGGCGTTACCGATGTGATCATCGACCTCATCTCGGGCATCTTCGCCCCCATGCTCGGCACCTTCGCCGCTGCCGGTATCATGAAGGGCCTGCTGGCGCTCGCTACCTTCCTGGTCCCGAGCTTTGCCAACGACGGCGCCTACACGCTGCTCTACACCGTCGCTGACGGCATGTTCTACTTCCTGCCCGTGGTGCTTGGCTTTACCGCGGCCAAGAAGTTCAAGATGAGCGAGTTCAACGGCATGGCCATCGCCTTTGCTCTGGTGTATCCCACCATGGTTGCCCTGACCTCGGGTGAGGTTGTCGGCTCCGTCGAGCTCGGCTTTGCTGGCACCTTCTCTTGGTATACCACGTTCCTGGGCCTACCGCTTATCATGCCTGCCTCGGGTTACACCAGCTCCGTTATCCCCATCCTGCTCATGATCTGGTTCGGCTCGACCCTCGAGCACTGGGTTAAGAAGTGGATGCCCGCTTCTATGAAGATGTTCTTCACCCCGCTGATCGTCGTCACCGTCACCGTCACCCTTGGCTACTTGGTCATTGGCCCCATCGCCACGCTCATTACCAACCTGCTCGGCGAGTTCTTCGCGCTGCTGTTTGGCCTGCCCATGATCGGTTCCATCTTGGGTTGCACCCTCGTCGGCGCCTTCTGGATGTGCCTGGTCATCTTTGGCTTCCACTGGTCCCTCGTGCCCATCGCGCTGGTCAACCTGTCCACTCTGGGCTACGACTACGTTCTGGGCTCCATTATCGCCCACTCCTTCTCGCTGGGCGCCGTGCTCTTCGCTATGTATCTCAAGAACAAGGACGAGAAGTTCCGCGGTATCGCGCTGCCGGCCATGATCTCCGCCTTCTTCTTTGGTGTCACCGAGCCCGCTATCTACGGTGTCGCCCTGCCCGATAAGAAGGCCTTCATCAACGCCAGCATCGGTTCTGCCGTGGGCGGCCTCATCATCGGCATCTCCGGCGCCGTGGTGTACATGTCCGGTGGTCTGGGCGTCTTCAACTGGCTGTCCTTCATCGACCCCTCCGGTGTTAACGGCATCAACCACATGATCTGGGCTATCGTTGCCTCGCTCGTGGGTGCCGCCGTGGGCTTCGCAATCGAGTTTGTCACCTACAAGCCCGAGGCTGCTAAGTAACCCAAACGACAAAGACTCGGTACCAAGCCGGCGGGGACAAGCGCCCCGCTGGCTTTTTCCAAATGGGCGAGACTGTCCGCACGTGCGCCAAAAGGGGTCCCGCCACGAAACTTACTCCAACACGTACGAAAGGAGCCAACATGGCTTTTCCTGATGGATTTCTGTGGGGCGGCGCCACTGCCGCCAATCAGTGCGAAGGCGGATACAACGAGGACGGCAAGGGCCTCGGTGTCCCCGACATCATGACCGGCGGTACGGTCTCCGAGCCGCGCCACATCACCGACGGCATTCTGCCCCAGTACCACTATCCCAGCCACGAGGCCGTGGACATGTACCATCACTACCTTGACGACATCAAGCTCTTTGGCGAGATGGGCTTTAAGTGCTATCGCATGTCCATCAACTGGAGCCGCATCTTCCCCAACGGCGACGAGGCCGAGCCCAACCAGGCCGGCATCGAGTTCTACCGCCGCGTGTTCCAGGCCTGTCAGGAGCAGGGCATCGAGCCCATGGTCACCCTCAGCCACTACGAGCTGCCCTATGGCCTGTCCAAAAACTACGGCGGCTGGAAGAACCCCAAGCTCATCGATTTCTACCTCAACTACGCCCGCACCGTCATGACCGAATACAAGGGCCTGGTGCGCTACTGGCTCACCTTTAACGAGATCAATTGCCTGCTCATGGGCGGTTTTGGCGGCGTGATGGGTGGCGGCATGGTGCCCGAGGCAACTGACACGCCCATGGCCTTTGGCAACTGCGATTGGGACGATCCGCAGGCGCGCTTCGACGCCCTGCACCATCAGTTCTTGGCGAGCGCCAAGTGCGTCACCATGGGCCATCAGATCGATCCTCAGAACAAGATCGGCTGCATGATTGCCGGCAATGCCTGCTATCCGCACACGTGTAATCCGGCTGACGTCCTGGCGGCGCAAAAGCAGCAGCGCGAGATGAACTTCTACTGCGGCGACGTGCAGGTGCGCGGTGCGTATCCCTCGTGGGCGCCCAGCGTGTGGCGCCGCGAGGGCGTGCACGTGGAGGTCTCGCCCGAGGACGCCGCCACGCTGGCCGCCGGCAAGGTCGACTTCTACAGCTTTAGCTACTACATGAGCGCCACGGCCACGGCCGATCCGGTGCTGCTGGAGCAGGGCAACATCTTTGGTGGCGCCGGCAACGAGTACCTCAAGAAGAGCGATTGGGGTTGGGCGATCGACCCCGAGGGTCTGCGCTACTACCTGGAGGAGGTCTACGACCGCTACCAGGTGCCGCTGATGATTGTCGAGAACGGCCTGGGCGCGGTGGACGAGGTCGAGGCGGACGGTTCGATTCACGACAGCTACCGCATCGATTACCTGCGCGAGCATATCAAGCAGATGGAGATTGCCATCGAGGACGGCGTGGACCTGATGGGCTACACCATGTGGGGCTGCATCGATTTGGTGAGCGCCTCGACCGGCGAGATGAAGAAGCGCTACGGCTTTATCTACGTCGACAAGGACAACGACGGCAACGGCACGCTCGCCCGCAGCCGCAAGGACAGCTTCTTCTGGTACAAGAAGGTCATCGAGTCCAACGGCGCCGACCTGGCCTAGCCAAGTCTCAACCAGCGTAAACGCCGCAACCACCACAAAGGGGCCAGGCACCTTTGTGGTGGTTTTTGCTTTGGTAGATGGTTGGGACATGCCTTACAATCTACCGAGTAGTTCATGACGGGCGAAAAACGGAGAGAAGGGGCTTGATGCGTCCTTAATGTTTCAAGCGGATAGATTGATTCGATAGACGGTGGCGAATGCCCACCGTCCGCATTCGTATGAAACAAGGAGTCTCCATGCTCGCCTCTCTTTTCTCAAAGCCTCAATCATCGCTGTCCGTGCAGGCCAAGCGCCTGGTGGCGATGCGCTTTCTCATCTACACCGGTTTTCAGACCAGCTACTTTATCGGCGTCATCGGAACGCTCACCTATGCGGACGATGCTTCGGTCGTCGCGACATCGCTGGCCGTTCTGTTTATGAACGTTTTTGTGATCCTGGGATCCTTTGCGGGCGGCGCTGCGCTTGACGCATGGGGTCCGCGCCGCCATTTCTTGCTGAGCATTGTTGGCGCTCTCGCAACTGGCACGGCAATCATCGCCTTTGGTAGCGCGACCGGCGTCGTCCTGCTCGGCGCGGTGTTTCTGGGCTTTGTGATGGGATTCGCCCAGCCCATCTCCACGTCCTATCCGGCCTACCTCACCAACGACCCCGTCGAGCTCAAAGACATCAACTCCGCCATCGCCATGTTCTCAAACGTGAGTATTATCGTTGGCCCCACGTTGGGTGGCTTTGTCGCGGCGGCTGCGTCGTCGCGCGCGGTGTTTGTGCTCATGATGCTTTTTACCGTGCTGGCACTCATCGCTGGCGGGGGCTTTAGGCCGCAGACCGGCCATGTCGCCGGGCATGCGGATGCCGATTCGACAGAGGAAGGGGAGCGCGCGGGACGAAGCCCCGACCCCAGCACGTCCGCCCGCGCCACCTTCGCAGCCAGCATCAAGACGGTCTTTACCAATAGCGTTCTCGCCCTACTGTTCTGCATTATCTTTCTTTCGAACTTTGGCTACGGAGCCTTCGATCCGCTCGAGTCGTTCTTCTATCGCGATGTCCTGCACGTCGGCGTTGAGTGGATGGGCTGGCTCTCGTCGGCCTCGGGCGTGGGCGCGGTGCTGGGTGCCGTGCTCGCGCTTCGCTTGCCGCCGCACCTGGTCAACCTTAAAACACTGCTCGTGGCGCTTATGTCCGTGGGCCTGGGAAGTCTGCTCTATGTGGGGACACCGTACGTGGGCGTAGCCCTTGTCGGCCAGATTGCCCTGGGCGTAGCTTGGGGTGTCGTCAACCCGCTCCACAACACCATCGTGCAAACGACGGCGCCGCTCGAGCAGCTCGGTCGCGTCAATTCGGTCATGGGCTTTGGCAATATGTTCGCCGGCGTGGCGCCGCTGGCGATTGCCCCGTGGCTGGCGGCGACATTTGGCGTGCAGCAGACGCTCGTAGGGGCGGGCATGGTCGTGACGGCGGTTCCCGCGGCGTTGCTGCTGTTTGGACGCAATCATTTGGAACGTGCCGTAAAGCGGTAAGAAACCATCACAACATTCGATGAAAATCGCGATTTTGCCGAAAAACATCGAATGTTGTGATGGTTTGCGCCTCGGGCCAGGCCACCCTTCGGGTCCGGCCACCACAAAGAGGACAGGCACCTTTGTGGTGGTTTTGCTTTGACGGGCCGCGCCTGCGCCTTGGTATACCATGTACGCCGTTTGCGAATACACCCCACACCACCGCACAACCCAGAAAGGCCCCCATGGACACCACCTTCAGCCACATCAAAGCCGTGTTCTGCGATATCGATGGCACGCTGCTCGCGAGCCAGCACACGGTGTCCCCGCGCACCGTGGCGGCGATCCGCGCCCTGCGCGAGCGTGGCGTGCTCTTTGGCCTGTGCACCGGGCGCGACGCCCACGCGACCGAGGCCATGTACGAGCTCTGGGGTATCGAAGGCCTGGTGGACCTGCTCGTGGGCTGCGGTGGCGCCGAGGTCATCGACCGCGCGCACGACATCAACGAGCTGAGCTATCCGCTGCCGGGCGAGACCATCGCACGCATCTGCAAGCACATGGCGGACCTTCCGGCAACACCCGTCTGCCCCCGAGACGGCGTGTTCTACGTGCCCGAGAGCAACGCGTGCGTCGAGCACCTGTCGCGCGTCGACGGTGTGCCCTACCAGGTGGTCGATTTTGCCGAGTTTTTGCGCGAGCCGCAGCCCAAGGTGATGTTTACCATGGCGCCCGAGGTAATGCCGCGGGTGATTGAGCGAGCATCGACGTTTGCCGATAACACTGTTAAGGCGGCGGCTCTGCAAACCACGCAGCGGCTCTACGAGTTCATGGATCCGCGCGTGTCCAAGACGCGCGGCCTTGTGCGCGTGGCGGAGCTCAACGACATGGAGCTCCAGGAGATCTGCGTGTTTGGCGATGCCGATAACGACACCTGCATGGTGGCCGACGCCGGCGTGGGCGTGGCCATGGCAAACGGCAGCGATGCCACCCGCTCCGCCGCCGATTTTGTAACCGCGAGCAACGACGAAGACGGCATCGCGATCTTTATCGAGGAACATCTGCTGTAGCGCCGGGGGAGAGCCACCACAAAGGGAATAGGCACCTTTGTGGCGGCCTCAGGCGATTTGGGCGAATTGATACCTAAAAACTGCGCGCAAATTCAAATTTGGTTGTATGAACATTACGCTTCTAATCACCGATGGGTTAAAGATATTCTCATCAATTTGGTAGGATATTCATCCCGGTTAATGACCTACCGCTCACGGTCGATTTTCGACCGTTCACAGGATGTTTGCTCTTGAGCAAAATGTTGTGCAAATAAATCTAATGCCATTAAAAAATAATAGGCAACTAAATTACCAGCAGAAACAAAAAATAGATAGCGAATAAACGAAGGTAAATCTGAGCAAATGTCAAGAGAATTGAGAACTCGCTACAAAAATGTCGGTTTTGTTGCTCAGATGTTTAAACAATCGTTATAATCGCATTACTAAACGAGCGCAATTACAGATTGCGCAGATACGTTTGATGGTGAAAGAGCAAGATCGCGGTCTCTTGGGGAGGAGACATCGATGAAAGCGAATTCAGACAAATCTAAGCAGAGTAAAAAAGCGACGCGCCGTGTACTGGCAGGCGTTTTGTGCGGAGCATCCGTGCTGAGCCTGGTACTGTCGCTCGTCATGCCCCCGATCTCGCAGGCCATTGCCAACGATGCCCAGGCAGCTCCTACCGAGGAAACTGTGATGGGGGGGGGTTCCTCAAGTGAGTCTACTGATGTAGAAAACACCAACAACGGGGATACCGAAAACCAGAATAGTGACGACGCCGAGGCCGATGAGACTGGCTCTTCAAATGACGTTGAGCAGAATCAGGCTGAGGATCAACCTGAGGGTACGCTGCAGGTCGAAGATAACGAGCCGGCAGATGGTAACGCTGTGATGGCGGCCACGGAAGGCGAGCAAACCGAAGCGGCGCCCGACGAGATAAAAAACGTTGACGATTTAAAAACCAAGTTGGCGAATGCAAGCGGTGTTGCTAGCTTCAAGCTTATGAATGATGTCGAGACCGGCGAGACAATCACGCTTAGCAAGGACGGCAGCAAAATCACGCTGGATCTAAACGGCCATAAGATTAAGCATACGAGTTCAAATCAGCCTCTGTTCAATATCACCGGCGGTGCGACGCTGACCGTCAAGGACGGCCAGCAAGCTGCCGCAAAAGAGATCCAGGCTAATCAAGAAAACAAATGTGGCAATCTCGCTTCAATGGAGTACGGCGATTCTAACATCCCGACCAAGCTTACCTATTACGTAACCGAATCGGTCGCAAGCGGAACCGTTACAAACGAAACTCTTAAAGCGTATGAGGCTGGTATCAAGGGTGCCATTGTGGCTTGCAGTGATACCAAAGCTCCTGGGTTAAGGCTCGTCAACCTTTTCAATGGCGGCCACTTTAATTTTGAAAGCGGAGTGCTCACGCAAAAGAAAGATGGCCAAATCGGCAACCTCATCTATGCCGAGAACGGCTCTACTGTCAACATGAGCGGCGGATACGTTTGCGGCGCTTCCGGTTCGGGTGACGGCGCGGGCATTATGGTATCCAACGAGAAGGGCGTCGCCTCGACCCTTAAACTGACTGGCGGCGTAATTGCCGGCAACAGCGCTTATAGTGGCGGTGGTGTGTATGCCCGTTATTCCGAGGTCACCATAACTAATGGCATAATCTCCGGTAATAGCACACTCAACGCGGGACTCGGTGGCGGCATTATGGCCAAGGGCGGCATCGTGACCGTTTCTGGTGGCTATATCACGAATAATAGAATGGTTCAGTTCTGCGGCCACGATGGCTGGGGTGACCATGGCGGCGCTGGGCTTGCTGCCAATAACGGCGCCCATGTCACCATTTCCGGTGGCCAGATTACTGGCAATTATTCTGAAGAAGCTGGTGGTGGCGTTTACGTTACCGATGTCGAACGGAATGACCAAGCGTCTCGCTTAGGAATGGCGTGGCTGAATATCACGGGAGGAATTATTGCCTCTAACGTGAGCTACCGATCTGAAGGTGCCGGCATTCGAGTGGGCCAGATGGTTGACGCGATGATTAACGGCACTGAAGAGAGTAAAGTCTACATCACAAACAATCACTGCATGTCTCGCTTTGACTGGGGCGGTGGCGGTATCTTCGTCCAGGGAAACTCGAATGCGGGTAAGGAATATACTGCTGGTAGATTATTTGTATACAACTCGTACATTAGCAGCAATACCGCCGGTGGCTATGGTGGTGGCGTTGCAGTCTGCCCGACGGGCAAGACGCTGGTGACGAACACTGACGGCACTGCAATCTTTGGCAATATATCTGCTGGCGATGAGCAAAATGCTGATGGCGATGAGCAGAATGCCAACGGTTACGATCCGGCAACTAACAGTGGTAATGAAGGCAAGCCCCATCTTTCAAGTGGCGGTAGCGAAAAGAATCAAGATCAAGATGCATACAACTCGGAGAAGTTCCGCAAGAACGGCCATGCCGATTTCTTCCTTGCGGCAAAGGATGGCCATAAGGAACCGCTTGCGGCAATAATCGGCAAGATGCTCGGCGGCGGAGACGCCAAGTATTTGGGAAGCAAAGAGCTCAATGAAGCTATAAAAATTCCTGCCGATGGCGGCGTGCAGATTTATCGGAGTATCGGATTGACTTCGGATGTTCATGTTGGCGACGCTGAAGCAAATAATGCACAGGCGGCTGCTACAACCTTCATCACGGGCAACTATTCCTGGGACCATGGCGGCGGCATCATGTCGAACGGCGACCTGTACCTAGGCGTGCCTGCGGATACGTACGTCTACCCAAGCCTTAAGCTAAAGGCGTCAAAGGCGCTGAAAAATAAGCAAACCGAAAAAGAAGAAATGCTCACAAAAGATCAGTTTTCTTTCGCGGTTTATCGCAAGGATTCGGATACTGCGACGGCGCCTTCTTGGAAAAATGACTCTTTCAGCGATGGTGACTGCACCTTAGTCGGGTCTGCCAAGAATGACGCTGAAGGTAACATTACGTTTGACCTTGGTGAACAGTTCGTAGATAAGACTGTTGTGGCTAACAAGATTACATACTACTTGGTCGAACAGACCGGTGGAGACTCTGACATTGAGTACGACCACACTGTGTACGAGATCGAGGTGCAGCTCACGGACAACGAAACTTTGCTCATGAATGTGCCGAAGAAGGATGATTCAAGTCAGAACGTTCCGCTTTACGTCCATAACTATACGATTACAAGCGTGAGTGCGACCGGGCGCTCCGGAGATACAACAAAAGCGCTGGGCACTATGGAAAGAGACAGCGAAGGCTATTATTCGATTATCGACTCCAACGCGGGAAAGACCTTCACCAACAAGTACACTCCGTACACCTCCAGCGGCTCCTGGACTCCCAAGGCGACTAAGGTCGTTAAGGGTGGCGAGATGAAGGAGTTTACGCTCGAGTTTGCGGATAATCTGGCCTTCGAGAAAGCCAAGACGGTAAAGACTCAGATTGATGGTGACAAGACTCAGACGCTACCGTTTGAAGCAGTCAACTATGAGTTGAAACAGCTCGAGGGCGGGGGCACCACCGGCCGTGGCGCTTCCAAGACCTTCACGTACTATGTGCGCGAGAAGGATGAGAGTTCGCTTTTCTCGCACTACAAGTTCGACAAGTCGGTCTACAAGCTTACGGTTGTTGCAACGGACAATACCAAAGGAACCATCAACCGTAAGGTGACCTACAGGAAGGGAACCGTTGGCTCCGATGGCAAGTGGAAAGATGCTGATGGCGCCGACCACGAGCTCACCGACACTGACACCCCCACCTTCACCAACACCTACTCCACTTCTTTGCCCCTTTCCGGTATGTCGGGCATCACGCTGACCTACCTTGCCGGCGCGGCGGTGCTTTGCGCTGCTGCGGCCTGGATGCACATTCGTCGCAAGGCGAATGCGAAGGGAGGCGAGCGTCGTGAATAAGAAAGTTTGCTCCTTCCCGATCTTGTTTGCGCTGCTTGCCCTCCTGATCGGCACCTGCGCGGTTGTGTTCCCCGCTTCCGCGCAGGCCGCGCCGACCTCGACCGGTTCCATCACGGTGAGCGGCAACGTAGCGCGCAGCTACGACGCCTACCAGATCTTTAGCGCCAACGTCGTCGACGGCGACGGCGACGCCAAGATCGCCACCGACCTCGCCTGGGCAAGCGACGCCGTGCGCGACGCCGCGCTGCCCGTGCTGCACAGCGCCGGCATGCCCAATTCCCAGACCACCGCGCAGGAAGCTGCCGAGTGGCTCAACTCCGATTCCCACCTTACGAGCGCGCTGAGCGCACAGCTCGCTCGTTCCCTCCAGAGCTCTGGCGCCGTGTCCGTGGCCCTTAACGCGGGCACGACGGCCGAGCTGCCCTGCGGCTACTGGCTCATCGTCGCCGACGACGACGCCATCGCCCAGGGCGAGGCCGGCACCGCGCCGATCATGGCCCTGGTGGGCGGCAGCGCCGTCACCGTCAAGCCCAAGGCGGCGACGCCCAAGGTCGCCAAGCACGTGCTGGAGGACAGCACCGCCGCATGGCAGAAGGCCGCCGACGCCACGGTCGCCGACGACCTGTACTGGCGCCTCTCTGCCACGGTCCCGGCGGGCCTTGCTGCCTACGACACCTATACGGTGCGGTTCGTCGACACCATGAGCGCGGGGCTCGACCCCTCCAAGGTGACCGCGAGCATGCGCGTGTACGTGGCGACGGGCGCGGACGGCGGCTTTGACGCCGTCTCGGCCGACAAGGACGGCCGCGTCGGCACCGAGCCCGCGAAGGGCTGGACCGACATCACGGCCCAGTGCGCCACCAAGGTAGCGGCCGACGGCAAGACCTTCACCGTGCGCACCGGCGACCTGATCGCCGCGCTCGGCGGGGCCGACGCCTTCACCGCGGGCGTCCGCGTGGTCGCCGTGTACAACGCACCGCTCAACAGCGCGTGCAACCACGGCATCGCGAAGGGCAACCCCAACGAGGTCTACCTGCGCTACCCGCGCTCTCCCTTTGCCGACCAGTCCGGCGACGCGGGCTTCACCCGCACGCCGAGCGACGATGCGTGCGCCTACACCTGGGATCTCGCGCTCACCAAGCGCGGCAGCGACGGCGACAAGCCGCTTGCCGGGGCGGTCCTGAGCATCGCCGACGACCGCGGCCGCACACTGGCGGCCGATGGCACGTGGGATGCGGAGGGCAAGGCCACCGTCACCACGGGCGAGGACGGCCGCGTGACCGTCTCGGGCGTGGACTCGGGCAAGCTGGAGGTCCGCGAGCTCAAGGCGCCCAAGGGCTACACCGCCTTTGAGGGCACGCGCTCCGTGACGGTCAAGGCCGAGGGCCTGGACGTCGACCAGGTGGCCGCCGCCAAGCCCAAACTCACCATCACGGCCGAGTCGCCCCTGCGTGCCGACAGCGCGGACGGGTCGACGGGCAGCCTGGAGGCGTCGCTCATCAACACGCCCACCGGCACACCCCCTAGCATTACCACCGGAGGCTTTATGCCCTCGACTGGCGATATGGCAATGTACGCCGCGGCCGCCGCAGCGGTCGCTGGAGCCGCGCTCATCGTGGTCGCGCTCCTGGTCAAGCGGGGAGGTGGCAACCATAAAAAGTAGCTGGCAGCCCCACCGAGAGCGGGGCGAGACGTAGCGAAGTAGATGCTAAGACACAGACAGATGGATTTAGATCAAACGGACTTCAAGCAGAAAGCAGAGGAAAAGAAGATGAGCATGAGCAAGAACATCGCACGCCTGGCAGTAACCGCCGGCCTCACGGCGGCGCTGAGCTTCGGCGGAGTCATGGCCCCGGTGACCATGGCGTTTGCTGAGGGCAACACGACCGTTACGTTCGATTACGGTGACTACGCTGGATCAACGACTTATAAGGGCATTCAAATCTTCGCTGCTGACGTAAATGGCTCCACTGTAAAGAACATTCAGTGGGCGGGCGCAAACGAGACGGAGCAAAAGGCAATTAAGGACGCAGTTGTTCGTGCAATTCAGAAAATAGAGCCTACCTACAACAAAACGACTGCCCAGGATGCCGCTGATTGGCTGAACGAGAAGTCAGGCGTGACTGGGAACACTTCTCAGGTCGCAAGCGATAATGTTCTGAGCATGATCGCCGACAATCTGAAGGACAATGCAACGTGGCAGAAGACGTCTGCCGCACAGCCGTCTCTTTCCAATCTTGACGCCGGCTACTGGCTGTTCCTCACTAATACGACGGTGAAGCCCGGGGACAAGTCGACCGATGCTTATTCAGCTCCGGTGTACGCTGTTATTGACGGTACGAGCACAACTGTGAAAATTACCCCTAAGAAGAGCGTCCCCACGGTTGAAAAGAAGATTCTTGATGATAACAAGGCGATGGAAGGCCTCACGACCGTGCCTGTTGGAGATTGGGATGTCGTCGCCGATTCGCAGATCGGCCAGGAGGTTAACTATAAGCTTACCGGCACGATCGCCAGCAACTACGCTACTTACGACAGCTATACCTATATGTTCACTGACACCCTTTCCAAGGGACTCAGCTATGTTGATGGCCAAACTCAAGTTTTTGCTGTAAACAAAGATTCGAACAACAATGATCAATATACCGACATTACAGAGAACTTTACTGTGCAGCCAACCGCCAATGATGATGGAACTACCACCTTGGCTATTAAAGTTAATGCGGGAGAGAACGGTAAGTATCTCAAGGAGATTTCAAAGGTAGACGCCAGTACTCAGATAGTCGTCTTCTACAAGGCGGTGCTCAACGGCAATGCCGTGATTGGTAACACTACTGAGAATACTCAGAAGGGCGGCAACCCCAACACCGTTAAGCTTGAGTACTCCAACAACCCGTATGGCGATGGCACGGGCGAGACGATCGAGGACACCGTTGCCGACTTCGCATTCAAGCTCAACCTCAAGAAGGTCGACCAGGGCACCGAGCAGGGCCTTGAGAACGCCGTCTTCACCATCCAGTCCGCGGACACGAATACCGAAAACCAGTATATTGCCTCGACGGAGGGTACTGTTGATGGCGTCAGTGTCGTCGAGGGTCAGCTCGTGACCGTCACCGATACTAAAAACCTTCCCGAGTGTGTGAAGTTCACGTCCGACAAAGGCGGCAAGATCTCCGTCTCCGGCCTCGACGCCGGTTCCTACAAGGTGACCGAGATCGAGACCCCCGACCATGCCAAGTACCCAACCACGGCCGACCCCTTCACCTTCACCATCAGCCCGATGTATGACAAAACGAGCATGAAGGTGAAGAATCTTGCGGCGACGGTTTCCGAAACGGGCCGCACTGATATTGCCGTTGGCGAGCTTGACAACTCTGCCGGTGACAACAAGCTGACCGGAACTAAAAACGGCATCGATGGTGCCACCGGTTTGGTCACCATCACCGTCGGCAACACCAAATCTGTCGGCCTTCCCCTCACCGGCCTTAACGGCGTGACCTTTACTTGGATCGCTGGTGGCGCGGTGCTGTGCATCGGCGTGGCGCACCTCATCCGCAGCCGTAAGCAGGCCGAGGAGTCCGAGCAGGAGTAACGCTCGCTCATCCATTCCTTTGGCGGGTGGGATGTGATGGCCATGAGACTTGCGGACACTTTTCTCGTCCATCGACGTTCTTGCTTTGCCATTCTCTTTTCGGGGCAGATTCCGCACTGGAGTCTGCCCCGTTCTTTTTGGGATAACGCAGTCAGCCTCCATCGTCCGATGCGGGCACGCTCGTCATCGCGTTTCTTGACTCGTATGAGGTTCGGTTTAAGGTCCGTAGGCGCACGCGCGGTGCGGACGGTGGACGGCATTTGCGCCGAAAGCGCAAATAAGAATGCCCGGGGGTCGGATCCCGGGCATTTAACAAAAACTGAAAACTAGGCCGCCCGCGCTCCCAAACATTTACGCGGGGTGCGTCGTTTTCTATTGAGATTGTATCCCGAATCACCCCGCCGATCCGGGATATTTTGAAAACGCAAACACGTCGGGCAAACCCGGACAATGCGGCCAGGCTCTGCTGGACGAGGAATCGTGTTTGTAACTATCGAACAAATGTTTGTCAAAATCGCGTTTACCAGCTGCGAATGCATGCGCTCGCAGTAAAATGGCTTTGCGACGCATCCTGTGCGCGGGCGGCCGACGACTCGATCGGAGGTCCCCAAATGCTGAAATTCCTTAACGCGCTCGCCGCCCTCGCGGCGGTGGGCTCGTTCGTCATCGCGTTTCTTGACTCGTATGAGGTTCGGTTTAAGGTCCGTAGGCGCACGCGCGGTGCGGACGGTAGAAGGCAGTTGCGCCGCAAGCGCAAATAAGAATGCCCGGGGTTAGAGGCCCGGGCATTTAACAACACCGGAAACTGGTCGCCCGCGCTTTCGATCACTTACGCGGGGTGCGTCGTTTCCTACAGACATTGTATCCCGAATCGCTCCGCCGATCCGGGACATTTTGAAAACCCAAATGCTGACCCAACTCGCGCCCAACTCGCGCTGCGCAATGCTGCCAGACTGCGTTGTCCGGTGCGGAAGCTCGCTAATCGGCTATTATTTGTTTAGACAACTTGAGTTGTAGAGGAGTGACCGGTGATGGTGCAGGGCGCCAAACATATGAAGGGCAATAACGCCGCGGACAACGGTGGCTCAAGCCCTCAGCCCAAACCTCAACCAAAGCCCAAGCGCCGCCGCAAGCGGCTGCCGCGCTGGGCCGACCGGCTCATCACTATCGTCATCATCCTTATTGGCGTGGGCCTTATGACCTGGCCGTGGATCTTGGACCGGCTCGAGGCCTCGGGCGTGTTCAACCAGATCAGCACGGTGTCCAGCACCGTGGACGCGCTGTCTGCCGAGGAGCGCGAGCTCATCCTGCTCCAGGCGCGCTCCTTTAACGAGCAGCTGGCAGGCGAGGCCACCGAGCTCCCCGCCGACCAGATTGAGCCCTACGCCCAGCAGCTCATCTTTGACCGCGACCCCATGATGAGCTGGGTCGAGATCCCTTCCATCGACGTGAGCATGCCCATCTACCACGGCACGAGCGAAGAAGTCCTTATGGCCGGCGTCGGCCACCTGGAAGGCACGAGCCTGCCGGTGGGCGGCACCTCGACGCATTGCGTGCTCACCGCGCACTCGGGCATGCGTAACCTGAGCATGTTCGACGACATCCATTCGCTGAAGCCCGGCGACCTGGTGCTGCTGCACACCATGAACAAGACGCTCGCCTACAAGATGGTGGATTCCGAGGTGGTACTGCCCGAGGAGATGGAGTCGCTAACCATCGAGCCCGGCGCCGACAAGGTGACGCTCGTCACCTGCACGCCCTACGGCGTGAACGACCATCGCCTGCTGGTGCATTGCGTGCGCACCAAGTACAACAAGAAGGACGTCGACAAGCAAAAGTCGCTGGCCGGCCGCCACTGGGGCAAGCGCGAGTTTGCCGTGCTTATCGTGGTCATAGCCATTGTGCTGTTGCTGCTGGATATCGTGATCCACGCGGTCCGCAAGCGCCGCAAGGCCAAGGCCTCGGCATAAGACATTCTCCAGAACCACCACAAAGGGGGCAGGCACCTTTGTGGTGGTCGGGACTTCCAAACCATCACAACATTCGATGGAAATCTCGATTTTGGCGAAAAGCGTCGAATGTTGTGATGGTTATCGCTGTGGGCGGCGCGGTTTTCGTTGCGGGCAGTACGGTTTTCGCTACGGACGGCGCGGTTTTCGCTGCAGAATCGCCAGCCCGTCGCCTGCCAGTTCGCCGCCCTCGTTACGTTTTCGCTGCATTTAGGTAAAGCACCTGCTCCAAGTGGCGTTGCCTTGTATACTAGAGCGGTTTATCTGTTATGCGGAAGGGAGCGCCTATGGCACTCAGCGAGAAAGACGTGCGCGGCATCGCCGAGTACGCAAAGATCGCACTGACCGATGACGAGCTCACCCAGATGACGTCCTACATGAACGACGCCGTCCAGATGCTCGAGCCCGTCTTGCAATATGACTTGCCCGACGTGGAGCCCACGTTCCATCCCATCGGAAGCCTGTCCAACGTGATGGGCGACGACCTGCGCGAGCCCGAGCGCGATCTGCCGCTCGACGTTGCACTCGAAAACGCCGGCAGCGCGCGCGACCGCTACTTCCGCGTGCCGTCCATTTTGGGAGAGGGGGAGAGCGAGTAATGAAGCTCAATCTCGATCGATTCACGGCCGCGCAGCTAGCCGAGCACGTTGCCGCCGGCGATTTCTCTGCTACCGAGGTCGCGCAGGCCTCGCTCGAGGCCATCGAGGCGCGCGAGGGCGGAGTCCAAGCATTTCTGCAGGTGGCGCCCGAGCTCGCGCTTGAGGCTGCTGCCAAAATCGACGCCCGTCGCGCTGCCGGCGAGGCCCTACCCCCGCTCGCGGGCGTGCCGCTGGCCATCAAGGACAACATGAACCTTGTGGGCACGCGCACCACCTGCGCTTCCCGTATGCTCGAGGACTACCAGAGCGTCTACACCGCCACCTGCGTCCAGCGCATGCTCGATGCCGGCTGCCTGCCCATGGGCAAGGCCAACATGGATGAGTTTGCCTTTGGCAGCTCCACCGAGAGCTCGGCGTTCCACCGCACCAACAACCCCTGGGATACCGAGCGCGTGCCCGGCGGCTCTTCGGGCGGCTCCGCTGCAGCCGTCGCCGCGGGCGAGGTCGCGCTCTCGCTGGGCTCGGACACCGGCGGCTCCATTCGCCAGCCGGCATCGCTGTGCGGCGTGGTGGGCTTTAAGCCCACGTATGGCGCCGTGAGCCGTTACGGCGTTGTGGCCTTTGGCTCGTCGCTCGACCAGGTTGGCCCCTTCGGCCGCACGGTCGAGGATGTCGCGCTGGCCATGAACGCTCTTACCGGCGCGGGCCACGATCCGTATGACTGTACCAGCCAGGATTGCGCCGTCGACTTTACCGAGCATCTCAACGACAGCATCGAGGGCAAGCGCGTGGGCATCATTCCCGCGTTTATGGAGGCCGAGGGCCTGACGCCGGAGGTCAAGGCCGCTGTTGAGCGTGCCGCCCAGGAACTGCAGAACCAGGGTGCCGAGCTGGTCGAGGTCGACCTGCCGCACCTGGACGCCGCCATCGCCGCCTACTATGTCATCGGTCCGGCCGAGGCGTTTTCCAACCTGGCCCGTTTCGATGGCATTCGCTACGGCTATCAGGAGGAGGGCTGCGCCAACCTTTCCGACCAGAGCTCGCTCTCGCGCGCCCACGGCTTTGGCGCCGAGGCCAAGCGCCGTCAGATGCTCGGCGCCTACCTGCTGAGCTCGGGCGTGTACGACAAGTACTACTATGCCGCGCAAAAGGCCCGCACGCTCATCACGCAGGACTACGACGCCGCGTATGCCAAGGTGGACACCATCCTCATGCCCGCCTCGCCGCGTACGGCCTTTAAGTTTGGCGAGATCAGCGACCCCACGCAGATGTATCTCTCCGACCTGTACACCATTTCGCTCAACATTTGCGGCAACGGCGGTATCTCGGTGCCGCTGGGCTTGGGCGAGGACAGCAAGCTGCCCGTTTCAGCCCAGCTGGTTGGTCCGGCCTTTAAGGACCGTCAGCTGCTCACATTTGCCCGCGCCCTGGAGCGCGGCTTTGCCGATGCCGCCACGGGTGCGCCCGCGCTTTCCGTCGCGCCCGATTTTGCCGGGAAGGGAGGCGAGCTGTAATGAAGGAGCTTTCCGAGGTCCTGCAGGATTGGGAGGCCGTGATCGGCCTGGAGATCCATACCGAGCTCACCGCACTCGATACCAAGATGTTCTGCAACTGCAGGCTCAGCCACGATGACGAGCCCAACGCCAACGTGTGCCCGGTGTGCCTGGGCCTGCCCGGCGCCCTGCCGGTGCCCAACAAGCGCGCCATCGAGAGCATCGTCAAGGCCGGTCTCGCCACCAACTGTGAGATCCAGCGTCATTCGATGTTCTACCGCAAGCACTACTTCTATCCCGATATGGCCAAGAACTTCCAGACCACGCAAGGTCCGGTCGCTTTTGCCATGTACGGCCACCTGGACCTGGACGTGACCGGTCGTGGTGCCGCCGAGCGCCCCGACTGCGCGTTTGGCGAGGCCGAGGCACAGAGCCTGGCAAGCGCTTCGGCCAACGCCGAGGGCCTGTCCACGTCCATGACGTCGACCATGCGCGAGGGCAATCAGCACGCCGGCCATCTGGCCAGCTATGACGCGTCCAACCTGCAGATGCCCGAGCGTCGCGAGGACGGTTCCTACACGGTGCCTATCCGCATCCTGCGCATCCACATGGAGGAGGATGCCGCCAAGATGGTCCACGTGGGCGGTGCCGAGGGCCGCATTACCGCCGCGGCCGAATCGCTCGTCGACTACAACCGCTGCGGCACGCCGCTGATTGAGCTCGTCACCGAGCCCGATCTGCGCACGCCTGAGGAAGCGCGTCTGTTTATGGAAAAGCTCCGTCGCATCTTTGTGACGCTGGGCATTTCGGACTGCTCCATGGAGAAGGGCTCCATGCGCTGCGACGGCAACGTGAGCCTGCGCCGCCGCGGCGAGACCAAGCTGGGCACCAAGACCGAGCTCAAGAACCTCAACTCGTTTAAGAGCCTGCATGACGGCCTTGCCTACGAGATTTGCCGTCAGGCCGAGGTACTCGAGGAGGGCGGCATCATCTATCAGGAGACCCGCCACTGGGAGCCCAGCCGCAAGCGCACCGTGGTCATGCGCGTCAAGGAGACGGCAGACGACTATCGTCTGTTCCCCGACCCCGATCTGGCGCCGTTCGATCTGGACGACGAGTTCATCGACCGCTGCCGAGGTGAGATTCCCGAGCTGCCCGATGCCAAGCGCGCCCGTTTTGAGGCCGACTTTGGCATTAAGGCGGCCGACGCTGAGCAGATCGCCGGCGACCCCGAGTTTGCCGATTTCTTTGAGGCCTCCGCCGCTGGTATGGCTGGCAAGGAGGCCCAGACGGTCGCAAACTTGCTGGTCAACGAGATGATCGCCTACCTTAAGGGGGCAGGCGTGTCGCTCGTCGAGTCCGGTATCGCGCCGGCTCAGGTAGCAGCGCTGGCTAAGCTGCTGGCGACCGACGCCATCAGCTCCAACCAGGCGCACGAGGTTTTTGAGGCCATGGCCCAGACCGGTGACGATCCCAACAAGATCGTCGACGAGCGCGGTATGCGTCAGGTGAGCGATGCCGGCGCGCTGCAGCCGATCGTGGACGAGGTGCTGGCAAACTGTGCCGATCAGGCGCAGCAGTATCGTGACGGCAACCAGAAGGTCATCGGCTTTTTGGTGGGCCAGTGTATGAAGGCGAGCCGCGGCAAGGGTAATCCCAAGCTCTTCAACGAGTTGCTGAGAACGTCGCTCTCGTAAACGGGAACCGAGGGGCCGGGCGCAGGGCCTTGCCTCTCAATTTCGGACAGTCCTGACTCACGACGGAGGCGCCACTGGCGCCTCCTGTTCGTGCGGAACTCATTGAGAGGCAAGGCCCTGCGCCCGGCCCCTCGGTTCCGTGACGACTCGGCCGTTCGGGTCAGGCGGGCTGGATTGAATTTGGTGAATGAGGGCGCCGATGGCGCCCTCATTCTTTATATATGTTGGGAGCGCCAGGTGGTGGGGGTGGTGCCGGTGTGTTGCTTGAAGGCTTGGGCGAAGGCGGCCTGCTGAGGGTAGCCTAGACGCTCTGCCACCTGCGCTATCGTGAGCGAGCTGTCTGCCAAAAGGTCCTGTGCTCGCTCCATACGGCGTCTGCGAATGTAGGCACCCAGGGACTCGTCAGTTTGGGCCTTAAAGGTGGCGCATAGCTTGGAGCGGCTTGTGTAGAGCCTCTCGGCCACCTCGTTGATACCCACACGCCTGCCTTTGTCGAGCGCGCGCTCAATCATTGCCGTTGCTTCTTCGGCAATGGTTATGCTGACGCGTGTGTCTGCCGCTTGCTGCGCTTGCCTGTGGGCCGCGCGTGAGCATGCGAGTTCGGCGACCATAGCCTCCACGATGCCTCGCATATAGACATGCCCGCCTACGGCGCGAGCGCGGTCCTCGTTGATTCGGTGTAGTGTGTGGCAGATGGCAGACGCTGCCTCCTCGTGCCATGACTCGGCAAACGCCTCAAAGACCCCCGCGAACTCGGTGGGATAGCGGTGCTCCAGTTCGTCAAAATATCCAGGCAAAAAGAGGACCGAGCGCGAGTGGTAGAGCTGCCCTGCAAACAGCGGGCTTAGCTCCTCACCGCAGCTATCTTGGACAAAGCTGCAGATCGCGCTGTTCGGCCACGGTCCATGCAGCGGCTTGAGGTTTGCAGGCGTTATGCCAGCCTCGGGCATACACATGAGCGTGGGCGCGCTGACCTCGCTCACGCACGCGTACGGTTCGGGCGTGTATTCGGCTAGGTGCATGTTGTGCATCGGGGTAATGAAATGCTCCATGACGATGCAGGTGGGGGAGAGGGGCATGATCCATGCGCGTCCGTGCGCCCGATCGTTTGCCACCTCACCGGTAAAGACGGCGCCCTTGCCGGAGAACTCCAAGCCAAACTGCTCAAACTGCGGTGCGTAGAGCTCGGTTATATCGGTTGCCGCCCGCCGCATTTTCAAAAGCGTCCCCTTCATTTGCGAAAACGTCCACGTCTGGCCCAATTGTGTGCCTTGGCTAACACGCCCATGATAAGTTTCTTACGGTTAACTCTCAAGCCGTTAGAAAGGAATCTCATGGCAAAGGGATCAAAAAAGGAAGGTGGCGGCATCGGCGAGCTGCTTGCATATGCCGGTGAACGTAAATTCCTAACGTATTTGGGCATGGCCCTCTCGGCGCTCTCGCAGCTGCTGAGCTTTGGCCCGTACGTGTGCATCTGGCTTGTTGCGCGAGATCTTATCGCCGTGGCGCCCAACTGGAGCGAGGCCGCCAATATCGCGATGTATGGTTGGTGGGCTGTGGGCTTTGCCCTGGCGAGCATTGTGGTCTATTTTGTGGGACTCATGTGCACGCACCTGTCCGCGTTTCGCTGCGCATCCAATATCCGCAAGACCACGAGTGAGCATCTGCTCAAGTTGCCGCTCGGCTACTTTGACACGCACGCCACCGGTGAGCTGCGCCGTATCGTAGACGGATGCGCTGCCTCCACCGAGACGTTGCTCGCACACATGCTGCCCGATATCGCCGGCGCCACCGCCATGGTCGTGGGCCTGCTCGTGCTGCTTTTCGCCCTCGATTGGCGTTTGGGTGCGGCATGCCTAATCTCGGTCGTCGTTTCGTTTTGCGCCATGGCCACCATGATGAGCGGCAAGGGCGCCGAGTTTATGAAGGCTTACATGGGCGCGCTGGTCAAGATGAACAAGACCGGCACCGAATACGTGCGCGGCATCCCCGTGGTCAAGGTCTTCCAGCAGACGGTCTACTCCTTTAAGGCGTTTCACGATGCGATCGCCGAATACGCCGACATGGCGCAAAGCTATGCGGGCACGTTCTGCCGAGGCCCGCAGGTGCTCAACCTTACCGCGCTCAATGGCCTCGTGGCATTTCTTTTGCCCGTGGCGTTGCTGTTGGCGCCGGGCGAGACGGACTTCGCGCACTTTATGGTCAACTTCACGTTTTACGCGATCTTTTCGGCCGTGGTGCCGACGGCCATGACCAAGCTCATGTTTGTGGGCGAGGCGTCTCAGATGAGTGCCGATTCGCTGGCGCGCATCCGAAGCGTTATGGATTCCAAGCAGCTCTCCGTGCCTGCCCAGCCCAAGCACCCTATCGGCAGCGATGTGCGCTTTGAGGATGTAAGCTTTACCTACGAGGGTGCCGAAGCGCCTGCCGTCGATCATGTGAGCTTTAGCGTTTCCGCTGGTAGCACCCTCGCCCTGGTGGGTCCCTCGGGCGGCGGTAAGTCAACCTGCGCCAGCCTGATCCCGCGTTTTTGGGATGTTTCTTCGGGTCGAGTGCTTGTAGGCGGTGTGGACGTTCGCGACATGGACCCGCACGAGCTTATGGACCAGGTTGCCTTCGTGTTCCAGACCAACCAGCTGTTCCGGCAAACACTTGCCGATAACGTGCGTGCCTCCAAGCCCGCGGCCACTGACGACGAAGTGCGTGCGGCCCTCTCCGCAGCTCAGTGCGACGACATTGTGGCCAAGCTCCCGCAGGGTATCAATACCATGCTCGGTGCCGGCGGAGCATATCTTTCGGGCGGCGAGGTGCAGCGCGTAGCACTCGCCCGCGCGATCCTTAAAGACGCGCCTATCGTGGTGCTCGATGAGGCCACGGCGTTTGCCGACCCCGAGAACGAGGCGCTCATCCAGCGTGCCTTTAGCAAGCTGGCGGCGGGTCGCACAGTCATTATGATCGCGCACCGGCTTTCGACCGTGGTGGGGGCCGACAAGATCGTGGTGCTCAACCAAGGTAGCGTGCAGGAGACTGGCACCCATGCCGAGCTGCTGTCCCAAAACGGTCTATACGCCAAGATGTGGGCCGAATACGAACAGGCCGCGAGCTGGAAGATCACTGCTGCCGCGGATGCCGCCGTCACGAAGGGAGGCGAGGCCTAAATGTTCGCCTCATTCCAAAAGAAGTATTTCCTATCCGATAAAGGCGTCGCCGGCGTAAAACGCGGCATTTTCTGGACCGCGCTCACCAATCTCATTACCATGGCCGGCATGGGCTTATTGTTCCTGGTCATGGCCGGTTTTGTCGAACATCTCGCCACCGGTGCCGACCTGCCGGATGCCCTGCCGATTGTGGGCGGCCTCCTGGTCTTTTTCGTGTTGCTCTTTGCCTCTAACTGGCAGCAGTATTACTACACCTACTGCATCTTTTACGAGGAGTGCGGCAAGCAGCGTATGGAGATTGCCGAGCGCTTGCGCAAGCTGCCGCTGTCGTTTTTTGGCCGTCGTGATCTGGCCGATTTAACCGAGACCATCATGGGCGACGTCCAGGCCATGGAGCACGCCTACAGCCACGTGCTGGGAGAGCTTTGGGGTGCCATCATCGCAAGCGCCATTGTGTTCGTGGCGTCGCTGTTCTTTTGCTGGCAGCTGGCGATCGCGGCGTTTTGGAGCGTGCCCGTGGCCTTTGCCGTGCTGTATCTGACACGCGGCCCCATGACCCCGGTGTTCGACCATGTGCGTGCCGAGAAGGTCAAGGTTACCGAGGCGATCCAGGAGACGCTCGACTGCGTGCGCGAGATCCGCGCCACCAACCAGGAGGCTCATTATCTTGAGGGGCTCAACGCCGTGATCGATGCCGAGGAGCGCGAGACCACCAAGGGCGAGCTCGCCAATGGGCTTTTGGTCAACTCCGCCTTTGCCATCCTGCGCCTGGGGATTGCCACCACGTTGGTCACGGGCGCTGCGATGGTCGCCTCCGGGCAGGTCGACTTTTTGGTGATGTTTGCCTTCCTGCTTATGGTGAGCCGCATCTATGCGCCCTTTGATCAGGCGCTGATGCTGATGTCCGAGCTGTTTGCCGCCGAGTCGTCGGCCAAGCGCATGCGTTCCATCATGGAAGAGCCCGTGGCGCGGGGCAGCGAGCAGTTTGAGCCCGTAGGCCACGATGTGGTGTTCGATCACGTGGCATTTGGCTATGGTGCGGGCGAGGACGGCCGCGCCGGCGAGAAAGTTCTTACCGATGTGAGCTTTACCGCCAAGGAAGGCGAGGTCACGGCACTGGTCGGTCCTTCGGGCTCCGGTAAGTCCACGGTGAGCCGCCTGGCCGCGCGCTTTTGGGATGCCACTGCGGGCACGGTCACCGTGGGCGGCGTGGATGTTGCGAGCGTGGATCCCGAGGTGCTGCTGCGCGACTACGCCATTGTGTTCCAAGACGTGCTGCTCTTTGACGACACGGTGATGGGAAACATCCGTCTTGGTCGTCGCGATGCCACCGATGAGGAAGTGCTTGCTGCCGCGCGTGCCGCCAACTGCGACGAGTTTGTGAGCCGCATGCCGCAGGGCTATGACACCATGATCGGCGAGAACGGCTCCAAGCTGTCCGGCGGTGAGCGCCAGCGCATCTCTATCGCCCGTGCGCTGCTCAAAGACGCACCTATCGTGCTGTTGGACGAGGCGACGGCGAGCTTGGATGTGGAGAACGAGACCGTGGTTCAGCAGGCGCTCTCCCGTCTGCTTGCAGGTAAGACGGTTATCGTTATTGCCCACCGTATGCGCACGGTAGAAAATGCCGATAAGATCGTTGTGCTCAAGGATGGTGTGGTAGCCGAGCAAGGCACTCCGGCACAACTCAAAGCGGCAGGCGGAGAATTCGCTCGCATGGTGGCGCTGCAAAAGGAAGCAGCTACCTGGCAGTTGTAAGAAGGGGCAAAGGGACAGTCCCTTTGTCACATTGACAATCGGTTACTCCGCATCGCTAATTTTCAAAAGGTTAGCCATGGCTGACCTAGATAGTTAGATAAAATTGAGATATTTCAAAAGCGTGCTCGAGCAAACTTGTTTACTCGGGTGCTGAAGCACCATGCCGCGTCCAATGCGGCAAAAGGGAGAAGCAACATGAAGAAGTCGACGTTCAATACCCTGCTTGTCGGTGGCGGTTTTCTGCTTGGCACGGCCGGCATCAAGCTGCTCACCAGCGCTCCGGTAAAGAATGCCTGCGTGCAGGGCATTGTGTGCGGCATGCGCATCAAGAATGGCTACCAGGACATGGTCGAGCAGGCCAAGGCCGAGGTCGACGACATGGTTGCCGAGGCGGCCTACATCACCCAGAGCGAGGCCGCCGCGGACAACGCAGCCGAGTAGCGCTCCCAGGCACAAACTATGAGATTCTCGATTATCAGCGAGATCCCCGGCAGGACCCGCCTCCAGTTGGCGGGTCCTGTGCCAGAGAGCGATCTCGACGCGCTTCTAAAGCTCAGCGGCGAAATCGATGGTGTGCGCAAGGTGCGCGTCTACGGCCGCATCGGCCAGATGGCGCTCGAGTACGACGAGCCGCGCCGCGATGCCGTGCTGGCCGCCGTCGGTGCGCTCGACGCTCAGGCCATTGCCGACGCAAAGACGGGTTACGTGATGCAGCTTGAGCCACGCAAGCACAAGCTCGTCATGGATCTTGTCACACTTATCGGCGCCCACTACGCGCGCCGCTGGTTCTTGCCGACGCCTCTGCGTGCGGTGTTTGTCGTGGCCGGTTACATGGCATTTTTGCGCGCTGCCCTTCATGAGCTGGCGCAGCCGCGCCTGACCGTTCCTGTGCTCGACGCTTCGGCCATCGGCATTTCGTTCGTCAAGCGTGATGTCGACACCGCGGGGCAGACGATGTTCCTGCTTAATGTGGGCGAATTGCTCGAGGACTACACCCGCGCCATGAGCGAAAACGAGCTCATCAACTCGCTGCTCGATGTGCCCGACAAGGCGCAAAAGGTTGTCGGCGACACCGAGGTAAGCGTTGCCGCCACCGAGCTTGAGCCCGGCGATCTGGTCGCCGTGCGCACCGGTATGTCCATTTGCATCGACGGTGTTGTCGAGCAGGGGAGCGCCATGGTAAACCAGGCAACCCTGACCGGCGAGCCGCTGGCCGTCGAGCGCAGCGTGGGCGACGACGTGTTCGCCGGTACCGTCGTGGAAGACGGCGGCATCTTGGTGCGCGTGCGCGCCAATACGGCTCAGACTAAGCTGCGCTCGATCGTTTCGCTCGTGCAGACGGCCGACTCGCTCAAGTCCGAGGGCCAGTCGCACATGGAAGACCTCGCCAACAAGATCGTCCCGTGGAACTTCCTGCTCGCGGGCCTGGTTGCGCTTACCACCCGCAGCCTCATCAAGACCTCAGCGGCGCTGATGGTCGACTACTCATGCGCACTCAAGCTCACGGGTTCGGTCGCCGTCATGACTGCCATGAGCGATGCTGCCAAGATGGGTGTTATGGTCAAGGGCGCGAAGTACTTTGAGTCGTTTGCCAAGGCCGACACCATTGTGTTTGACAAGACTGGCACGCTCACCGAGGCGCAACCGCGTCTTGCCTGTGTGCTCACCACCGATGGCTGGAGCGAGGACGAGGTTCTGCGCCTTTCTGCTTGCTTGGAGGAGCATTTCCCGCATCCGGTGGCGCGTGCCGTGGTCAACGCCGCCCGCGAGCGTGGGCTCGAGCACCGCGAGCGCCATGCCGCCGTCGAGTACATCGTGGCGCACGGCATCGCTTCGTCCATCGAAGGGCGTCGCGCGATTATCGGCTCGGCACACTTTGTGTTTGAGGACGAGAGCGCGCAGCTCGAGGCCGACATTAAGGAGCAAATCGAGTCCCAGATGCAGGGCTTGTCGCCGCTGTATCTGGCGGTCGACGGCACGGTCGTCGGCGTGCTCGGCATCGAGGACCCGCTCAAACCCGGCGTGCGTGAGGCCATTGCCGACCTGCATGCGCTGGGCGTCAAGCATGTCGTTATGCTCACGGGTGATTCCGAGCGCACGGCCGAGCGCATCGCGCGCGAGGCGGGTGTTGACGAGTTTAAGGCCGAGCTGCTGCCCGAGGACAAGTACGCCTATGTGGAGCGCATTAAGAGCGGGGGGCGCCATGTTGCCATGGTGGGCGACGGCGTCAACGATTCGCCGGCGCTCGGTTTGGCCGACGTGGGCCTGGCGATGGGTGGCGGAAGCGACATCGCCAAGGAGGTCGCCGATATCATCCTGACCGATACGGATCTCGCCGCGATCGTGCGCCTGCGCCGCATGAGTCAGGGGCTTATCGACCGTCTGACGAGCTCCTATTCTAAGGTGATGCTCACCAACTCGGCGCTCCTGGCACTGGGCATTACCGGCGCGATTACCCCGCAAGCGTCATCGCTGCTGCACAATGGCTCGACGATTGCCTACAGCCTGAGCAACGCGAAGGCATACCTGCGTTAGGGTTTTCGATTGAGCTTATGGCCTGCATTCGGGCGGTACCGCAGCCGCCAGGGTGCAGGCCTTTTTAGGCAAGTGCAGCTTTGATGGCGGGGACTTCGGTGAGCTGCCCGGCTGCCTTTTCGTCGGAGCTGTCGAGTGCTGCCAGACTGCGGTAGACCCACTCGTTGACCTGGGTGTTCTTGACGCCCGCGGTCTGCATAAGGGTGCCTACCTCGCGGATTGCTGCGAACAGATCGGCTTTGGGACCCGCGAGCTCGACCTCGATGCCGTGGTAGGCGGCCACGCCGCGGTTCTCACTCACGTGGTCGATAAAGCCCTCGACGGTCTCAAGCTGCTGGGCGAGAGCTGCATCACCGTCAGCGTCCAGCGCGACGAGTGCGTTCGATACCGTGAGGGCGGGATGTCCGCAGGGGACAAAGCCTTCGATGACATCCATAGCTTCGGTAATGGTTGAGCCCAGGCCTGCGAGGGCATTGACGAGTTGCTGCTTGGTGTCCATAACGGTCCTTTCGATGGGTCAATTTTGCTTGGCGAAAATATACGTGACGCGACCGGTAGCAAAAGTGCGAAGTGTGGTGCACATTAGGGTCTTCACAGCTCGTGCATAGAGCAGCTGTCTACCTTTAGAACGTGGTAAGATAGCTATCCACGAGCGGGGGTCACCTCGCGCGTACCTTGAAAAGTCGACGGCTATCGGGTGCCAGCGCGCTCGATGCCATCCAGACTTTCCCGACATTCGGGGGCGACTGGTTTCGACACGATAGCTCTGAGAGAGGAAGCAAGCCGAGGTCTCCTCGCCTCGTTAAACAGGGGTACCGTCAAATTGAATTGACAACAACTCTTCTTTTGAGCCTATGGCTCTCGCTGCTTAGTTTATAGCGGCGCGTCAACCCGGTGATTTCCCCGACACCGGCGCGACGTCATGTTAGGGGAATGCTCCCGCGCACGTAATCGGTATGGCGCGGGCTAAGACCGAACCGGTTAGGACGCCGCGAGCGTGTCGCTGCGCGCAAAGCGTCCGAGACTAAACCAGCGACTGAGCTTGGAGATGCCAATCAGGGGGCTTTCGTGGACCGGAGTTCGATTCTCCGCGCCTCCACCAATAGTTACAGGCAGGTAGAGAAGTGTCTCTACCTGCTTTTTTATTACATATAGATACCGCGGAGAATCGAACTCTACGCAGGGCGCGAGCGTTAAGCAAACGCGAAGCGTTTGTAGCGAGCGGGCGAGGACGCCGGCAGGCGGCCGAAGCCGGTGCGGGTTCGCGAAGCGAACACGCGGATTCTCCGCGCAATGCCCCAGCTAGATATAGATGCGATGCCGATCGGGCGTCTTGCCCCGGCCTCAACCCATCAACGGATTCCCCAAACCGCGGAGAATCGAACTCTACACAGGGCGCGGGCGTTAAGAAAACGCCTCAGTGACGCAGAGTGGGATGTACTTTCCCAATGGCAGCCCAGGCGGAAAGTCCATCCCGGAATCCGCGCTCAGACTGGGACGCAGTTTCCGGATGACGCCGCAAGCGGAAAGCGCATCCCGGAATCTCGCCTCAAACTGGGACACACTTTCCGCTTCACCTGCCGCCTCGAAAAACCTGCGCGCTCGCCATCCCAAAACTGGGTAGAAGAAGGCCAAAACGCAATCGCAGGAGGTCAATATGACTGCAGAAGATAAGGCAAAGAACGCCGGCAAGGTCGCGCTCGTCTTGGAGGGTGGCAGTTTTCGCGGGCAGTTTACCGCGGGCGTGCTCGACGTTCTCATGGAGGCCGGCGTCGAGATTCCGGCGGTATATGGCGTATCGGCCGGCGCCCTCAACGGCGTGAACTACAAGTCGCACCAGATCGGCCGCGCCAACCGCATCAACCTGGCTTTCTGCAACGACAGCCGATTCATGGGCGCTGCATCGTTTGCGTCCACGGGTTCCATTGTGGGTTACGACTTCATCTTCAACGACGTCCAAGACCGCCTGGATCCCTTTGACAACGAGACGTTCGACGCGAGCCCCATCGAGATGTACGCCGTCGCGACGGACATGCTCTTTGGAACCGCCACGTACCTGCCGGTCAAAAGCGCCGTACTTGACCTCGACGCTGTTCGCGCCTCGACGTCGCTGCCGCTGGTGACGCCGCCGGTCGAGATTGACGGGCACAAATACGTCGACGGCGGCGTAGCCGATTCGGTCCCCATCGAGCATGTGCTCGAGGAGGCGGGCTTCGATCGCGCAGTTGTCATTGTCACGCAGGACCGCTCGTACGAGAAAAAGCCCTACGAGTTTATGCCGGCCGCGCGTGCGCGTTATGCCGACTACCCCTATCTGCTCGAGGCTATCGAGACGCGCCACGACCGCTACAACATTCAGCGCATGCACCTGTGGAAGTATGAGCGCGAGGGCCGTGCGTTGGTCGTTGCTCCGCAAAAGCCGGTCGAGGTCGGCCATGTCGAGCACGATCCGGCAAAGCTTTTGGACCTGTATATCCAGGGCCGTCAGGAGGCAAAGCGCCTGCTCGCGGAAATCCAAGAGTTCGTTGAACGCTAGCGACGGCGAACCCTCAAAAAATGACAACAGCTAAAGAGCTGGAAAATCACGGCTCGTGGATGACATGTGCAGAAACTCTGGTCGGAGCCAAAATACCTGTTGACTCGTACGGCGAGCGGGGTAATATGGACGGGTTACTTGCAGAGCCCCGTGAATCTCTGTAACAACACGTACTGTACATGGAGGAGTCTAAGTGATTTCGAAATCGACTCACTACGCCAAGCAGGGCGAGGTCCAGCGCAACTGGGTTCTCGTCGACGCCGATGGTGCTGTCCTGGGCCGTCTTGCCACCCAGATCGCAATGATCCTGCGCGGTAAGAACAAGCCCCAGTTCACGCCCAACAGCGACTGCGGCGACTTCGTTGTCGTCATCAACGCCGATAAGGTCCAGCTTACCGGTAACAAGGCCGACACGAAGACCTATTATCGCCACAGCGGCTACAACGGCGGCCTCAAGGCTGAGAGCTTCCGCCAGGCTATGGAGAAGCACCCGGAGAAGGTCATCGAGCGCGCCGTTCGCGGTATGCTGCCCAAGACCACCCTCGGCCGTGCCCAGATGACCAAGCTTAAGGTCTACGCTGGCACCGAGCATCCGCATGCTGCCCAGAACCCCACGAAGATTGAGCTGGAGGCTTAAAGATGGCTGAGAACACCGTTGTCTACCAGGGTACCGGCCGTCGTAAGAACGCCGTCGCCCGCGTCCGTCTCGTCCCCGGCACCGGCAAGGTGACCATCAACAAGCGTGACGCCGAGCAGTATTTCGGCCGTCATCAGCTCGTTGAGAACGCCCTTGCTCCCTTCAAGGTGACCGACACCGCCGGTCAGTTCGACGTTATCGCTCTGTGCGATGGCGGCGGCATCTCCGGTCAGTCCGGCGCTCTGCGCCTGGGCATCGCTCGCGCTCTTCTGAACGCTGGCGACTACCGTGCTGACCTCAAGAAGGCCGGTTTCCTTACGCGTGATGCTCGCGTGGTCGAGCGCAAGAAGTACGGCCTCAAGAAGGCCCGCCGCGCTCCCCAGTTCTCCAAGCGCTAAGGTTTTATCTCCTTTCGAGATACAATGTACAAGCGGGGCCTGCCGATTCCTCGGCGGGTCCCGCTTTTCTTTTTCGACTAGGGTGGGCGGTTGCATATCGCCTGCTAGGGAAGGAGCAATCCTATGCCCCAGAACATCTTCGGTACCGATGGCGTCCGTGGCGTCGCCAACGCCGATCTTTCGTGCGACCTCGCGTTTCGCCTGGGCCGCGCGGCGACCAAGTTCCTTGGTCCGGATATTTGCATCGGCCGCGACACGCGCCTTTCGGGCACCATGCTCGAGAGCGCTCTGACCGCCGGCATTATGGCCGAGGGCGGCCGTCCGCACTGCTGTGGCGTCATCCCCACGCCTGCCGTGGCGCTGCTCACCGTTCAGAACGAGCTCGACGGCGGCATCGTCATCTCTGCTTCGCACAATCCGCCGGAGTTCAATGGCATCAAGTTCTTTAGCCGCAAGGGCATGAAGCTTCCCGATGCTGTCGAGGAAGAGATCAGCGCCTGGGTCATGTCCGAGGAAGCCATGGCTGCCGATACGCTGCCGACCGGCGCCGGCGTGGGCCACATCATCAAGATGAAGGATGCCCGCAAGGCATATGTCGACCACGCCATCGATACGCTTGATGGCCTGAGGCTCGATGGCCTGGTCGTTGCCGTTGACTGCGGTCACGGTGCTTCCTGCCAGACTACGCCCGCCGCGCTGCAGCGCCTGGGCGCCACGGTGCACGCTATCAACACCGATTACTGCGGCACGGACATTAACGTTGAGTGCGGCTCCACTCACCTTGAGCCCCTGCGCGAGCTCGTGCTGCGCACCCATGCTGACATCGGTCTGGCCCACGACGGCGACGCCGACCGCGTACTGTTCGTGGACAGCGAGGGCAATGAGATCGATGGTGACTACATCCTGGCTATCTGCGGTTCTGACCTCGCCGCTCGCGGCAAGCTCGCCAACTCCGAGATTGTCTCGACCGTCATGTGCAACCTGGGCTTCTCTATCGCTATGAAGGAGCAGGGCTTCGAGATGGTCCAGACCGCCGTGGGCGACCGCTACGTTCTGGAGCGCATGCTCGCGGACGGCGCCGTCATCGGCGGCGAACAGTCCGGCCACATCATCTTCCTGGAGCACAACACCACCGGCGACGGCCTGGTGACGGCTCTGCAGCTTCTGGCCGTGCTCAAGCGCACCGGCCGCACCCTCACCGATCTTGCCGGCATCATGAAGAAGTACCCGCAGGTACTCGTCAACGTGCATTCCGACAACAAGGCCGGTCTGGACGATTGCCAGCCCATTTGGGACGCCGTCGCTGCTGCCGAGAAGGAGCTTGACGGCCGCGGCCGCATTCTGGTGCGCCCGAGCGGTACCGAGCCGCTGGTCCGCGTGATGGCCGAGGCCGAGACGCACGAGCTGACCCAGCGCGTCGTCGACGACATCGTCGAGGTTGTCAAGCGCGAACTTCCCTAATGGTCATAAACCGGTGCCAAGTGGTAAACTGTTAAGGTTATTTTGATTGATTGGTATGTCCGAGGGGGAGCATGTTCACTAAAGTCCTAAGGTCTTTTGGTATGCGTGGTCGGGTCCTTACGCTGGATGCTCCCATCTCGGGCGACGTCATTCCGCTCTCCGAGGTAAATGACCAGACGTTTGCCACCGGCCTTTTGGGCCAGGGCGTGGCGATTCAGCCCACCGGAACGCGTGTGATTGCACCGGCTGATGCCAAGGTCGAGGCCATTTTTCCCACGGGACACGCCGTTGCGCTTAACACGGTCGATGGCTTGGACGTGCTCATCCACGTTGGTTTGGACACTGTCCAGCTCGAGGGCAAGCACTTTACCGTACATGCGCAAGTGGGTGACATCGTCCATAAGGGCGATGTACTCATTGAGTTCGATCGCGAGGCAATTGCTGCCGAGGGCTACGATGTGACGGTTCCCATCTTGGTGTGCAACTCCGTTGAGTTCTCGAGCATCAAGGGCTCCGTTGGCGTGCATGTCGAAGAGATGGACCAGCTCATCGTTGCTCGCGAGCGCTAGCAAGTGCACGTGGCCATTAGCCTACAATTCAAACACGTTTACGGAGGGTGCCCTTGAAAGAGGACGCCCTCCGTGGCAAGATGGGATTTGTCCGAAGCTAAACAGCTTTGGGTCACCGTGGACGGGCAGGGGCCTCGACGCGGTTAGACACGAGACACATACATTACGCGACCTCGCCCTGGTGGCCGCACACGTTGGTTGCGGCCGACGCGGGCCGCGGGCAAGTGCTTGTAAGGGAGCCTTGCCTCTCTTGTACGAGAAAGGACGCGTAATGAAGATTATTAAAGCTAAAGACTACGAGGATATGAGCCGCAAGGCCGCCAATATTATCTCGGCGCAGGTTATCCTCAAGCCCGACTGTGTGCTGGGCCTTGCCACCGGCTCCACCCCGATCGGTGCCTACAAGCAGCTCGCTGCTTGGTACAAGAAGGGCGACGTCGACTTTGCCGAGGTCAGCACCTACAACCTGGACGAGTATCGCGGCCTTTCGCACGACGATCCCCAGAGCTATCACTACTTCATGCGTGAGAACTTCTTCGATCACATCAACATCGACCTGAACAACACGCATGTGCCCGACGGTTCCAACCCCGACGCCGCCGCTGCCTGCTCTGAGTACGACAAGATCGTCGCCGCCGCCGGTTACCCGGATCTGCAGCTGCTCGGCATTGGCAACAACGGCCACATCGGCTTCAACGAGCCCGATGACCACTTCTCCAAGGGCACGCACTGCGTCGACCTCACCGAGAGCACCATTCAGGCCAACAGCCGCCTGTTCGACAGCATCGACGATGTTCCCCGTCAGGCCTACACCATGGGTACCCAGACCATCATGTATGCCCGCATGATCCTGGTCGTCGCCAACGGCGAGGCCAAGGCTCAGGCCGTGCATGACATGTGCTATGGCCCGGTTACGCCCGAGTGCCCGGCTTCGATCCTGCAGCTGCACACCAACTGCGTTGTCGTTGCCGACGAGGCCGCCCTTTCGCTCTGCGAGTAGCGCGAATCTTGCACCTCGACATAGCCTTGCCTAAGGCCTCCGCTTTGCGGGGGCCTTTTTGTTCAAGACTTTAGTCTGCTGGCCGCGCAGCGGCCAGCTTTAAACCACCCGCTATGCGGGTGGAGACAAACGGCTTTAC
>NZ_JADNHZ010000039.1 GCF_015554145.1 Collinsella aerofaciens | reverse complement strand
GCAAATGGCGGGATTGCGTTGGCATGATTGGTTATTGAGCGTTGGTCAAAATGGTTGTTTTTACAGTAGCGCTAACATGGATCGGGATCTGCGAGGAGAACGGCCTGGTCAGGAGCATGTCCGCGAAGGGCTGCAGCCCGGACAACTCGGCCTGCGAGGGCTTCTTCGGGCGCCTCAAGAACGAGTTCTTCCACTACAGGGACTGGGAGGGCGTGACGGCCGAGGAGTTCATGGGAAGGCTCGAGGCCTACCTCGTGTACTATCGTGAGGAGCGGATCAAGAAGTCCCTCGGGTGGCTGAGCCCGATGGAGTACCGCAGGAAGCTTGGATACGCCTAGGCGCGGTCCAAGAAATCGTCCGCACCCCCACGGTCAGTAACTAAAGGCACTAAAGAAACCTCGTGAACCCGTTGGGCCACGAGGTTTCTTTTTATAGCGACCTCATTTATTTTTTTGAGCGCTATACTTTAGTCACGGAGCAACTCGTCCCAGAGAGGAATACTATGGCAGAGCAGCTTATCGGAGCGCTCGAGGCCGGCGGCACCAAGATGGTCTGCGCCACGGGCTATGCAGACGGTATGGTCCTGGAGTGCGAGCAGATCGCGACCACGACCCCGCAGGAGACCGTCGAGGCCGTCAACGCATGGTTTGCGAACAAGGGCATCGCCGCGCTGGGCATCGGCGCCTTTGGCCCCACCGCAGTCAACCCCGCCTCGCCCCAATACGGCAAGATCCTGGAGACGCCCAAAACGGCATGGCGCTACTTTGACCTGCTGGGCACCATCCAAAACGAGCTCAATATTCCCTGCGGCTACGACACCGACGTCAACGTCGCCTGCTTGGGCGAGGTCACCTTTGGTTGCGCCCAAGGCCTCACGGACGTGGTGTATCTGACCATCGGCACCGGCGTGGGCGCCGGCGTGCTTTCGGGCGGCCAGCTCGTGCACGGCATGATGCACCCCGAGGCTGGTCACATCCTGGTCACGCGCGACCCGCGCGACACCATTGGCGAGCACAGCGGCTGCCCCTTCCACGACAACTGCCTCGAGGGCCTCATCGCTGGCCCCGGCGTTAAAAAGCGCTGGGGTGGCAAGAGCGCCGGAGAGATGGCCGATGACCCGGAGGCCATGGACCTGCTCGCCGGCTATCTGGCGCAGGCGCTCATGACCTACATCCTGTGCTACGCACCGCAGAAGATCGTCATCGGTGGCGGCGTGGCCGACCACACCCCCATCGTGCCGCTCGCACGCAAGAAGTGCGCCGAGATGCTCAACGGCTACATCGTCACGCCCGAGATGGCCGACATCGATAGCTACATCGTCAACAACAGCCTCGAGGGCAAGCAGGGCATTATGGGCTGCCTGGCCCTGGGCGCACAGGCGCTTCAGTAGCAGACGCACCCACAGGACGTGGCGCGCCCGGCAAATCCGACCTACGGAACGACGCCACCACGCCTCATATAAGCTCTCAAATAAAAAAGGCCGCCTAGGACCAAACAATACGTCCTAGGCGGCCTTTTTGGCGCACATCAGCGACCGTAAGAGATATCGGAGCACAACGCCCGTTGCCGCACCACAGCAGTCGATCATCACATCGGTGATCATGCCGGCGCGTCCCGGCACAAAGAGCTGAATCGTCTCGTCGATCGAGGGAATCAGCAGCAGGAACACCGCCGTGGGCAGCAGCACGTCAAAGGTGCGCCGGCCCTCAAAATCAAAGGCGTGCGTTGCCAAGATGCCGAGCACCATATACTCGGTAAAATGCGCGCACTTGCGAACAACAAAGTTGGTCACCCATGCATATGGGAGTCCCACGCCGCGCAGGAAACCGCGGATAGCTTCCATGACCGTTAGGCTCAGCGAACCCGACCCCGAGCCGGGAACCAGCGAATTGCCCCAGATCAAGAGCGCCATCAGGCAGGTCACGACCGCCCATTTTCGATTGATCTTAACCATGCAGAAGTTATGCCTCCGCGCGGAGCGGCGCGAAGCTGGCGGTACCGCCCTCGATAACGCTCAGATAGGCACGGCCCGTACGCTTGGCGGTAGAGGACTGCAGGCGCTCGATCTCTTCCTCGAGGATCTGATTGACGCGCTCGTGACGACGATTTTCCATAATGCCGGCGGCAATAGCCTCGGCTCGCTCGATGCCCTCGCGCGAGATACGGGCGGTATCCTCGGGGAACACAGCGCTGTGACGGCCGACATAGGCGGGTGCAGCAGGCTGAGGGGCAGCGACGGGAGCGGGAGCTGCAACAGGAGCAGGCTCGTCGATCTCGTCCAGAATCGCGGTGGCAGCGGCCCACATGTCCTCGTGGCCCGAGTAATCGGCCATGGGGACATCAACCTCGAGCGAGGCATCCGGAAGGTCGCCGGTGTCGATGCGATCTTGGGCATCAATCGATGCGGTGATGGCTGCAGGCTCATCGAGGTCATCGAGATCGATGTCCGCGGCACCGAAAATGATAGGCATGCTGGCGAGGTTTGCGTTGTACGGCGCAGCCTCAGCCGCCTGCTGCTGGGCAGGAGCGCCCCAAAGCGAGCTTTCGGCGGCACGGCGGGCGGCAACGGCCTCCTCGTCCGCGGTCATGGCTTCATCAACGTACGAATTATCGGCAGAAGCGTTCGCGTCCGCCGAGGTGGCGCTGCAGGCGTTATTGGCTGCCGCGTTGGCAACGAGTGCCACAAAAGCCGCCGTGCTGCCCGCAGGGGCGGCCTGGGAGCCAGACACGGCGCGTGCCGCGGCGGCGATGTCGTCGCGATTGAAGGAGCCGGTCTGCCCGCCGTTGGTGAGCTCGTCGATGGCGACTTGATAGACGTCGCGCGAGCGCGCAGGGTCGCAGCTCACCGGCGAATCGTCGTCGAGCATGCTGTCGATCATGGACCAAGCCTCGGCCTCGTCCATGGCATCTGCGGCTCGAGCGATGGTAGGGACACCATCATCGGCATGACGGCGCTGGAACGCACCAGTCAGGCCGGAAAGGAATGCCGAGGTAGACTGCTCCGACTGAGCCTGAGAAGCAGAAGTCGCAGCGTAAGGAGTCGCATCCTGCTGCTGAGCTGGAATCGAGGCGGTCTTGAACTCGCTTTGATGCTGATTGAGATTGGCGGCACCGCCCATGGCATCGGGCTGGAACAGACGCTCTTCACGCTGCACACGGTACTCGGAGATACCCAGCGAGGCGGCATAGATACCCACGCCCGCCACCGCGCCCACGGCGAAGGGAACCGCACCCGCCACGACCGTCTCGTTCACCGACGAAAACGGCAGCGTCGCGGCATACATAACCACGGGAGCGGCAAGACCGATCCCGCACGAAAGTCCGGCAAGGACTGCTCGTTGTGTTGCATCAGAAGAAGCCATGAGCTCTCCCCATCTTCCAGCACCCAAATCGCATCATTCAGTTGGCTGCGCGAGAGAAGATGAAGCGGGGCTATGCCCCAAAGCAACGGTATATGGTTCGTTTCATCTGCGTTTTCCGTCGCGAAGCTTAAAAGCTATTATGCGAAACCACCCTGCCGATTGCAAGCGACGATGTCGGATTGAAACGGGAAACCTGCTGCTCGTCGGTCTTACGGTCAAAAATAAGCGCGGAGCGGCGCAATGGAAAGGGGCCGAGGCTCAAAGCCCCGACCCTTTATCGCATTGATGACTATCGCAGCGCGTGGATGACAACCTAGAACGTCTGCTCGTAGTCGCTGTGTTTTTTGGCCGAACGCACCAGGAACTCCTGGTTGGTGTTGGTGCCCTTCAGACCCTTGATAAACGACGCCGCCGCACGCTCGGTATTGTTCATGCCGGCAAGAATGCGACGCAGACCAAAGACAAACGGACGCATCTGCTCGTCGACCAACAGGTCCTCGTTACGCGTACCGGAGGCAACGGGGTCGATAGCCGGGAAGATGCGGCGGTCGGCCAGGTCGCGGTCGAGCTTAAGCTCCATGTTGCCGGTGCCCTTGAACTCCTCGAAAATGACCTCGTCCATCTTGGAACCGGTGTCGATGAGGGCAGAGGCCAGGATGGTGAGCGAGCCGCCGTTCTCGATATTGCGGGCTGCACCCAGGAAGCGCTTGGGCGGATACAGTGCCGCCGAATCGACGCCGCCCGAAAGGATGCGGCCCGAGGCAGGCGCCGCCAAGTTGTAGGCGCGGGCGAGGCGCGTGATGGAGTCGAGCACCACCACGACGTCGCCACCCAGCTCTACGATGCGCTTGGCGCGCTCGATGACGAGCTCTGCCACGCGGGTGTGGTTGTCGGCAGGCATATCGAAGGTCGACGCCACAACCTCACCCTTGATGGAACGCTGCATATCGGTGACCTCTTCGGGGCGCTCGTCGACGAGCAGGCAGATGAGGTGCACCTCGGGGTTGTTAATCGAGATAGACTGGCAGATCTTCTTGAGGATCGTGGTCTTGCCGGCCTTGGGCGGGGACACGATCAGGCCGCGCTGGCCCTTGCCGATCGGTGACACGATGTCGATGGCGCGACCGGTAATAGAGTCCTTGCCGTGCTCCATGCGCAGCGGCTCGTTGGGATAGACCGGGGTGAGGTCGCCGAACTTGGGACGGTTGCGAATCTGCTCGGGGTCCAGACCGTTGACGGTCGTGATTTTGGCGAGGCCGGCGCGCTTGTCGCCGCCGCGCGAAGGACGCAGCGAGCCCTCGATGACGTCGCCCGTGCGCAGGCGCGCGGAGCGGATGAGGTAGGCGGGCACGAAGGCGTCGTCGTTGGACTTCATGTAGCCATGGGCGTGGATGATGCCGGAGCTGTCCGGGCGAATCTGCAGAATGCCCTTGATGTCGCGGAAGCCCTCGGCCTTCGCAGCGGTGACGTAGATTTCCTCGACGAGCTCGGCCTTCTTCTTGCCGGTCGTCTCGATCTCGAACTCCTTGGCCTTCTCGCGAAGTTCGGCAACCTTCATGGCAGCGAGCTCCTCGCGCGAAAGCGTAGGCTCGGTGGGAGCGGCATTACGCTCCTTGTTGCGTTGCTTGCGATCGCGCTGGCGGTTGCGACGGTCGTTGTTGCGCTCGTCCTTGCGCTCGTTGCGCTCCTCGTTGCGCTTGTGCTGGCGACGGTTGGGGCGAGCGCCGTCTTCGCTCTCGGCGGGGGCGGCACCATCGGTTGCGGTGGTGTCAACATTGGCCGCAGCGGCGTCATTGGCCTCGGCGCCAGAATCAACCTGCGCTTCGACATCAGCATGCTGCTCGGCGGCCTTGGCCTTAACGGACTTCTTACGACCGCGCTTGGGCTTCTCGGATGCAGGCTGTTCGACGTCCTGGGGCTCGGCGGCATCAGTCGATACATCGGCGGTCGTCTCGGTGGAATCCTCGGACGCGCCCTTCTTGGCAGCCTTAGCCTTGGACGTGCGCTTAGCAGCAGTGCGACGCCTGCGACCGGGACGGACGTCGGCGGGCTCGGCATCGGCAGAAACGGCCTCGGAAGTCGTAGCATCCTGGACGGGTTCATCGGCAGCAGTTGAGGACTTGGCGGTCGCCGCAGCATCCCGAGCGGCGGCGGCTGCGGCTGCGGCCTTCTCGGCCTCGACAAAGGCCTTAGGCTTGCGACCGCGACGGTGCGGGCGCAAAGCCGGATCGACAACGGGAACTTCGCTGGCCTCGACAGGCGCAGCGGGCTCAACAGACGATGCACCCTCCCCTGCCGCGGAACGGACCGAAGTCTCAGTGGGCTCGGGGACTACCTGTTCCGCAACCTGCTCGGCCTTAGCAGCCGTGCGACGGCGTGTGCGCGGTACCGGCTTCTCGGTCGGCTGGTCGGCGACAGGAGTCTCGGTGGCGGCAGGCGTCTCGGGCACAGACGGAGCTGCGAGCTCGGTCAGAGCCGCGGCCTCGCGCTCGGCAGCACGACGGCGGGCGCGCACCACCTGAGCCTCGCTAATCTGCGCCAACGCACGTGCCTGCGCGACCTCATCGGAAATCGGCGCCGAGGAGTCAGCCGCAACGGTGCGCTTGGCGCGAGTCGTGCGCGTGGTGCGGCGCTTGGGCTTGGCGACCTCCTCGCCGTCAGCGGCAGGCTTGGCCGCGCGGCGCGTGCGCTTGGGCTTTGCCGGAGCAGCCTCCTCACCAGTTGCAGACACGGCCTTCTCAGCCGCTGCAGGCGTAGGCGTCGAAGCAGCCTTGGGCGTCTCAGGAGCCGAGGCTTGCGCGGGCGCCGCGACCTGGTCCGACGCAACCGGTGCAGCGGGAGCGGCCTGCGTCGTCGTTATTTCGTTTTCTTGCTGTTGATCAGACACAGTGTTTGCTCAACTTTCTTTTCAAGCCCTGTGATCACATGCTCCCTGCATAAACCTTCAGGGCGGCTAAACAGTCTAGTTCCGTTCAAAACGACGGACATCATTGATCTGTATCGAGATGATTGCGTCAACTACGCAGCGTTAGTGTAACACAACCGCCGCCACCTGCAACTTAGTCATTGGGTGTTCCTATAGTTTTGTCAACCGTCGGGGCTACTCCCGGTAGGGCACCCGGTCGCGCATCACGGCGTATATCGCCCTGAGCCGCTTCCTCGCGACGGCCTTGAGCGCCCGCCCGTGCCCCATGCCCCGCGCCCTGCAGGCCCGGTAGTACTCGCCGTAGCGCCCCGAGGACCTCACCAGGCTGTTGCACGAGAAGATCAGCAGGGACTTGAGCCTCGCGTCGCCGCGCCTGGACGCCCTGGCCGACCTCACCGACGTTCCGGAGCTCCTCACCCTCGGGGCTATGCCGCAGTACGAGGCCAGGTGGTCGTGGTCCGGGAACCTCCCGATGTCGACCGACACCGCGAGCTGCGCCGCGGTCCTCGGGCCGATGCCGGGCACGGTGAGCAGGCACGCGTAGGTCTCGTCGCCCTCGAGCAGCGCCGCCGTCTCGGCCTCGAGGGCCCCGGCCTCGTCGAGGGCCTCCGATATCCGGGCGGCCAGGAACCTGACCTGCCTGTTCTCGGCCTCGACGAGCGCCGGCGGGGGCGCGGTGGAGGCGGCCGCGGCCTCCCCGGCGGCCTCGGCCCGCGGGCCCCCGGCCCCGGAGCGGGCGATCCCCCACGCCCCGCCGAACCCGGCGAGCAGCTCCAGCCACCGCCGGTCCGACAGGTCGACCGCGGCCTCGAGGGCCGGGCAGGACTCGAGCAGCACCGCGCGCAGGCGGTTCTTGTCCCTGGTCGCGCAGGCGACGACGTGGTCGCGCTGGGAGGAGAGGGCGCGGGCGGCCTCGAGGGCCTCGCCGCGGCCCGGGACCCCCGACAGGGAGTCCGGCACGTGTTAGCGTCAATATATTTTTCACCATTTTCACCAACGTATTTTCGCCAATCGCGCCAACGCGGATGCGCCGGATTC
>NZ_JADNHZ010000038.1 GCF_015554145.1 Collinsella aerofaciens | reverse complement strand
GAATCCGGCGCATCCGCGTTGGCGCGATTGGCGAAAATACGTTGGTGAAAATGGTGAAAAATATATTGACGCTAACATTCCGGCCCCTCTGGGGTTGCCTACCCGGATTCGCGCCTCAGGACTCAGCGCAACGCGTTGCGCTGAGTCCTGAGCCTGTTGCAATGAAGATGAGAATCAAGGTCAGATTCGTGTCGTTCCGAAAAGACCGTGAACCTTTTGTGGGACACGCGGCGCCGTGGTACCATAGCCGAGTTTGTTGTCTTGGTCGGAAACCAAGACGCCTTATGCGCTGATCGGTAACCAGCGCCTGACTAATAAGGAGTCCTACCATGAAGCAGGGTATCCATCCCCAGTATGTCGAGTGCACGGTGACGTGCTCCTGCGGCAACACCTTCAAGACGCACGCTACCGTGTCCGAGATGAAGGTCGAGCTTTGCAACGAGTGCCACCCGTTCTACACCGGCCAGCAGAAGTTCGTCGACACCGGTGGACGCGTCCAGCGCTTCGCCGACAAGTTCGGTGGCGCCGCTGCCGCCCAGCTCAAGAAGGCTGAGGAGGCCAAGGCTGCCAAGGCCGCCAAGGCTGCTGAGGCCGAGGCCGCTCGCAAGGCCGCCGCTGAGGCTAAGGCTGCCGAGAAGGCTAAGCGTGCCGCTAAGTTCGCCGAGGAGGCTGCCAAGCAGGCTGCCGAGGCTCCCGCAGAGGCTCCCGTCGAGGAGGCCGCTGCCGAGGCCGAGACCACCGAGGCTGCTGAGTAAATAGCTCGCCGCGGAATCGCTCGCATTCATGGCATGAGGGCCGTGCATCCACTTGGGTGCGCGGCCCTTTTCTTTTTATTGGTGCAAGCTAACCTGTCCCCGTGGCACCAAATGGCAGAGAGACGGCGTTTGCTCAGATAAAACTTGCCAAAATAAACCTGTCCCATTGTGGCAGGTTGGTCATAGTTATTACGTGGCGGTCGAGGTCGACCGTATAGGCCGCGCCTTGTTTGGCTAAAGTACAATCATCTGTGTTTAACTCGCCCGCAGCTGCACGGCGTGGGCGATGGCCAAAAAGGAAAACCACATGGGATTCATGTCAAAGCTGCTGTCCTTTGGATCCGATAAGGACCTTAAGCGCTACTACAAGATCGTCGACCAGATCAACGGTCTTGAGCCCCAGTTTGAGAAGATGACCGAGGAGGAACTCCGCGGCCAGACCGATAAGTTCCGCGAGCGTTACGTCAACGGCGAGTCGCTCGACGACATGCTCCCCGAGGCTTTTGCCACCGTGCGCGAGGCTTCCAAGCGCATCACGGGCATGCGTCACTTTGACGTACAGCTCATCGGCGCCATGGCGCTTCATGAGGGTCATATCGCCGAGATGAAGACCGGCGAAGGCAAGACGCTCGTCTCCACGCTGGCCGGCTACCTCAACGCTATTGCCGGCAAGGGCGTGCACGTCGTTACCGTCAACGATTACCTTGCCAAGCGCGACTCCGAGTGGATGGGGCGCATCTATAAGTACCTGGGCATGACCGTCGGTCTTCTCCAGAACAACATGCCGCTCGAGCTTAAGCGCCCGGCCTACCAGGCAGACGTCACCTACGGCACCAACTCCGAGTTCGGTTTCGACTACCTGCGCGACAACATGGTCACTCGCCCCGAGCAGCGCGTGCAGCGCGGCCACCATTACGCCATCGTCGACGAGGTCGACTCCATCCTGATCGACGAGGCACGCACCCCGCTCATCATCTCGGGTGCCGGCACCAAGTCCGCCAGCACCTACAAGGACTTCGCGCGTGCCGTGCGCGGCCTGGAGCGCGGTGAGGACGTGTCGCACGACATGCTCACCGCCACCGAGGACGTCGAGCCCACGGGCGACTTCGTCATGGACGAGGCCAAGCACACCATTGCCGCCACCGAGCGCGGTCTTAAGAAGATCGAGCGCCGCCTGGGCATCGAGGACATCTATGCCGATCTCTCCGGCCAGCTGGTCAACCACCTGCAGCAGGCGCTGAAGGCCCAGTACATGTTCCATCGCGACAAGCAGTACGTGGTCACCAACGGCGAGGTCAAGATCGTCGACGAGTTCACCGGTCGCATCATGGAAGGCCGCCGCTACTCCGAGGGCCTGCACCAGGCCATCGAGGCCAAAGAGGGCGTGCTCGTGCGCGAGGAGAACCAGACGCTGGCCACCATCACCCTTCAGAACTACTTCCGTCTGTACGACAAGCTCTCCGGCATGACCGGTACGGCACTCACCGAGGATGCCGAGTTCCGCGAGATCTACAAGCTGCCCGTCGAGGTCATCCCCTCCAACAAGCCCGTTCAGCGTGTCGACCACGAGGACCTGGTGTACCGCACCATCCAGGCCAAGTACAACGCCGTTGCCGACGACGTCGAGCGACGTCACGCCAAGGGCCAGCCGGTCCTGGTGGGCACCGTCTCCATCGAAAGCTCCGAGAAGCTGTCGGCCGCCCTTACCAAGCGCGGTATCGCGCACGAGGTCCTCAACGCCAAGCATCACGAGCGCGAGGCTCATATCGTTGCCCAGGCCGGACGCTACGGCGCCGTGACCATCGCTACTAACATGGCCGGTCGTGGTACCGACATCCTGCTGGGCGGCAACCCCGACGAGCTGGTGCGCGAACGCCTTGAGTACGAGGGCCTGACCATGGAGGACGTGACGCCCGAGCAGCTCGAGCAGTTTAACGCCGAGGCCAAGGAGACCTGCAAGGCCGAGCGCGAGCGCGTGCTTGCCGCCGGCGGCCTGACCGTCATCGGCACCGAGCGCCATGAGTCCCGTCGTATCGACAACCAGCTGCGCGGCCGCTCCGGTCGTCAGGGCGATCCGGGCGAGACTCAGTTCTACTTGTCGCTCGAGGACGACCTCATGCGCCTGTTCGGCGGCGACAAGATGGACCGCGTCTCCAAGATGATGGTTACCGCCGACATGGGCGACGACATGCCCATCCAGCACAAGATCATCTCCAAGGCCGTTGAGAGCGCCCAGCACAAGGTCGAGAGCATCAACTTCTCCATGCGCAAGAGCGTTCTTGAGTACGACGACGTCATGAACAAGCAGCGCCAGGTCATCTACGCCGAGCGCAACAAGATTCTGGACGGCAAGGACCTGACCGACCACATCACCGAGGTCATGCACGACACCGTGTACCGCTGCGTGCAGGAGTTCTGCACCAAGGACAGCCACGATGGTGAGCGCGACCTGGAGGGCCTGCGCAAGTGGGTCGTGGAGCTCACCGGGCATATCGATACGCCCAAGTTCCCCGACGAGGACTTCGAGGCCCTGGCTGCCGATGTCCTGGCATACGTTGAGAAGTGCTACAACATGAAGGCCGAGCGCCTGGGTGAGGACCTCATGCGCGAGCTCAACACTCAGGTCATGCTGCGCGTCATCGATACCCGCTGGATGAACTACCTGCAGGAGATGGACTACCTCAAGACCGGTATCGGACTGCGCGGCTTTGGCCAGCGCGACCCGCTGGTCGAGTACAAGACTGAGGCTTATGGTGCCTTCCAGATGCTCGTTGACACCATGTACGAGGATTACCTGCGCACCGTTCTGCGCATCGAGATCAAGGCCGCCCCGCAGGCCGTGGAGCACAAGGAGGACCCCGCGCTCGAGGGTGCGCGCTTCTCCGGCCCCGCCGACGTCGATGGCGACAACGGCAGCTCGGTGCTGCGCAAGCAGGCACAGGTTCAGGCTCGTACGGCCGTCCAGGGAGGCCCGGCTGCTGTCAACAACGGCGGCAAGGTGACCACCTACCGCAAGTCCGAGAGCGATGACCCTTATGTCAACGTGGGCCGCAACGACCTTTGCCCCTGCGGCAGCGGCAAGAAGTTCAAGTACTGCCACGGCAGGAATCGTTAATGGCCGAGGCTTTAGAGGTAACGCCCGCCGAGCTGGACGCGTTTGCGGACCGGCTCGGCGAGGTCGAGTCGTATCTTCATTTGGACGAGAAGCGCACGCGCGTGACCGAGCTCGAGGCAAAAAGCGTGGCCCCCGGCTTTTGGGATGACGCCGACGCCGCTCGCGCAACCATGGAGGAGATCGCTCGCGCCAAGGAAGATATCGCTGCCGTGGATACCGCGCGCGGCGAGCTATCTGACGCCCGCGCGGCGCTGGAGCTTGCCGAGGAGATGGGCGACGACCCCGATGCCGCCGCATTGCGCGAGGAGGCTGCCGCTACGGCAGAACGCCTGGCCCGCGCTATCGACGAGCTCGAGCTTTCGAGCTGGTTTACCGGTGAGTTCGATCACGGCGACGCGATTGTGACCATCAAGCCCGGACAGGGTGGCCTGGAGGCGCAGGACTGGACCTTCATGCTCTTTAAGATGTACATGAAGTACTGCCAGCGTCGCGGCTGGAAGGTCACCATTAACGACTGTCCCGCGGCTGAGGTCATCGGCATCGACCGTGCGACCTTTACCGTCGAGGGCAAGGACGCGTTTGGCATGCTGCGCGCCGAGGCCGGCGTTCACCGCCTGGTACGCATTAGCCCCACCGATGATAAGAAGCGCCGCCAGACCACGTTTGCCGGCGTCGAGGTCATTCCCGTGTTGCCTGACGATATCGACATCGAGATCAGTCCCGACGATATCCGCGTGGACGTGTATCACGCGAGCGGCCCGGGCGGCCAGGGCGTCAACACCACCGACTCTGCCGTACGCGTGACGCATTTTCCCAGCGGCATCGTTGTCACTTGCCAAAACGAGCGCAGCCAGATTCAAAACAAGGCCGCGTGCATGCAGATTCTCAAGGCCCGTCTGTACGAGATCGAGCTCGAGAAGCGCGCCGAGGCCCTGGATGAGATTCGCGGGCCCAAGACCACGATCGGTTTTGGCAACCAGATTCGCAGCTACGTGCTCTACCCGTATCAGATGGTCAAGGACCTGCGCACGGGCGTGGAGACCAGCAACGTCGAGGCCGTTCTCGACGATGGCGATCTGGATCCGTTTGTGATCGGCTACCATCGTTGGGTAACCGGCAACGCCGATGCGGAAGCATCGTCTGCCTAGGCACATGATTGGCTCCGGGTCGATGCAAACACTTCGCAGGGGTGGTATTTGCCCGGTGAATCGGTAGAATCGAATACAGCAAGAAGTTCAAAGCGCACTCGTTTGGGTGCGCTTTTTTGAGGGAGGCAGCATGGCATATCGTCTGGACATCAAGCGCATTCTTTCGATGAACTTCTTTCATGACTTGCCCAAGATTATGTTTGGCTGCGCCCTGGCAGCTATCGCGACGGACCTGTTTTTGATCCCCAACGGCCTTGCCGCCGGCGGCGTCACAGGCCTTGCCACCATTATTCAGGCGGTCGGCGCCTCGCATGGCATATCGCTTCCCGTCGGTATCCAGACCATCGTGATGAATGCCTTGCTGCTGCTGGTCGTTATGCGCGAGGGTGGCATGTTCTACGTGGTGCAGACGGCGACCGGTTTTGTGCTGCTGGGCTTTTTCACCGACCTGTTCGCTCCGTTTGTGGCGCCGCTGGCACATGCCGACCTGATGCTGCCCGCTATGTGGGGCGGCATTATCACGGGCATCGGGTATGGCATGGTGTTGCGCGCCGGTGCCAACACCGGCGGCTCTGACACGATCGGCCAGATCATCTCGCGCAACACATCGCTGCCGGTTGGCTCGACCGTCATGGCGATCGATGTTGCCGTGTGCGCGCTGTCGGCCCCGGTCTTTTCGGTCGAAAACGCGCTGTATGCGGGCCTTTCGATGGTCATTAGCGGCTACGTGATCGATGCCGTGGTCGACGGTGGCAACAGGCGCCGTATGGTGCTCATCATCTCGGACAAGTTTCCCGATATCGCGGCCGACATCATGTATGGCCTGGGCCGCGGCTGCACCAAGTTTAGGGCGACCGGCATGTACTCGGGTGCCGAGAAGCCGGTGATCATGGTCATTGTGAGCCGCCGCGAGCTCAACACCCTCAAAACGATCGTGCGCGAGCGCGATCCTCACGCCATTGTGACGGTCGCCGACGTTACGGAAACCTTCGGTGAGGGATTCAAGGACATTAACGCGTAGGGCCGACTGCGTTCCATCCAAAAGACGTTCACATTGATAAACCGTTTCATCAGCGGTTCTGCCTGCTCAATTGTTCAAATAATGATAAATACTCTGGTAAAGCTTCCAGTTTCCAGCATAATGAATGACGTACGTGCATCGCGGCTGTGTTGGGACTACCTTTCCGTGCCGTGCGCATCTTGTCTTAAGAGGATGAAAGGAAGGCACAATGAGCGACGAAGAGCTCAAAAAGGTTGCCAACGAGGTAAGGAAGGGCATCGTCACCGGCGTGCACGCTGCCAAGTCCGGCCATCCGGGCGGTTCGCTCGGCGCTGCCGACATCATGACCTATCTGTACTTTGAGGAAATGAACGTCGACCCGGCCGATCCCCGCAAGGCCGACCGCGATCGCTTTGTGCTTTCCAAGGGCCATTGCGCTCCGGGTCTGTACGCCGTGCTCGCCGAGCGCGGGTTCTTCCCCAAGGAGGATCTCAAGACGCTGCGCCACATCGGCAGCCATCTGCAAGGTCACCCCAACATGAACGACACCCCGGGCGTTGACATGTCCACCGGTTCGCTCGGCCAGGGCATCTCCGCCGCCGTGGGCATGGCCGTTGCCGCCAAGCACTGGGGCGACGACTATCGCACCTACGCCCTGCTGGGCGATGGCGAGAGCGAGGAGGGCCAGGTCTGGGAGGCCGCCATGTTTGCCGGCAACCAGCAGCTCGACAACCTCTGCGTGATCGTCGACCACAACGGCCTGCAGATCGACGGCCCCGTCGAGGAGGTCAACGACCCCATGCCGCTCGCCGACAAGTTCCGCGCCTTCAAGTTCCATGTGGTGGAGCTCGCCGACGGCAACGACTTCGATCAGATTCGCGCCGCCTTTGCCGAGGCTCGCGCCACCAAGGGTCAGCCGACCGCTATTATCGCCGAGACCACCAAGGGCAAGGGCGTTTCCTTTATGGAGAACCAGGTTGGTTGGCACGGCAAGGCCCCCAACGATGAACAGTTTGAGCAGGCCATGGCAGAGCTCACGGCCGCCGGAGAGGAGCTCTAGGATGGCAGACGTCAAGAAAATCGCCACGCGCGTAAGCTACGGCGAGGCCCTCGTCGAGCTCGCCAACGAGCACGACGACTTTGTGGTCCTCGACGCCGACCTGGCCGCCGCCACGCAGACCGGCAAGTTCAAGGCAGCCTGCCCCGACCGCTTCTTCGATGTGGGCATTGCCGAGAGCAACCTGATGGGTGTTGCCGCCGGTATCGCGACCACCGGCCGCGTAGCCTTTGCGAGCACTTTTGCCATGTTTGCCGCCGGCCGCGCCTTTGAGCAGGTTCGCAACTCCATCGGCTACCCGCACCTCAACGTCAAGATCGGCGCCACGCACGCCGGTATCTCGGTGGGCGAGGATGGCGCCACGCACCAGTGCTGCGAGGATATCGCTCTCATGCGCGTCATCCCCGGCATGACCGTTATCGTTCCCGCCGACGACGTGGAGGCTCGTGCCGTGACGCGCGCCGCCTACGAGTGCGACGGCCCCGTGTATATGCGCTTCGCCCGTCTGGCCTCGCCGGTTATCAACGACCCCGAGACCTACAAGTTCGAGGTAGGCAAGGGCATCGTCATGCGCGAGGGCACCGACGTCACCATCATCGCCTGCGGTCTGATGGTCGGCGAGGCTCTCGAGGCCGCCGAGCAGCTCGCTGCCGAGGGCATCGATGCCGAGGTCATCAACATGCACACCATCAAGCCCATCGACGCCGAACTGATCGTCAAGAGCGCCACCAAGACCGGTCACGTCGTGACCGTCGAGGAGCACTCCGTGATCGGTGGCCTGGGCAGCGCCGTTGCCGACGTCCTGTGTGAGCAGCGCCCGACGCCACTCAAGAAGATCGGCGTCAACGACACCTTCGGCGAGTCCGGCCCGGGCGCCGAGCTCCTGCACAAGTATGGCCTGGACGCCGCCAACATCGTGGCAACCACCAAGGAGTTCTTGGCATAAGGCAAGACGAGGCAAAGTATCGTCTCAACAACCACATCCAAGCCAGAACAGGGGCATCCCCAAAGAGGGCGCCCCTGTTTTTGTTGAATTTAAATTAGAGTCCTGCCAAGCAAAGGTCCCATGGGGAAACGGGCCCATCCCAACAAAGTGCAATTCAGACCCTTCCAACTTTGTATGCGCAGCATTTCAAGTTGGTGCGTCGGTCCCATAGTAGCCGCAGGCCGGGCGCAGGGTTACCTCCCAAATCTTTCCGCAGCGCAGGCCGGCGTTTGTCCGCAGCTCCGCAGGAGCAGGACAAATGCCGGCCATGCGCGAGGACGATTTGGGAGGTAACCCTGCGCCCGGCCGGTGGGATCCCAAAGCCCGCCATGCTTCTTATGTGGGTTGATTTTCAATCTCAGCGCAACAGCCTGAACGGACCCCGCGTTTCCGCAGCTAGCGCAACGCGGAAATAGCCCC
>NZ_JADNHZ010000037.1 GCF_015554145.1 Collinsella aerofaciens | reverse complement strand
GGGGCTATTTCCGCGTTGCGCTAGCTGCGGAAACGCGGGGTCCGTTCAGGCTGTTGCGCTGAGATTGAAAATCAACCGACACGAATCTGACCCATCGAAACACATCTCCACCGTTCCTTCAACTGGGAAAATGCCGTCCCCGGGGCCTGAGAAGGGCCCCGGGGACGTTCGACTGACTGCGGGAACGGCCTTTCCGCTCAATGTGTTCGGCTGAGATCGGAAATCAACCAAACTGAACTAGGTTCAGTTGACATGGTTAAAAACGAGGGGCGACGCTTTTGCGTCACCCCTCGTCCCGGCCGGTTGCTTTAGTTGTACACACGGTAGTTACACTTGAACTGGGTTATGTGTCCATAGTTGGAGCGGTACCAACCCGACGTATAGCTGATTGCCTCTGCGCCTAGATAGTCGTAGCCCTTGTTGTAGCGAAGCTGACGGTAGGTCGTGTCGTACTCTGCTACGTAAAACGTGTCTCCAGAGAAGGCTTTGTACCGGTCCTTAACCGTCGAAGCCATGTACGCGGGTTCGACATCGCCTTTCTCCCCGTTGAGCGCATAGACGGGTGCCGCGATTCCGCATAAAGCCGTTGCCACGAGGATGGCGTAGACAGCCATGCGCGACGCATTGGACTTCAGCTGTTCAAATAGTTTCATGTCATTTACCTCCTTCGTATGTATCGAGGTATTCCTGCTTGAGCGTCTGCGAGGACGACTTGATCTTTTCCACGAGCGTGCCGGCTTCGATGAAGTAGAACGAGTTGGTAAGGTCTGCCAGGTCGTCGAGTAGATGGCTTGAAATGAGCACGCTGCGTCCCCGCGCCACCTCGCTGCGCATCGCGTCGCAGGAGGTTTTCCGTTTTCCCGGATCGAGGCCGTTCAGCGGTTCATCGAGGATGAGGTACGGGCAATCGGTCGCTATCGCCATGGCAAGCTTTACCTGCTGCTTCATTCCTGTCGAGAGTTTACGGGTCGGCTTGTCGAGATATGGGGAGATTCCGAGGGAGTCGCAGAGCGAGTCGATGTCGGCGGCCGATTTCCACTCCTCCCTAACGAAGGCAAGGTGCTCGAGGGCCGATAGCGTGGGGTAAAGATCCGCGCTGCCCGAAGAGCTCAGATAGACAAGTTCCGCAAATTCGGCTGATTGACGTTGGCAGATTCCGTCTGCCGTCAGGCTTCCCGATCGGATACGGGTGGGAAATTGGCCCGACAGCGCTTCCAGAAGAGTGGTTTTCCCCGAGCCGTTGGGAGCAACGAGGCCCGCCGCCGTTCCCGGGCTCAGGAAAAGCGACCCGATTGAAAGTATCGTCGTGCTTCCGTATCCCACGCTCACGTCCAGGAGCTCAAGCCCATGGTGCTTTTTAGCGGGTCCAGCCTGTTTGGGCGAACGTGCCGCAACGGCGCCGACCGCGAAAAGGACCGCGACGTATACCAGGGCCACGGCAAGCATCGATGCGCCGCCCGAACCGGAGCCAATGAATTCTGTCGGGAAGCATCCTACGTAACCCGTTGCCTCGATAGGCGAGAACACGGCCAGCGGCAGGAGCTCGAGCGCGGCATTATGCCCCAGTGCCGAATCGGACAATAACGGGAATGCCGGGGCCGCGACAAGCAACGCGGAGGCAAGGGGGCCCGCGAAGACGCGCCTCGTTGCGGTCGATAGGACGACGGAACAAACGGATATCAAGGTTCCACCCGCGAGCAGCGCGAGAAGTATGGTCGTGAAGACGTTTCCCGCGGTCGTGGTGGTGAGCGCGCCGTTATGGAAGAAGGCGATCGGGTACCCGATCTGCCCGAAGCCGTTTAGGACCAAGGCGTAAATGCCCCCGGGTGCGAGGCCGGCGAGGAGCATCGCGGTCCCCGCGGCGATTATCGAAAACACGATCTGGATAAGGCGCCGGAATTTGGGTGCGGGCGCCTTTGCCGCCAGGGTACCGGGCCTTGTGGCGCCGAGCAGGAGTATCGACGAGAGAAGGAAGGGGATGAAGGGAAGGAAAGACGGCGCCGCGGCAATGGCGTAAGGCAGGAAGGAAAGGAATGGCAGGTCGTTTGCGGAGGCCGGGATATCCGTGATGCCGGAGCCGCTCAGGGCGCGGCAATATGCGAGCTCCGCGTCATTGGTCTCTCGGTCTCCCACGATGGACCCGGATTGGAAGCCCTCGTCCATGAGCGCGTAGTAGCTCTCGGCAGAATCGAGAAAGGCGGCGTCGGTTTGAGCGGCGAGGGCGGCGTTCGCGTATCTTGCAAGCTCAGCGTCATCTTGCTGCTCTGGCGATAGGTCTGTGCCGCTGGCCTGGGGCGCGCGCGTATTGAATGCGTCGACAAAGCCCTGCATGCCCTGCTTCATAAAGAAGGGCCCGTAGATGGGTGAATTGAACGCAATGGGGACGAAAAAGGCTGCAGCGAGAACGAGCGTACAAATCCATACGGCCTTGTCTCTTAGGATCAGTTTGAGAAGAAGTCGACAGTACATTCAGAAGCACCTACGTTCCTCAAAGAATCGTTAGATTAAAAGTAACAGACCGGATGAAGATACGTGCGACGGGGGCGAGGCGAATGGCTGAGCGGTATCGATATGCGGGTTTAACGGCATATCGACCACATAGATTATTAACTCGCATTTCTACCCGCCCTTTTCGTAGAGTCGCCGATACGTGCCTAGCGCACCCTCGGCGCGTCCGGCAGGCTTTGCGAAATGGGATCCAGGAGACTTCGGCGCAGCATCATCTTGCGGAATGCTTCTAATGAGCCTCCCATCCTTCAAAAACAGAATCTCATCGCACAGCCTATCGACCGAATCCAAGATGTGGGATGACATGATGATGCACGTACCAGAATCGGCCAGCTTCCTGAGAATCTCGGAATGCAAGTCCACCCTGCTGGGGTCGAGCGCGTTCATGGGCTCATCTAATAGAAGGTACCGCGCGCCCGTCGCATACGCAATCGCCAGGGTAAGCTGCTGCTTCATGCCCTGGCTCAGAGTGCGGATCCTCATCTTCGCGAACTCGCCTATCTGCGTTTGTTCCACTATCTCTTCGATATCGCGAGCATGCGGCCACATATCGCAAACCATCTTGAGGTGATCTTCCGCACGCAATCCGGGATACAGCAGCGTCCCCTCACCAGGTGCATAGAAGATCATAGAACGGACCTCTCTCGCACCCGTACCCTGCACCTCATCCAGAACGATGCTCCCGTCCACGCGAGGACCCGGCAAACCTGCCATCGCACGCAGCAACGTCGTCTTTCCATGCCCGTTCGGAGCGACGAGACCGTAGACCGTACCCGGGGCAAACTCAGCGTTCACCGAATCTACGAGCACCTTCTTTCCATAAGAGATCGTCAGCGTTTGAAGGTCAATCATCGAGATCATCCCCTTTCGATCTTTGGAACACTCAGGCGCACCATCAACGGAGATACGGCGCCCAAGACCACCAGCAGAGCGCCCGATGCGCCGACGACCTCTCCAAAAGGCATCGCGTTCGTCCCTCGCCCAAGGAACCCAATCGTCCCCACCTGGGAAGCGGGATCAAACGAGGCGAATGGAGCCAGCAGCGCGACGCCCATGCCCGCGCTTTCAACATGAGCGCTCAACGAACCCAACACCAGGAGAACCGCGCAAACCACTCCGGTGACAACGGGGTTGCGGCTAATCGCTGCTGTCAACGCAGCGACGACGGAAATCACGCCGTATGCCATGACCAGCAACGGAATACTGCACAACACCGCCTCCCCCACCATGGACGTTGTCGAAGCTCCCGCCCGAATGAGAGCGACGGGATACTCCGATCCACCCGCACCGTTCTTAATCACGGACACAACGACAGCGGGAACCATCGACACCAAAAGCAGCGCCAAGCCAAGCAGGAGAGACAGCGCAACAGCCGTCAGAAAACGCACATGCGCTGTTGCGGGGACTTGGAAAACCAGAAGGGAACGGCACCGCAGGTAGGTGCACGCAAGCGATGTGACAACCACGGGCAACAGCCAAAACAAGGAAGGAAGCGCTGCCTGGAGATACGAAAGGAGGATTAATGGGGGCATCTTCGTACTTAACTCGTAAACCTTGGGGTCCGGCAAGCTCGCGATCGACTCGAGCAGAAGGGCGCGCGCCTCCGCACGAGAAGGAGTCTCCGGCTCGATTCCGATCGATTGCAGGAGGGTCGCATCTGCCGCGCCCAGCTCGCCTCGAGCGCGCTCGTACGTCGCAAGGCTTCGAAACCCCTCCGCAGGCGTGGGCGCGTACACGAAACCCGAAAGAGCATCTCGCATGCCTTCCAGGGCCGCTTTGCCCTCGACGTCCATATTCGCAGCGTCCTGCTCTAGATACCGATCTATTGAACGGAGCTCCCCATCCCTATACCGAACAGCGGAAACGTCACCAGCGTCAGGAAACACCTCGACCAGAGCCGGGGCCAGCATCGCCGTCGACATTGCAATCGCGCATACGGCGAGGGCAGGAGAATGCAGGAGCAGCTTCCCCATCGTTCTTACGTATGCAACGGCGGAGGCACAAGCGCTCGAACGGGCTGTCGTTCTCGATGCGGTGAAGGAACCTCTCTCAAGACAAATCGGGGACATCGGGCGCGCGCAGCCGCTCTTTCCAGCAACGCAAAGCAGGCTAATTGCCAGCACCTCGATCCCGATTGCGCATACGAGGGTAATCGCGCCACGCTCGAAGCAAAGTCCAGGCAGATTCACTATCTGCGTTGTCGGGTACGGGCTATAGGCGCCGACGGTCAACTCAGTGTTCGCATACGTAAGGGGATTCAACAGGGCGAACTCACGTAAAGCGATGGATCTTCCGTAATACCCGGGAACCATCGTCACCCCCATCAGGGCACATACGAACACGATTCCAAGCGTAGGGTTATTGGCAATCTTCACGGCAAGGTGAACGACAAGCGAGATGAACGCTGCCACCAAGAATTGCAAGATGGCCGTCTGCGCGAACACCAGCCAAGTCGGTTTGATAACCGGAGTCGCATATTGAATGTAGCCTATCGGATAGAACGGCGAGCCCGGGCCATTCTTCACAAGCGCGGCGATTATCCCTGGAAGATTGATGGCGAGGACGGCAAGCATTGCAAAAACACTCGCCCATACGCTCGATGCAACAAGTCTACCCAGCTCGCCCATCGGTGCCTGGATGATGAGCTTTTCACGTTTGTTAAGACGCGCGGCAAGGAACGAGACGGCAACGGCCGTTGCGACCCATAGCAAGTACTCCTTCGATCCGTCATAATAGGTGTACTCTCCATCCGATATCTGCAGAAACGGAAGTAGGGGAGAGAGCGGTGCCAAGATAAGACGTCCCGCGGCAAGAGAGTACAGAAGCGCGGGCATGCTTGATGAAGAGGTATAGACACCGTCCTCCCCCGCATTCACAAGCGCATCCGCATAGGATGCTGACAATTCCTGCTCAACACGGGTTATTCCCGACTCGAGGTATTCGACCCGTCCGTCGATGCCAGCCGCGCTCCTGAAGACGGGCAGAGCACAAAGAACCATCAACGCAACAACGACAACACAGAGCGACCTGGAGGAGAGAAGCGACCTAAAGATCGCCTTCGAGATTTTGAGCATATTCATCGCCAACCTTAACCCCATCCACCTGGAACAGCGGGGCTGAACAAAATGCTCGGCCCCGCCTCGCATCTAGTGATTGCAGCATGCTGTGATTACTTGCCGGCAAAGTCAATTTAACATAAACTGTTAAAAAGTAACCTGAGTTTTTTAAATTCTTCGGAGGTTATTATGAGTTCCGACAATCGCACTCCCCGGCTTCATTCCTTCCGCATCGCATGTGCGATAGCCTCTGCGACCCTTTGCGCCACCGCCATCGCACAAGTGGCGTTCTCCTTAAAGCCAGCAATCGAAGTGCTCGACAACCCTGTAATTGCAGACTCCCCCGCGTATCCAGCCCTTGCGATCTCGACATTGGTCCCTGCCGTCATCGGTATCGCTACGACCATCCTCAGCGCCGTTCTCGTGTGGACGATCAAGAGCGGAGACCCCTTCAAGAAAGGGTCTGCGACATGCTTGAAGGTGCTCGGCATTCTCTTCGTTGTTCAAGCTGCCACCAGCCTCTACGCCGGCTCACTCAAAACCTCCGTTTCGATGTTTGGCGGCGAGGGGGCCGTCGGCGCCCAAGAGATCGCTTCATCATTCGATTGGACCTCTCTGGTTCTCGGCATCGTCCTGTTCATGCTTTCCCAGCTCTTCTTGTACGCCCGAGAGCTGTACCTCGACTCCGACGAGATTGCGTAAGGAAACGCCATGCCCGTAATTGTTCGCCTCGACAAGATCATGGCCGAGCGAAAGATTTCCTCGAACGAACTTGCCGAAAGGATTGGAACCACGCCCGTGAACCTGTCCCGTATTAAAAAAGGGCATATTCGCGGCATTCGCTTCAACACACTCGAGCAGCTATGCCTCGCCCTTCGTTGCCAACCCGGAGACCTTCTCGAAGTCATGAGCGAAGAGGATGCCCGAAAGGAGTTCGGACTCGATTGGTCCGCCGAGGATTAGAGGGCGGTCGTACTCGCCCTGCACACGGGGATGCGAATCGGCGAGGTCTGCGGCCTTCGGTGGTGCGATGTGGATTTCGAGACGGGCCTGATCTCGATCAGACACTCGGTGGCGTACGCGAAGGGAATGGGTTCGTTCATCAAGGACACCAAGACCCATGACGCCAGGGGTATCCCCATCGACCCGGTCGGCCTACTCCCCTTCCTGAAGGAGACCCACGAGATCGACTGCGAAAAGCTGCGCTTGCGCGGCCTTACCGGGGCGGTCGAGATCGGGGACTGCTACATCCTGTCGGAGCCGGGCGCGACCTTCGCGACGACAAGCTATATCCGCAGGGCGTTCAAGACGTTCTCGGAGACCAACGGCCTCATGGGCACCAACGACGAGCTGATCACGTTCCACGGCCTTCGCCACACGTTCGCAACGCAGTGGATCCGCCAAGGCGGCGATATCAAGGCGCTCCAATCGATCCTCGGCCACAAGGACGCCATGGCGACGCTCAACGTCTACGCCGACATCGAGCCCATCTCCAAAATCCATAACATGCTGCGCGCCACGCCGTGCCTTTGGCGCGGGCACCTCGGGCCGAGGGTCGATCCGAGTCCCATGTTCCAACAGAGGATCCAGGAGTCCATCGAGACGCTCCAGGCGTTCGGCTACGGCATCACCGAGCCGGACGACCGAAATATCGCCATACGCGACGTGAAGACGAACAGTTGGCTCTAGCTCACCGAGTACGCGGCAGTGCTGGGCCCATCCCAACTGAGGTCACGGTGGTCCGATAGGGGCGCCGCCTGCGGCATGCGCCGCGGAGCGGTATCCCCTACCGAAGGGCGGGGATGCCCTCCGCTTCCAGTTCGGAATCAGCCGTCGGAGGCGTTCGGCTGACTGCGGGAACGGCCTGTCCGCTCAATGTGTTCGGCTGAGATCGGAAATCAACCCAACACGAGCCGGACACGCGCCAGACGGCTCTTCCCCGTGCGGCCTTCCCCCTTACGCTCATGTTGCAGGCATGTAACGCCGCAGCGAGCGCGCCTTTTTTGCGCCAGACAGGTACAATGATGAACACTGTACCGTAGCGGAGCGCCCCGCGCGCGCCGCAATCACGCGAAAGGGTTTCCCATGGCCGAGATCTCGTCCTCCCGTATCGTCATCACCGTCCTTGGCAAGAACCGCCCCGGCATCGTCGCCGGCGTCACCCGTGTCCTGGGCGAGGCCAACGTCGACATCCGCGACATTACGCAGTCCATTATCGAGGACATCTTCACCATGACCATGCTGGCCGACACCGCCGAGTCCAAGCTCGACTTCGCCGAACTCCAGAAGGCGCTTGCCGAGGCCGGCGAGCTTTCGGGCGTCAATGTGTCCATCCAGCGCGAGGATGTCTTTAACTTTATGTACCGCCTGTAGCGAACAGGTCGTGCGGGAACAGGCTGGCGCATCTGCACCCAAGCACGCCGCCCCCACACGACCCCGAGAGGAGCGCGCATGGCTTACGACGCCAAGAAAATCTACTACCGCTTCGATGACCATCTGAGCCGCCTGGTCTTGGATTATGAGGCGAGCCGCCAGATTTCGCCCGAAAGCGAAAACCTCTACCACGGCCTACCGACTGATCCGTATGACGAGGGTCTGTTCGTCGAGCACAACGTCAAGCGCGGCCTGCGCAACGCCGACGGCTCGGGTGTGGTCGCGGGTCTTACCCGCATCTCGGACGTGCACGGCTACAACAAGATCGACGGCAAGGTCGTGCCCGATCAGGGCAAGCTCACGCTTCGCGGCTACAGCATCGAGGATCTGGTCAACAATGCCCAGGCCGAGAATCGCTACGGCTACGAGGAAGTCGCCTATCTGCTTATCACGGGTTCGCTGCCCAACAAGGAAGAGCTCGACGGCTTTTGCGAGCGCCTGGGCGCCTTTAGACATCTGAGCGACGAGTACGTTAAAGAGTTCCCTATGACCACGGTGTCGTCGAGCATCATGAACGTGCTCCAGCGCGCCGTACTGTTGCTCTACGCCTTCGATGCCGAACCAGACGTGATCACGTGCGAGCACGAAATCGACGTCGCCATTTCCATGCTCGCACGTCTCCCGCGCATCGCCGCCTTCGCACACATGGCCTCGGTCGCCAAGCTTCGCGGTTCCGAGGTTCACGTTCCGCACCCCACGCCCGGTCTCTCCACCGCCGAGACCATCCTACAGGTCCTGCGCGGCGGCATGGCGTTCACCCGCGATGAGGCGATGCTGCTCGACGTTATGCTCATGCTGCATGCCGAGCACGGCGGCGGCAACAACTCCACCTTCGCTTGCCGCGTGCTGTCGTCTTCGGCCACCGACCCGTATTCCGCCTACGCCGCGGCTATCGGCTCGCTCAAGGGCCCGCGCCACGGTGGTGCCAATGCCAAGGTCGTGTCCATGCACGAGGACATCCGCGCGCATGTCTCCAACTGGGAGGACGAGGACGAGGTCGCAGCCTATCTGGGCAAGATCCTCGACAAGCAGGCCTTCGACGGCACGGGCCTCATCTACGGCATGGGCCACGCCGTCTATACGCTCAGCGACCCGCGCGCCGAGGTCTGCCGCCGTTACGCGCGCACGCTTGCCGCCAAGAAGGACCTGGGCGATGAATTCGCGCTCATCGAGCGCATCGAGCGCCTGGCACCCCAGGTCATGCGCGACCACGGCATGACCAAGCCCATCTGCGCCAACATCGACCTGTACACGGGCTTTATCTACAAGATGCTCGGCGTGCCCGAGACGCTTTTTACGCCGCTATTCGCCGTCGCCCGCATGGCCGGCTGGTCGGCACACCGCATGGAAGAGCTCTTCTGCGCGCACCGTATTATTCGCCCGGCCTATCGTCCGGTGATCGAGCCGCTGGAGTACAAGCCGCTCGCCGACCGCTAGGACGCGGACCGTTATAGAACTCGAGCGTGGCCAGGGACCCAAGCCCTCGGCCACGCTTTTTATGCCAGTAGAAAGGGCTGCATCAAATGATTGTGTTTTCCGATATGGACGGAACGCTGCTGACGAGCGATAAGCAAATGAGCGATGCCACCTGGGCGATGCTCGACGAGCTCGCACGTCGTGGCATCGAGTTTGTTCCCTGCACGGGACGTCCACTGTCGGGCATCTTTGAGCCCATTCTCGCCCATCCCGCCGTGCATTACGCGGTCTGTGCCAACGGCGCCAGCGTCTGGCAGCTCGACGAGGATACGCCCACCGACGCCTCGCGCGCCACGCGCATCTTGAGCCGTCCGCTCGACCGTGGCATTGCCCACCGCATCCATCGCATTGCCGCCGGCCACGATGTGACCTTCGATATCTTCGCGGATGGGCAGTGCTTCCTCCCCCGCTCGCTCTACACGCGCCTGGACGAATTCTGCGGCGGCGACCCCCACATCGCGGCTTCGCTCAAGCGCACACGAACGCCGATCGACATGAATATCGACAGCAAGATCGACGAGGTCGAGACGCTCGAACGCATCGCCATGTACTGGCACGACCCAGCCGATCGCGATGCCATCGCGGCGGTGCTCGACACGCTCGGAGGCATTGAGGTCACGCGTTCTTACGCCATGAATATCGAAGTCATGGGTGAGGGCGCCACCAAGGGAACGGCCCTCACGTGGCTGTGTGAGCATCTGGGCGAGCGTCTCGCCGACGCCTGGGCGTTCGGCGACAACATCAACGACATCCCCATGCTGCAGGCAGCGGGCCATGGCATGGCCATGATCAACGCCGAGCCCGAAGATCGCGAGGCCGCCGATGCCATCACCGAATACGACAACGACCACGACGGCGTCGCCCGCACCATCATGGCCGCCCTCGCCTAGTCATTGGTCAGTCATTGGGGACGTTCTTAAACGACTAGTCACTGGGGACACTCTTCGCAAAAAGCTGCAAGGACTGTCCCCCACTGTCGGCAGAAAAGGAACGTCCCCATCTGCCGGATTAGGAGAGACTCTCCAGCACGCGACGGAGCTCCTGCTGGACGGCGTGGTCGCGGTTACAACCCACCACGCGATCGGCCACCGCCTTAAGCGCGGGGCGCGCGTTTTCCATCGCGCAGCCCGTGCCGACAAAGCGAATGATCTCATAGTCGTTCATCGAGTCGCCAAACGCCATGACCTCGTCGCGACCAATGCCGTAATGCTCCGCGAGCTGCGCGATACCCGAGGCCTTCGACACACCGGGCTGCATGGCATCGATCCACGCGTTGCCCGAAGGCGCAAAAGTAAAGAGCTGACCAAGTTCGCGCTGTAGCACGTACGCACTGTCCATAACCGCACTGTCGTCGCAAAAGATACTCGCTTTGATGATATTTACGCTGGGATCGGGCAGCTCCCAAATACGCTCGGCATTGGGAAGGTCCTTATCGACCTCACGCACGAACTTGCACTCGTCATCGAGCAGGAAGGACTTGGTTCGGTCAAAGAGCGCAAGATGCAGATTGGGAAACGTCCTGACGGCTTGGGCGAGCCTTCGAATCGCCAGGTGGGAATACACCTCACGGTCTACCATCTTACCGTCGGCGTAGACTTGGGCGCCGTTAGCGGCGACAAAGTCCATCTTGTCGCGAACGGGCGCAAAGAACTCGCACAGGCGATCGTAGCGACGACCTGACGATGCGGCGAAATGCACGCCATGCTCGTGTAGCGCCAGAATCAGTTCGTAGGTCTCGGGAGGCACCTGGCCGTTTTCGTCAAGCAGCGTGCCATCCATATCGGATGCAATCAGTTTAAACATAGAAAAGCTCCCTTCGGGCTTGTTGGAATCGAACGTGTATCCGATTCCAACGTACCCAAAGGGAGCTCAAATAAGACTCCGCGGGCGTAAACGTTACAAGGACCTGGCAAATAGCTCACACATGCCAGAGGTCTCACGGTCGCGGCGTCAGGCGACACGCCACCCCGACGGCTAGTCGTTTAAGAACGTCCCCGATGACTAGTCGGCGTAGGTGAAGGTCGTGACGTCGAACATGCCCTCGGGGCGGATGCGGAGCGTCGGGATTACCGGCAGGGGCAGGAAAATGATGCCCATGATGGGGTCGAGCGGCGGCTCGATACCCATGGCGCGCGCCTTAACCATAAAGTCGTCGTGCTGCGCGGCGACATCCTCGGCCGTGCCCTCGCTCATAAGGCCACCGAGCGCCAGCGGAATGCGCGCCACGACCTCGCCGTTGCGCACCAGCACGTGGCCGCCCTGGCCCACGGCCTCAACGGCAGCCATCATATCCGCCGCATTGTCGCCCACCACGCACACGTTGTGCGAGTCGTGGCCAATCGTGGAGGCAATGGCGCCACCCGTGATGGTAAAGCCGCGCACCCAGCCGCGACCGATATGCTTGCCAACCAAGCCCAGACCCGCGGGGCCGTCACCGTCGGCGCCCTCGGCCTGCAGCGACACGCCGCGGCCGTGGCGCTCGATCAGCATAATGCGGCGCAGGCCCTCGGCACTCTCGGGGCGAGCCATACCCGTGATAGCCATACCCGGGATGACATCGATAACGGCCTCGCCCGGCTTAAAGGCATAGTCAAACACGTCGAGTGAAAGCTTCGGCAGCTTAACGGAGGCGCGCAGCTCATCGGCAAGGGCCGCAACCTCGGCCATCTCGGGTGCGATCTCGCCCACAAAGGTGCCGTCCTGCGCCACCAGAGCACCGGCGGCATATACTCGATGCGGAGCCGTAGCAAACGTCAGGTCATTGAGCACCAGCAGGTCGGCACGCTTGCCCGGGGCAATCGCACCACGCAGCTCGTGCGGGTCGCGGCAGCCGTGATCCAGGCCAAACGCCTCGGCCGTGGAGAGGGACGCCATAGAGATAGCGACCACGGGGTCGATACCGGCCTCAATCGCCACGCGGCAGGCATTGTCGATCATGCCAGTCGCAAGCGCATCGGAAGGGGCGCGGTCGTCAGTCGCAAAGCAGCAGCGGCGGGCGCGCGCGGGGTTCTCCAGCAGCATCGGCGACAGATTGGCCAGGTCATGGCTGCACGTGCCCTCGCGCAGCATCACGTACATGCCACGAGACAGCTTGTCGAGCGCCTCCTCGGGAATCGTCGACTCATGGTCGGCGATAATGCCCGCCGCGGCATAGGCATTGAGGTCCTTGCCGGCAACGAGCGGCGCATGGCCGTCGACCTGCTTGGACGGCGTCTGGTTGGCAGCATCGATGCGAGCACAGGTCTCAGGATCGGCCATAAAGACACCCGGCAGGTTCATCATCTCGCCCAGGCCAAAAACGTCGCCCGGATGCTCGGCAAAAAACGCCTGCATGTCAGCGGCGGTAATCACAGCGCCCGCTTGCTCATCGGGCAGCGCGGGCACGCACGAGGGCATCATGTATTTGATGGAAATGGGCGCGCGACGACCGTCCTCGATCATAAAGCGCAGACCGTCCAGGCCCGCCACGTTGGCAATCTCGTGGCTGTCGGCAATGGCGGTGGTGGTACCGCGCGTCGCCGCCATGCGCGCATACTCGGCGGGGCGGATGTTCGAGGACTCAATGTGCAGATGTCCGTCGATAAAACCGGGGGCGAGATAGCGACCCTGGCAGTCGATAACCTCGGCAGCCTCATAGGTACCGGCGGCATCGTCGCGCCCGTTGTAGAGCACGCCGACGATTACGCCGTCCTTGACGGCAACGCTACCGGGCGCCACGCGCTGACCGTACACGTCGACAATCTGCGCATTGGTAAACAGCGTGTCGACGGGCACGCGACCCTCGGCAGCGTCGATCACAGACCTCATGACCTCAACGGACATACATACTCCTTCTACCGTAGAAAATAGCTGCGGAGCGGACAGGCCTTCGCCGCAGCAAACCAATAGCCATTGTATGCCCAAACGATGGGTCGGGAATACACCCCCTCCGCTTAACGGCACACGCCGCTTGGCGCAATGGGGACAGGTTGCTTTGTACCAATGACAAGGAGTGTCCCAAAGTGCCGGCACAAAAGGAACGTCCCCAAGTGCCGCAGAGTGGATAATCTCCCACTTTGAACCCCCAAGCAGGCCAAAAACGGAAGATTATCCACTCTCATTCTGTGGGCACTCATTTAAGTCTGTCCCCAATGAGTGCACCTAACTGCCACCTACAACAACGGAAGCGCCGATGTCTTGGCAACGACAGACACTATGACCCAATCCGAGGGCACTAAAAAGATAGGAGCCCCCGCTCGTGACCGCGGGTCGGGGCTGCGA
>NZ_JADNHZ010000036.1 GCF_015554145.1 Collinsella aerofaciens | reverse complement strand
CGGATTCGCGCCTCAGGACTCAGCGCAACGCGTTGCGCTGAGTCCTGAGCCTGTTGCAATGAAGATGAGAATCAAGGATCAATAGGCATTTGGAGTCTGACCCAAAAAAGTCCTTGCACGTCGCGTCAACTTCCCCTATAGTATCTCCTCGTCACGGGGGCGTAGCTCAGCTGGGAGAGCGCTTGACTGGCAGTCAAGAGGTCAGGGGTTCGATCCCCCTCGTCTCCACCATTGTGAATGCAAAGGTCTTCGGTATTCCGAAGGCCTTTTTTCATGCGAAAACGTCATACGCCACAAACCCCACCTACGCCAACAAAAAGTTGCACAATTTATTTCCCATGTCTGTACATAGTTTGTTATCCAAACGCGATTACCAGTGTAGCTCGCTGCTCCAGTTGAGCTTCAGGAACGCTCCCAATTATTGCCAACGCCCCAATAACCTGCAACAATGTGAACAACATCCCAGAACAACCCCCTTAAGCACGCTAAATGAACGATATGTTGTCCAACACAAGCCAAATCAGTTTCGCTACCAGCTTGTGCTAGGATACCTAACGTTACATGAGTTCAACTGTGCTCGCGGCTCCAGCAAGTCGCAAAGCGCAGGGTCGATCAGCATCCGGCCGTAACGGCGGTGTTAGAAAAACCACGAGCTCCAATATCGATTGCCATGCACGTTTTTTCACTTGCTTTTGTGGCTATTTATAAGTTCGCATTAGGCAGTGCAATATGTTGTTACGGCAAACCACAGCAGTCCTGCAGCTGTTTGCGTGCGGTCCAGTTTTGCACCCGCTTGACTGGCTCGCACGCAGCCAACTGGAGACGCGGTCATTTTGCGATACACGTCCGCGTCTCTAGTAACTGCACTTATACATACCGTTCACGGTGGGGCAGAGCCACGTGCTTGTCTAACTGGGCTCAGGGTTTGAATATGGAGCGCCTTCGCGCATAAGCGCCCTGGCGAAGCCATACCCAAACCCCGTGAGCCACACGTAAGACAGCAAGGGGGTGGTGCTCGTGTGGTATGTGATCCAGGTCAATAACGGTCGCGAAGACGTAATGCGCGAGCGCATCGAGCGTATGGTGCCTGCGAGCGCCATGCAGGAGCTCTTTTATCCCCAATTTCAAACCGAGATCAAAGTACACGGTGAATGGGTCAATACGACCAAACCGCTCTTTCCCGGCTATCTTATCTGCGATACGGCAGATCCCCGAACCGTGCAACAGTATCTGCTACGCATGGACGACTTTGCCCGGGTGTTATCCCAGGACGGTCAGTTTGTGCCGCTGGCAAAAGAAGAGGTTCAGCTTATTGGCGGATTTACGCATAGGGGAGACCGCGTAGTACCCATGAGCGAGGCCCTAAAAGACGGCGACCAGGTCGTAGTTACGGCTGGTCCGCTGCTGGGACACGAAGGCCTTATCAAAACCATTAACAGACGCAAGAGCACTGCTTATTTGGAGCTCAACCTGTGCGGCCGACGCGTAACTACGCGCGTTGGCCTTGCCGTGCTTTCGGCCGAGCAGCGCGTAATGCGAAACCTTAAAAAGGCGATCGCCTAGCTGCAGACGGTCGCTACTCAGAACAGGAAGGATCCCCGACCCGGGGACGAAGTGTTGGAAGAGAACGTGTCGGATAAAACAGAATATGCAACGAATGCGCCAGCGGGTGCGGCGCTGATTGCTAAGGCCATGGACCGGCGCGAGGGCGCCGGCCGCTACAAGGCCATGCAATCCATTATGGACTGGGACCGCTCGCGCCTGGCCTACCGTGCCGTGAAGCGCGCGTTCGACATCGTGTTCAGCGGTGTCGTGCTCGTCGTTATCGCGATCCCCAGCCTAATTCTCGCCGCGGCCATTCGCCTGGAGAGCGAGGGTTGCCCCTTCTACAGCCAGATCCGTGTGGGCCAGACCCGCCCCGACGGCAGCCTGACCACCTTCCGCATGTGGAAGTTTCGCTCCATGTACAGGGACGCCGACGAGCGCCTCGCCGAGCTCAAGGAGCAGAACGAGATCGCCGGCGCCATGTTCAAGATGAGGGACGACCCGCGCGTCACCAGGATCGGCAGGTTCATCCGCAAGCACTCCATCGACGAGTTCCCGCAGTTCCTGAACGTGTTCCTGGGCCAGATGTCCGTCGTCGGCCCGCGCCCGCCGCTGCCGAATGAGGTCGCGCAGTACACGGAGTACGACCTGCGGCGTTTGGCCGTCAAACCAGGCATCACCGGCTGGTGGCAGGTTACAGAGCGTAACTCGACGGGATTCGACGGCATGGTTCGTCGCGACCTGGAATATATCGCCAAACGTGGCGTTTTCTTCGATTTAAAAATAATCCTATTAACAGTGATTGAGGTTGTCAGCGGAAATGGCGCTTGCTAAAAAGACAAGAGGGAAATATGAAGGCACCAGTTCAACGGTTGATCTTCCCGGGCGAGTCGAAGTCCTGGGCGCCCCCGTCGACCCCTGGACGATGGGACAGACCGTCGAGGCGACCGATGCTCTCATCAAAGAGGGGCGCTTCGCCCACCTGATCGGCGTGAACGCCGACAAGCTGCTGCAGATGCGCGACGATCCCGAGATGGACGCGTGCGTGCGCCGCTGCGAGATCGTGAACGCAGATGGCGCTTCCATGGTCATGGCCGCCAAGAAACTGGGCGTGGACCTTCCGGGGCGCGTGGCCGGCATCGACCTCATGTGGGAGCTGTGCGGGCTGGCCGAGCGCGAGGGGCACAGTGTCTACCTGCTGGGCGCAAAGGCCGAAGTGGTCGCAAAGACCGCCAAGGTACTGTCTGAGAGGTATCCCAATATGGTCCTTGCGGGTTACCGTGACGGCTACTTCGGCGATGACGAGTTCGATGCCGTGGTCGCCGAGGTTGAGCGGGCCGAGCCCGACATCGTGTTCGTGGGCATCACCTCGCCCAAGAAGGAACGCCTGATCGAGCGTTTCCGCGAGCTGGGCGCCAAGGGCGCTTTCGTGGGCGTGGGGGGTTCGTTCGACGTGGTCTCCGGCAACATCCCGCGCGCCCCGATGTGGATGCAGCGCGCGAACCTGGAGTGGCTCTTCCGCATGATGCAGGAGCCCAAGCGCCTGGTGAAGCGCTACGTGGTCGGCAACACCCGTTTCTACATGCTTCTCCGCAAGGAGTCAAAGAGGAGCAAGGCCAATGACTAAGAAGAAAGTAATGCTCGTTTTCGGCACCCGCCCGGAGGCAATCAAGATGTGCCCGCTCGTCAACGAGCTGAAGACACGCACGGATGAGTTCGAGACCGTCGTTACCGTGACCGGCCAGCACCGCGAGATGCTCGACCAGGTGCTGCGCGTCTTCGGCGTGACCCCCGACCACGACCTAGCGATCATGAAGCCCGGCCAGACGCTGTTCGACGTGACGTGCGACGTGCTGCTCAAGCTCAGGGCCGTCCTCGAGGGCGAGAGGCCCGATGTCGTCCTGGTCCACGGAGACACCACGACCAGCTTCGCCGCGGCGCTCGCGTGCTTTTACCTTCAGATCCCCGTGGGCCACGTCGAGGCGGGTCTGCGCACGCACGACATCAACAGCCCTTGGCCCGAGGAGTTCAACCGCCAGGCCGTCGACATCGTGAGCGAGTTCTACTTCGCACCCACGGAGGCTAGCAAGCAGAACTTGCTAGCCGAGGGCAAGCCCGAATCGAAGATCTGGGTCACCGGCAACACCGGAATCGACGCCCTGCGCACCACCGTGCGCGAGGGGTACTCCCATCCCGAGCTCGATTGGGCTGAGGGCTCCCGCCTCATCCTCATCACGGCGCACCGCCGCGAGAACCTGGGCGAGCCCATGCACCGCATGTTCCGCGCCATCCGCCGCGTGATGGAGGAGCATCCGGACACAAAGGCAATCTACCCCATCCACATGAACCCGCTCGTCCGAAAGGCGGCGCACGAGGAGCTCGACGGCTTCGACAGGCTCCACATCATCGACCCTCTTGAGGTTCTTGACTTCCACAACTTCATGGCCGGCAGCCACCTCATCCTCACCGACTCGGGTGGCATCCAGGAGGAGGCGCCGAGCCTGGGAAAGCCGGTCCTCGTCATGCGAGACACCACCGAGCGTCCCGAGGGCGTAGAAGCCGGCACTCTGAAACTCGTGGGCACCGAGGAGGACGTCATCTATCGCGAGTTCAGCCGTTTGCTCAGCGATCAGGCCGAGTATGAGGCAATGAGCCATGCTTCGAACCCCTACGGGGATGGGCATGCGAGCGAGCAAATTGTGGATGTGCTGGCAGGTTAGCAACATGAATGAATGCTTCAAACTATATAAAGCTGCCCACGCCTGCACCAAGGGCCCGAAGTTCGTCCGTCCGTTGGCGGGAGTTTTCAGACATCTGTCGCAGTTTCTCTTTGCTTGCCATATCGGAAGCCAAGCCGAGATAGGCGATGGTTGCTTGTTCCAGCACAACGGTGTGGGATGCGTCATCTCCGAGAAAGCCGTGATTGGAAAGAACTGCGAGTTCTATCAGCATGTTACTGTTGGAACGCTCCGGGGGGGGGTTCCTATCATTGAGGATGACGTCTCAATCGGCGCCAACGCGGTATTGCTTGGAAATATCGTAATCCACAAAGGAGCGAAGATTGGCGCAGGAGCCGTCGTTCTTTATGATGTTCCTGAAAGTGCTACTGCCGTTGGCGTACCTGCAAGAATCATCATGACTAGTGAAATGTGATTAATTTTAAGGAATTATATATGGCTTGTTGCGATGAAATAGAAGTAGTTTCTACTGATCTTGTCTCAATCGTATTGCCCGTTTTTAATACTGCGGATTATCTTTCGACTTGCATAGAAAGTCTATTATGCCAGACCTATCCGAACATCGAAATTGTGATTGTTGACGATGGGTCAAGTGATGGTTCTTCTGATATTTGCAATCATTACTCAATTAGTAATGAAAATATCAGTGTCTATCACATTGAGAATCACGGCCTCTCATATGCAAGAAACCTTGGGATTGGTGCCTCAAAGGGGTCGTATATAACTTTTATCGATAGCGATGATGTTGTTCCGGCTTACTACATTGACTATCTAATGAAAGGATTGGCAAACGGGTCGGCCGACTTATCATGCGTTCAACTGCAGGAGATTGAAAACCAAAGCGCTATCAGCTCATTACCATGTGAATTAGATTTACCTGCATTTGAAATTGTGAATACCAAAACAGCTTTGTCGAAACTACTTCGTAACGTAGATATCTGCGAGTCTGCGTGTGGAAAAGTTGCAAAAGCTTCTTTTTGGAAGCAACATAAGTTTCCCGTTGGGCGGGTTTACGAGGATTTAGCAACTTGCGCAGGGATTATCAATGACGCTGATTCCATTGCGTTTTCCCCTGGGAAGATTTATGGCCAAGTTTATCGCGTTGGATCTCTTTCTAGAAAAGGCAAAATTAGTAATAAGCAATATTCCGATTGGAGTTATGCACTGAATCGTTCGATGAATACTATTAAAAATAGTAAACATTATGACGAGCTCGAAGATGAAATTGAATGCTTCATGATGTTAAACAGTGTTCGATTGATTCGTCTCTTTAACGATATTAATAAACCTGACGAGAATAGTCTCTCTATCAGGAACGAAGCCAGGGACTATGTCACTCTTCATTTGAGGACAATCAGAAAAAATGCCTTGGCTTCTCGCTCCTTACTTTTAAAGTCTTATATGAGTTCAAAAGCACCCTGGGCATATTCCGTAGCATTTTCAGCATATCAGCGCGTTAAGTTGATGAGGCGTAAGAAATGACGCGTCTCAATTACGAACATAACGGGTCGAAAAAATTAGACAGCAAGATGAGCTTGCTTTCATATAGGGTTAGTGACTTTATACTATTCAACATTTTCTTTCTGCTTGCCTTTCAGAATGCATTTCAAAAGCTCTTTGGAGGGGCGTTTGCATATATCGACGAGTTTTCAGCCCTTCTTCTTTGTTGCTGGGCGGTCTTCAGTATGCATGGGCACAAAACTCGTTATTGTATGATTTCACGCTATTTGCTGTTGATTAACAGCCTTCTTCTTCTGTTGGGATTGTGCGGTAACTTATTGTATAAGTTACAGCCTGCTTATCAGGCGATTGCAATCGATGCCTTTGCCTGTTCGAAGTTCATTATTTCTTTGATTTCTTCCGTAGTGATTCTGCAAAAGCGATCAGTGATTGAACTTGCATCTAGCTTTGCAAAATTTGTCCTCCCATTACTACTAATCTTATATTTTCTTAATCAATTTATTGATCTTGGCCTGTCATCTGGCGAGCGATTAGGATATTCATTCTTATTCGGCCATCCGACGAATTTTGCCGCAACTGTTGTTTGTCTGATTAGCATTCTTCTACTTGATGTTAAATCCAATAGGTTGTTTATCGTCTGTGGACTGCTTGTTCTCTGCGCTACGGGACGCTTCAAGGCCATCGGGTTTGCTTTCATCATTGCTGCTGCAGTTTTCTTGTATTCGAATAAGAAAAAGATTCCCCTCTCTTTCATTCTTCTAGCGGGATGTGGAGCATTGTTTCTTGTTTACGATCAGATATCGCTTTATTTTTTTGACTCCACTACGGCACGAAGCGTTCTTCTGTCAACGTCCTTTGACGTTGCAAACATGCATTGGCCACTAGGCAGCGGTCTTGCTACTTACGGTTCTAATGCATCTGCTGATTATTATTCGTCATTCTATTATTCCTTAGGGTTCCCAAGCGTTTATGGCCTTGGTCCCATGAATCACGATTATTTAGTTGACAGTTTTTGGCCTGCTGTTATTGGCCAATGTGGCTATATTGGCCTGTTGCTGGTTGCCATCATATTTGTACTTCTATTTTCAATGTCCCGCAAAGCCGTAGATCATGGTGTCCCTCTCTGGGCTAGCTTTGCGATTCCCATCTACCTTCTAATAGCAAGCACATCTGAGGCAAGTATTTTTTCTTCATATTCAGTTTTACTTGCTATGACTTTTGCGATGTTGACTGCAGACTCAAACCCATTTCATGTGGGGGAATCAGATGAATAAAAAACACGGTACTTTTTTAAGAATACTGCCTGGCAATATGGCCTTCAAATAATTAAATACTTGTTTCCCTTAATTACACTGCCTTACTTGACACGCGTGCTGGAACCCGAAGGTTATGCATTCTATGCTTACGTGATATCTTTCATGTCCTTCGCGCAGGTTTTTGTTGATTTTGGATTTAACCTTTCGGGTACCAAGCGAATCGCGAAGGCACGATCAATAAAAGAGGAAAACCACGTTATAGGAGCAGTAACCGAAGCGAGACTCCTTCTTTGCATCGTTGCAGGCGTGGCTGTAATGGTTACTGCATCTTTCCTGCCGCTTACACAAAATAGGTTGCCCTATGTCTTTCTGGCATTCACAGCGGTATGCGGAAAGGGGCTAGTTCCCGATTTCCTTTTTCAGGGGCATGAGAATATGGGGCCGATCACCACACGTTTCTTTGCCTCGAAAAGCATATCGACTATCTTTACGTTCGTACTTGTACATTCAATTAACGACATCATGTGGGTGCCAGTGCTCGATATAGTCTCGAACGGCGTTGCACTTGCATGGTCGTTTGCGGCCGCGAAGCGGAGCTTTGGCACTACCATCGAGCTCGCGCCGCTAAGCGAATCACTTGCTGAACTTAGAACTTCGGGTTTATATTGCTTTTCGAACATGGCCGCAAGCGTTTTCTCGGGTTTTACGACGCTGCTTATCGGCGCAGTCGTGACCGATGCGGCCCAGGTCGCCTATTGGTCTTTGTCTATGACGGCAGTCACCGCGGTTCAGGCGCTCTATGAGCCTATCATCAACAGCCTATACCCTCATATGGTAAATACAGGAGACTATTGCTTTGCCCGAAAACTAAGTATTTTGGCATTGCCAGCCGTCTTAATCGGCACAGTTGCCTTCTGTTTACTTTCTAAATCTATCATGCTTGTTTTAGGCGGCGAACAATACCTAGAAGGCTCTTGGGTGCTCGTGTGGGCGAGTCCGTTACTTGTATTTAGCTTCTTTGGCATGCTATTTGGCTGGCCAGTCCTCGGGGCAGTAGGTAAAGTCGCTGAGGTCACAAAGTCCACCGTAATAAGTGCCTTATTCTGCATCGTTACGCTTCTGATTGCCTCGTTTACTGGTATGACGGACCTCCATGTGATTTGCGCCATTCGATGTGCCACGGAGGCTTTACTGTGCGGAATTAGGTTTTATCACGCACTTCCCGTGCTGCATTAAAAGGAGTCCTGCAATGGATAAGTTAATGGATGAAGAGCGGACATATCTAACGCTTGACGAGGTGCATGAAGAGCTACTGAATTTGCTTCTGCGTTTTGATGCTTTTTGCAAGGAACATAATCTTCGTTATTCACTAGATTCGGGAACGCTTTTGGGGGCAGTTCGTCATAAGGGTTTTATTCCATGGGACGACGATATTGATTTGAATATGCCTAGGCCTGATTACGATAGATTGTTAAAAATTGCAAATTATCTGCCAACTGATTTGTGCGTTATAAACGCCTCCAATAGCAACTTTACTGGAGGGTTTACGAAGCTATGCACTTCTAATATTCGAGCTCAGGAGCCTTCTTATGACGGGGTAATGGAAGAAATGCTTTGGATCGATATCTTCCCAACTGATGGCGTCCCTGAAAACTCAGAACTATTTAGAAAGTCAAAAAAACGCATTCAGAGAGCATTGAAGCGCAACGAGTGGGCAAATATAAACCTCAATTACGAACGAGGGGCGCGTAAAGTAATCAAGACAATTTTTGGCTGGCTCTTCAGGTTCCAAAATCCTAAAAGTCGTTTATTAAAGCTCATTGATGAGACCATTGCATGTCCTGGATATGAGTCTGCCAAGCGGGTTGGATGCTTTTTTGGCGCAGAAAATGGACTTTGGACACTACCTAAAAGCGCATATGAAAAGACCGTATATCTGGAATTTGAGGGGCATATGCTGCCTTGTATGAGTTGCTGGGACGAATTTCTTACTGACCTCTACGGGGACTATATGAAACTTCCTTCCGAGAACGATAGGCAAACTCACTGTCTTAAGGCGTGGCGCGCCTGAGCTCCGAAGTTCAGATTTTTGACCCATGAAAGGATTATTCTATGATTAACTTCGCGGTAGGTCCTGTACCCTCTTCCGAAAACGTAAGAGCAATTGGTTCCCTAGATACTCCTTATTTCCGCACGCCGGAATTTTCTCATACCATGCTCGAAAACGAGCAGCTTCTTTGCAGCCTAGCCCACGCACCCGAGGGGTCACGTGCGATCTTCCCAACTTGTTCGGGCACCGGAGCGATGGAAGCCGCTATCATGGGGCTTCTTGATCCCATCAACGACAAGGCAATTGTTGTTGATGGTGGCAGTTTCGGTCACAGGTTCCGTTCTATGCTTGAGCTACACGGCATTGACAACGTCCCAATCGAGCTTGTACCTGGCACTCCGCTTACCGAAGCTGACCTCGAGTCTATCAACGTTGGGGACTGTACCGCTTTCCTTGTAAACTTGGGCGAGACCTCACAAGGTGTGCTCTATGACGCTAGCCTCATAGGGCGATTTTGTCGTGAACACGATCTGTTTCTAATCGTAGACGGCATCAGCTCTTTCTTGGCCGATCCATTCGACATGGAAAGCATGGGGGCTGATGTGCTTATTACCGATGCCCAAAAAGCCTTAGCCTGTCCTCCGGGCGTGGCGCCTATGGTCCTCTCTCCTGATGCTGTTCAAAGAGCGAATTCTCTTACGCAACCGTGCATGTATTTAAATCTTTGTGACATGCTAAAGAATCAAGAGCGTGGGCAGACTCCGTTCACCCCTGCAGTGACAACGCTATTGCAAATTCACGAGAGGCTAGCCGCCCTAGATGCCGCCGGTGGCGCTAAAGCTGAAGTTGCTCGATGTGCCGACGTGGCCAATGACTTCCGCAATAGGATCTTCTCGGCCGGTCTACCTTTTCAAATGCGCCTAGCTTCTCCCTCAAATGCCGTGACCTATATCGAAAGCCCTTACGTGAGTGCCAAGGCACTGTTCGCCTTGCTTAAAGATGAGTACGGCATCTGGCTGTGTCCCAACGGCGGAGAAAAGGCTGACACCTCGTTCAGAGTAGGGCACATCGGCAATCATCCGCTCTCTGATAATGTGCTTTTAGTTGCAGCACTCGTCGATGCTTGCGGACGTTTGGAGTCTAAGCACGACAAGGAAGCCAATAAATGATGAAGGTCATCACCTATGGTACCTACGACCATCTCCATCGTGGACATGTGCGTCTACTGGAGCGCGCAAAGGCCTTGGGCGACTACCTAATCGTAGGTGTCACTTCTGATGATTTCGACAAGCAGCGTGGCAAGATTAACGTGCAGCAGCCTCTCGAGGAGCGCATTGCTGCAGTAAGAGCCACGGGTATTGCCGACAAGATAATTGTCGAAGAGTATGAGGGTCAAAAAATTGATGATATCAAGCGCTATGGCGTGGATATTTTCACTGTAGGCTCTGACTGGGTAGGGCATTTCGATTATCTAAACGAGTACTGTAAGGTTGAATACCTTGAACGTACCCGCGGTGTATCATCCACAGAAATTCGCAGCATTAAAAAACAGCATTGCGGCTTGGTTGGATATACTGACTACATGAACCGCGTGTATGCAGAATGCGGTTTAGTTAACGGCCTTGAGGTCGTTGCGATATGCACGAAAGATAGAAGCTCGCTAAGCAAGAACTCGTTAAGCGCTCCGCTGATTACAGACAATTTCAACGAATTGCTAGACGCCGTAGATTTGGTCTATATCCACTCGCATCCAGATTGCCATTATGAACAAGTAAAGAAGGCGCTTGAGGCAGGCAAGCATGTTATGTGTGAAGCTCCGCTCGCCAAAAGCGCAGCAGAATGCGATGAGCTATTTTCCTTAGCTGACGAGCGAGACTTAGTGCTAATGGACTCCCTCCGAACCGCGTATTCAACGGCATACGCACGAATGTTATTGCTTGTAGCGGGCGGTCGTATCGGCGACGTCGTATCTGTTGACGCGACTTGCACCAACCTCAATACGAACCGCCCGCCGTATTCATTAAGCCATGAAACAGCTTGGAGCAGCATGGCCGCATGGGGACCGACGGCACTGCTGCCGATATTTCAAATATTGGGTTCTAGCCCCGAGACCGTGCAGTTTTCCTCCTTATGTGATCTAAAAGATAAAGCCTTCGACAATTTTTCCAGAATCAGTGTTGAGTTCCAAGGGGCCGTTGGTAGTGCAAAAGTAGGTGCAGGTGCAAAGTCTGAAGGAAGCCTAGTAGTCTCAGGCACCAAAGGCTATGTATACGTTCCTGCTCCTTGGTGGAAAACGGACTACTTTGAAATTCGCTACGAAAATTCATCTGACAACCGTCGTTATTTCTACCAATTGGATGGAGAGGGAATTCGATTTGAGTGGGTTTCTTTCCTAAGAATGATTGAGGCGGTGAGCGAAGGTACTGATGGTGAAGAGGCACTTCGCCGTGAAGGCGGTATTGAAAGAGATATAACACGTGCAATCTGTGAAGTGATCGGTTCCTTTGAGCGAGGCGATCACGTTAGATACATGGAGGTTCATAAATGAAGAAAATTCTTCTATTAGGCGGTCCCGTTTTCCAAAAACCTGTAATTCAGCGCGCAAAGTCTATGGGGCTTTACGTTGGCGTGGCTGACATCAGTCAGGATGCTCCCGCAGCATCACTCGCTGATGAGTTTTTTCAGGGTTCCATTAGAGATTATGATGCCATGCTCGCGATTGCTCGTGAGTTTAAACCGGATGCCATTGCCAGCGGAGCATGCGATACCTCGGTTGTCACTGTTGCTCGTCTTTGTGAGGAGCTAGGGCTGCCAGGCAATTCAGTAGATGCCGCTCTTAATTCTACCGACAAATTTAGGATGATAAATTGCTTTGCTCAAGAGGGGGTTCCTCATCCTGCCTTCGCCGTAGCCAAGGTGAGTGAGCTTGATACTTTTGTTCCCCCTTTCTCCTATCCTGTCATAACAAAACCTATTGACAGCGCTGGAGGCAGGGGAGTGAATCTGGTTTCATCACCTGAGGAACTCCCCGCAGCACTTCAGACTGCATCTAAAGCAGGCATCTCGGGCGATGTGCTTGTAGAAGAATGTATGACCGGCCCTGAAGTCAGCGTGGAAATTATCGTTTCTGGCGGTATCCCTCATGTACTGCAGGTTACCGATAAGTTAACTTCCGGCGCTCCGAATTTCTTTGAAATTGGCCATATTCAACCCACAAGTTTAAGTTGCGAACAGCGTCGGGCAATTTCGGATGTTGCTTCATCCGCCGTACTAGCCGTTGGTCTCAAAAATAGCGCCGCGCATGCAGAAGTGATGCTAACTTCCGAAGGTCCTAAGATGGTTGAGCTTGGAGCTCGACTTGGTGGCGACTGGATTACCTCGCATCTTATCTGGAACTCTGTGTCGGGCATCGACATGGTTGAGACCATGATTAAGCTGGCATTGGGAGAAGAGTTCAGTGAGCTCAGCTACAGTGATAGCGGTAAATTCGTAGCAACTAAATTCCTTCCTGCTCGCGAGGGCGTACTTCAGGAATTAAACGGTATTGAAACTGCAAGAGATTCCGAAGGCGTTATTCATGTTGAAGTTCACGGTATCGTTGGAAAACGGTACGGAAAAGCAGTGGATGATTCTGCTCGCTTTGCTTCCGTTGTTGCCAGCGGCAACACGAAAGAAGAAGCGTTAACCAATTGCGACCGTGCTCTTAGGTTAATTGAAGTTCAAATGGGATAAGAACTATTCGCTAACTCTATATGCTGGTTTTTTTTGAGGCCGGATTGCTTTGTTTACTAGTAACAAAGCAATCCGGCCTTATTTGTACAGGCTCCTAATCCGAGGGTCCTTTGTTGCTTTTGAAGCAAGCAATCTATTCACCCTTTTATTTCTCCTTTTTGGAGAACCTTTCGCATAGTCCCACTATATGGATACTGAATCAGAGAATCCTGAATGCAGAACGATAATTGTAGTATTGCCAATTGATTTTAGTGACGGAGGAGACAATGGACCTAACGAATCTACCTGAGTACATCTCAGCGATTGTGGCAATCATCGCATTGTTCATTTCTTGTTACCCAGCTCGTCTCAGTAATAAACAGTCTCTATTTAATCGACGTTTAAATATTTGGATAACCGTCGATAAGCTCATGAGCGTTTACGCAAATAACGCGAAGAACTTGAAACATGATGACGAACCGCAAATGGCTATCGACCTACTATTTGTATGGCTGACTAACACCGCGTACCTGCAATCAATTTCAGCCTCAATTAATAAGGTGTTAGATGCCGACCTTCAACTCAAATTGCATTTAAAACTTGATGAAATGAGATCGCTCGCCATGGAGGCGAGATTTTGCTTCAAGGGAAAGAGTGGAGAGGCAATTGCCGAATTCATAGAAGCTTATCAATCCCTTTTGTTTTCAATGTATCAGTATCAGATTCTATTTAATAAGATGCTCCAGAATGCAAGGGAATATCAATGGACGCTTGAACAGGCTTCTGAAAAGTTACATGAGCCCGATCAACGGAAAGATCTCTTTGAGAAAGAAGGCGCTCTTGCTGCCTCATACAAGACTTTATGTTACCACAATAAGAGGGGTGCAATTCAGCGCCAAATAAAATTAACAGGTCCTATATGGCACTAAGCTAAAAATTGGGTGCTTAAGACGGTCGATGCCGCACCAAACCTCAAAGCCATTAGCCCAATGTGCAAAATCTTAAGCTCTAAAACAGCACAAAATCTGCCAGCTTTCATTACTGCGAGTTTTAGAACGTTACCAATTAGAATTGAACCCTGTGGTGGAATTAGATTTGGAAGCTGATTCAGGTGAACTTTAAGGACGAATACATAAATAGTCAGATGTCCAGCTGGAGACATCATCCACTGCGGTACGTGGCTAGGGAGGATGAGCTCGCTTACAGTCGTCTTTATGGCTACGTAGGACAATTGGCGGATTCCGTTAGTGGTTTAGTCTCTACGCCATCTTTCAACCAGTTTTTACTTGAATCCTGTCAGCTCTTAGCAAACTCGCTAGATCTAATTCATCAAGGTTACTTCGATGCTGCTTTTTATTCAGTCAGACAAGCTGGAGAGGTCATCCTTATTGGAACGTTGTTTTCAAATCTAGAAGAATCTGAGCGCAAGGCTAAATATGAGAAATGGGTCTCGCTCGACAGGTTCCCCTCATTTAGCGAACTCTCCAAACTGCTGCGTTCAAAAGATATTGAATATCGAGACCTTCTTGAACAAATGCCCGAAATTGATGAGCTAATCAGCAAGCTCAATAAGAGGGCGAACAAGTATATTCACAAACAAGGCCACGAATCCTTTTACACTAAGCCTTACGAGGTGGTTTCTGAAAGCGCGAAGCATATTCGAGAGGATTTCTCCGATTATTTCAAGACTACTGTAAAGGTCTGTGCAATTTTTCGACTTGCCGTCGATCCTTTCCCAATATTACTGAGCGACCCCGAATGCGAATTCAGATTCCCTGATTGTATGACACTCGAATTCGGTCAGAGCTTTATTGATAATTGTTTGGGAAAAGAGTTTGTTAAGCATTACATTGAGACGGATTATTACCGCAATTGGGTGAATGCGACTAAGTCAGCATTTCCTCAGTTGAAGGAGGCAACATATAATGTTTCAAACGTGCACTATATTGATTTGTCTAACATCGAAGACATTCTTGATGAGCTAGATAAGTTAACGTTATATGAGGCAACTGCTGTTTTATTTTCTGCACTATTCTCAGAGAAAGTAATTGCCATTCATATAACCGGCATGCTTGACGCGTTTAGCAATTCGGCAAGACCATCAAGCGGTCTGTACCTTTCAGACATGAGTGATTACGCCGAGCAGCTTGGCGGAGTCAACGTTCCACTCGCGGAGATTTGTCGTCTCGCTAGTCTTGATATATCGCATGAGTTTTCTCCCGTTAGCTCATTCATTACTTCGTTTTCTATTGCGTCAGATTTTGTTTGCGTTGAGACCGATAAGCTTCTTGATGACAAAGAAGTTGAGCTAGGCCGAAAAGCGGCAGAAGAGCTTGATTGGCTTTGGAGCCGGATCAAAACAGGCCAATGTGCCATGTTTGAATTAAAGGAAACGTCACTGTTCAAGTGGATTAAACAAAGCATGCAAGTAGAATGTCATCGCGTCTAGGCCGGCAAGAAATAACTGATCGTGAGTACGTGCCATCCGACCCACCTATCGAGCTTCTTGGCGAGCTGGTTTGATTCGACGCGGATATTTGTCTTTACAATGTCTTATCCTCAAGTAATGAAACCTGCCGTAAACTAACAAATCCAATAGTGGGAAACGAGTGGGTAGTGTCGAGAAAGTTGGTGTAGCGCTCGATCCGAAGCGAGTCGGCTCGGCGTCCAGGAACCTGGAATACGGTTG
>NZ_JADNHZ010000035.1 GCF_015554145.1 Collinsella aerofaciens | reverse complement strand
GAATCCGGCGCATCCGCGTTGGCGCGATTGGCGAAAATACGTTGGTGAAAATGGTGAAAAATATATTGACGCTAACACCGGCGAGCTCGACCTCACGCCCGGCTGCATCGACAGGGCCAGGGCCGCGAGGGGCGAGGGGCCGCTGGCGGGGTAGGCGTCGGGTCGGGACATGGGCCGGAGGGCCCGTTGCGCTGAGTCCGGAACGGCTGCGCGGCGGGCTGGCGGAGCATGCCGCGGCGGCATGGGGACACCGGCCTCCACAGCCTATCCACCTGCGGAAACGGGGCGACGGCCAGGCGCCGGGGGCTATTTCCGCGTTGCGCTAGCTGCGGAAACGCGGGGTCCGTTCAGGCTGTTGCGCTGAGATTGAAAATCAACCCTTACCGAACAAATACAACCGTTCGCGGCTGTTTGAAGTTGTTTTGTTTCTATACATCCCAGCCGGATGTTAACGTGCTCATTGTCAAATGTTCACGTGCTCATTTTGGTTCTAATCATTTTAAGATAGTGTTTATCGGGCTTTTTCACCGCTGAACGCTAACCAGGGAGCCTCCTGAGCGCAAACGCACAATATCGAACAGCGAGACGAGAGGGTGTATGCATATGTCTTTGCTAAACCGCGTACAGCAGCTGCCGAAGGGCTTTGTTTGGGGCGCCGCAACCGCCGCGTACCAAACGGAAGGTTCCACGAAGGTGGCAGGCAAGGGTAAGACCATGTGGGACGATTACCTTGTCGCCCAGGGTCGCTTTTTGCCCGACCCGGCCAGTGATTTCTACAACCGCTACGAGGAGGATATCCGCCTTTCTGCCGAGCATGGACTCAACGCCATTCGTGTGTCCATCGCCTGGACCCGCATCTTCCCCAACGGCGACGATGCCGAACCCCTCGCCGAGGGCGTTAAGCACTACCACGAGCTGTTCGCCTGCTGCAAAAAGTATGGCGTCGAGCCCTATGTGTCCCTGCATCACTTTGACTCCCCCGCCGCCCTGTTCAACCAGGGCGACTGGCTCAACCGCAAGACCGTCGACGCCTATGTGCGCTATGCCGAGTTCTGCTTCCGCGAGTTCCGCGAGGTCAAGAATTGGTTCACCATCAACGAGCTCATCAGCCTCTCGCACTCCCAATACATCCAAGGCAACTTCCCGCCCAACCATCACTTTGATGTGACGAGCGGCATCCAGAGCCAGCACAACGAGCTCGTTGCCCACGCCCGCGCCGTCAACCTGTATAAGGATCTTGACGAGACCGAGCACCTGGGCGGACGCATTGGCATGGTCAACGTCCTGACGCCGGCATATCCTGCCACCGACTCGCCCGCCGACCAGCACGCCGCCGACCTGTACAACGCCTTCTACACCGACTTCATCATGGACGGCGCCTTCCTGGGTCACTACTCCGCGCGCACCCTCTCACTCATCAACGAGATTCTGCGTGCCAACAACGCCACACTTACGGTTGAGGACAGCGACATGGAGGAGCTCGCCAAGGCGGCGCCCCGCAACGATATGTTCGGCCTCAACTACTATCAGTCGGCGTTTATCGCCGCCTACGATGGCGAGTCAACCAACAGCTTTAACGGCACCGGAGACAAGGGCACCTCGTGCTTTAAGTTTAAGGGCGTCGGGCAGCAGGTCGATATGCCGGGTATCCCCACCACCGACTGGGATTGGCTCATCTACCCGCAAGGCCTCTACGACACGCTCAAGCACATCAGCGCCACCTATCCCAACCTCCCCGTCATCTATATCACCGAAAACGGCCTGGGCCACAAGGACCCCGTGCCCGACGCAAACGGCATCGTCGCCGATCCCGAGCGCATCGACTTTGTCGACCAACACATGGAGAAGGTGCTCCAGGCGCGCGCCGAGGGCGTCGACGTCCAGGGCTACTTTATCTGGAGCCTGCAGGACCAGTTCTCGTGGGCCAATGGCTATAACAAGCGCTACGGCCTGTTCTACATCGACTTCGACACGCAAAAACGCTACATCAAGCAGTCGGCACTCTGGTACAAGGAGCTCGCCGACACTATGGCGGACGCGCAGTAGCGCATCGCCTCGCTTTCCCCCGAGAAGGGAGCGGCCCTATGCGATACAAACCCAGCCGCCCCCCTCTCTCCCCCTGGGACCGGCCCCGCCTGCACCCGGGCTTTTAGCAAGCGGGAGACCATATAGGTTTTCAACGTCCATGCCATTAAGATTTCATGCAAAGAGGAGCGTGAACTATGGAATCGATCGTTAAGTTCTTGGAGAAAGGTCAGCCGTACTTCGACAAGGTCTCTAAGAACATCTACCTTCAGGCCATTAAAGACGGCTTTTTGGCAGCAATGCCCATCATCCTGTCTTCTTCTGTCTTCCTGCTTATTTCGACCCTGCCGGGCGTTGTCGCCACGGTCGGCGGCTTTACGCTGCCCGACTGGTGGAACGTCGACGTCGTGAACTTCTGCAACAAGGTTTACAACTTCACGATGGGCGTCGTGGGCATCATGGTCGCCGGCACCACCGCAAGCGCGCTGGCCGGCTCCAAGAACCGCCGCATGCCTGCCGGCAAGGCCATCAACGCCACGAGCACCATGGTCGCCGCCATGTGCGCTATGCTCATCTTGGCCGTTACCCAGACGAGTGCCAAGATCGACGGCGCCGATGTCTCGGTGTTCTTTACCGACAACATGGGCACCAAGGGCCTGCTGAGCTCCTTTGTCGCCGCATTTGCCACGGTCAACATCTATGCCTTCTGCATTAAGCGAGACATCACCATCAAGCTGCCCAAAGAAGTCCCCGGCGCCATCGCCCAGAACTTCCGCGACATCTTCGCCTTCAGCTTCTCCATCCTGTTTGTCGCCGTCATCGACGTTATCTGCCGCACCTGCTTGGCCGTCCCGTTTGCCAACGTCATCTCCACGCTGGTGAGCCCGCTGTTCGCCGCTGCCGATTCCTACGCCGGCCTCGCCCTCATCTGGTTCATGATCCCTCTGTTCTGGTTCATGGGCATCCACGGCCCCTCGGTCGTTAAGCCTGCCCTCAACGCCGCGCTGTTTGGCAACATCACTACCAACCTCGCCACGCTGCAGGCCGGCGGTCACCCCGCCCTCGCCCTGACCGAAAACTTCGGTAACTACATCGGCGAACTCGGCGGCACCGGCGCCACGTTCATTGTCCCGATTATCTTCCTGCTCTTTATGCGCTCCAAGCAGCTCAAGGCCGTCGGCAAAGCCTCTGTCGTGCCCGTGATGTTCGCCGTCAACGAGCCGCTGCTGTTCGCCGCGCCCATCATCCTCAACCCGTACTTCCTGATCCCGTTCCTGTTTGCCCCCGTGGCCAACGTCCTCATTGGTAAGTTCTTCATCGACTTTTTGGGCATGAACGGCTTTATCTATGCCATGCCGTGGGCACTCCCCGGACCGATCGGCACCTTCATCGACACCAACTTCCAGCCGATCTCTCTGGTCCTGGTTGTCGTCCTGCTGGTCGTTGACTTCTTGATCTACTACCCGTTCTGCAAGGCCTACGACAACGTCCTGTGCAAGCAGGAGGCCGAGACCCTGGCCGAAGAAGAGGCCGAGGAGACCAAGGCCGTCAAGACCGCTGCCGCCCCCGCCGTTGAGGCTCCTGTTGTCGAGACCGCTTCTGCCACTGAGGCCTCCGCAGCTCCGTCCGCCCTTAAGGGCAAGGATCTGAGGGTTCTGGTTCTGTGCGCTGGCGCCGGCACCTCTGCACTGCTCGCCAACGCGCTTAAGGAAGGCGCCGACGAGCTGGGCATCGACATTACCGCCAACGCCGGTGCCTACGGCAGCCACTACGCCATCATGGACCAGTACAACGTCATCGTCCTGGCTCCGCAGGTTCGCACCTATTACAACGAGATGAAGGCCGACACCGACCGCCTGGGCATCACGCTGCTGTCGCCCAAGGGCAAACAGTACATCGACCTCACTAAGGATCCCAAGGGTGCCGTCGCCTGGATCGAGGAAAACCTCGAGGCATAAGACGCTGACACCACCTGCCGCTTGCAGACAATAAATGGCCCGTGCATCGATGTGTGATGCGCGGGCCATTTTGTTTAGACCGCACCCGTCCTCCTGTTCATCTCAATCTGTAACATCTAGCCGAGTTTTTGGGTCCCAGCTGTTACGGATCGAGGTGAACGCACAGGCCAAGCCAAAAATCTCAATCTGTAACATGTAGACCGCTTTTGACCGCTTAGATGTTACAGATCGAGACAAACAGATGGGTCAATCCAATCAATCTAGATCTGTAACACCTGGCTGGTCATTTCACTCCTAACTGTTACAGATCGAGACAAACGGAATAAGCCGGGCCGAATTGTCTAAATCTGTAACATCTAGCCGAGTTTTCGGGTCCCACCTGTTACAGATTTAGACGAGCAGGCCGAGCACGTCTACGCCCGCAGGTCCTTTACGCTGGAACGCTCGACCAACACGCCCGAGACGAGCGTGCGGCTTCTGGAGCTCGGGGCTTCCAGACCTGCGACGACCTCGTTAAGCGCACGGATGCCCAGCTCGCGGTGGCGAAACTTCACCGACGTCAGAATCGAGTTGGGAATGGTCTTGTAGAGCTCATCGTCGAAGCCGATCACGGACACGTCGTCGGGCACACTGAGCCCTTTGTCACGTAGAGCCATCATCACGCCGTTTGCCATGCAGTCGTTAGCAGCGAGGACCGCCGTGCAATCGGGCTTATCGGCAAGCACAAGGCCCGCGGCATAGCCACTATCCGCATTCCAATCGCCTTGCAGAGGCTCGGGCGGCTCAATGCCACGCGCCTCGAGTGCCGCACGCCAACCTTTCATACGGCACTGGCTCGACAGCGACTCTTTCTTACCAGAAACGAAGTACACGTTCTTGTGCCCGTGATTCAAGAAGTACTCGCACGCCATGCGCGCGCCGCCCTCTTGGTCGTCACTGACGGTGGAGCAGGTAGGATGCTCCATCGGCGTAATAATCACCGTCTTGAGGTCTTTCGGCGCCTCAAAGGTATCAAAGTCATCGACCATCTGACGCAGGTTGAAGATCATGCCATCAACAGGCAGCTGCGACATCCTGCGCGCCGCATCCGCAAGGGTCATCTTCTCCCCCGCCCGCTTTTTGATCATCGTGAGAGCAAAGCCTCGCTCTTCGGCGGCATCGGCGATACCGTCAATCATGTCCACGGCGCCGCCCGACAAGTGGAACAGCACCACGCCGATGCACCCGTAACGGCCCAACTTGAGCGAACGCGCGGCAAAGTTGGTTCGAAACCCGAGCGTCTCCATTGCGGAATGGACCTTATCGCGTGTCGACTCGCGCACGCTATCGGGCTCGTTGATCACGCGCGACACCGTCTTGAGAGAAACGCCCGCGGCAACTGCCACATCGTTCATTGAGACATTTTTCTTGTCCATCGTTGCCACTACTTCTCCAGTCGGTTTTGAATCGCTTGTTTTTTGCGTTCTAGCATACACTACCTGCCCGACTGACAAATCAGCCGTTTATCGGACAATATCGACCGTTCACCTGTAAATCCTTGTTGCTCTTTCCAAAATGTCTTACGTTGTCATTAACGAAATGACAACGTTGTCATTTCGCAATGCCTCCCTCAAGCAGGAAGGTTTCCGGGCAGTCCTGACCATCCATCGACGACCAGTTCCATCCACATGCATCGCGCATCAAGCAGCAAAGGAGCTCTATGGACGCCATCGTAAAGATGCTCGAAAAGCATCAGCCGTTCTTTGAGAAGATCTCGAGGAACATCTACCTCCAGGCCATTAAGGACGGATTCCTTGGGTGCATGCCCATCGTCCTCACCTCTTCGATCTTTCTGTTGATCGCCACCCTTCCTGGCGTAGTTGGCATCACGCTGCCCCAGCCGCTCATCGACTGGTGCAATAAGCTGTACAACTTCACCATGGGCGTCATGGGCATCATGGTTGCCGGCACCACCGCCAAGAACTTTACGGCTTCCATGAACCGTCGCATGCCCGCCGGCAAGGTGCTCAACGACGGCTCCACCATGGTGGCCGCCCAGTGCAGCATGCTGCTGCTCGCCGTTACGCAGTTCACCACCAAGTTCAACGGCTCCGAACTTTCGGTCTTCGATTGCACCAGCATGGGTACGCGCGGTCTGTTCTCGGCCTATATCGCCGCGTTCATTACCGTGTGGGTCTATAAGTTCTGCGTCTCGCGCGATCTGACCATTAAGCTGCCCAAGGAGGTCCCGGGCGCCATCGCTCAGAACTTCCGCGACATCATCCCCTTTGGCGGCGCCGTCATCATCTGCGGCATCATCGATGTCGTCGTGCGCAACCTCATGGGCGTTCCGTTCTCCGAGCTGCTTATCAAACTGCTCTCCCCGCTCTTTACCGCCGCAGAAACCTATCCTGGCCTTATCCTTATCCAGGCAGCCACCGCGTTCTTCTGGTTCATCGGCGTCCACGGCCCCTCGATCGTCCAGCCGGGCATCGACCCCATCCGTCTTGCCAACCAGGCCGAGAACCTGCAGGTTCTGCTGGCAGGCGGTCACCCCGCCCACTCCCTCACCTTTAACATGTCGCTCGTGGGTGAGTTCGGCGGCACCGGCGCCACGTTCATCGTGCCGCTTCTGCTGATTCTCTTTATGAAGTCCAAGCAGCTCAAAGCCGTCGGTAAGGCCTCGATTGTTCCTGTTGCCTTCGCCGTCAACGAGCCGCTGCTCTTTGGCGCACCGATGATCCTTAACCCCTACATGCTCATCCCCTTTGTTGCCGCCGGTTGCGTCAACGTGAGTGTTGCCAAGTTCTTTATCGATAACGTGGACATGAACGGCTTCTCCTTCGTGGTGCCTTGGGCTACCCCCGCCCCCATCGGCATCTTCATCACCACGAACTTCCAGCTTATCGCCCTGGTATTTGTCGCGATTATCATCTTGCTGGACGCCATCATCTACCTGCCGTTCTTGAAGGCATACGATAAGCTGCTCTGCGACCAGGAGGCCGAGCGCGTCGCCGAGCTGGGTCTCGAGTCCAATGGTGCCGCTGCCATCGCCGCCAAGCCCTCTGCGCCCGCTGTCGAGCAGGCTACCGCTTCCGTCGAGACGACTGTTGCCGCCGCCGACAGCAAGCCTGTCGCCGATCAGCCCGAGCCCGAGCCCGCTGCCGATGCATCCGCCAAGAAGGATGTCGATGGCCTGAAGGTCCTCGTCCTGTGCGCCGGCGCCGGCACCTCTGCCATGCTTGCCAACGCCATCAAGGAAGGTGCCGCGCAGACCGGAGAGAACATCGCTTCCTCCGCAGGCGCCTATGGCCAGCACACTGCCATCATGGATCAGTACGACGTTATCGTGCTTGCCCCGCAGGTCCGTAGCTACTACAACGACATGAAGGCCGACACCGATCGCCTGGGCATCAAGCTGCTCGCTCCCCGCGGTAAGGAATATATCGACCTTACTCGCGACCCCGCCGGCGCCATTAAGTGGCTCCGCGATAACCTCGACTAGTTTCCTACCTCTGTTGGTGCCCGGACCCCCAGTTTGGGCACCTCTCCCTATTCGTATCCCACAGAAAGGACGACTCATGACCAACCCCATGCAGTTCCCCGACGGCTTTGTGTTTGGCGGCGCCACCGCCGCTTACCAGGTTGAGGGCGAGACCCGCACGCACGGCAAGGGCAAAGTGCCCTGGGACGATTTTTTGGCTGCCCAGGGTCGCTTCTCCCCCGACCCCGCAAGCGATTTCTACAACAAGTATCCGGTCGATATCGACTTGTGCCAGCGCTTCGGCATCAACGGCATTCGCGTCTCCATCGCTTGGAGCCGCATCTTCCCCAACGGCACCGGCGAGATTAACCCCGAGGGCGTCGCTTTCTATCACGAGCTTTTCGCCACCTGCAACAAAGCCGGCGTTATCCCCTATGTCACGCTCGATCACTTCGATACGCCCGAGGCCTTCTACCAGGACGGCGGCGAGGGCTTCCTGACGCGCACGACAATCGACGCCTTCGTCGAGTACGCCAAGTTCTGCTTTGCCGAGTTCACCGAGGTCAAGCACTGGTTTACCTTTAACGAGATTCCCGCAACCGCCGAGGGCAGCTTTATCGTCGGCAACTGGCCGCACGGCGAGAAGTATCGCCTGGACAAGGCCTTCCAGCTCATGCACAACATGATGGTGGCCCACGCCAAGGCTGTCGTCGCCTTCCACGAGGGCGGCGTTGAGGGCGAGATCGGCATTGTCCAGAACCTGGAGCCCAAGTATCCCCTCGACCCCAACAACGCTGCCGACTGCGAGGCGGCTCGCATGGCCGACGTCATCAACAACCGCTGGGTACTCGACGCCACCTTCCGCGGCCACTATGCAGCCGACACCATGGAGGCTGCGACCAAGCTGGCCCATATCGCCGGCGGCGAGCTCGACGTCCGCGACGAGGACATCGCCGCGCTGACCGCCGCGCTCCCCTACAACGATTGCCTGGGCGTCAACACCTACAAGTGCCAGTTCCTGCGTGCCGCCGAGGGCGAAAACGACATCAACCACAATGGCACCGGCGACAAGGGCTCCTCGCGCTGGTTCCTCAAGGGCGTGGGCGAGTCGTGCGTGCGCGAAGGCGTACCCACCACCGATTGGGACTGGATCATCTATCCCGAGGGCCTCTACGACCTGCTGCACCGCATTAAGAACGATTATCCCAACTACAAGAAGATTTACATCACCGAGAACGGCATGGGCTATAAGGACGACTTCGAGGACGGCTTTATCGACGACGCCCCTCGCATCGACTACATGCGTCAGCATCTCGCATGGATCCTCAAGGCAATCGACGGCGGCGTAAACGTCGACGGCTACTTTGTGTGGTCGCTGCAGGACCAGTTCTCCTGGACCAACGGCTATAACAAACGTTACGGCCTGTTCTACATCGACTTTGAGACCCAGAAGCGCTATCCCAAGGCGAGCGCGTACTGGTACAAGAACGTCGCGGAGACCGGCCTGCTCATGGCCTAATTTCCGCCGCATACCCCCTGTCGGCCGCATGCAAATCCCTCCGCGGGTTCGCATGCGGCCTTTTTATTTTTGGCTCGGTCCGAACAGGCCGTTTGTCTCGATCTGTAACATCTAGCAGGGGTTTTCGGCCCCAATTGTTACAGATTGAGATGAACGGAGGCACCCGGTTCGAAATATCTAGATCTGTAACATCTAACCCGGTTTTCTACTCCCAACTGTTACAGATCGAGATAATCCAACGACGCCGACGTTTGACCATACCGTGGTACAATTGTGCCCCAACGCAAAGGAGGTACCCATGTCAGCTTGTGTGCCCGTCCGAGATATGAAGGACACTGCTGCATTCACCACGCTTGTTGAGTCTGAGCGCGACGTCACCGTAACTAAGAACGGCTACGAGGCCATGCACTGCATCAGCAGCGACCAGTATCGCCTCATGCAAGAAGAAATCGCCAAGGCAAAACTGCTGTCTCGCATGATGTTGGCGGAAGACGAAATATCGCAAGGCGACTACAGCGACTACGAATCCTTCGCGGCTTCGATACGAGACAAATATGACCTATAACGTCGTAATCCTCAAAAGCGCGCGATATGAGTACGAGAGTATTGTCGGATACCTTGCTCAAATCCTCAAGAATCCGCGTGCAGCAGGCAATTTTGTCGCTGAGTTTGAATATCAGCTTGACCTGCTTCGCGAGCAGCCGCTTTTACGTCCCCTCTCGCACATGCAAGAGCTGGCGGCACGTAATTACCGATCGTTTCCCGTCAACAACTACGTGTGTCTATACAAGTTTGAGCACGAAACAATCTATATCGCCCACATCTTTCATCAGTCACAGGACTACGCCCGCCTGGTCTAGCCCACAAGCTGAATACTTGTTTTGAATCAATGCGTTGAGAAGGCGCACCTTGATAAAAAACTCTTTGATGCATGCACCACGAGCAAATCGAGTTCTATCTTCGCGGGATTTGACAAGGGCGAGCCAACGTCCGCCTCGACCCAAAGGAAGCAGAGTCATTTGCATCGTCGGCCTAGCGGAGATGACCTTTGGGTCACATAGATGGAAGGCAGTTTGTCGGTGACTCGGAGAGCGCCAATGCGATCTCACGACGGTTGCGCTCATTGTCTCAATTAGATACTCAACAAAATACGGCCCCGCAGCTCAATAAGCTGCGGGGCCGTACCATACGCCGACGAATCAACGACGAAGTGCATCCACTATTTGGCCAGCTCCTGAACGATCCAGTCAATTGCACCTTCGGGATCGTTGGTAAGGTCGATATACTCCTTGCCCCTTGTGGTGAGCAGTTTAATTCCAAGGCGATCGGTATCGGCCTTCATAGCGTCATAGTACATGCGTGCCTGGGGCGCCAGAACAATCACGTTGTACTGATCCATCGTCTCATAGTGGCTTCCGTACGCACCGGACTGAGATACCAGATCGATACCCTTAGCAGCGGCACCTTCGCGAAGAGCATTTGCCAAGAGAGTCGAAGTGCCGGCACCCTGGCAAAGCACAAGCACGCGGATCTGCTCCGCCTTGTCCTTTACCGCCTCGAGAGCTTTTGCGACATTTTCCTGTGCGGCAATAGCATCTGCATCCGAGTTTCCTGCAGTCTCCTTTGCAGACTCTTCCAAACAAAGCTGATGGTCATACGCCTTGCAGAACGGATAGTAAATCACAAAGTCAACGACCAACAGCACTGCCATCAATACGAGAGAACGCAGATCGAGACCCGTGGTGAGGAACGCACCAATTGGGCCGGGAAGCGCCCACGGCATGGTATACATGGGGGCGTTCATTCCAATGACGTCAATGAAAAATTTACCGATAATGGCGTTGACCATAGGAGCCACTAGGAAGGGCACGAACATATAGGGATTGAGAACAATCGGCATACCGAAGATAACGGGCTCGTTAACTCCAAAAATCACCGGGATAATCGATGCCTTGCCCATGGCTTTAAGCTGCTTGGAGCGCATAAACATGATCAGGATAATAGGAACGATGAACGTGCAGCCAGAACCGCCCAGACCGCCGATGAAGCTTGTAAAGTCCTGCGTGAGAGCAATTGACGGGTGTCCACCTGCTTGGAAAACCTCAAGATTGGTAACGGTATTGCCGTAGAGCGCAGCATTGATCGGACTCATGACAACCGAAGCACCGTGGATACCCATAAATTGGAAAAGCGCGACCGCGCCTTCGATAAGCGCCATGCCAGGATAGGTGTCGACCGCGGAGAACAGCGGCGAGATGAGAGCGGATACCAAATTGGCGAACGGCACAGCAAGCAGCTTGCGGCTCGCAAGATCGATAAAAGCGCACGCAAGGATCGAAAACCCAAATGCAAAGATATCGCGAAAACTCTGCGCAATAGAGCCAGGGACCTCTTTGGGAAGCTTGATCGTCACATTATGGCTAATGCACACCTTATAGATATTAACGGTCAAGAATGCGGCTACGAACGCAGCGAGAAAACCCTTGGTTCCCATATAGCCGGTTTCAAAAACAGATGTATCTGCTCCGCCAATCGAGACAACATCGTTCGTCACCGATAGCAAGAGCATGCCGCACATGGCACAAACCATGCACGAGGTGGGGTTGAGAGATTTACCCGAAGGCATGCGACGGTTCATCGACATGGCAAGTGAGCTCGCCGTGGTGCCGGCCACCATAATGCCAAGAAGTCCCATGGTATATGCATAGATTTTATTGAAGAAATCCAGCACCTCAGACGGAAGCGTAATGCCTACATAGGCAGGGAGCGTCGAAAGAAGAAGGAACAGGCTCGAGAACAGCACAATTGGCATATTCGAGAGAAAGCCATCCTTAATCGCCACCAGATAAATGTTCCTCGAAATTTTGTCGAAGAGGGGCTGGTGTTTTTCAAGGAATTTGACGATAGCGTCCATAACACATCCTTTCATGATTCCCGGGCACACAACGATTTATCCGGACTCAACCGTCGTCGTCCCCGTTTGTATCCACTTATGTAAGTGAATACGTTCTTGTGCGAAATGTAATATCATTTGCGCGATTTGTCATAACCAATTCTTTTTCCGCTTTGTCGATATGTCAAGAATTCAAATACTTATTCGGTGAACGGTAGTTGATTAATATAATGTTTTCCCAGCTAAAGGCTATTTTTCCGCGCAGTACAATAAGTTTGCAACCGTTCACCGATTGGATATAACATATTGAATATATTGTTGTAACAATATTAGAGACAATGTCACAAGCCTGTCGTTCTAGTCAAAGGAAGTAACAATGCCCAAACGATTACTGAACATGTCCGCATCCGATTTTGCCGCCACGTCACCCATGGATCTAAAACAGGCAATTCTGGCTTCCGAGGGACGTACCATCATGGCGGAAAACGTACCCTCTTCCCAATTTCTCGGCGGCGTTACTAATGCAGAAATCGAACGTGCCGCAGGTGCCGACCTGCTTCTGTTTAACGCGCTCGATGTGTTCGATCCAGTTATTGCCGGTATTCCAGATGATCTCAATGAAAACCCGGTCACTTGGGTGAAGCGAGCATGCGGAAGGCCCATTGGCGTCAATCTGGAGCCAGTTGATAACGAGGCAGAGATGTCTGAATCCCGAACGGAAATCCCCATGGGTCGTCGCGTCTCTCCCAAGACCTTAGAAAAGGCTAACGAACTCGGATTTGATTTTATCTGCCTGACGGGCAACCCTGGAACCGGCGTCTCCAACGATGCAATCGCCCATTCGATTAAACTCTCCAAAGAGCATTTCAATGGCCTGGTCATAGCCGGAAAAATGCATGGAGCGGGCGTTGCGGAGCCTGTCATGACGCTCGAAATTGCGCGCAAGTTTGTTGACCTCGGCGTCGATATCCTTCTCGTGCCAGCCCCCTACACCGTCCCTTGCTTCCAAGAAGCAGACCTGCGCGCCATCGTAGACTTTGTACGATCCCACAACGTAGGCAAGTCAATTGAAGAGAAGGTTCTCGTCATGGCGGCGAACGGGACGAGTCAAGACTCCTGCGACAGCGAGACCATTAAGAAAATAGGCCTTGCAGCAAAAGCAGCCGGCGCTGACCTCCAACATATCGGGGACTCCATGAACGGTATTTGCCTGCCCCAGAATATCTTCACGCTCGGACAAGCCCTTCGTGGATACAGGCATCAGATCGTCATGCTGAGCCGCTCTGTGATACGTTAAGGTTACCTTGCCCACGTTACATCCCGACTGAGGCAACCATCAGGTATAACCAACATGCAAACTGAGGCTCCAATGCTCGATACACACGAAAAACGGCCACTCTATTTACAGCTCACCGACGCGCTGCTCAAGCAGATCGTCGATGAATATCAAGCAGACGATAAACTTCCAACAGAAATGGAACTCTGCGACGAATACGCCGTAAGCAGAACAACCGTCCGACTTGCCATGAGTGAGCTGGAGCGTCGTGGAAGTATCTATCGAATCCAAGGTAAGGGGTCGTTTGTTGCACCGAAACGCGTTAGCGAGCTCAATTCACTTTTAGACTTTGACTTTGCAAGCCATTGCGATGGCGTTGATCCAGATGCCATTACCAAACATTTCGGCGGCCTCACATCAGGTCGTCTAATTTCCGTAATGATGCTCCAACAATTTGGATGTCAAAGTCGCGATGAAATTCAGCGTCTTGAATTGACCTACGAACTTGAAGGCAGCTTCATAGGCGCTGATACGTTCTTCATTTCAAAGTCGCGCGTTCCGAATAACCAGTTAGATTTTCAGGCATTTAGCAGAATCATGGACGACTTGTCCAAGTCTATCCAATCTGTTAGGGAAAGCTATAGAGCACGTCAGCTTAGCGATTCCGAAGCCAGTAATTATGGTGTTGCAAAACTTCCGGTCATCGAACTGACTCATTATGCTTACGACTCCGGAGGCAAACTAATCTCAATTGTCTGCCGCACCGTCTTAACTGGGCGAATCCCTTATCAAAACTTTATTTTCAAGTCCTAATGTTCTTTTTCTTTTGTCTCGATCTGTAACACGTAGCCGAGTTTTTAAGTCCTAACCGTTACAGATCGAGACAAACAAGGTAGACCCCGCCGAATTGTCTCAATCTGTAACACTAAGACCGGTTTTGGACGTCTAGATGTTACAGATTGAGATGAATGCACAGGCCAATGTCCCCAATCTAAATCTGTAACAACTAGCCGAATTATTCGGTCCTAGCTGTTACAGATCGAGACAAACGGAATAGGCCGAGCCAAAAATCTCGATCTGTAACATCTGACTCGCTTTTGGCCGCCTAGATATCACAGGTTGAGACAATTTGATAGTGGAGTCCTCATTTGCGCGTCATATCGCGTAGCGCTAACGCGCTGGTTTCCACAATGACAGGAGGTAAAAGTCCTCCCGCATCGCCCGTTGGCAATCCCGTAGCGCTAGCTAGCAAATGACCTGCGTATGTTCCTCGATGGCGGCACGATCTTCGGCGGCGATGCCCGGCTCGCACACCACGGCGTCCAAATTGTCCAGACGACAGAAGGTGTAGAAGTCGCGCTTGCCGATCTTGCTGGAGTCGGCGATCAGATAGCGCGAGTCTGCCTTACTAAAAGCGAGCTGCTGGATACGGCCCTCTTCCATGTTAGACGTGGACACGTCGCCGTCCAAAATGCCGTTGGCGCCGATAAACGCCGCGTCGATGCCCAGCGCACGCAGGGTATCCTCGGCCGTTGGTCCCACAAAAGCGGCGGTGCGGCGACGGTACATACCGCCCACGAGACACAGGTCGCAGTCTTCGCGCGCCTCGAGCAGGTTAAACACCGAAAGCGAATTGGTCACGATGCGCAGGCGAAACGCCGGCAGCATCGAGGCCATCTGTTCCACCGTAGTGCCCGTGCCCAAAAAGATGGTCGAGCCCTCCTCGATAAGCTCCACAGCACGGCGCGCAATCTGCAGCTTTTCCTCGGCATGCTTAGTGCGCTTTTCGCTGTGCGAATACTCATGGCGCAACATAGCGTGTGGACGACCCTGCGCACTACGGGCGCCGCCGTGCACGCGCTCGATCTCACCCAGGCTCGCAAGTTCTTCGAGGTCGCGGCGAATCGTCATGTCCGAAACGCCCAGTGCATCCGAAATCTCCTTGACCGAGACCGTGCCCTGCTCTTCGAGCAGCTGACGAACCTTATCCTGTCGCTCTGCCTTAATCACGATGAATCCTCGCCGTTCTATACGCGTATACCGTTCAAACAGTAACGAACAAATTGTATCAGACTCGTGCACACCTAAAATGAGCGCCCGTACAGCTCCAATCATCACTTTTTTGAGAAAAATACCCCCTGCTTTAGTGGGATGTAGTGATAATCTCGCCTGTTCGCGCTACAGTTTGTCGGAAATACCTCGATGTTAGGAACCAAATGATCACTTCCGAGCTTTTCGGCACCGCGCCATGCGGTACCCCCGTTCATCGTTACACCCTCAACGGGCCCGAGATCTGCGTTCGCATTATGGACTATGGCGCCACCGTGTTGGGTATCGATGTGCCCGACATTCCCGGCAACGTGCGCGATGTGGTGCTGGGCTTCGATAAGCTCGAGGATTACTTTGACAACCCCGCCTGCTTTGGCGCGACCATCGGCCCCGTGGCAAACCGCACTGCGAGTGCCACGATCACCATCGCCGGCACGGACTGGCATATGCCCGCCAACGAGGGCGCCAACAACCTTCACAGCGACTTTGAGCACGGCCTGCATAAACGCGTGTGGGACGTTAAACTCGACGAGACTCACAACGCCGTTCGCATGACCACCTCGCTTGAGGATGGCGAGCTGGGCCTACCCGGCAACCGCACCTTTACGGCCGTGTTTACCGTGACGCGCACCGGCGTCTTCCGCATCGAGTATGGCTGCGAGAGCGACCGCGCAACCTACGTGTCCATGACCAACCACACGTACTTTAACCTTGCCGGTCATAACGCCGGCATGGACTGCGAGCACTTCTTTGTTGCCAACGCTGCCCACTACCTGCCCATTAACGAGCAGAACATCCCCACCGGCGAGATTGCTCCGGTCGAGGGCACGCCGTTTGACTTTCGCGAGCTTCGCCCCGTCGCACCCGGCATGGAGGCCGACGATCCACAGATTAAGCAGGCACGCGGCTACGATCACTGCCTGTGCATCGATGGTTATCAGTACGGTCGCAACCTGCGCCGCGCCCTGCATGTCGAGGAGATGTGGACCGGCCGCGAGCTGGACTACTACACCACCGCCCCGGGCGTGCAGCTCTACACTGGCAATTGGCTGGGCGACGAGCACGCCAAGGACGATGCCAACTATAGCTGGGGCGCCGGCTTTGCCCTCGAGGCAGAGATGTACCCCGACACGCCGCACCAGCCGCTGTTCCCGCAGGGCATTGTGGGCCCGGGTCACCCCTACAGCAATGTGATCGAATACCACTTTATGAGGCACTAAGCCCATAACACAACATATCGCACAGCAGCGCCCGCCGGCACCACCGCCGACGGGCGCTTTTTCATCTTTTGGGCTCATTTTCGCTGTGACTGTATGAGTGACATATCATAACTATGCCCATTTACTACTTTTAGCCCGGGTTGCTCGACCATGCACCGGTTTTTGTTAAATTCGCGGGTGACGCATAATTTCTTTCGCAAATTGACAACCGCATAGCGGAACACGGCCCGCGCCCCGTCATATGATTTCTAGC
>NZ_JADNHZ010000034.1 GCF_015554145.1 Collinsella aerofaciens | reverse complement strand
GAATCCGGCGCATCCGCGTTGGCGCGATTGGCGAAAATACGTTGGTGAAAATGGTGAAAAATATATTGACGCTAACACCTCGGCATCCTCGACGCCCTGGGCGTGCACGTCGCCGACAACTCGGCCAAGGCGCGGCGGGACGACTGGGTGTTCAGCCTGGCGGAGGAGCCGTCCAAGAAGGTAAGCGGCGAGCGCCTGGGGTTCGTCTACGGCAAGGAGATGCTCCGCCGGCGCTTCGAGCGCGAGGGCGCCTACCGTCCCACGGACGCGAGCACCGCGCGCATCCGCGAGGCCGCCGAGCGGGCTCTCGAGCTCAACGACCTCTCGGAGCTGAGCAGGCTCTCCTCGGCGCTCGAGACCTGCGCGAAGTTCGACGTCGAGTCCATCGAGGAGTTCGGGCTCAGGATGGCGACGTTGGAGCGACGCGGCCAGGCGGGCGGCGAGGGGTACCGCCGCCTCGAGGCCGCCCGCGCCTACATGGCCGAGAACGGGCTCATGCCGCTCAAGACCCGCTACGGGGACGGTGAAGGGCGCGACGATGCCAGCGGCAATTCGCGCCAGTGCCACCGAGCGGACGAGCAGCAGCGCATCCTCGCCGCCGAGCGGCAGCGGGCCCAGCAGGACCAGCGCAGGGAGAGGGGCCGGAGATGATGGTGAGGATAGAGTACGAGGGCGGCAGGACGACGCTGTTCGACACGCTCTCGTTCACGGAGGGGTCGCCGTTCTCCGGCGCGAACATGCTCACGGAGTTCGAGCTCGAGATGCGGGAGGAGCCCGAGAAGGGGCTCTGGCTCACGGCGAACTGGCACCAGGTGCGCGACGACTGGCGCGCCGACGCGCCCGCGGACGGCATCCCGGCGGCGCGCAGGTCCCGCGGCTGGCGCTTCATGCTGGCCTCGGAGGCCGAGCTGGGGCGCGCCCGCCGCGTCCTGCTCGACGGGGACGAGGCGTTCGCCCGGGTGCAGGGGTACCTGTGCGACGCGGCAGCGATCGGCGCCTGCTACCGCGAGCACGTGGGCCCTCCCTCAAAACCGCTGAAGTCGCAGATAAGGGAGCTGCAGCGCGCGCTGGGGAGGGCGGAGGTCCCGGGCGTGCCCGACGAGCTGGCGAGGCTGCTCGCGGAAGAGAAGGAAGAGGGCGCCGACGAGGGCGCCCGCAAGGTCAAGGAAGATTGGGGTGACGTCGATGAAGAGGCTTGGTAGGTTCCTCATGGCGGCGCTTAAGGTCACGCTGGGCTTTTTCGTCTGGCTGTTCCGCGCCGTGTTCAAGTGGGTGATGTGAGAAGAGGCGGGCAATTGCCCGCCTCTTCTTCTTGGCTTCTAATCTTTCTTATCGTCGATGAGCCAGCAGTCGGTTCCGTCCGTGAGCAGCGTCCTGGCTGTCCGGGATGCCGCTGCGATGCGTTCGATCTCGCCTTTTCGATCTTCGGCCTCGGACCTCAGTTTCGACTCTCCCGAGCGTAGGCTCGTGCGCATCTCGACCTTAGCCTCGAGGAGCTGCTCCTTTGCGGCGGCTCTAGGCGTCTGGGAGACCAGCCTCTTGAGGGCGTTTCCCTGGGCTCCGCGAGGAAGCGCGATGGGCGCCCCCTTCATGCCCCCGACCTTCATCTCCATGAGCGCGGCGAGGACCTGCCTCTTTTTCAGGAAGCCCTGAGATTTGTCGAGGATCCGCTGCTCTTCGATGAGGGCGCTGCGGTCGTCCATGCTGCCGCCGTAGTACATGCGCGTCATGGCGAGCGCCGACAGGGCCTGGAGGCACCCCCCTCGAGGCCTTTTGTCTCCATTCTGGGAATATATCCTGCTCATTTAGGGTTATTCGCGCTGAAAGATTTTGACTAGCTTGGTGTCCTTTATTTCGTAAATAATGTCTGCGACGTTCTCGACCAGCCTCTTATCGTGGGAGACGAACACTATCGTTCCGGCATAGGCGCTCATCATCTGCTCGAGGGCTTCGGCGCTCTTGATGTCCAGGTAATTTCCAGGCTCGTCCATGAGCAAGATGTTGTATCTGCCCAGCAGCATCTTCGCGAGTAGCAGCTTGATGACTTCGCCTCCCGAGAGAACGCCAACGTCCTTTGTCAGGTCGCGCGGTCCGATTCCCATAGAGGCGAGGATGCCTCGAATTTCGGTCATGCTGTACTCGCAACCATTCTGCATGAACGAGATCACAGGCTGGCGGGCGTCGAACTTGTAACCTGTCTGTTCGAAGTAGCCGATCTCTGCTTTGGGAGAGATGTTGATACCGTCGGCGCGTCGAACGATTGCCTTCAGCAGGCTGGTCTTTCCTGTGCCGTTGCCACCGGTGATGGCCACTTTGGCACCGAGCGGTATCTCGAATTTCGCGTGGTCATAGAGCACGCAGTTGCCGAAGCTCAAGCTGAAATCATCTGCCGAGATGGGAAATTTGCTGTGCAGTTCCAGGGCCTTGCTCTGGCGGAAGCGCACGGCGCGAATGCTATCTGGGGCCTCGATCCCTTCGAGCGCTTCGAGGCGCTTCTCCATGTTCTTAGCTGCCTGATGCATTTTCTTCTGCTTGGTGCCGGTTGTTTTCTGATGCCCCAAGCGACCTGCATACTCGTTGCTTTTTTTCGCACCCTTCCGCTTGGCGTCGACCTGCCGTGCTTTTTTCCGCTGTTTTTCGATGGCGGCTTCGAGGCGATCGCGCTCGCGCATCGCCTCTTCGTATCGAGTCGCCTGAGCTTTGCGCTCTTCTTCTTTCTGTCGCAGATAGTCGGAGTAGTCACCCCAGAATTCGGAAATACCGCCGTCTTTGAGCTCCCAGATCTTGTCTACCACCTGGTCGAGAAAATGACGGTCATGGCTCACGATGAGCAGGGCCCCATCAAATGCCTTGAGTTGTCCGACGAGAAGGCGGATGCCGTCTTGGTCGAGGTGGCTCGTAGGCTCGTCGGCGAAGATCGCGCTTGCATGCTGGGAGAGCGCAGAGGCAATCTTGGCGCGTGTTTCCTCCCCGCCGCTCATCGTCTCCTGCGCCACTTCGGCGACGTTGAGACGGGAGAGCATCTCGCCGTTGTCCTGAGCCGCATCAAGGTCGAGTTCGTCGAGCTGGCCGATGAGGGCAATGCTGCCGAAGCGCCTGACGTCGGCGTCCGCAATGGTTAGATTGCCGCTCAGGATTTTTAGCAGGCTGGTTTTGCCTGCACCGTTGTCTCCTACCAAGCCGATGCGATCGTAGGGGTAGATTTCCAATTCTTCGATGTCCAGAATATCGCGGCCGGCATATTCCAAAAAGATGTCTTTAGCTTTGACTATGAGTTCCATAAGTTGAACCACCTTTTGTGTATTGTCGTTTTCTGGAAGCGCAGCCATGCCAATAAAGAATCGTTCACGTCGATTATTCGCCTTTGCCCAATTGCCGGCGCGAGCGTTTTGACCTTGCGCAAGCCGGCAAATCCGAAAATGATAGTTGGCGACGAATAAGGAGCGCGATGTGGGATGTCGGTGCAATACCTCGTCGTCGCAAGGGCTTGAAGGCTGACGCGTGAACCGATGGCTGCTGCCTCTTTTTTTCGAATACTTGGGCTATTGAATCCGCCCGGTATCTCTTTTCCCCACGTTTCGGACGCTCGGAGCAAGCAGCATAGCCATCGCAAGCAGTACCATGGTCGCTCCAGAGCCGACGAACCATAACGGAGCTCCAAGCAGATCCGCAAAAACGGAGGGGGCCGCGAGGCCCATGGGCATGGCCCACGCCATGATGGTTCCGTAGAGGCCGAAAACGCGGCCTAGGTACTCAGGAGGTATCTGCTCCTGCATAAGGGCAATCTGGGTTCCCGCGTACAACGGGGAGCATGCGCCCATAAGAAAGCTCACCGGCAGGAAAGCAGCGAACAATGACGGGCCGAGCGATCCGGATACAATTGCGGCAATGCCGAAGCCGGCAATCGCGGCGACCATGGTGAGCGACCTATTGCGGAACCCTCCCGTAACCGCCAAGATGCCGGACCCAGCCAGCATGCCTGCAGAAAAAAGGATTTCCGCCAAAGCGGCATCCCCCGTGCTACCGCCAAAATGCCCCAAGGTCATTATTGGGAACAATGCCGCGAGCGGAGAGAACGCGAAAGCGAAGACGAACCCGCACCAAAGAAGGGCGAGCAGCCCCCTGTGCCCCCTAGTCAGCTTGTAGCCGTCCGAAATCTCAGAGAAGAGCTCTCGAACCTTATTGGAAAAGGGCAAGCTGCGGTCGGCTTCGTCGAGTCCCCCTGCGTCTATCTGTGCGGCGAGGACGGCTAAAGAAGCGAAAAGCGCTCCCAGCACGTCGAGGACAATCATAGCGGTAATGCCCGCCACGGGATAAATCACTGCTGCAAGCGCGGCGCCAAGAATGTATCCGCCGGACTGAATCGCCTGAGTCACCCCCGATAGGCGAACGAGATGCTCTGGCGGGGCGAGATGGGGCGTGAGGGATTGGGAGGCTGGCGTGTAGAACGAAGTGCCAACTGCACGGAGAAACAGGGCGATGAGAATTAGCCATGCAGGTAAGCTGCCGGCCAACGAGGCGATCGTCAAGGCGGCGCCCACCGCGGCAATGAAGAGGTCGGTGCCGATGAGGACACGTTTCAAAGGCAGTCTGTCGACAAGGGCGCCCGCAAGGATTCCGAACAAAGCAATCGGCAGAAAGCCTGCCAGCGATGCTAAGGAGAGGAGAGAAGACGACCCTGTCGTGAGGGCGAGATGCCAAATAAGACCCATTTGGAGAATCGAACTCGTCAATGTCGAAACGAGCTCCCCGCCCCATACGAAACAAAGCTTGAATTGCCATGAATGGCACAGCAGAGCAGACCTGCGCCGAGAGGTTTCAAACATCATGGTTATGTCCAATCGTGGAATGGCGTGCAAAACAGCGCGACGCCATAACAGCGCCGCTTTTAGGCGCTCATCCACGTGCGGAAAAGACCAACCACGACACCCCTCCTTTGTTAATTCGGTCTGGCAAACCATGTAATATTAACGAGGCTTGAGTTTGCCTGTCAAGAATCGACCATCGGAAAGGGCAATCCTCTCTGGCCATTCGATTCCTTTTGTATCTATGGCTGCATTTACGTTATGTGGTTATTTATTTCGTTAGAATTCCCAAGCAAAACGCTTTTATGCACCATGTCTGCGCAAGCGAGAAAAGCCATTTCTAAGCCTCGGTCCACGAAAATGTCAACTTGGCTTTTCATTGAGCCGATACTTTCAACACCGCTGAAAACGAACCAAACGCGTAGCTCTTGCGTGTCCGCAACTCGCACCATCAAAGTATGCAAGCATCCTGATGAGCAGGATAGCCTCTGATCGTCTGTATCTCAATCCGGAACAAAGATCCTGGGAAAAAGGGGATGCGGCGCCGAACGCGAACAATGTGTGTACGCTGTCGAGAAATGAGGCGCGCGCCGAGAAACCGGTGGTCCATACTCCACGCCGCACCCCCAACTGAGCCTCGTAGGATTGGACCTCTTTAAGCAACGGTTCGAGGTCCTTTTCGCGCTCAGCGGCGTCCCTGGCCTTGTCTTCGATGCCGGCGAGTTGCTCGGTAATCCAATCGATTACCTGACCGACGTCGTTGTACCTGCCCTCGATCTCGTTTCTTGCCGCCTGTCGTGCCTCGGCGGGCTTTTGGAGGTAATCGTCATGAAGGGCTGCGTAGGTTCTGGCGATGTCCAGGGCGTTTTTGACCTTCGCCCTCTGGTCGCCGGCGATCATGGAGGCGATCGATTCCAGCTTGGCGTCGATGCACTGGAGGCTGTCGCTGATTTCGGTCATGTACGCCTGACCGACAACCATCGCCGCTGCGGCAAGGCCGACGCTGGCGATCTGTGCGGGGCTGACCCCAGCGGCTTTGAGGGAGACGTCGCCGCTCAGGCGACCTTTCGGGTCTCGGACGAGGGCCCTTACCGCTTCCGGATCCTTCTTCGAGGCGACGAGGTCCTTAAGGCTGTAGCCTTCGGGAACCTCGACTTTGTAGAGCTGTTTTCCTCGACGAGGTCTATGACGTCCGAGGCGAGGCCGAGAATGGCGTCCGCCCGCTCTCCGATGCCGACGTTGTTCTCTTTGCCCGCATCGGCGTTCGCGACGAGCCTGATGTTCTCCAAGTCCTCGACAGGAACGACCTCGACGCTGATTGGCGCAAGTTCTTTGTCGCTCATGCTCTTAGCGCCTATCTCGCCTCATCGGAACGCGCCAGGACGTCCCATTTGTTGTACGAGCCCTCGGCCTGAAGATCCCTGACGAGGGCCTCATAGCGGGTCTCGAGGTCTTTCTCCTCACACGGGAAGAGCAGAATCATCATTGGTCTTTTGAACTTGAAGTCAGCGTAGACGTCGATGTTGCCGAAACCGCAAAGCTGGGTGTAGATACTGAAGCCCATGGATTTGCCGCAACCGACATAGACGTCCTCGTAGGCGGAAGGATCTTTCTCTCGTGCCGATTTCATCGTGGCGACGGCGTAGCAGCCGGCGATTGCCATGTACCCATCGTTGAGGTCGGCTTCGCTGGAGACGTTGTTCTCGAAGTTCTCGAAGAACTCTTTTGCGGAGATCGGCGGAAGCGAGCTTGCCACAGCCTTCTTGCGGGCTGCCTCGAGTGACTTTCGCCGCTCCTTTTTGTCTTTGATTGCCTGGCTCTTTGAAAGGAATGAGTCCCTGGCTCCTCCCAGGCTATCTGCCGCCTGCTTCCCCCTCTGCTGCGTCCAGTCGATCAGAGTAGGCCCGTATTTGTTCACAGCGGGTTCAACGAAAGGCCGAACGTCCTTTCCTATGTCGATAGCCCTTTTGACGTCTTGCAGCTTTATCTTTCCCAATTGCGCGCCTCTGTTCACGGACACCGGGAGCTCATCGAGCAGCTTTCGGCGGTGTCTTGTTTTCATCAAGTGCGTAAAATATCTCACCATATGCAAGACCCCTTGCCGAGATATAGCGGCAAGGGGTCGAAGGGCCATATTCGGTTTTAGTTTCGATTTGCAATTCCTAGTCCCGGTCGTCGTCGCCGGCTGCGCAGCAGGCGTAGGCCGTGAGAGTGAGGAGCCCCATGAGGAGCCCTATTCCGAAGGGCGCGAATCCCATGTTTCCACCTCCTTCGCGTAGACGACGGTGCGCGAGTTGCTCGTCTGGTAGCTGCAGGTCACGAAGGCCCAGGCCTGCTCGACGTCCGAAGGCTCTTCCAGGACGACCTCGCACCGGGACAATTTGTCCCCGAGGTAGGCGGCGAGCTCCGCCGCGTCTGCGAAGTCGGTCCGCTTGCCCTCTGAGCTCGCGTCGACCACGTCGGCCGCGAAGACCTCGAGCCCGATCGCCTTCTCACGGGTGTAGACCCGGATGGTGCGGTGCCCCTCGGCGAAGTCGCGCGACGAGTACTGCGCGAGCGGCGCGAACATGGTGCCGTCGGACATGTGGTGCCCGTAGACGATGACGAGCGGGCTCTCGGCGCCCTGCGCGCACCCGGCGTCTATGTAGGGAGCGCCCCACGCGGATCTTTCGCCGCCGGCGTCGTGCGTGAGGTAGAAGTCGGGCGATTCGGGCCGGCCCTGGACGATCGGGTAGTCGACGGTCGTGCCCGGCACGCGCACCCAAGCGACGACGGAGGCGGGAAGGGCGTCCCAGTCGATGCCGCCTCCCGTCTCTTGAGCCTCCATTGTCGCGTCCTCTTCCGCGGTAGGCACCTCGTGCACCTCGTACGGGTTCCTCTCGGGCAGCGGCAGGACGGCGAGCGCCCCCATCGCCAGCAACGCCACGGCGACGGCGAGCGCCGTGGCGGCTTTCCCTTTGTTCATGTCCTCCCCCGTTCGCAGGGGAGGCCCCGGGCGAGCGCCCAGGGCCTCCGGTTCGGTGTCGATGCGGCGCCGCTACTCTTCCGGCTCTTCGGCAGGCTCTTCGGCTGCCGCGTCCTTGCTTGCGCCGACCGTCTTGCGCTTGCGGTACGCGAGCGCTCCGCCCGCGCCCGCCGCAGCTGCCAGAGCGATGCCCGCGGCCACGGCGTAGCCGGTGCCGTCGGGGGCGTCGGCCCCGGTCTTGGCGTAGGGCTCCTCGGGGACCTCGGGCGTGTCGGGGTTGTCCACGACGACGCTCTGCTCGGCGGAGTCGATGTCCTCGTGGGTCGCAACGACGTTGCCGGCGGAGTCCAGGACCTTCTCGAAGACGACGAGCTCGTCTCCCTCGGCCAGGCCCTCGGTGTCGAATCCGAAGGTCACCTCGACGGTGCCGGAGGGCGCCTCGGGCTCGAAGGGCGTGCGCGCGGTCACCTCGTTGCCGTCCTTGTCGAGGAACGGCTCTCCGGTGCCCTTGTCCATGAGCGTGCCCACGGCGATGTAGGTCTCGCCGGGGACGAGGCCCTTGTAGGCCACCGTGTCGACGACCTTGGCCTTGCCGGCCTCGATGACCTGGTCGCCGTCGGCGGCGTCGGCCGCCTGCGTGCCCACCTCGACGGCGACGTGGACGGTCTGGCCCTCGTCGGAGAGGTCCGCGTGCGACGCCACCTCGGCTCCGTCCTTGCGCAGGCTCTCGAACACGACCAGGTCGCGGCCGCCGAGCAGGCTCGCGTCGAAGGAGATCTCGACGTCCCGGCTGCCCGTCGAGAGCGCGGGGGCGAACTCGGCCTTGGCCTCCACGGGCATGCCCGAGGCGTCGGCCACGGGCTCGCCGGTCGCCTTGTCGACGAGGGTGGCCGAGAGCTCGTACTCCTCGCCGGCCTTCAGGCCCTCGTAGGCGACGGCGTCGACGACCTTGGCCTCGGCGTCGGCCGAGACGTCCTTGTCGCCGTCCGCCCCGTCCTTTGCCGTGGTGGAGATGCGCGGGCCCTCCTGGTCGTCAAGGCCCATCCACACGGCCTTCGCGACCGTCGAGTCGCGATCGATCCAGAAGCTCCTCGTGATGAGCTCGAGGCCCTCGTTGGCATCGCAGCGCATCTCGGCCATGGTGTAGGCGCCGTACGGCAGGGCCGCCAGCGAGTCGTCGACCGGCGCCGAGGAGCCGTCCTCGCCGAGCGAGAACCAGATGCCGGCCTTCGGGTCCATGTCGGCGGCGGCAATCGGGCCCTCATGGCCGAGCAGGGCGTCGTTGGCGTTGGTGTCCCTCGAGTGCTTGTTCCAGCTGCTCGCGGTCGACGCGTCGCCGTTGCGGTCCGTGACCAGCACGTGAATCTCGCCGGTGGCCGCGTTCTCGATGGCGAACGGAACCATGAGGCCGGCGTTGTCGGACTCGCTCTTCTTGGAGAGCTCGAGGTCGTTGCGCACCACCTGGTCGCGGAACTCGAGCGCGGCGCCGTCCGCGGAGGCGCTCACGATCTCGTCGCCGGTGCGGACCTCAAAGGTGCGGGGCTCGCCGTCGGTCAGCAGGTAGCTCCCGTTCGTCGCCGTCTCCCGCACGTCGTAGGTTCCGTACGGCAGTGCGTTGGCCGCGGTCTGCGCGGTGTAGGCGCCGGCCTCGTCGTTCCATGCGGTGGTCAGCGTGGCCACGGCCTCGCCCGGCTCGCGCCACTCGCCGTCAACGAGGACCTTGTGCGCCGAGCGGTTCGTGACGGTGAACTCGATCCCGTCGAGGCCGGGGTGCTCGCCAGGCGCCTCCTTGTGGCCGCTGCCCGCGAGCGCCTCGGACGCCTGCAGCTCCTTGTCGGACTTGGTCACCTGCACGCCGCCGCGGAAGACCTCGTCGGTCACGGGGTCGCCCGTGAGGTCGCGCACCTCGCCGGCCTTCACGGTGAACGCGACGGGGACGTCGCTGGCGTCGTAGCCCTCGGGCGCGCCGGACTCGACGATGCGGTAATTGCCCGCGGGAAGCGCGTCGGCGCCGGTCGCGGCGACGTGCGACCCGTCCTCGGGCGCGGTCTTTATCGTGGCGCATACCTCACCGTCGGCGTAGTACTTGCCGCCGACCAGCACGTAGCGGCCGGTCTCGTTAACGACGAAGAAGCTCGCGCCGTCGAGCGAGGCGTCGCCCTGGGGCTCCGCGCCCGCCTCGGAGTCCGTTTTGGCGACCTTGACTCCGCCTGCGGACCAGCTGAAGCTCACGAGCGTCTGGGAGCCGCCGCCGGTCCTGACGCAGAACGCCTCGAACCCGGCGGATACCTTGCCGGCGCCCGCCTTCATCTTGGCGAAGGTCCCGCCGATCAGCTCGGATTTCGCCCAGGAGGCGAACTCGGCGCTCGTGCCGTGCGTGGCAGCCGACTCGGACCCAGAGTAGGCGTAGGCGATGAGCACATGGCTCGCCGCCGCGTACTTGGCGTCGTCCCAGCCGCCGCCGTCGTACCAGCTGCCCGGGAACATCGACGCGTCGAAGCCGGGAGAGCCGAACGAGTACCAGATCGCCGCTGTCACGTCGCCGCTCGGCACGGGGCTCGTCGAGTAGGAGCCCGGCGCGGGCGTCGGGGACGAGGGCTCGGCGCAGTAGGCGATGTTGCCGTCGGCGCTCATCCACGTGGTGGCGAAGCCGCCGTAGGGGATCTTGCCGCCGATGGACACGTCTACCGTGCTCGGCGCGGCGTAGGCGGGCGAGGCCGCCACGGAGGCGAGCAGAGCCCCCGCCGCCAGGATGAGCGCCATGGCGCATCGGAGGAGCTTTTCCTGCAGGGTGCAGTCTTTCGCTGCGTTCATCTTTCCGCCTCCCTATCTCTCGACGCTTCGCTGTGCGCGGGGCGCCTCGTGCTCGGCGGCGCGGCTCGCCTGGCGGGCGTGCTCGGCGCGCTCCGCGAGGTAGCGCGAGCGCCCTGCGTCGACGGCCTCCTTGAGCTGCGCCGGCATGACCTTCACGGTGTCCTTGACCGTGCGTCCGTCCTCGTCGAGCTCGGGCTGGCCGTCCGGGCCCATCACCGTCTTCCTCAGCCACACCTCGCGGTTCGCGAGCAGCGGTATGTCTCGGAAGTCGGCCCCCTTGAAGCGGCTCTCGTTAACGAACATGGGGCTGAACTCGTAGCCTCCCACGTCCATGCCGTCGACGACGGTGCCCTTGGGAAGGGTCGCCGAGTTGAAGGTCCTGGCCTCGCCGGTCGCGCGGTCGGTGTACTCGATGCCCTCGCGCACGAAGCTCTTGTGCAGCGAGAGGTACACGTTCTTCCTCTCTTCCATGTCTTTCCTCCTTTTCGTTTTCAATCGGTCCTTGTCTTCATCCGCCGGGACGCGTGCCCCGGCGCGGTGCCCCTATCTCATGGCGACCGCCCCCTTCCTCGCTTTTCCGCTAGAAGCCGCTCACGATGTCGCGCGCCCAGGAGCCGCTTTTCACGAGGGCCAGGATGAGCAGCACGCACATGGCCAGGTACTGCAGCGCGTAGGTGAGCCCGTTCGCGACCGCGTCGGCCGGGGTACCCGTCCCGGGGTTCGCCCCGGTGAGCCCGCCGAGCACGAGCGGGAACGATATGAGTAGCACGAGGATGATGACGCCGGCGATGCAGACCGCCCCGAAGCTCTTCAGGTAGCCGAGGCCTATCTGGCGCGTGGCGTCCATGCCGAGGAACGCCAGCGGGATCGGGGCGAACGCGGCCATGATGTAGAGCTGGAGCGCGCGGGCCCAGCAGACCACGAGGGCGACGACGTAGGCCGCCAGCACCACGACCCAGCTGATGAGGCTCACGACGAGCATGGCGATGAGCGACGGGATGTCGTCGTCGGTGGTGACGACGGACACCTCGGGCAGGTCGAGCGCGCCTCCGGCGCCGAAGAGCGCCTCGACTCGGTCGATGGCGAGCCCGCAGACCTCGTAGATCGACGCCATCAGGTCGAAGCTGTTCTGTATGAGGAACAGGAACACGGCGAAGAACACGAGAAGGAAAACGACCTCCTTGACGCCGGGAAGGCTCTGGCTGCCGTCCATGCGCTGGGAGATCTCGATGAGCTTCAGGGTGAAGACCAGGCCGAGCACCCCGCACCCGATCGGCAGGATGGCAACCTGCCATACGCCCCGGGCGACGTCGTGCATGGTCAGGTCGCTCGAGCTCGTGAGCATGTGCGCGAAGTCGGCCGAGAGGATCCCGTTCGCGCCGATCGACCCGAGCACGCCCGTTTGCGCCTTGAACATCCAGTTGCAGCAGTCGCGCAGAAGGCCGCACAGCCACTCGTTGACGTCCCCGGCTATGTCGGCGTATGCCGGCTGCGCGGGGACGAGCAGGAGCGCGCAGAGGGCGAACGCCGTCGCGGCGGAGACGGCGAACGCCCTTCGGCGTCGCGATTCAAGCGCCCGCACGGCTACATCGCCTCCAGCGAGCCGCCGCGCGAGACCACGGTGACCACCGTCGAGGCGGGGTCGTCGAGCGTGAAGGTCGTCGACGCGACGTTCCCGGCGTAGTCGAGCCACACCTCCTTGTCCCAGGTGGCTCCCGTCGCCTGCGGGGACACCTCCGCCGCCTTCCCGGCGACGGCCTCCTCGATGGCGGCGGCATCCGCGCCAAGCGCCTCGGAGAGGCGGTCGTCGGTGCCGGTCACGGAGAACGCTCCGACTTGCGCCTTCTGGGGCACGTAGGCCTGCGTCAGGAGGTCGCATGCCAGGGTGCGGGCGCCCCCGTCGCCCGAGACCTGGATGAGCGACAGGCCTCCCGCCTTATCGCCGGTTCCCTTGACCTCGATGGGCACGCTGAGCACGCCGCCGGCCTCGGAGGGCTCCTCGGCCGAGAAGAACCAGGCGCGCTCGGTGCCGCCCGCGCTCTCCACCATGGCGCCCTCGACGATCCGCAGCGTGGCTGTCGGGTCGTCGGCGCCCGTCCATGCGGTGTTCCAGAGCGCCTCGGCGCCCGAGGCGGCCTTCCCGGTTGCCGCGTCGGCGCCTGCAGCCGCGGGCTGCTCTTGCTCCTGTGGACTATCCTGCGCGCCTTCCTGCGGGGCGATGGCGCAGCGCGCCGCGCCCGCGCCGAGCGCCACGGTGAGCGCGCTTGCCGCGACGGCGGCCATGACCCTTGACTTTCCCTGCATTGGTTTCTCCTATCTCGCGGTGAGCGCGCAGCTGAAGCTGCCGATGCCGCTCGCTATGCGGCACACGTCGCCCGTTCGCGGCTCGTGTATGTACCTGTCGTCGCCGATGTAGATGGCCACGTGGCCCGAGCGGTAGAGGATGTCGCCGGGCTTCGCCTCCGAGAGCGGTATGCGCCTGAGCTCCTCGTACTGGGAACCCGTGTAGTGGCTTATGCGGATGCCCGCCTGCGCGTAGCAGTACTGCGTGAGCCCGCTGCAGTCGAGCGCCTTGCCGGGGGTCGAGCCTCCCCACACGTAGGGCACGCCGAGCTGGCTGTACGCCGCCTCGACGATCGCGTTCCCGCTCGCGGATGCGTCCTTCAGGTCCTCGACCGTCATGGAGTCGAGCCTGTAGAGGCCCCATTGCGCCATGATCGACTTCAGGGACTCGACGTAGGACGAGTCGGTCGCCCAGCCGGCGTCCTTGAGCCCCTCGGCCATCCTGTCCGAGTCGCGCCTCTCGACCGCCTCGCGGATGAGGGCGTTGCCCGAGTAGCGCTCCGCCTGCAGGAAGACCCTGCTGCGGAAGCGGATGCACTCGGCGTCGCCGGTGAAGCGGATGAAGCTCGCCGTGATCTGGGTGTGCTCGCCGGGCACGTACTCCTCGCTGGTGGCCCAGTTCGCCTTGCCGGCCACCTCGGGGCAGCCCGCGTAGCCCGACCACCACTTCATGCCGAAGAGGTTGTGGTCGCGCTCTGCGAGCTGGCTCATGCGGTCGCCCTGGCCGGACTCCTGGATGATCTGCGCTATGGTGCAGCCCGCCGGGTGCCCGTACTCCTCCTGGCACTCGAGCGCCGCCTCGACCATCTCGTAGGTGATGTAGGGCGGCAGCCCCTCGAGGCCCCGCTTGGAGGCCGCGTCGTCCCAGAAGCCGAACAGCGCGCTCAGCAGCTGCGCGACGGCGAGCGCGCAGGCGACGAAGGCCACGATGCCGGCCACCGCCCCGAGCAGGGCGGGCGCGGCGCCCGAGACCGCGCCCGCGATCGCGGAGGCGGCGCCCTTCGACCCCGCGGCGCGGGCCGCCTCGCCCGACGCCTGCGCGGCCGCCTGGGCCGCCTGGTGCTTGGCCGGGGCGGTCGCGCCGGCTGCCTCGGGGCCGCGCGCGCCTCCCTTTGGGGCGCCGAGGGCGGTCGCCGCCTTGCGGCTGCCTTGGGCTGCTTTCTTCGCCTTCCTCTGCCGCAGCCTTCCCGCGGCCTTCTTGGCCGCGCGCCCCGCGTCGTACATGCCCGAGGCGCCCTCGAGCTCCTCCGAGTCGTCGAGCTGGGAGACGGCCTCCCGGGCGATCGCCAGCTTCGCCGCCTCGACGCGCGAGCGCATCGCGGCCGCCGCGCGCCGGTCGCCGGCGGGTTGGGACAATTTGTCCCCGAGCCCGCCTTCCGGGGCGTCGGGCCTGGACGGGCGCCCCTCCGCCGTTGCGGCGGGGCCTCCCGCCTCGTCGAGCGGGCCGGCTCCCTCCGAGACGTTTCCCAGGGCGTCGCGCTCGGTCTCCGCGACGTCGCCCGCGGTGAGCACGTCGCGGCGCCGCGCCCCGACCACCTCGAGCATCCCGCCGCCCTCGCTCGGGACGGCCATTCCTATCCCTCCGCCTCTCGCGCCGCCCGGCGCATCTCGCGCTCGGCGACCTCTGCGGGCTTGGTGTTCCACAGGTCGTAGAGCGGGCCTTTCGGGAAGTCGTCGGTGATGGGCACGCGGATCCCGGCGCTGATGAGCAGCCCCTCGCCGGGCTTGACGGCGTCGCCGATGTAGCCGCGCTCCGTGGCGGAGAGCTGGAGCATCTCCGCCCATGCGTCGAGGTCGGCGGTGGACTGCTTGTGCAGCAGGAAGAACTCGGAGTTGAGCACCATGTCGCGGGCCTCGGCGTTGGCCAGCATGTGGCTCGTGTTCTGGCTGATGCCGGTGCAGATGAGGCCGAACTTGCGCCCCTCGCGCCACAGGCGGGCGAAGTACTCGACCACCGTCGGGTGCGCGAAGAGGCTCTGCACCTCGTCGATGTAGAGCCAGGTGTAGTTGGGGCGCGGCGGCGTGACCATCACGCGGTTGCGCACCATCTCGAGCGCCGTGATCATGCCGAACACGCGCATGTTCTGGCCGAGGCCGTGCATGTCGATGTTGGTGATGCGGTTGTCGAGCGCCACGTTGCTCTGGCCGTTGAAGAAGGAGAACGCGCCCTTCACGTAGCGCTCGTAGCGCAGCGCGATGTCGGCGGCCTCGGGCTCGGGCTGAGCGAGCAGCGCCGCGTGGAAGTCGCCGAGCGTGGGCAGGCGGCCGTCCCTCGCGCACTCCCGGTACGCCTCGCCGACGCAGCGGGCGATGATCGAGCGGTCGCGCTCAGGCAGGCCCTCGCGGCCCTCGGCCATGAGCGCGCTCGAGAGCGCGAGCACCGCGTCGGTCTTGTACGCGAGCTTGGCGGCGTCGGCGCGGTCCGCGACGTCGGCGGTGTCGAGGGGGTTGAGCACCGCCGAGCATCCCGGGGCGAGCTCGACGTTCGCGCCGCCGAGCGCGCCGACGAGGTTGCCGTACTCGCCGGCCGGGTCGAAGATCACGACCTCGTCCTCGGGGTGCGCGAGAACGGTGTTGGTTATCTCGCGCTTGACCGAGAAGCTCTTGCCCGAGCCGGGCTTGCCGCACACGAAGCCCATGGGGCTCGCCAGGCGCTTGCGGTCGCACAGCACCAGGTTCCCGCTCTCCTTGGACTGCCCGTAGTAGCCGCCGCCCGCCTCGTCGAGGCTCTGGCTGGCGAAGGGCATCTGCATGGCCACCTGCCCCGTGGTGAGGTAGCGGCTCACGGTGACGTGGTTGTCACCGAGCGGGAGCACCGAGTTGAGAGCCTGGCGCTGCCGGAAGTGGAGCGGCTCGAGGCCGATCGTGCAGCCCTGCGCGACGCTCGTCACCTGCTGGACGCGGCGGTCGAGCTCCTCGAGGCTGTCGGCCCAGGTGTAGACGAGGCCCGTGTAGACGAACAGGCGCTCGGACTTGTTGCGCAGGAAGTCGAGCAGCTCCTCGGCCTCCTCCTTCGAGAAGCGCAGCTCGGGCGGCAGGATCTGGTAGTCGTAGCCCTTCTTCACGGCGCTCATCTGCTCGTCGATGATCTCCTTGTCCATCCAGTCGATCTGGCGCTTCACGAGCGCGAGCGCCTCGCTCTGCGCGATGGGCTGCACGTGCAGCGTCACGTTGAGCGGCAGCGGCAGGTCGATGATGGAGGCGAGGTAGGTCTCCTCGATGACCGACCCGAAGCTGCGCACCGCGAGCACCGCGCCGTAGCGCCCGTCGCTGCGGAAGCAGTCGGACCTGCCCTCGGGCTTGAAGTCGAGCGTGGAGGGCATGACGAAGTCCTTCGTGCGCGCGCCCGACGTCGGGGACAATTTGTCCCAGGAGAACTCGAAGCGCGACCCCGGGCGCAGCTGCCCCTGAAGGAGCTCGAGCCTCTCGGCGCCGTCGAGGGCGCGCGACGAGCAGCGTATGCGCGCGAGCGTCTGCTCCACGTCTCCCCGGATGCGCGCGAGCTTGGGCACCGCGGCGTCGACGTCGTCGGCGCCCACGGCGTAGGTCAGGTAGCGGTGGCGCACGAGGTTCGAGACGCCCTCGCGCATCTTGTCGTTGAGGATCCGGTTGTACTCTTCGGCGAGCCCGGAGGTGGCGCGCTCCCCGGGCTCGAAGAAGACCTTGCGGCCGACCTCGTCGGCGGGGATGGGCGCGTTCACGACCTGGAGCTGCACGTGGGAGTCCGCCGGGAAGTAGTTGAACAGCGAGCTCATGTTAGCGTCAATATATTTTTCACCATTTTCACCAACGTATTTTCGCCAATCGCGCCAACGCGGATGCGCCGGATTC
>NZ_JADNHZ010000033.1 GCF_015554145.1 Collinsella aerofaciens | reverse complement strand
AGCAAGAAGGCGGAGGGCTAGAGCAAGGCGGGGCCGAGGCCGCCTCGATCAATTTGCGAAAGAATCTTGACGGTACCAAAGGGCTGCTGTAGAATTACATATAAGAGTCACCCGGAAGGAGCGATCGATGAAAAGCAAACGATTTTTCCTCAATGTACTTCTGTTAGCGACACTTTTAACGCTTTTGGCTTTCACCTGCTGGTACGCAAACCAACCAGCATTTGGCTACGTGTTGTATGCAGTAATGTCCGGCGATAAGGCTTATTACACTCTACGCGCAATTGACATTCTCTTTTTCTATGTTGCCTGCCCCTTATCAATCGCTTTGCTCGCGTTTCTTGTCATTTTCAACTTCAAGAAACGTTAATAGGACCTATTTAGAATCCGAGTCGTCCATGGAGCCGTCGATGCCGGTTTTTGTATCGTCGTCCGTGTTGGAGTCATCGTCCTTGGCAAAGGGGTTCTTGAAGAAGCCCGTGGCATCGGGCTGCAGACCAGAGAGCTTAATCCAGGGATTATCGAGTTCGGGCTTGGGCATGGCCTTGGCCTCGGGCGCAGTCTCGTTACCGATGAGCTCGGACTCATAGATGAACGTATCGTCCCCAAGCGCGTCGTAGGCGGCGACCGGGTTGCCCTCGGCATCGCGATATGGCGTGCCCTTAAACACGGCGCCGTCATAGGCCACAAGTTGGCGGCCGGTCTCATTCTCGAAGTAGTACACGAAGATACCCTTGAGGGCCGCACACAGCGGGATGGCAATAATCATGCCGATGGGACCCATGAGTGCCGAGCCAATAACGAGCGCCGTGAGGCTCATGATGGGATGCACCTGCACCGAGCTCTGCATGACCTTAGGCGAAATCACGTTATCGGTGACGTTTTGCGCGACCATCGTCACGATGAGCGTCCACAACGCCAACATGGGGCTGAACATGAAACCGAGCACTGTGGCGATTGCCGCGCTCGCCCAAGGGCCGACGACCGGAACCAAATGCATGATGCCAGTAAAAATAGCCATGAGAGCCGCATACGGATGGCCGATAATCATAAAACCGATAAAAGCGAGGAAACCACCGCAGATGGACGTCACGACCATACCGCGCATGTAACCGCCGACAGAGCGAGAAAGGATAGCGACCATAAAGCGGTACGAGGTCTCCTTCTCCTGACCGATGATGGTGCAAATCTCGTGGTGCATGCGAGGGTAGTCGCAGGCCATCCAGTAGGCAAGCACCAGACCAAGGAAGATAACGAACAGCTGCGAGGCCGTATTGGTGATGAGTGGGAACACACCACGGCCAAGCTCGGCAGCGATCTGAGACACATACTTCGATGCCACGGTAACCAGCGACGAAAGATTATCGTCCAAATACTCCATGAGCGGCGTGTTGTTGAGCGTCTTGACATGCGAGACCATCTCGTTGAGGTCGCCACCCGCAACACGAAGCTGCTCGGGCAGGCGGCTCAGGACTTCCATGATCTGACCAAAGAGAATCGGCGACAAGATGCAAACGACACCGACGAGCACGGCAACAACAACAATAAGCGCGATAAGCGAACCGATGCCGCGATTCACGCCATGGTGCTCGAGCCAGTTGGTGATCGGGGACATCACAAAAGCAATGATGGAGCCGACGGCAAGAAACTCAATAACCGGTGCCAGGATGCCCATAAGGTTAAAGATGACGGCAGCGATGACAATGCAGCCGACAACAGCCCAAATGCGAAGCGTCAGAATGCGGGTATCGCGCAGCGTGCGGTCTGTTTGTTGGGGGTGCTCACTCATGAACGAATCATCACTCCGTCGGGGTCAATCTTATCCTGAATCTTCTTGAGGGTGCGGCGCAACAAGCGCGAGACCTGCACCTGCGAGATGCCCAGCTTCTTGGCGATCTCGATCTGGGTCATGCCCTTTACAAAGCGCAGCTCGATGACTTCGCGCTCGCGCGGCGAGAAATCGCGGATGGCCTCTTCAATGACCAGACGGTCATCGGTAAAGTCGAGCTCGTTGTCGTCGTCGGCGTAACGGTCAAGAATCGAGGGCGCATCGTCGGAATCGGACGCACCAGGAGCCTCAATGGGCACCGAGGTATAGGCCGAAGACGATTCCATAGCCTCCAGGACCTCGTCGACGGTCACGTCCAGGTACTCAGCGATTTCTTCGACCTTGGGCGAGCGCTGCAACTCGTTGGTAAGCTTGTCGGTAGCCTGGTTAACCTTGGCAGAAAGCTCCTGCAGGCGACGAGGCACGCGCACGCTCCAGCCCTTGTCACGGAAGTGACGCTTGATCTCGCCCAAGATGGTGGGCGTGGCAAACGTGGTGAACTCGAGTCCGCGCTCAGGGTCAAAGCGGTCGATTGCCTTGAGCAGGCCCAAATAGCCAACCTGCATCAGATCGTCGAGCGGCTCGCCGCGATTCTTAAATTTGTTGGCAAGGAACCTTACCAGGTTCATGTGGGACATGACGAGCTGCTCGCGGGCGTCCGGATCACCGGTCTCCTTGTAGCGACGAAACAGCTCGCGGGTTTTCTCCTTGTCCCAAGCGGTCTTGCCGCTCCGGGAACGTTCGGTCATATTAGATATCCGCCTTGAGATCGAGGGAAAGCGTCAGGGGCGCCGCAGTCTTTTCGTAGGAATCGCACACGCTCGCGAGGATGAGCTCGGCATACACCGCAGCCTGGTCGTTTTCATCAACCGTAGCCTGGTCTCCAAAGGTAATAGTCATGCCAACGTGAGTCTCATCGACATCGAATTTGATGGTGATGTCGTCGCAGTCGACCGCGGTGCACCCAAAGATGAAAGCCTCCTCGGCAGCCATGCGGATGTCCTCGATGCGATCGACAGACATGGAGCACAGGGCACCAACGTTAGCTGCCGTCATGCGCACAAGGCGAGCGAGACGCGGGTCGCCGGCAACGGTCAGCGTGATGGGGCAGGTTGCTTCGCTACTCATCGCAGGACTCCTCAGAGGACTCGGCGGGCGTATAGGTGTAATACTGAGCCGTCTTGGCTGCGGGCTTCTGAGCCGCATCCGCACCATCGGCGGCCTCGTCCTCGGCCTCACCGATCAGAACGCGCTCGATAGGCTGCTCGGCCTCGGCGGCGGCAGCGGCTAGCTTACGATCGGCATCGGCTGCAGGAGCCTTCACCTTATTGAAGAGCTTCTGTACGGCGCCGGCCGCAGAATCTGTCACGCTCGATACGGCATTACTGGCCTCGGCCATACTGCCCGTGACCTCGGAGATGTCGCGAACGACCGCCTCAACCTCAACGAGGTTGGACGTCAGGGCGTCAACGGCAGTCTTGCTCGACTTGAGGAGCGGCTCCATCTGGGTAAGTGCCGGCGTAAGCTCGTCAACAGCGCCATCAAGCTTTGCCACCACGGGCTGCGCCTCGGCAATCGTATTGTTGAGGTCAGTTACCGTCTTGTCGAGCGAGTCGACAACGGTGCGGGTTTTGCGCAGGGTGAGCGCAAGCTCAACGATAGCCCACACGCCGGCAACGGCGAGCAGCAGCAAGGCGATTTGAATGGGACTCATACAAGCCTCCCAAAGGAATCGAAATACAGACGTTGTTCATGGTACCCCAAAGGGGACAGAAGATTCCCAAAAGCTTACTTTGGCGCCCTGCCGCTACGGTCGCGCTCGCTTTGCTCCACACGCCATTCTTCCCAACCGCGGCCGGCAGGCTGCCAAAAGGCACCACGCTCCAGGCCTTCGGGCAAATAGCGCTGGTCGACCCAACCTTCGGGATAATCGTGTGGGTACTTGTATACACCGTACTCGTCGCTGCCGGGACGGTGACGATCGCGAAGATAACTGGGCACCTCGCGCAATCCGCTATTATGGATATCGGCCAGCGCCGCATCGATCGAAGCCTCGCACGCGTTGGATTTAGGCGCCAAGCACACATAGAGTGCAGCCTGAGCCAGGTTAATTCGGCACTCGGGATAGCCAATGACCTCGGCAGACTTAAACGCGGCTTGCGCCACCAAAAGTGCCTGCGGATCGGCATTGCCAACATCCTCAGAAGCCTGAATCATAATGCGGCGGGCGATAAACTTAGGATCCTCCCCCGCGTCGATCATGCGCGCGAGCCAATAGATCGTGGCATCGGGGTCGCTGCCGCGCATAGACTTAATAAACGCACTGATAATGTCATAGTGCATGTCACCGTTTTTGTCATACGAAAAACCGCGGCGCGGGTTGGCAATCTTCACGTCATCGACGGTGATGGGATAACGCTCCCCCGCCGCCGGCGCTGGCGTCCCTTCGGTATCGGGACGCGTGACGGCAATCTCGCTCGCCAGCTCGAGCGTCGTCAGGGCAGAGCGCGCATCACCCGCGGCCAGCGTGCAGATGGTCTTGACCGTATCCTCATCGGCCGAGAACTTACCTTTCAGACCATGCGGAGCCTCGAGCGCACGCTCGATCAGCGTGGCAATGTCCCCGTCCTTAAGGTGTTCGAGTTCCACAACACGACCACGCGAGAGCAATGCCGAGTTGACCTCGAAGTACGGATTCTCCGTCGTAGCGCCAATCATAATGACGGTACGGTTCTCAACTGCATGCAGCAGGGCATCCTGCTGCGACTTAGAGAAGCGGTGAATCTCATCGATGAATAGAATGGTGCGGCGGTCGTACGTATTCAGGCGCGTCTTGGCCTCGTCAATCACGCGGCGCAAGTCCTTTACGGTGCCCGTCACGGCGCTGACCTCGACAAACTCGCTCTTGGTATGGTTGGCGATAATGTGGGCCAGCGTCGTCTTGCCCGTACCGGCCGGCCCGTACAGAATCACGCTCGAAAGCACGTCGTGCTCGATCGCGGCACGCAACCATGAGCCCTTACCGACGGCCTTTTGCTGGCCCACATACTCATCGAGCGAATTGGGGCGCATGCGAACCGCAAGCGGCGCATTCTGAAAGAAACGCTCGCGCGTCGAAACAGAAAAAAGGTCGTCCATAGCCATCCCGTGCATCATTCAAAAACGTTTTCCACTAACAGTATACCGAATTTATACGAACTACCGTTCGTTAATATAGGTACGGTGCGGAAACTTTAGACCCGGGAACAGCTTGCTCGTCAGCTCGCAGAAATAACCGTCCGTCATGCTCGCGATATAATCCACCACGGCTTGGTCCTTGTCGTCCTGCCAGACATAGGCGCGATCGTAGTAGGAAAGCTGCTGCCCAATGCGCGAAATATGGTGCTTAAAGATGTAAGAGGACTCGTCGCCACTGTTTAGATCCCACAGGCAACGGTCGTAGAGCTTTACGAACGCCTCGCGCAGCTCCGCCTCGGAATCGCCTTCGATACCGCCCTTGCTATAGATCTTCTCGTAGTTCTCGTGCTTGGCTCGGCGAATTTCCTCAAACAGGTCCTCGCTCATCTCGATACGCGGCTTACCATAGCTGTGCTCAACGATATCGATGGAGGCATGCGTTAGGATCCAACTGTTGTAGGCGCCGCCCCGGCCATCATCAAAAGCGTCGGGCGAAAGCAGGCCCGCCGCGATCGCATCCTGACGGTCACGACCGACGTAGGCAAGAATATCCGAGATGCGAACGACGCAGCCCTCGAGCGTCATGGGACGCAGGTGCCCAATGGCGCCATAGCCCGTGGCGATGCAGTCCTCGACCGCCTGATCGAACTGGTCAAAGGAGCCCATATCCGACAATTCAAACACGCGCTGCTCGTACTCGCCGTTATGGCACAGCACGCCGTCGAGCGTCTGGAGCGACACGTTGCGGCCGTACAGCGCGTCGAGCACGCGGACGGACTGCACGTTATGGAAAAAATAACGACCCGTACGCTCGTGATAGATATCGTTGAGGAAACGCTCGCCGGCATGGCCAAAGGGCGTGTGGCCCAAATCGTGGCCCAGGCCAATCGCCTCGATCAAATCGCAGTTGAGGCCCAGGGCACGGCCGATATCGCGGGCAATGCGCGAGACGAGCTGCACATGAAGGCCGCGCCGCGACAGGTCGTCGTTGCTGCGAAAGCTAAAGACCTGCGTTTTGCCTGCATAACGCGTGTACGCAGGAAGATGAAGAATCTTTTCGGTATCGCGCATAAACGCCGGACGCATAAGCGTGCCTTTGTCGGCAGCGCGATCTATACGACGAATGACCTGGTCGTCGCAGCATCGATAAGGATTAACGACACCCGAGGCGCGGTCGGCGGCGATACGCTCGACCAGCTCGGGCGACAACGCCGCGGGAATGCGGTCCATGCGCGCCTTAATGACGGCCGTTTCTTGATTAGTTGCCATGACATGCTCCTTAAAAAGGATGCGCAATCGGTTACAATGTCCAGCCCACGACCTCGATTATGGCAAATATCGGCACCAAAAACGGGAGCAATGGCAGGGAGCGCGATTTTGTGAAGAGGCAGGAGAGGGCCAGGACCAGGAGCGCAACGGCAAATGCCACGATGCCGCCCAGAGGGTCGAGCGTGCAAAGCGCGAAAAGCGCCTTGGCATCCCCCATGCCGATGCCGGGGGCTTGGCGGAAACTCCGCCAAAGCGACTCGGTCAGCACAAGGGAAAGGTACACGATAACGGCAGGACCGGCGTGGTCAAGCGCCGTGTTCAAGCCCCTGTCCAGCCAAACGCCTGCAAACGCCGCCACGGCGCATGCGGCGGCAAGCGCGTTGGGAAACCGCCGTTCACGGACATCAATCACCGCACCGGCAAAGGCGCAGATCCAAAAGGGAATATAGACCATTGAACACCTCCCGTGGCAGTCACTCAAAAGCAAAAACCACCACAAAGGTGCCTGTCCCCTTCGTGGTGGTTTTGGTGGTGGTTATTTGGCGCCTTGCATGACCTCGTCGAGGGTAACGTTGACGGCGTGTTGCGTCGGGACCCAGTCGACCTTTAGGAACAGTGCAGCCACCGTGATGGGGATATAGCTGAACATAAAGATCGGGAAGGTAAACAGGTTGGTCACCAGACGCCACTTTTGCGCACAATGAATGTGCTTGTACTCGAAGATAGTCGTGAGCAGCGCCAGGATAAAGAAGGTCTGATACATCATGACGAAGGTCATGATGAGCGAAGCGGCACACGCCTGCATCTCGACCTCGGTGGCCAAGAAGCCATGCGAAAGTCCGCCAACGATGAGGAAGGTCGCGTTGGCGAGCATGGAGATCAGGGACAGCAGCATGCCCGGAGCGATGGTCATAAACATGTCATATGCGGCAAAGCGATGATAGCGGAACGTCGATTTGACCAGATGCTTACCGTAGGTAAAGAACACCTGGTAGAAGCCCTTGGTCCAGCGCATACGCTGCTTCCAGGACGCCTTAAAAGTCACGGGTTGCTCGTCAAAAAACTCCGCCGGCGCATAGCCAATGCGAATGCCGTGAATGGCGCAGAACGTGGTGAACTGAATATCCTCGGTCAGCGTGTGGAACTGCCAGCCGTGCATACCCTCGATAACACTGGCGGAGATGAGGTAGCCCGAACCCGAGACGGCACAGGACGTCTTGCAGATATTACGCGCGTTGTTAAGGAAACGCGCCTCGCGCAGGTACCAAGTGGCGTTGGCTGCCGAGATCCACGAGCTTCCGAAGTTCTTTGAGTTACGATAGCTCGTGACCACATGGAAGCCCTGGTCAAAGGCATCATTCATCTTGGACACGTAATCGCGGGCGATAACGTTGTCGGCATCGAAGATAAAGTAGCCCTCAAAGGTATCGGGATACTCGTTAAGAATGCGGTCGAAACCAAAGTCCATGACCCAGCTCTTGCCTTTACGGGCCAGGTCGTTTCGCTCGTACACGACAGCGCCCGCCTCGCGCGCGAGCTGCGCAGTGTTATCGGTGCAGGCATCGGCGACCACGAAGACCTCGATGAGCTCGGACGGATAATCCTGGTCCTTGATGGAGCGAACGAGGTTGGCGATAACGGCCTCCTCGTTGTGTGCTGCAATAAAGAAGGCATACCGGTGGAGCTTTTTGGCCTTGGGAGGCGCGACCTCGCCGCGGAGAGCGCCGATGACAAAGAAGACCACCTGGTACAAGAAGCAGACCGTGAGCAGCGTGACGACAATCTGGTTGAAGATCACGATGGGTGTGTTGGTTTGTAAAAAGGCGAGCATGCAGGCTCCCAGGAACGTGTTACGTAAACAACCGTATATCTTACCGCAGGCTTACCGAGTTCAAGAAACCACCTAATACTGGCTAGGCTTCGAGCAGGCCGAGCTGCGGTACGATTTCGTCGCCGGCAGCAGTGCGACCAAGCGAACGCGGGGCTAAGTCGTCGAGGACGGCGGCGAGATCCCACGGCAGCTCGTCGCGGCACTCAATGCGCTCTCCCGTCACGGGATGATCGAACGCCACGCGCCAGGAATGGAGGAATTGCCTGGTCAGACCCTGATCGGCACGCGCATCGCACTTACCGTAGAGCGGATCGCCCACGCAGGCGTGGTTGATATGGCGCATGTGCACGCGAATCTGATGCGTGCGACCGGTAAACAGGTGACACTCAACGAGTGTGTAGCCGTCATCAAAGCGCGTGGAATCAAAGCGCTCAAGGACCTTAAAGGTCGTGATGGCCTGGCGCGCAAAAGGATCATCGGAAACCGCCATCTTGACACGGTCACGTGTAGAACGGGCAATGCCGGTGTTAATGGTGCCCTCATCCATGGCGATATGACCGTGAACGAGCGTAATGTAGCGGCGGTCGAGCGTGCGCGTACGGATAAGATTTTGGAGCGCGCGCTGGGTGTCGTCGTCCTTTGCCGCAAGCATAAGACCCGAGGTATCGCGATCCAAACGATGTACGATACCGGGGCGGTCCTCGCCCTGCACGGTGCCCAGATGGTCGATACCGCAGTGATAGACCAGGGCATTCGCGAGCGTACCGTTCTCATGACCATGCGCAGGATGGCACACCAGGCCGCGCTGCTTGGAGAGCACGATGAGATAGTCGTCCTCGTAGCGGATATCGAGCGGGATGGCCTCGGGAATCACATCGGTGGGATCGTGCGGCTCGGGCAGGTCGACCGAAATGCGATCGCCGGCGCGCACGGCGTACTTTTTGGACAGGCAGGTCTCGCCATTGACTACTACGGCGCCCCCCTCGATCAGATGCGCGCAGGCAGAGCGCGTGGGGCAGCCGTCGTTGGCGCCCAGATAGGCGTCGAGACGCTGGCCAGCGGAATCGTCGGCAACAAGAATATGGATGTCGGCCATTAACGCTCATTCCTTTCGCGAATCTTGCGGGCACGCTCCCCACGTTGTTTAGCCTTGCGCTTGGCGCGGGCCTCATCACGGGCGTTAAGCTCGGCGGTCGCATCGACCTCACGGGCCGCGGGGCTCAAGAACATGTAACCGAAGAGGGCGAGCACGACACCCACGGTAATGCCGATATCGGCCACATTGAATACAGGGAAGTCGATGAAGGTGGTGGCAATAAAATCGGTCACGAAACCAAAGGCCAAACGATCGATAGCATTGCCGATAGCACCGCCCGCAACCATCGCCATGCCCACAACCTCAAGATGGGCGAGCTGGGGTGCACGAACGAGGTACACGGCAATAGCGATAATGACCGCCAACGCCAGCACGGCAAACGCGATGCCATGCCCCTCGCCCATGCTAAAGGCAGCACCGATATTGCGGACAAACATAAAGTCGAAAACACCGGGGATGACGGTCACATGCAAGGCGTCGCCCACGGCACGAACCGCAAGCTTGGTCAGCTGGTCAACAAGCAGCACAACCAGCGCCACCCCACCAGCAACACCCAACCGCCAACGCAAAGGCGGCGTCATATCCGCACCACGACCCAAAGAAATCCCCTACCCTCAGATAATCAAATTCCATTTAACGCAGATAACCATCTTATATTGCCACACGCAGAGCGCACGACACATTCGCTAACGTCAGATAAATAACCAGCATAAAAGAAAGCGGCATTCCGGATAACGGAATGTCGCTTTTCTTCAGCGGAGCAAATGGGCCGAAGGCGCCTAAATTCTCCCTATAACTAAAATGCCGAGTTACCGTGCCTTAAAGGGCATTCGCGCAGCGCTTGCAAATGTGAGCGTGGCCGTTGTACTCGCCGACGGTGGTGCGGTAGTTCCAGCAACGGTCGCAGCACTCGCCCTCGGCTGCATCGATGGCAACAGAAAGCTCCTCGCCCTGGGTAAGCTCAACATCGGAGACGATGTAGAACTCGGCCAGGTCGACGGCCTTGTCGCCGGTCAGCAGCGCATACATTTCGGCAGGAACGACCGCCTTGACGCGGACCTGCTGGCTCTTGGTGAAGGTGCCGGCGGAGCGGGCATCCTCGAGGGCCTTGGTCACGGCGCTACGGAGCTCGAGCGAAGCCTCGAGCACGCCCTCAAACTCGTTGGCCTCGTCGACCGTGATGGGCGACTTGTACCAATCGAGCAGCGCGGCGTACTTCTGGTGATCGACGCAGCCGGCAGGCGCATAGGCCATGGCCTCGTCAACGGTGTAGGACAGAATCGGCTGCAGATCGCGCATGAGCATCGAGAAGAGCTCAGCGAGCACGGTCTGGGCGCTGCGGCGCTCGAGCGAACCGGGCTTGTCGCAGTACAGACGATCCTTCAGGGCGTCGAGGTACACGTTGGAAAGCTCGGTAACCACGAAGTCGTAAAGCGCACGGTAAGCGCGCGGGAACTCGTAGCAAGAGTAAGCGTCATCGACCTCGGCCTGGACCTGGGTCAGACGGGCAACCATGAGCTTGTCGAGCGGCAGCAGGTCGGCAAAGGCGACGCCGTCGGTTTCGGGCTCAAACTGACCCTCGAGCTCGGAGAGCAGGAAGCGCAGCGTGTTGCGGAAACGACGGTAGGCATCGGACGTACGGGCAAGGATCTCGTGGTCGATGGACACGTCGGAGCTGGTATCGACGGAGGCGACCCACAGGCGGATGATGTCGGCGCCCATCTCGTCGCAGACCTTGTTGGGGTCGATGACGTTGCCGAGCGACTTGGACATCTTACGGCCCTGGCCGTCGAGGGTGAAGCCCTGCGAGACGACCGCCTTGTACGGAGCGTGGCCGTTGGCGCCCACCGAGGTGAGCAGCGAGCTCTGGAACCAACCGCGGTGCTGGTCGGAGCCCTCGAGGTACACATCCGCCGGATACTCCAGCTCGGGACGGTACTCGCAGACGGCCTTCCAGGAGACGCCGGAATCCCACCACACGTCGAGGATGTCCTTATCGGCCTTGAGGTGATGGCCACCGCACTTGGGGCAGACGCAGGCCTCGCCAAGATAGCTCTCGGGAGCGTCGGTGAACCAGGCGTCGGAGCCCTTCTCGTGGAAGAGCTTGATGACGGCGTCGAGCGTGGCGTCGTTCATGACCTTCTCGCCGCAGCCGGCGCAGGTGTAGCTGGGGATAGGCACGCCCCAGTTGCGCTGGCGGCTGATGCACCAGTCGGGACGCTGCTCGACCATGGCACCGATGCGGTTGGCCGCGTGGGCCGGATACCACTTGACGTTCTCACGGACCTCCTTGCCGGCCTGCTCGCGCAAACCGGTCTTGTCCATCGAGACAAACCACTGGTCGGTAGCACGGAAGAGCACCGGGTGCTTGCAGCGCCAGCAGTGCGGATAGCTGTGCGTGATCTTCTTCTCGAGGACCAGGGTGCCGCGCTCGCGCAGGAACTCGATGATGTGCGGATTGGCCTCGTCAGTATCCATGCCGCTGAAGGGACCGCCGGTGCCAAACTCCTCACCGGTGTAGAACTTGCCGTCGTCATCGACCGGCATGCAGATGTCGGTGATGCCCTCCTTGAGGCAGGCGAAGTAGTCGTCGACGCCGTGGCCGGGCGAGTTGTGGACGATACCGGTACCGTCATCGACACCGACGTAATCGGCCAGCAGCGCCACGCCCTCAACGCCGTCAAAGATCGGCTGCTTGTAGTGGATGTGGTGGAAGGTCTCGGCGGGAACCACATAGGGCTTGCCGTCGACCATGATCGGGGTGTACTCCCAGCCAAACTCCTCGCAGCACTTGGGAGCCAGGTCCTCGAGCATGACCTCGGCACGACCGTCGTGCTCAACGGCGACGTAGGCGGCGCCGGGCTTGAGAGAAACGGCCTGGTCGGAGGGAATGGTCCACGGCGTGGTCGTCCAGATGATAAAGTCGACCGGGCCGTCGAAGTCCTCGAGGCCGGCGGGCTTGGAGGTCATCTCAAAGCGAACGAAGATGGAGGGGCTCGTCTCGTCGGAGTACTCAATCTCGGCCTCGGCGAGCGCGGTGTGGCAGTGCTTGCACCAGTGAACCGGCTTGTGGCCGCGATAGATCATGCCCTTATCGAACATGGCCTTGAAGACCTCGATATCGGCGGCGTCATGCTGGTGATAGAGCGTCAGATAGGGGTTGTCCCAGTCGCCGAGCACGCCCAGGCGACGGAAGCCGGCCTTCTGCAGCTCGATGTTCTCGACAGCGAACTTGTTGCAGAGCTCGCGGATCTTAGCCGTGGAGGTCTGGTTGAACTTCTCGGTGCCGAGCTTCTCCTCGACCTTGTGCTCAATCGGCTGACCGTGGCAGTCCCAACCGGGGACATAGGGAACCTCATAGCCCTGCATCATCCAGTAACGGTTGATCATGTCCTTGGAGATCTTGTTCATGGCGTGGCCGATGTGGATCGGGCCGTTGGCGTACGGAGGGCCGTCGTGCAGCACGAACTTCTTGTGACCCTCGTTCTTCTTCAGAACCTGCTCGTAGACCTTGTTGTCCTGCCAGTCCTTGAGTCGCTTGGGCTCGGACTTGGAAAGACCGGCACGCATGGGAAAACCGGTCTTGGGCAGATTCATCGTCTGCTTGTACTCGTTTGCCACGGTACCCCTTTCTTGTCATGGGCGCGCACGCCCTCTGGGCACCAAAAAGCGCCCGTCCCTACAAGCTGGGACGAAGCGCCACAAACGGGCTGCACGCCCGCAAAAGCTCTTCGCTTAACCACCCAGCTTAGATGCCCTCGCCCGCGTATTCGCGCGCTCGCATCCGTTACTCGGCTGGTCTGTATCGACGACCATCTCGGCGATGTCTACTAAGACGAACCTACGCGGCACGTCCGTTGGGACCGCAGCTCCGGGGTGATTTTCATCGGTCGCATGCACGGGTTCTCAGCGCTCCCCGCTCTCTGTAGCATGCGGACGGCCGACTACTCGTCCCCATCAACGCTTATGCGGAGTATGCTAGCACGTTCCACACCGGCGAAAAACCCTCAACACTGGTTTTATACGTTCGAAATTTCTTGCGGCCGTGGACCTTCTCTTGGAGCAAAATACCTGTAAGCACTTTATCGAACGAAAGAAGATTGCTATGCGCACGATCGGAATGAGCGACTATACCGTTGGCGAAGACTGCTTTGACGAGCTGCACGGCGCGTTGGCCGAGTACGGAGCAACCAAGGTCGCCATCATTGGTGGTAAACGAGCACTGGCCGCAGCACTTCCCGGTATCGAAGCTGCGCTGGCAGGTACCGACGTCGAGATTCTGGAGACGCGCGTCTACGGCACCAACAGTACGCGCGCAAATATCGCCAAGGTCGTAAACTCCCCTGCCTGCCAGGAAGCCGACGTGCTTATCGCATGCGGCGGCGGCAAGGCGCTCGACACCGTGAAGACCGCAGCTATCGAGCTCAAGAAGATTGTCTTTACGGTACCGACGATCTGTTCCAACTGCTCCGCCGCGACCGCCATTGCCGTCGTCTACAACGACGACGGCTCGCTCGAGGGCTATTCGTACCCCAACCGCCCCGCGCACATCTTCATCAACCCCAAGATCATCGCCAAGGCACCGGCAGAGTACTTCTGGGCCGGCGTGGGCGATGCCCTGTCCAAGCAGCCCGAGGTCGAGTACGCCACGAGCGCCGGCAACTTGGAGCACACGGCCGGCCTTGGCCTGGCACTCGCGCACACCTGTTCCGAGCCGCTGTTTACCTATGGCGTCCAGGGTCTTGAGGACGTGCGCCAGGACCAGTCGACCGAAGCCGTCAAGCAGATCGCGCTCGACATCGTGGTCAACACGGGCTATGTCTCGAACCTGACCAACCAAAACGATTACTACTACAACTCGAGCGTGGCGCACGCGTTCTACAACGCTTCCTGCAGCATTCCTCGCCCAGGCTCCTACCTGCACGGTGAGGTCGTGAGCCTGGGCGTGCTGGTGCTGTTCGCCTACACGGGCGACACCGAGAACCTTAAGCGCTACGCCGCTTTCAACAAGCAGATGGGCCTGCCCGTGACGCTTGAGCAGGTCGGGCTTTCCGAGTCCGATATCCCCGCCCTGTGCGAGTATGCGCACGCCACCAACGAGTGGAAGCAGGGAAACCCCGAGCCCTTCACCGACGAAAAGTTCGCCACCGCCATCAAGGCTGCCAACACCTACGGCCACACGCTCCTCGCCTAACCTACCAAAACCACCACAAAGGGGACAGTGAACTGCCTCCCATTTCTTGGACATCGGGAAATGGGAGGTTTTCCATGAGTATAGACCTCAGGGTGAAGCACGACCTGGAGTCCAGGAGGCGGGCCGTCGAGCTCTTCGACGCCGGCGTCGGCTGCAAGCCGGCGGCCGAGGCCCTGTCCGTCCCCCGCGAGACCGTGAGAGAATGGCAGTGGGTATACCGGGCGTTCGGAAGCGAGGCGCTGCTGTCCATGGGCGGGAAACAATCCAGGTACACATTCGAGCAGAGGGTCGCCGCGGCGTCGGCCGTGGTCGACGGCGGGATGGCGAAGGCCGACGCCATGGCCGAGTTCGGGATCAGGTCGAAGTCCCCGCTTGAGCGCTGGTGCAGGCTCTACCGCGAGGGCGGCGCCGAGGCGCTGCGGCCCCGCCCGAAGGGCAGGCCGAGGGGGTCGAGGTCGAAACCCCGGGCCCGCACCCGCGAGCAGGAGCTCGAGGAGCGCTGCCGCAGGCTCGAGGCCGAGGTCGCCTACCTAAAAAAATTGCGCGCCCTGGTCGAGCGGGACGGGCTCTGACCAGGGCGGCGGCCGAGGCGGTGGGGGCGCTGAGGGCGGAGGGGCACTCCCTGCGCCACCTGCTGGAGTGCTCGGGGCTCAGGAGGTCGACCTACTACTACGCGCTGGCGCACCCGCGGAGGCCGACCAGGCCCGAGCTGCGCGACGCCGCGGCCGAGATATTCTCGCGCACCGCCAACGGCTGCGGGCACCGGCAGGTAGCCATGTGCCTGCGCGCCGAGCTGGGCGCGGTCGTGGCCGACAAGACCGTGCTCAAGATGATGCGCGAGATGGGCATCCGGTGCGGGATACGCCGCCGGGGCTCCCGCCGCCGGTACAGCTCCTACAGGGGGCTCGTGGGGAGCACGTTCGAGAACGTCATCGCGAGGGACTTCGGCGCCGAGGGGCCGTGGCAGAAGCTCGGCACCGACGTCACCGAGTTCAAGGTCGCCGGCGCCAAGGCCTACTGGGCCCCGGTGCTCGACTTCTGCACGAAGGAGATCGTGGCGAGCGACATATCGACCTCGCCGGACCTCGCCCAGCAGCACAGGATGCTCGACCGGCTCCTCGAGGCCCTGCCCGACGGGGCGGCGCCGACCATGCACTCGGACATGGGCTGGCAGTACCAGCACGAGTCCTACACCTCCAGGCTGGAGGGGGCGGGCATCACCCAGAGCATGTCGCGCAAGGGGAACTGCATCGACAACGCCGCCACCGAGCAGCTCTTCGGCCATGTGAAGGACGAGTTTTACCGCGGCAGGGAGTGGGGCAGCTTCGGGGACTTCAAGCGCGACCTGGAGGGGTACATAGTCCATTGGAACACGCGGCGCAGGCAGGTAAGATTGAAGGGCCTGACGCCGGAGGAGTTCCGGAACCGGGCCCTTGCGGCGTAGTCGCTATTTATTCAGTCCAAGTTTCGGGGCGCAGTTCACAGGCACCTTTCTGGTGGTTTTATATTGCTCCAGCATTCAGTTCGTACTCGGAACGGTAAACAGAAACGAACAGAGGCAGGGTATCATCGTGGTGATGGTATCCTGCCTTTTGTTTTGCGGGATCAAGGTCGCTTTATGCGAACTTGATCGCCACTTATATGGCGCATTGATGGCAATTGCTTCGTACGTGCATACCGGGAGCCTGTACACCTCTGGCAAGGCGTAACGCACTAGACTTTGTTCCAAAGTCCGTGTGCTAAGGGGGCAGGCCCCTTAGAATTCCTGTGGAGTGTGTACGCACGTACGCAGGAAAACGGCAAAATTTCGCTATATCAGGGCGTTCTTTCATTGGAGAGTATGGTATACACGGCTTAGTTCAACAAATAAGAATTTATATATAAAGGAGAATATTGATGAAACTGTTTTTATGTTCTCACTTTTCAAGTGTAGGAAGTCTGATAAAGGAAGAAATTGAAAATAAAAAAGTCGCATTTATTCCAACAGCTTCGCTGCGTGAAGGCTACACCGGTTATGTCGGCTCGGCTCGAAAATTATTCAAAAAGTTGGGAGCAATCGTAACTGAAATTGATATTTCAACGGAGGCTTATTCAACGATACAGTCTCTTTTTGAAGATGCGGATGTGATCTATTTTACCGGCGGAAATTCTTTTTTCCTTATAGACCAGCTCCGTAAAACGGGAACGGATGAGCTGTTGAAGAAAGAATTGGCAAAGGGAAAACTGATGATTGGTGAATCGGCAGGTGCGATTGTATGCGCTCCAAGCATCCAATATATCGAGCAAATGGATGAAAAGCCGGAGGACTACTCACAAGAAGATGATTCAGGGCTTAATTTGATTGATTTCTATGCTCTTCCGCATTATCTTACAGCACCATTTAAGAAAGTTACCGAGAAAATAATGACTGAGTTTTCGGATTTGAATCTATGCCCAATTAACAACCTTCAGGGAATTGTAATTGATGGTGAAGGTTCAAAGGTAATTTGCAAAGACTAATTTGAATATTTCAGTTTGCTGTACTCATTCCTAGCAGGGTTTGGGGCAGGCACGCCCCAACAAGAAGCTGTCCCAAAGGGGCAAGAATGGGGACTGCGGACGATTTCTTGAACCGTTACGCGGCCCTTCCCAGCGCGGAGCGGAACTCGGCCGGCGTGCGGCCACCGAGCGCATCGCTGCGCCTCTCCGTATTGTATCGACCGATCCAGCCCCCGAGCTCCTCGATGAAGCTGGCGGGATCGCGTCGAAAATGTTGGTGTAAGGGTGACGCCCTAGCGCCCGTTTAACGAAGAACGGCCTTCGTCCTAGAATCT
>NZ_JADNHZ010000032.1 GCF_015554145.1 Collinsella aerofaciens | reverse complement strand
GGGGCTATTTCCGCGTTGCGCTAGCTGCGGAAACGCGGGGTCCGTTCAGGCTGTTGCGCTGAGATTGAAAATCAACCGTCAACGCAAATTATTGCTCGAATGGTGCAATTTTATTGCCCAACGGCAGGGCACCCGATACGACGCAAATCACAGAACATGGCAGTTTGAGCAACCGATGCCGAGGGACCGAAAAACAAAAAAGACGGGGCTCGCAATGCGAACCCCGTCTGCAAAGGAATCTGGCGAGAAAGCCTGATTACTTGAGGGTGACAGCAGCGCCAGCAGCCTCGAGCTTCTCCTTGGCAGCCTCGGCGTCCTCCTTCTTGGCACCCTCGAGAACAGCCTTGGGAGCGCCCTCGACGACCTCCTTGGCCTCCTTCAGGCCAAGGTTGGTGAGCTCACGGACGGCCTTGATGACCTGGATCTTGTTGTCGCCGAAGCCCTCGAGCACGACGTCAAACTCGGTCTTCTCCTCGGCCTCAGCAGCGCCAGCAGCGGGAGCGGCGACAACAGCAGCAGGAGCAGCGGCGGAAACGCCGAAGGTGTCCTCGATAGCCTTAACGAGCTCGGAAGCCTCGAGAAGGGTCATTTCCTTAAGAGCATCGATGATCTCATCGGTGGTAAGCTTAGCCATTTCTAAGTCCTTTCGGTTTCCGTGCGGATGCACGGAGATCAGTTAAAACACGGCGCGAATGCGCCAGGGGTGCGGCGTTGCCGCCGCGGGTGAAAACAGCAACTAGGCTGCCTTCTGCTCGGAGACCTGCTGGATCGAACGAGCGAGACCAGAGGAAACGCCGTTGACGCAGACAGCGATGTCGCGAGCGAAACCGGAGATGAGACCGGCGATCTGGCCGAGAAGCTGATCCTTGGTGGGCAGCTCGGCGATAGCCTTAACATCATCGGCGGAAACGGCCTTGCCGTCGGAGATACCGCCCTTGATCTCAAGGACGCCCTTGGACTTAGCGGAGAAGTCCTTAAGGGCCTTAGCGGCCTCGACCGGCTCGGTCTCGTAGAACACATAAGCGACGGGGCCGGCGAGGATATCGTCGATCTCGGGCTGCTCCTGGTTCTTGAGAGCGATCTTGACCAGGTTGTTCTTGTAGACCTTCATCTCGGCGCCGCACTCGCGAAGCTGATGACGCAGCTCCTGAGCCTGCTTAACCGTCAGACCGTTGTAGTTGACGACGAACAGACCGGCGTTCTCGGCGATACGGGACTCGATCTCTGCAACCTTGTCGATTTTGTACTGCTGGGGCATGAATTACACCTCCTCGAATTCTTTCCGGGCACGGTCCGCCACAAGGACGTGACGGGGGCATGTCCAAAAAGAAAGCCCCCGCGCTGCATGAGCGACGGGGGCGAGAAGACATATCTACTCGACCACCTCGGCTGGCGGGATATCCCATTAAGCTCGCGGGCGATGCCCGTTTGCACCGGCTGTCTCTGGCAGCGGATTCGTGCGTGAACCGAAAGTATTATGGCGGGGACCCCGGCGTCGGTCAACGGGAAACCGGGCTGCACACAATTCCACCATCCGGCCGCGCCGCCGAAGGCCAGGCGCAAGGTTTTCGCTCGGTCAGGTCCTGGGCTCGCACGAAGAGCACATTAAGTGCTCTTCGGCTCGTGCGGAATCTACGAAAACCTTGCGCCTGGCCTTCGGCGGCGCGGCCTGCGGTGACTTTGGGGCAGCCCGGTTTCCCGTTGGCCGGCACCCCCACTCATAAGCCTTAAGTCGGTGGGCTGATGATTTTGGGTCCCGTTGGGCTACAGAGTTGAAACGAAGGTGGACAGGCGGCGGAGGCCTTCGTCCAGATCTTTGTCGGAGACGCAGTAGCTGAGGCGGATGTAGCCTTCGGTGCCGAAGCAGTTTCCGGGGACTAGGGCTACGTTGGCCTCTTTGATGGCTTTGATGCAGAAGTCTTCGCTTGTCAGGCCGTACTGTTTAATGCTGGGGAAGGCGTAGAAGGCGCCGGCTGGTTCCACTACGTCGAGATCCATGGCGTCTAAGGCTGCGAGTACGCGCTCGCGGCGGGCTCGGTAGACTTTGAGCATGGAGGTTGGGTCGACGGTCAGGGCTCGGGCTGCGGCGTCCATCTCGAAGGAGACGGCGCTCGATACTAGGTATTGGTGAGCTTTTGCGATCTCGGCGATGACGGGTGCCGCTGCCGCGAGCCAACCCAGGCGCCAGCCGGTCATGGCCCAGGGCTTGGAGAAGCTCTCGATGACGACCGTCTGCTCGCGCAGCTCCGGGTGTCGCTGGGCAAAGCGCTCGTAGCCGTCCACGTAGACCAGACGGTTGTACACGTCGTCGCAGACTACGTATATGCCCGCCTGCTCTGCCACGCGCGCCACGGCGTCGAGCGATGCCGTGTCGAGGATGCAACCCGTGGGATTGTTGGGCGAGCAGATGACGATGGCCTTGGTCGCCGGGGTCACACAGGCGCGAAGCGCATCCTCGTCAATCTGGAATTGCGCAGGCTCCGTATCCAAAAAGACAGCCTTGGCGTGATTGGCCACGACGATGCTCTCGTACAGGCCAAAGGCCGGCGTGGGGATGATGACCTCGTCGCCGGGGTTGAGCATGGCCATAAATGTTGCCGACAGTGCCTCGGTCGCGCCGTCGGTCAGGATGACCTCATCGGCGGAAAACGCCAGGCCCGCGTCATCCATATATTCGGACAGTGCATCACGCAGGGCGGGGCGACCGTTGTTGGGCGGATAGTGCGTGTCACCGCGGTCCAGCGCGGCGGTCACCTCGGCGCTAATCACATCGGGCGTGGGAAAATCGGGCTCGCCGAGCGCGAGCGCGATACACCCCGGATGCTGGGCGGCGAGCGCGTTAATCCGGCGGATACCGGAGGGCTTGAGCGTGGCAAGCGAGGTATTCATGGGCAGACGCATGGCGTTCCTTTCGTAAGGGTTGCACTAGGATAGCGCGGCGGGGCGCCACCAGACGGTGTAACCTAAACGGAAACGAGCCGGAAAGGAGATGGCATGGAGACGACCGCGCGCGGCGACTTACCAAAAACACTGCACACCATTGCGTATATCAGTATTCCCAATAGCGCCGATCTTGATTTTTTGCTCTGGGACCTGCAGGATGCCATCGCCGCCTATGCTCAGCTTTCTGGCACCGCGCTCCCCCACCCGGTCGATTTGGAGGCGGATGATGCCGGTGCAGTCGATGGCATGGTGCTCGCTGTTGACGATGCATTTGACGATGAGGCCATGATCGCTGTCGAGCAGATACTCGATCGCTTTGGCGGTACGGGAACGCGTGTCTATGCCGTGATTCGAGCCGCACAAGAGGGCGCTGAGCAGGCGCGTGGGGCCGCCGTTCGTCTGCACAAGGCATGCGAGCGCCAGGGCCAATTGTGGTGTGGCGGCGTTGTCATCTGCGCCGGCAGCGGCATCGCAGCGCTTCGCCATTCCCCGCGCATGGGACTCTTGCGGCGACCGTTTTCGGAAGCGATGGATAAGCTTGTGGGCGCTGTGCGCATGGGCTGCTCCATTGAGCATGCGCAGCTGCTTGGCGGCGGCAATGCCGGTAGCGTCGATACCGACGGTATGGTGCGCGCCAAGCCCGCGCTGCCCGCGCCAATTTGGCATGCCACCATCAAACGCCTCGGCGCCCATGCTCAATCAAATATCTAAATTAGAGAGCAGCCCAGTCAACTGCCTCGCGCCAGCGCTCGACAAGGCGCTCCAGACGCCAAGCCGCATTGGCAGGACTTGTCGAGGGCAGGACGATGGCGGGCAGCCCGGTGCGTTCTTGTAGATAGCGCTTGTAGAGCCGGCCAGCCGTACCACCGTTGCATATCACCTGCTCAATGGGAGCTGCGTCGGTAATGCACTCGATATGTGTCGGCACAACGTTACGAATGCTCGCGTCGCTCGAGCCCTTAATGTCACAGCTCTCGATCACATCCCACAGAGCCACGCCGCCGTTCAGCAGCATGGATCGCTTGGAGGCAATTGAGGCGTCGAGCGTCGCGGGCTCGCTGTCCGCCAAAGGGTCGCCCTCGTTGGGCGGCACAGGCACTCCGAGGCACGCGGCCATCACGCGCCAAAAGCGGTTCTGCGGATTGCCATAGTAGAAGGCATTGGCACGCGAGAGCACCGAGGGAAACGACCCCAGCACCAAAACGCGCGAGCGCTCGTCAAACACGGGTTCAAACCCATGCTCAATATGTTGATAGCCCTCGTCCGGCGCGGCCACGAGCTAGGCCCTCAGCAGATAGCGCACCTCGTAGGGTGCAAGCTCGAGGGAGCTCGTCAGCTCGACCGTGGGCGCACCGTCAGCAAGCAGATCGACAAAGGAGCCGTTGAGCTCGCCGGCGCCAAAGGTGTAAGGCTCATCCACGGCGTTCACCGCCACGAGCACCGTCGCGTCGTCGCAGGCGCGCTCAAACAACAGTTGCTTGTTCTGGATCACCACGTTGCGGTACGCGCCGTAGTTGAGAGCGCGTGCCGCCGCACCGCCTGTCGAGCGCAGGTGCGCGAGCTGCTTGATGAAAGCCGACAGCTCGTTGGGCGCTGGCTCATCGAGCGCAGGACGCAGCGCCCAATCGCCATCGGGGCCGCCCTTTTCGCCGGCAATTCCCCACTCGCTGCCATAGTAGACGCACGGGATGCCCGGCATGCCAAAGAGCATGCCATAGGCGGGACGCAGGCACGACTTGTCGGTGAGGATACTCGCCAGGCGCGGCACATCGTGGTTGTCGACAAACGACAGCAGATGCTTGCCGCGGTAGATGCACCACGGATCGCCGCCAAACTGGCGGTGCAGCGAGTGGGCGATCTCGAACATGTTGACCGAGTTAAAGCTGGAGTACAGGCCCTTGTAGCACTCGTAGTTGGTGCAGGAGTCGAGCATCTCGTCGTTGACAATCTGGTTGTAGTCGCCGTGGAGCGTCTCGCCGATCAGCACGAAGTCGGGCTTGAGCTCACGGGCAAAGGCGTGTAGGCGGCGCATAAAGTCGCGGTCGAGCATATAGGCGACGTCCAGGCGCAGGCCGTCGACGCCAAAGACTTCGGCCCAGCGACGCACGGACTCAAGCAGGTAATCGACCACGGCGGGATTTTGCAGGTTGAGCTTCACAAGCTCAAAATGGCCCTCCCAGCCCTCGTACCAAAAGCCGTCGCCATAGCAGGAATCGTCGTCAAAACTGATGTGGAACCAGTCCTTGTAGGACGAGTCCCACTTGCGCTCCTGCACGTCGCGGAATGCCCAGAAGCCGCGGCCCACATGGTTAAAGACGGCATCGAGCACCACGCGAATGCCATGGGCATGCAGCGTCTCACACACGGCGGCAAAGTCGGCATCCCCACCCAAGCGGCGGTCGATATGGCGCAGGCTGCGCGTATCGTAGCCATGGCTATCGGACTCGAGCGGAGGGTTGATGAGCACGGCGCCAATACCGAGTTCCTGCAGGTAGTCGGCCCATTGGGCGATTTTCATGATGGGGGCATCGGGGTTGGGCGCGGGGATGGCAGCCTGGGAAAGTTCATCCTCGGCAACGGGCGCGGCATTCTCACGCGGAGCTCCGCAAAAGCCCAGCGGATAGATCTGATAGAACGTCGTCTCGTAAGCCCACATAACAACCTCCCGGCAATCTTTTACGCAACGCCATCCATTGTATGCCCGCCGCGCATCCCCTCCCCCAAAATAAGTTGCGGTGAAATACGGACTGTTTTCCGGGTTTATTGGGCCCAGCAGTCCGTATTTCACCGCAACTGATGAGGGGACGTGATTAGGCGACGGGCTTTGCGCGGCGTATGGCTGGGAACAGTACGGTGATGGCAAGGATGACGCCCACGACGGTAATCGCCCCGCCCGCGAAGCCAATCCAAGCGATACCGGGACCCGAAACCACGGCGCCGCCGATTGCGGTGCCCGTGCCGATACCGAGGTTAAACAGGCCCGAGAAGATCGACATGGCGACGGCCGACGAATCCGCCGGCGTGTACTTGATGAGCTCGGCCTGGAACGCCACGTTAAAGGCTGTGGAGCAGCAGCCCCATAGCGCGCAGACGGCAAGCACTGCTACGAGCGACGATGCGACCGAACCCATGAGCAGCAGAGCCACCGGCACGCCGGAGAGCGTGATAGCCAAGAACGGGAAGCGATGCCCATCGAACAGGCGGCCAAACAGCCAGCTTCCGAGCAGACCGGAGCAGCCAAACGCCGTCAGGGTCATGGTAATAGCGCTTGCGTCGACGTGCGCGACCTGCGCCAGGAACGGCTCGATATAGCTGTAACCCGCATAATAGCCGGTTGCCATGAACACCGTGACCGCATAAAGCGCGATGAGGAACGGATTCTTGAGCAGCTCGGGCAGCTGCTTAACGGTAAAGCGCTCGCCCACCGGCATGGCCGGGAACACCGCGGCCTGGTAGACGACCGCGACAGCTGAGAGGGCCCCGACCACGGCGAATGTCATGCGCCAGCCCACGGCCAGCCCGATGGCGCGGCCGATCGGCAGGCCAAAGATCTGCGCGATGGACGAGCCCGTGGCGATCATGCTAATGGCGAGCGCCCCGTGGCGACTGTCAACCAGGCGCGAGGCCATGATCGAGGCGACCGACCAGAACACGGCATGCGCGCAGGCGACCACCAGACGCGCGCAAACCAAAATAGGATAGGTAGGCGCCACGGCGGACAGGAACTGACCCAGCGAGAACACGGCAAGCACGCCGAGCAGCATACGCTTGAACTCAAAGCGCGAGGCAAACACCATGAGTGGCAGCGACAGCAGCATGACGCCCCAGGCGTAGACCGAGATCATGATGCCGGCCTGGGCCTCGGTGAGCGAGAACGACGCGGCGATATCGGTCAGCAGGCCGATGGGCATAAACTCCGACGTGTTGAACACGAACGCACAACAGGCGAGCCCGATAAGAGGGAGCCACTGCTTGAGTGAGATGCCATCTTGTCTTGCCTGACTCATATATAACGTCTCCAATCATTTTGAGCGGAGGCGATTATATAGCAACGGCCCCGCATCCGTCAGTACAGATACGGGGCCGCAATCAACTCAATACACAGGGGTTGCGCCGTCAATAAATAGCTAAGCCAACCCCAGCAATATGCCCGCCGAATGCACGACAAACGCCACGATCCAGGCGACCGTCACCTGAAACGCGAACACGGCAACGGCATAGCGCGCGCCCAGCTCGCTCTTGACGGCACCGATGGACGCCACGCAGGGCGGGTACAGCAGCGTAAAGACCAGGAACACGTAAGCGGTAAACGGCGAAAACATGGTTGACAGCACCGCGGGCGACGTTGCGCCCAAAAGCACCGTGAGGGTCGAAATGACGCTCTCCTTGGCGATAAGTCCGGTGACGAGCGCCGTCGAGGCGCGCCAGTCGCCGAAGCCGAGCGGGGCCAACACCGGCGCGATGATGCTACCCAGACCGGCAAGCAGACTCTGCGACTGATCGGCGACCACATTAAAGCGGATGTCGAACGTCTGCAGGAACCAGATGACCACCGTAGCGGCAAAGATAATGGTAAAGGCCTTGGTAATAAAGTCCTTGGCCTTATCCCATGCCAGCATCACCGTCGTCTTGACGCTTGGCAGGCGATAGTTGGGAAGCTCCATGATAAACGGCACCGGGTCGCCCTTAAATGCCGTGCGGTTGAGCACCAAAGCCGCGATACAGCCAACCGCAATGCCGATCAGATAGAGCGAGACCATGGCGGGAACTGTCGCCTGCGGGAAAAACGCCCCGCACAGCAGACCGTAGACCGGCAACTTGGCCGAGCAGCTCATGAACGGCGTGAGCATGACAGTCATCTTGCGGTCGTGCTCGGATGGGAGCGTGCGGGTTGACATGATGGCCGGCACGGTGCAACCAAAACCGACGAGCATAGGCACGAAGCTGCGGCCCGACAGGCCAAAGCGACGCAGCACTTTATGCATGACAAAGGCCACGCGCGCCATGTAGCCGGAGTCTTCCAGAATGGAGAGGAACAAAAAGAGCACGACGATAATCGGCAGGAAGGTCAGCACGCTGCCCACGCCCGTAAGCACGCCGTCGACAGCCAGCGAGCGCACCACGTCGTTGGTGCCGAACGCCTTGAGGCCCGCATCGGCCGAGGCGATGATGGCAGCGATGCCGTCCTCCATAAGTCCCTGCAGCGCCGCGCCGATCACGCCAAACGTCAGCCAAAAGACGAGACCCATGATCACCAGGAACGCTGGAATGGCCGTGTAGCGACCCGTCAGGATGCGGTCGATCTTGACGGAACGCACGTGCTCGCGGCTCTCGTGCGGCTTGACGACGCAGCGCCCACACACGTCGCCGATAAAGCCGAAGCGCATGTCAGCCAGTGCAGATAGACGGTCGGTACCGGCCTCACCCTCCATCTGGGCAATGATGTGCTCGATGGCGTCAAGTTCGTTACGGTCCAGATGAAGCGCCTCGGTCACCAGCTCGTCGCCCTCAACCAGCTTGGTCGCCGCAAAACGCACCGGGATATGCGCCGTCGCGGCATGGTCCTCGATAAGGTTGGCGATGCCGTGAATGCAGCGATGCAGCGCGCCGCCGTCTGGACCATCGGGCGCGCAGAAGTCCAGGCGGCCGGGGCGCTCGCGGAACCGCGCCACGTGCAAGGCATGATCCACCAGCTCGCCGATACCCTCGTTGCGGGCAGCGCTAATGGGGACAACAGGCACGCCCAACAGGCTCTCGAGCAGGTTGACGTCTACGGCGCCACCGTTGGCGGTCACCTCGTCCATCATGTTGAGCGCGATGACCATGGGGCGATCGAGCTCCATAAGCTGCAGCGTCAGGTACAGATTGCGCTCGATGTTGGTGGCGTCGATGATATCGATGATGGCATCGGGATGCTCGTCAAGGATAAACTGGCGGCTCACAATCTCCTCGCCCGTGTACGGCGACAGGGAGTAAATGCCGGGCAGGTCGGTAACGCTCGCCTCGGGGTGGTTACGGATAGTGCCGTCCTTGCGGTCGACCGTCACGCCGGGAAAGTTACCGACGTGCTGGTTGGAGCCCGTCAGCTGGTTGAACAGCGTGGTCTTACCGCAGTTTTGGTTGCCGGCGAGGGCAAAGTGCAGCGGTGCGTCCTCGGGCACGGCCGTTTTTGCCGCACGGGGCGAATACGTCCCCTCGCCGAGTGCCGGATGCTCCGTCGTGCCGATTGCAGCGTTAGCGCGCGGACCCATATCGGTATCGTGAATGCCCACGAGCTCAATGCGGGCGGCATCGTCCTTGCGCAGTGTCAACTCGTAGCCACGCAGACGGATCTCGAGCGGATCTCCCATAGGGGCGTATTTCATCATGGTGACTTCGGTGCCCGGCGTTAGGCCCATGTCCAAAATATGCTGTCGGAGCGCCTGATCATCGGATGCCACCGATGCGACAACGGCGTCCTTTCCAATCTCGAGTGTATCGAGCTTCACGCGCTCATCCTTTCGTTAGACGCGGTTAACCGTTTACCGGGGCTAACCAACTCGTAACGACAAATGATAGCGCTCTGAACTATTTTATAAAGTCAAATACCGATGTTTACCTGCGCAAACTTTATGCGGTGCGCCCCGAAAGCTCTTTGCGCATACCGCTCAGCGAGATCGAAACGGAACCCGACCGCGCGGTAGCAGTGAGTCGATCACCCTCGACTGACCCCGTGCATGTAAAGGGCGCCTTGCCCATCAAGACGTGGGAGATAGTACCCGAGAGCTCAAAGAAATCGCCCTCAGCGCGGGCACTCGAGAGAGCGATATTGAGACCCCTGACGTTTAGTACTGCCCTGAGCACGCCGTTCACCCCATGTGAAAACGTCACCTCGCCGCGTTTACTCCCCACCAGCGTCTGGGCCGAAACCACATACGTACCCTCAAGCATGGCTCCTCCTCTAAGCAGACTTTTTGAAACGGGCAAGTAGTCTACTTTTACATATGGCGCTCCAGGAAACGGAAGGCCAGGCGGATCCAAGGACGGACCGCCACCTGCTTGTCCTCGTTATCGACCGCGGTGTTGGCGTTGCCGAGCGAAAGCCCGTGACCACCTTGGTCAAAGACGTGCATCTCGCAAGCGACGCCCTCCTCGGCCATGCGCTGCGCAAACGGATAGACCTGCGCGATCGGCGCCGTCTTGTCGTCGGACACGCCCCACACAAAGGTCGGCGGCATCTGACGCGAAACATGCGTGGTGGGGCAGATGTCGGCCAGGTGCTCGTCGGTCGCCTCACCGCCCGTCACCATCGACAGATAGTCGTTGAGCAAATCGCGCCCCGTCTTGCCACCCGTCTTGGGAACGCGCAGGTCGATGCGCGGGTCGCGCGTCTGCATGTCGCGCACATAGGCAAAGTCGAGCAGCGGATAGCCCAGCACCACGGCATCGGGACGAATGTCGTCCGGACGCGACCCGGCAAGCGCCGCGAAGGGACCAGTCTTCCATTGCGTTGCCAGCGAAGCGCAGATCATGCCGCCTGCCGAGAAGCCCACGACGCACACGCGCTTGGGATCGACATGCCACTCGTCGGCGTTGGCGCGAACCGTGGCGACCATCTTGGCAAGGTCTGCCTGCGGGTGAGGAAAGCTCACGTCGCCCGTGCCACTTGTCACATAGTTGAGCACAAAGGCCTGGTAGCCGCGGTCCAAAAACGCAAACGCCACGGGATCCTGCTCATGCGGAGCGATATGCGTAAACGCACCTCCGCCGCAGATAATCACGGCAGGGCGGCGGCCATTCGGCTTATCGGGCAGCGGCTCGGCACCCAAATACGTAAACGTCGCCGGATACTCCTCGGTCGGCTCCTCGCCCCACAGCGCATGGTTCTCGACAATCATATGTGCTCCCTTCGCGCAGATTATGCGCCCTTGTTTTTCGCGTCTAAGCGTACCCCACTTGAGCCCGTGGCGAAGAAACACTCCAGCAATAAGTTTCCCTTCAACTGATATATCACATAATCCCAGTTCAGAGGTATCGTTGAGCAGCGTAAAATAGGGGCGTTGACCAAGCCGCGAAACACATATGAAACGTTTCCGGCAAACCAAGCGCGCGATATGCGCCTATTTAAGTTGGAGGCAACTATGGGTCTGCTCGATTCGCTTAAGTCCACCTTCACCTCGACGGGCGAGGCATCCGTTCCGCCCGCAGCAAGCTTCGCCACCCGCGAAGGCGTCATCTACGCCCCCGTCAACGGCGTGCTCGTCAACCTCGATGAGGTTCCCGATGAGACCATCGCCTCGGGTATGCTCGGTCAGGGCTACGGCATCGAGCCCATTACCGGCACCATCTATGCGCCCGCCAACGGCCGCATCGGCGCCACCACCGTCACCAACCACTCCATCGGCATGATCACCGAGGACGGTCTTCGCGTGTTCATCCATGTTGGCCTGGGCACCGTGGAAATGAACGGCAAAGGTTTTGCCCGCTTTGTCGAGATGGGTGACACGGTCAAGGCAGGCCAGCCGCTCATCAGTTTCGACCGCGAGGCCATCAAGGCCGCCGGTCACGAGGACATCGTGACCGTCATCGTCTCCGAGCTCGATCGTCTTAAGAGCATCGACCATGTCGGCGAGTCCGGCACGCTTATCGGCGGCAACCCGCTCGTCAAGCTTGGCGACCCGCTGCTGGTAGCCAAGACCAAGTAGCCAGGCCCCGCGCCACACAGCCAAAAGGCACCTCGTCAAGCGCCCGCGACCATTTGGCCGCAGGCGCTTTTCGTTTGAAAAACCATCCCGCCAATGCCTTATCCGTATAGCCCAAATGAGCCGAGCTGCTAGAATATCGAACTGTATGGATAACTATCATTCAACCGTTATGGGAGGATACGTGAACCGCACCAAAATCGCGCAGCTTTACGCCGATGCCGAGTCGCTTGGCGGCCAGACCGTCACCGTCGCCGGCTGGGTCAAGTCCATCCGCGACATGAAGAACTTTGGCTTTGTTACGCTCAACGACGGCAGCTGCTTCCGCGACCTGCAGGTCGTCATGAACCGCGAGGCACTCGACAACTACGACGAGATCGCCCATCAAAACGTCTCGGCCGCACTCATTTGCACCGGCACCGTCAAGCTGACCCCCGATGCGCCCCAGCCTTTCGAGCTTTCTGCCACTTCCATCGAGGTCGAGGGCGTCAGCGCCCCGGATTACCCGCTGCAGAAGAAGCGCGCAACCGTCGAGTTCCTGCGCACCCAGCAGCACCTGCGCCCGCGCACCAACCTGTTCCGCGCCGTGTTCCGCATCCGTTCTGTCGCGGCTGCCGCCATCCACCGCTTCTTCCAGGAGCGGGGCTTTGTCTACGTCAACACCCCCATCATCACCACGAGTGACTGCGAGGGCGCCGGCGAGATGTTCCGCGTGACCACGCTCGACCCCAAAAATCCGCCCCTCGCCGAGTCCGGCGAGGTCGACTGGAGCCAGGACTTCTTTGGCAAGCATGCAAGTCTCACCGTGTCCGGCCAGCTCAATGCCGAGAACTTTGCCATGGCCTTTGGCGACGTGTACACCTTTGGCCCCACCTTCCGTGCCGAGAACTCCAACACTACGCGCCACGCCGCCGAGTTTTGGATGATCGAACCCGAGATGGCCTTTGCCGATCTGAACGACTACATGGATAACGCCGAGGCCATGCTCAAGTACGTCCTTAAGGACGTTATGGCCACCTGCCCCGACGAGCTCAATATGCTCAACAAGTTTGTGGACAAGGGTCTGCTCGAGCGCCTGGACCACGTGGCAAACTCCGACTTTGCCCGCGTCACCTATACCGAGGCCGTCGAAATCCTGGAGCAGGCCGTCGCTGCCGGTCACAAGTTTGACTATCCCGTGAGCTGGGGCATCGACCTGCAGACCGAGCACGAGCGCTTCCTGACCGAGGAGCACTTTAAGCGACCGACTTTTGTGACCGACTACCCGGCCGAGATCAAGGCGTTCTACATGCGCATGAACGAGGACGGCAAGACCGTCGCCGCCGCCGACTGCCTGGTTCCCGGTATCGGCGAGATTATCGGCGGCTCCCAGCGCGAGGAGCGCCTGGATCTGCTCGAGGCCCGCATCAAGGACCTGGGCATGAATCCCGAGCAGTACAAGTACTACCTTGACCTGCGCCGCTACGGTTCCTGCAAGCACGCCGGCTACGGCTTGGGCTTCGAGCGCTTGGTCATGTATCTGACCGGCGTGGGCAACATCCGCGACGTCCTGCCGCACCCGCGCACCGTGGGCAACGCCGACTTCTAATCGCCACAGCGCCACCAAACGCGTTCCAGCGCATCACGCCAGCGCCTCTCGGCAAGCCGAGGGGCGCTTTTTTCAACAGTATCCGTCAAGCTTTTGGCAAGATTTTGGTCAGTTGAGCAGGGCTGTTGAAAACTCGACCCGCCGCTTGCCGACGACTACCGACCGCCCAGAGTGCTCTGCGCCCCTGGGAAAGCCCCGCGCCCTAGGCTCCATACCGTCGCCACCCAAAACGGAAAGGACGTGGACGCCATGACCGAAACCGCTGTTGAAACTTACGAGACCACGACGAGGGGCGCCGCCTCGATGGCAGCCTATCGCGCCGTTCGCATCCTGCAACTATTAAGCGAAAACACCGGCGAGGACAAGGCCATGCTTTCCGATGAGTTGATCCGGCGTCTCGCCCATCCCGACGACCCCGCCCGCATGCCCATCTCGGCGGCGCGGCGCAGCATCTACACCGCCATCTCCGCACTTCGCCATGCCGGATACGAAATTGAGTACAAGCGCGGCGTGGGCTATCGACTCTTGACCCGTCCGCTCACCGACGAAGAGATCATCCGGCTCCACGGCATGGTCATGCGCAACCGCTCCACGCCCATCGCCATTCGAAAGAGCATAGCGCAGCACCTGGTCGCCATGGCGAGTGCCGACGTTCGCGGCTACCTCGATGCACCCGAGCCTGCTCCAAGCGCAGGCGACAAATCCACCAAGGCCACACGCACGCCCGTCAAGCGCATCGATGCCTGCGAGCTCATCGAGCAGGCCATCGACCACGGAACCACGGTGAGTTTTGATATTTCGAGTGTCACGGCACGCGGAGAGGTCGAAGTGGCGCGGATGACACTCCGGCCCTTTGCTATCAAGCAACGAGACGGCATCTCGTATTTGCTGGGAACGGTCTATGACGCGCGAGGCGCCGACGACACGCTGCGTACCGTTGAGATCGGCCGCATGAGAAACGTCACCACACGTCTCCTTGACGGCAAGAAGCTCTTCGCCGTCCTGGACGAGGACGATGCCTCCTCCGCCGCATAAGACCCTCCGCCGCCCATTCGACTACCCGTACCGCCCATCCGATTCTGTATTAAAAACCCGCCAGGCTGTTGTAAAAATGGACATCAGCGCTACTATAGTTCCACTTGCACTTTGTCCCAGTGCAGTGTTTCCAGCCATTTTTATACTGGGGGTAATGATATGAAGGACATCACCATCAGCCGCAGGAGCCTTCTGGTCTCCGCCGGTCTGCTCGCGCTCGCCCCGCTCGCCGGATGCGGCGGCAACTCTGGTTCCGGCTCTGCTGCCGCCGGTTCCGACCACACCATCGGCGTTCTGCAACTCACCGAGCACTCCGCACTCGATGCCGCCAACGACGGCTTTGTCAAGGCCATCAAGGAGAGCGGCCTTAAGGTCAAGATCGACCAGAAGAACGCCCAGAACGACCAGTCCACGTGTAAGTCCATTGCCGACAAGTTTGTGGGCGACAACGTCAACCTGATTTATGCCATCGCCACGCCCGCCGCGCAGGCTGCCGCCGGCGCCACGGCCGATATCCCCATCGTGGGCTGCGCCATCACCGACTACGCCGCCTCCGGCCTGGTCCAGGACAACGACAAGCCCGGCACCAACGTCACGGGCGCCTCCGACCTCACCCCGGTCGCCGAGCAGCTCGAGATGATGCAGAAGGTCCTGCCCGACGTTAAGAAGGTCGGCTTGCTCTACTGCACCGCTGAGTCCAACTCCGACGTCCAGATCAAGGCCGCCAAGAAGGAACTCGACAAGCTGGACCTGGAGTACACCGACTTCACCGTCTCGAGCTCCAACGAGATTCAGTCCGTCGTCGAGTCCGCCGTGGGCAAGGTCGACGCGCTGTACTCCCCCACCGACAACACGATTGCCGCGGGTGCCTCGCAGGTGGGCCAGATCTGCAAGGAGAATAAGCTCCCCTTCGTGACCGGCGAGGAGGGTATGTGCATGGCCGGCGGCCTGTTCACCCTCTCCATCAACTATAAGGACCTGGGCTACGCCGCGGGCGAGATGGCCGTTAAGATCCTGAAGGGCGAGGCCAAGCCCGAGGATATGCCGATCAAGCACCTCTCGAGCAAGGACCTGGTCGTCGTCAAGAACGACGAGATGGCCGAGGCCCTGGGCATCGACCTTTCCGCTCTGGACGAGTAGCGCCATGCGCGGTAACGCGTCTAGGGCCCGCACGCGCGCCACAGCCGCGTTATTCAATATCTGAGTCCTTGGGGCGAACGCTAAAGACCGGCGTTCGCCCTGCTTGTTTCGGATGAGACAAAACATCCGTCCGCAGCTCTTTTATGCATTGGTACCGCTATTATGGAAAATCACGTGTCCACCCTATCCTAGGAGGTATGAAGCATGCTCATTGCATTGCAGGGCGCCGTTTCGCAGGGCGTCCTCTGGGGCATTATGGTGCTTGGCGTGTTTATCACGTTCCGCCTGCTCGACATCCCCGATATGACCTGCGACGGCAGCTTTGCCCTCGGCGGCTGTGTCTGTGCCGTACTCATCGTCAACAATAACGTCGACCCGCTGCTCGCCGTGCTTGCCGGCATGTGCGCCGGTGCCATCGCCGGTGCCGTCACGGGCATCCTGACCACCGTCTTTGAGATCCCCGCAATCCTTGCCGGAATCCTAACGCAGATCAGCCTGTGGTCCATCAACCTGCGCATCATGGGCAAGTCCAACACGCCCATCCTCGCCAAGGGCACCATCTTCTCGTCCGTCAGCAACATGACCGGCCTGCCGCAGTCCACCGTTGCCATTATCTTGGGCATTGTGCTGGCCGTGGCCATCGTCGCCATCCTGTACTGGTTCTTTGACACCGAGATCGGCTCCGGACTGCGCGCCACCGGCAACAACGAGTACATGATCCGCGCCCTGGGCGTCAACACCAACTCCACCAAGATGATCGCCCTCGTGCTCTCCAACGCCCTCATCGGCCTCTCTGGCGCACTTATCTGCCAGAGCCAAAAGTATGCCGACATTGGTATGGGCACCGGCGCCATCGTTATCGGCCTTGCCGCCATCGTCATCGGCGAGGTACTCGGTCGTCTGCTGCCCGGCGGCCTCACGCAGTTCTCCGTCCGTCTGGCCTCCGCTGTCTTTGGCTCCGTGGTCTACTTCCTTATCCGCGCTATCGTGCTGCAACTGGGCATGGACGCCAACGACATGAAGCTGCTCTCCGCCGTAATCGTCGCCGTTGCCCTGTGCGTACCTGTGGTTTGGGAGCGTTACAAGCTCCGCAGCTCCTACACGAGGGGAGATGAGGCAGATGCTTAAGCTCTCGCACGTCAAAAAGACCTTTAACAAGGGCACCGTCACCGAGAAGCGCGCCCTTACCGGCGTCGACCTCACCCTTAACGACGGCGACTTTGTAACCGTGATCGGCGGCAACGGCGCCGGCAAGTCCACGCTGCTCAACATGATTGCCGGCGTGTATCCGCTCGATTCGGGTGTCATCGAGCTCGACGGCACCGATATCTCGCGTCTGAGCGAGTCGCAGCGCGCCAAGTACCTGGGCCGCGTGTTCCAGGACCCCATGCGCGGTACCGCTGCCGACATGCAGATCGCCGAGAACCTGGCCCTCGCCAAGCGCCGCGGCCAGCGTCGCGGCCTTTCGTGGGGCGTCACCAAGGCCGAGAAGGACGAGTACGTTGAGCTGCTCAAGCGTCTGGACCTTGGCCTGGACACACGCCTCAACGCCAAGGTCGGCCTGCTCTCGGGCGGCCAGCGTCAGGCACTCACCCTGCTGATGGCCACGCTCACCAAGCCGCGCCTGCTGCTGCTCGACGAGCACACGGCGGCCCTCGACCCCAAGACGGCCTCTAAGGTGCTCAGCCTGACCGAGGAGATCGTCGACGAGAACCGCCTGACCACGCTCATGGTCACGCACAACATGAACGACGCCATCCGTCTGGGCAACCGTCTGATCATGATGCACGAGGGCCATGTGATCTACGACGTGGCCGGCGACGAGAAGAAGTCGCTCACCGTGGCCGACCTGCTGCAGAAGTTTGAGGAGGTCTCGGGCGGCGAGCTCGCCAACGACCGCATGCTGCTGAGCTAAACCTACCAAAAAGGGACAGGTTTATTTTGGCAGGTTTTATCTGCGCAAACATCAGAACCACCCTTAAAAAGGGTGGTTTGCTCTTAGGGTATAACCCACGGGCCCCGGGCTCGCGTCTAAAGGCGCG
>NZ_JADNHZ010000031.1 GCF_015554145.1 Collinsella aerofaciens | reverse complement strand
GTAAAGCCGTTTGTCTCCACCCGCATAGCGGGTGGTTTAAAGCTGGCCGCTGCGCGGCCAGCAGACTAAAGTCTTGAAGAAAAAAGCCTCGAGAATTTCGAGGCTTTCACATTTGTATTGTTTTGCACGAAGGACCGCGAACGACGAAGCTACTCGCCCAAAACGGCCTTTTTGGCGGCTGCAGCCATGTTGTCCAGATCTTCCTTGGTGGGATGGTCCTTCGCGGCAACCCAGTTGTCGAGCAGCATCTTAAATCGGGCGTTGTCGGGATCTTGCTCGAGCATGGCCTCGTAGCGCTGCTTGACCGCGGGGCCCATCTTGCCCTGGCACATCGCCCAACCTGCAAGCTCGGCATCCTCAGCCAAATTGGAAGTTACGCGATCAATAATCTGCTGGTAATAGCTCTGGTCGGCCCCAAAGCCGCAGGTGCCAAACAGGAAGACGCGCTTGCCGTGCAAGGCGGAGAGCAACGCCGCGACCGACGGCGTGCACGCGCCCTTGTCGCACCAAAAACCGACGAGCACCGTGTCGGCCGCGCAGGCGCCCTGCGCCTCGAGCGCAACCTGATCTGCGTCCGCATCGTCGCTCAACGCCGCGGCGTGGACAAACTCAACGCCCGCAGTCTGCAGAGTGCGCTTGATCGCACCCGAAACCATCCTGGTATTACCGCTCTTGCTGTTAACCACCAAAGAGCACGTCATAGTCACGTTGTCTCGTTTCCCCCAAAACTAAAGCCACTAATGCAATTTATTAGATGAATATCTTAGTACTAACGTGACAGATGTAAACCACCGTCTGTCGATTGGCGACGCAGACGACATCTTTGGACAGATTTCGAACAGTATGTACTTCGGATTGAAACCGCCGCAGAACGTTTCACGAATGGCCGAAAAACTGTTTCACAAAACGCCGTCAAATTGTGTCACGGAGTATCGTCAAAATGTTTCACGCGCTGGTAGAACGCTATATAACAAGATCGCTCTATGGGACAAACAAACCTGATTAATTTGCCCCACGGGCTTGCTCACTGGGCGAACTGGCTGCGGTAGAGTTCGGCGTAGAAGCCGTCTGCCGCCAGCAGCTCGTCGTGTGTGCCCCGCTCGATAACCTGGCCGTCGCGCATCACCAGAATGCAATCGGCGTTGCGGATGGTGCTCAGGCGGTGCGCCACGACAAAGCTTGTGCGACCTGCCATAAGCTCGTCGAATGCCGCCTGAACCTGCAGCTCGGTACGCGTATCGATGCTCGAGGTCGCCTCGTCCAGCAGCAAGATAGCTGGGTCGGTGAGCATGACGCGCGCGATGCACAGCAGCTGCTTTTGACCCTGGCTAAACGTGCCGCCGTCCTCGCCGATTACCGTATCGTAGCCGCCTGGCAGCTGCACGATAAACTTGTGCGCGTGCGCGCGCTTGGCCGCCTCGATAACCTGCTCGCGCGTGGCATCTGGGCAACCGTAAGCGATGTTTTCCGCCACCGTGCCTTCGAACAGCCAAGTGTCCTGCAGCACCATGCCAAAGGCGCGGCGCAGGCTTGCACGCGTGTAATCACGCGAAGACCGGCCATCGACCATGATGCGTCCGGCATCGATATCGTAAAACCGCAGCAGCAAGTTGATGAGCGTCGTCTTGCCGCAGCCCGTGGGACCGACGAGGGCAAAGCGCGTACCGGGCTTGGCCTCGATGCAGATATCCTGCAGCAGCTTGCGGTCGGGCACATAGCTAAAGTCCACGTGTTCAAAGTTCACCTCGCCCTGCGGGGCGACAAGCTCCACGGCATCCGACGCGTCGGGCTCTTGCTCGCGCGCATCAAGCAACGCAAACATGCGGCGCGCCGAGGCGTACGCGGTCTGGATCTGCGTGATGACGTTCGTGACCTCGTTGAACGGCTTAGTGTACTGGTTGGCGTAGGACAGGAAGATCTGCACGCCACCCACCGTGAGCGCCGCCGGCACGCCCGTGATCACACCCACGCAGCCGATCACAGCGACCACGGCATAGATGATGTTATTGATAAAGCGCGTGCCGGGGTTGGAGAGCGAACCCATAAACTGCGCGCGCTCACCCGCGGTGTAGAGCTCAGCATTGAGGGCATCGAAGCGCAGCTGCGCGTTGGGGCCATAGGCAAACGCGTCCACGAGCTTTTGCTCACCCACATACTCCTCGATATGGCCGCCGAGCTGGCCTTGAATGCGTTGCTGTGCCGTGAAGCTCTTGTTGGAGAGCTTGGCAATGGCACCGGCGGCAAAGATGGAAAGCGGCGTGACGAGCACCACCACGAGCGTCATGGTCAGGTTAATGGAGAGCATAAGCGCAAGCGTGCCCACGATGGTAATAACACCGGTGAAGAGCTGCGTGAAGCCCTGCAGCAGACCGTCGCCCACCTGATCGACGTCGTTGACCACGCGGCTCATAAGGTCGCCGTGGGCGTGGCTGTCGATAAAGCTGAGCGGCATGCGGCTGAGCTTGTCGCTCGCCTCCACGCGCATGTCGCGCACCGTCTCGTAGGACAAGCGGTTGACGCAGTAGCCCTGCAGCCACTGGAAGGCCGCCGCGCCCACCACGACAATCGCAAGCTTGGTGACGAGCGGCAGCAGCGCATCGAAGTCCACCTGCCTGGCGGCGACGATCAGGTCGATGCCCTCGCCGATAAGGATAGGCGTGTAGAGCTGCAAGATCACCGAGATGGCAGCGCTCACAAACGACGCCGTAAACGAAATACGGTGCGGACGGACGTAGCCCAGCAGGCGGCGGGTCACCGCGCCCACGGGGTAGCGCTCGGGGTCGCCGGGCTGGCGCGGACCGTCTCCCAGGTCGTTGAGGTTATCGTTACCGGACACGTTGGCCGTCATCGTGGCGACCGAACCGGAAGAAGTATACGGATTCATTTAGCAGCCCTCCTTTGCGCAAGTGGATGCCGGGGCAGCCGGGGCGGACGCGGGCGACGCGCTCCCCTGCTGGCCCTCGAGCTCTTCGCGGCGAAGCTGCGACTGGCAAATCTCGCGGTATAGTTGGCAGGTCGTATACAGCTCATCGTGCGTGCCCAGGCCCGCGACCGAGCCGTGATCGAGCACGCAGATCATGTCGGCATCGCGCACGGTCGAGACGCGCTGGCTCACAATCACCGTGGTCAGCGGCAGCCCACCCTTGGCGGCACCGCGCATGCTTCGTTCGCGAATGGCATGGCGAAGCGCCGCATCGGTCTTAAAGTCGAGCGCCGAGGCGGAATCGTCCATGATCAATATCTGAGGCGAGCCCACCAGGGCGCGCGCGATGGTCAGGCGCTGGCGTTGGCCACCGCTGAAGTTCTTACCGCCCGCCTCGACCGGAGCATCTAAGCCCTGCTGCTTGTTACGCACGAACTCGCTGGCCTGCGCCATATCGAGCGCCGCCCAGAGCTCCTCGTCGGTCGCCGACTCGTCACGCCAGGTCAGGTTGCCGCGGATCGTGCCGCTCACCAGCGACGCGCGTTGCGGGACGGTCGCGACCACATGGCGCAGCTGATCGAGCGGCCAGGCACGCACGTCGGAGCCCATCACGCTCACGCTGCCGGTGCTCGCATCGTACAGGCGCGAGATAAGCGAGGCGAGTGTGGACTTGCCGCTGCCCGTGCCGCCGATGATACCGAGCGTCTTGCCCAGCGGCAGCTCCAGCGTCACATCGTTGACGGCGTTGGCAGCGCCCGCGCCAAAGGAGAAGCTCGCATGGTCAAAGCTCAGCGCGGGAACTGGGGCGGCATTGCCCGGCTTGGGCAGCGCGACCGGCTGGTTGCCCTCGTCGGTGATGCTCGGCTCGCAATTGAGCACCTCGTTGATACGCGAAGCGCTCGCGCTTGCCTTGGTAAAGACCACAACCAGGTTGGCGACGTACACGATGGAGGTCAGGGTCTGCGTCATGTAGTTCACAAACGCCATGACCTGACCCTGCGTGAGATCGCCCACGTCGACCTGGATGCCGCCCACCCACAGGATGGCGCACACGCCCAGGTTCATCACCAAAAACGTAACGGGGTTAAGGATCGACGAGAGCTTGCCCACCGCGATGGCGGTATGGGCCTGGTCATCGGCGGCTTGAGCGAAGCGCTCACGCTCGTGATCTTCGCGTACAAAGGCGCGAACCACGCGGGCGCCCGAAAGGCCCTCGCGGCAAATGAGCGCGATGCGGTCGAGCTTTGCCTGCAGCTGCTTGTAGTAGGGAATGCAGCGCGCCATGACAAACCAAAACACCAGGCCGATAGCGGGCGTGCAGATCAAAAAGATGATGCCGAGCTTAAGGTCGATGGCAAGGGCCGCGCACATGGAGCCCACGGCCAAGAAGGGCCAGCGGATGAGCATGCGTACGCCCAGCGCCACAGCGAGCTGCACCTGGTTAACGTCGTTGGTGATGCGGGTGATAAGCGACGGCGTGCCAAAGCGATCGAGCTCGGCATAGCTCAGCTTGTTGATGTGCTGGTAGAGCGCACCACGGATATCGGTGCCCATGCCCTGCGAGGTGAGCGCCGCCATCTTTTGGCAGACAAGCGTAAACGAGATGCCGATCACAGCCATGGCGCCAAGTACCATGCCGTAGTGGACGACGGCGTTGACATCGCGTGCGCCGATGCCCTTATCGATCATCTGGGCAATCACCAGCGGCGTAAGCAGGTCAAAGATCACTTCGATCAGCTTGCACGCAGGGCCAATCACCATATACCGGCGAAACTTACCACCAAAACGCCTGAGCAGCTCAATCATGTATAGGCGCTCCCTATCATCATCCACATTCAATTCGAACCATGATAGTACCGCCACCCCAAAAGAAGCGTAAACAACTCGTCATTTCTAATGGGATTCGGTTTCCAAAGAAGCGAAAAGGCACGCGTACACCCAGCCAGTGTCGGGTCGACCGCTTGGTATACTTACATTAGTGCTACCAAGTTAGTCGCCGACCCTTGAAATGAGGTGCCGAGATGAACGACATTCTCGCAAGAAGAGCAAGACGAGCAACTATGGGCATCGCCCTTTCCGCGGCACTTGTCGTGGGAATCGCCCCCGCAACGGCGATCGCGGCAGAAACTAGCGCCCCCACCGGTGCGGCCGTTTCGCAGACGAGCGACGCCAACGGCAATTCGGGCGCCCTGCAGACAGAAGACGCGGCCGCCGCAAAAGAAAAAGCGTATGCAGCCATGCAGGAAGCGCTCAAAAACCTCGAGGCCGCAAAAGACGCCGCAAGTCCCGAGAAAATTGCGAGATTCAATGATGACATTGCCCGTTTTCAAGAGCTCCGCGACAAGATGGCGGCGCAAGCCGCCGAAGAGAGGGAACTCCTTCCCACCATGCAAGCGGACATCGATGCAGCCCAAGCCAAATATAATGAGGCCCACAACCGGACAAGCGGCCTTCAGGCAGAATTAAAGGCACTTGAAGCACTCGGCGACGAGGAGCCCAGCATAACTATTAAAGAGCATATTAAGCAGTTGCGAAGTGAGATCATGGCAGCAAAAGCGCAAGAAGACTCTTGCGAAACGGAGCTCCGCGAGCGCCGCGACGGCCTCAAAAGGCAGGAAAGACAAGTTAATGACTGTGAACTTGCTGCAGGGAAGTATAAAGCCCATACCGACCAGTTCATAGCCTGGCGAGATGCGCTCCTCGACAATTTGAAAAAAGCGCAAACTGCCTATGACGACGCCTGCAAGGCATACGAGAAGAGGCAAAGGCCGCGGCAGACAAGGCCACCTCGCCCGAGATAACGCAACCGACCGAGACGACGCCTCCCTCCAACTCGGCGCAACCGGCCGAGGCGACACAGCCCACCGGCTCGTCCGCGACCGGCAAAAATACCCCGCCAAGCTCCATCAAGCAAGCGAACTCGAGCAGCGGCAAGCAAGCAGATACGACCGCTGGCAAGCTCGCGAACACGGGCGACGCAGCGCCGAGCGCAATCGCACTCGCAGGAATCGCCGCCGCAGGACTCGGAATAACCGCCGCAGCCACATGCCGCATCAGGAACCCAAAATAGCTGCCAGCGGTTATTGTCTTCGCCAATCCACAAGCCCAGAAACAAAGCGAGGCCCGTTTCCCCACCTAGGGAAACGGGCCTCGTTAACTGCAAAAATTCAAGCAACAGTGCCGCCGCCTCCTGAACCACATAGCCACCGCGCTCCAGACAACGCCAGCGAGCAGCATTCCTTAAGGGATAGATTTAATTAGGCTAACGCGCCTTTACGGGTGATTTTTGGACGAAGTGGTCCCGGTGCCGGCGGGCTGTTTGGTAGTCGAGCGATCCCGCAGGCAAAGCCGAGGACCAGCGAGGCACCAAACAGCCCGCCGGCACCGGGACCGCATCGCGGCACCAAAAAAGCGCCCGTGCGCTCGATGGATTCGGATGCCCGACAGAGGCTCCTTATGGCTGCTTCCTTCCGGACCTGACCAGATTCGGAACATGTCGTCATCCGAACCCATCGAACGCGCTAGGCGCTCGGTATATCTTACCTGCTCCCGCCCGATGGGGCAAGACAGCTAATTTGGGACGGGGCTTTTTTGACTACTTTTTGACTGGGGGCATCAGAGTGGCGAAAGTGGTCAAGAAAGCCCCGTCCCAAATAGACTGGTCTGACGCTGCGCCACGAAAAGGGCCTATCTACTACGTTTAGGCCGCGGGGTCAACCATAGCCGACTTTTTCGAAAATCGGCAAGCTTTCTACCTGCGGTTTTAATTACACAAAATCCGGGATGGTCGAGGGTGTTCCGCTAAACGTAGTAGATTACCGCATTTCATGGCAGACGGTCCGACCCAAAGCACAAGGCGACCAGCCTCGGATGGCCATTCACGAAGTTGCGGTGGAATACGGACTGAATTGGCGCCTTAAAGGCAAAAACACTCCGTATTTCACCGCAAGTTATTGGGGAGGGATTGGTTTTAGAGGCGGCCAAGGTCGTAGGCTCGCGCGGCAGACTCGCCGGCGCAGATGAGGTTGGTTGCGGCTTCCTGCGGATCGAGTGCCCACTTCAAATCCATGGGCTTGCGGCAGATCGGCAAAACCAGGTCGACGCCCTGCCCATACACCGCATCCAGGTTGTCGGCACGACCGCCCACGACGGCGACCACCGGCTTGCTATAGCGCTTGGCACGGCGGGCCACACCCACCGGCGCTTTGCCGGCGGCGGATTGCTCGTCCATATTGCCCTCGCCCGTTATGACCAGGTCGACATCGCGCACGCGCTCGTCAAACCCAATCAGATCGAGCACCGTCTCCACGCCCGAACGCAGCTCCGCGCCGAGCGCCAGCAGCGCGGCACCCAGGCCGCCGGCGGCACCGGCACCGGGCACGCCGAGCACCGAGCCAAACGTCCGTGTGCCCTCGGGTGTGCGCAACAACCCCTGGGCCCGAGCCTCGACAATTGCCGTATCGAGCAGACGACCGTAGCCGACCATCCAGCTGTCGCACCTGCTCAGCGCCTCGGCGTCACCCGTCGGCAAGCCTTTCTGCCCGCCAAACACCGCCAATGCGCCCCGACGCCCCACGAGCGGATTCTCGACATCCGAAAGCACAACGATACGAGCGTCATCCAAAGCCTGAAGCGCTGGCGCCAAATCAACGCTCGCCACCTGCTCAAGGCCGGCAAGACCGGGGGCGATATCGCAGCCCCGATCATCGACCACACGCGCGCCCAGCGCCTGCAGCATGCCGGCGCCACCGTCGTTGGTGGCGCTGCCGCCCAAGCCAATATAGATAGTCTTTGCACCCGCGCGAACCGCATGAAGCATCAGTTCGCCCACGCCATAGGTCGAAGCCGCAAGCGCCGACGACTCCGTGCAAGGCGAATACCCAATGCCGGCCGCCTCGGCCATCTCGATGACCGCGGACTCGCGCTCGACATCAACCAGCATCCGGGCAGACGCGCTCTTGCCCAAAGGACCTGCTACCTCGCAGGTCACAACCTCACCGCCGCACGCGGCAATGGCGTCGAACGTTCCCTCGCCACCGTCTGCCAGCAGCAATGTGCACACCTCGGCATCGGGCCAAACGCGGCGCACGCCTTCGGCAACCGCCGCCTCCGCCTGCGCACTCGACACGCTGCCCTTAAAGGAATCAATCGCCAACAGCACACGGCGGGGCCGGCGGCACGCGGCACCAAAATCGACCGCCTCAACGGCGATTTCTTCGGCACACGCAAGCGCCTCGGCATGGGCGGCATGTGCCTCAAGATCGGCCCCGCAACCGCAGCCAGTACCATCGGTGCCACGCAACCCACTAAAATAGCCGCTCAACACCTCACGACACTCGTCTGCCAGCACGCCAGCCGTCACGTTAAACCGATGATTCAGGCGCGAATCGGCATTCAAATCGTATAGGGATCCCAACGCACCCGCCTTGGCGTCGCTCGCGCCATACACGCAGCGCCCCACGCGCGCGTTGACCATAAGCCCCGCGCACATGCAGCAGGGTTCGAGCGTCACGTAGACCGTACAGTCGGAAAGGCGCCAGCGGCCAAGCGCCTGGGCAGCGGCGCACAGGGCCGCGAACTCTGCATGCGCCGAAGGGTCCTGATCGAGCTCGCGACGATTATGCGCCCTCGCGACGATCTCGCCGTCGCGCACCACTACGGCTCCGATGGGCACCTCGCCCACCGCCGCGGCGGCTCGCGCCTCCGCCAACGCCTCGCGCATGAACTTCTCGTCGATTTCGGTGATCGTCATCGTTCGCCTTCCCTGTTGCAAATTCAAAACGATGCTATCATTACGACTCACGGAGAGATGGCAGAGCGGTTGAATGCGGCGGTCTTGAAAACCGTTGAGCGCGAGAGCGTTCCGGGGGTTCGAATCCCCCTCTCTCCGCCACTTTTAGTGATGCACCGGTGTCATGGTCCGCTCAAACAGCGCATCGACCACGTCGGCCATCTCGGGTCGACGCTCAAGATCGTGGCCCGATTCCCACCATATCGTGAAAAGTCGAATAATACCGCCGGCGACAAACTCAGACGTCGTCTCAAGCGAAACGGGGGCCAGGGCGTCCTCGTCAAGCACGTTCATCACACGCTCGCGGATGGAACGGGCAATGCGGTCGCAAATAACGTTGGTCAACATGCCCGACATGCTGCTAGCCAAAATGTTATCCATGAGCCGCTCATGCGCCAGAATCAAATCCATGGCATCGTCCAAAATCGCATGTCGCAGCGCGCGCACGTCCTCGGCAGACACTGCGCCGGCCTCATCGGGCTGTTTTTGCGGCAAGCCCGTCATGAGCTCATCGATATAAAAGGCAAAGTAATCGTTTTTGTCGCGGAAATGCTTGTAGAACGTCGTGCGGCGAATCATGGCGCGGTCGCACAGCATGGCAACCGTCAGGTCCTCAAAACGATGCTCCTCGAGAAGCTCGGTGAAGGCATCGAACAGGGCACGGTAGGTTTTCTTAATGCGAAGGTCCACTGGTATCGCCATCCTCAGGGCAAAGACAACACTCGTCAATCTGTCGCATATCTTACACCTGTACCTCGCGCGCTTTGCCCCGGTACCGACCCCGCCGAAAACATAACGCTTGCCGGAAAGTTCGGCACGGCAAAACGTTGCGGGTATACTAGTAGCGTTATACCAACGGCAGCTGGCGCATGCCGCCGCGGCCATTCGAAACGGAGACATCATGATTACCGTCATCATCGGCATCGTTGTTGTCATTGTGATTGTCTGCGCCATCGCCGGCATCTACAACAACATGGTCACCAAGCGTAACCGCATCGATAACGCCTGGCAGAACATCGATACGCAGCTGCAGCGTCGCAACGACCTGATCCCCAACCTGGTCGAGACTGTCAAGGGCTACGCCAAGCACGAGCAGGAGACGCTCTCCGCCGTGATCAGCGCGCGTAACACCGCCGTCAAGGCCACTACGCCCGAGGCCAAGATGGAAGCCGACAACGTGCTGACCGGTGCGCTGCGCCAGCTCTTTGCCGTAGCCGAGGCCTATCCCGATCTTAAGGCAAACACCAACTTTACGCAGCTGCAGGCATCACTCGAGGATACCGAGAACAAGATTAGCTATGCACGCCAGAGCTACAACGATTGCGTGCTCAGCTACAACAACGCCATTCAGACGTTCCCGGCTGTCATCTTTGCCGGCATCTTCCAGTTTAAGGAGCGCCAGGGCTTCGAGGCCGCCGAAGCAGCCCGCCAGGCCCCGACCGTCAAGTTCTAGTAGTTTGGCAGCGCATCCTAAATCGGCTATATGCATAAACAGCCCCGTCGAATGCATACTTCGACGGGGCGGTTTCCTTTTTCGCGAAGGTCCCCCTCTAAGCGCCGTGCATTTTTAGGAGTATTCAACATAACCAAGGGCTTCGGGCGCTACGATAAATGCCAAAGACCGCGAATATCCCTGCAAATCAAACGCTGTCAGCCCATAACCCCGCCCATCATTCGTAGAAAACATCGAGAAATCCCGATTTTTTGCCCGAGGTCGGTATGCAGGGGCCTTCGATTGCAGAATACTCGCAAAAATGCACGTCGCCACCACCCCCACATGGCGCGAACCAAAACAAATGCGCAGCCTAAAAGGCCGCGCGCTATCTTTAATTCAGATCTATATTGCCCGTAACGGCAGCGCCGAGGTAACGCAGGCCCGAGGGCAACCTTCCTTTCCGGCGCACTCCGCAGGACGAAAGAACCTCCGCCGCACGAAGTGCGCAGCGGAGGTTCTTTCATGTCCGAGGACGCGCCGGAAAGGAAGGTTGCCCTCGGGCCGAACAGCTATGGCAGCTTACGCGACGGTGTAAACCCAGTTGTGCTTATCTTCAACAGCACCAGACTGGATACCAGTCAGGGTCTCGCGGAGCTTCTTCATCACAGGGCCGATCTCGGTGTAGCCAGCCGGGAAGGTCACGGTCTCGTCGGCGCCGTAGACCTTGTTGTCAATCTCGCCAACCGGGGAGATGACGGCAGCGGTGCCGCACAGGCCGCACTCGACAAAGGTACCGGCCTTGACCTCGGCCCACTCGACGGGACGCTCGTCGACGGTGATGCCCAGGTCCTTGGCGACCTGAACGAGCGAACGACGGGTGATGGAGGGCAGAATGGAGTCGGTGTGCGACTGCGGAACGACGAGGGTGCCGTCCTCCTTCACGAACAGCACGTTGGCGCCGCCGGTCTCCTCGACATAGGTGCGGGACTCGGAGTCGAGATACAGATTCTCGGCATAGCCCTCGCGATGGGCCTCCATCGTGGGCTTGAGGGACATGGCGTAGTTCAGGCCGGCCTTGATGTTGCCGGTGCCGTGCGGTGCGGCGCGGTCGTACTCGGAAACGCGCAGCTTGACGGGCTTAAGGCCACCCTTAAAGTACGGACCGACCGGGGTCACGAGAATGCGGAACGTGTACTCAGGAGCGGGAGCCACGCCGATCACGTCACCGGAGCCGATCATAAACGGACGCACGTACAGGGTCGCGCCGGAACCGAAGGGCGGAACCCAGGCGGCGTTGGCAGAAACGACCTGCTTGACGGCCTCGACGAACTTGTCCTTGGGGAACGGGGGCATCTCGAGGCGCTGGGCAGAGTTATACATGCGCTCGGCGTTCATATCGGGACGGAAGCAGACGATGCTGCCGTCCTCGGCGGTGTAAGCCTTCAGGCCCTCAAAGACCTCCTGGCAGTAATGGAAGATGCCACCGCACTCGGAGACATGCAGGGTGTGGTCGGTAGTCAGGCCGCCCTCGTCCCACTCGCCATCCTTCCAATGAGCCTCGTAGCTGTAATCAGTCTTCATGTAGCCAAAGCCGAGGCTACCCCAATCGATATCCTTTTTCTCGACAGTCATATGTCGCTCCTTACATACACAGTTGCAAACTCGCGAACCTGCACGCAAGGACCGAGGCCGACCGCGTCGCAACGTCGCACGCCCGGAGCGTAGAGCCGGACGGGACACGCGGACAGCATCAAAGCCGATGGCACGTCGATTCGCATGCACGAGATTGTACTCCGCACACGCATCGGATAAAACGCTTTTCTTTAACTAACTAAAGTATTTTCATTTGACCGAAGCTGAAGAGGCCCGCCACCGTAAGCGGTGACGGGCCTCAACTGCACGGTTTGCGCGCTGGCTCGAGCTAAGCGTTCTTTTTGCCCAGCTTAGCCTTAACCAAACCGACCACGGTCGGGATGATCGATACGGCAACGATGCCTACAATCAGCAGCTCAAAGTGCTCCTGCACAAAGGGGATGCCGCCAAAGAAGTAGCCCAGCAGCGTAAAGAGCGTCGACCAGGTAATGCCGCCCAGCACGTTAAAGATAACGAAGTTACGCCAGTGCATGCCGCCCATGCCGGCGATAAAGGGCACAAAGGTGCGAATAAACGGGAAGAAGCGGCCCAGGAAGATGGCCAGGTGGCCCCACTTGTCCAAGAAGTCCTCGGACTTTTTAATACGCTCGGGCGTCATGGCCTTGACCTTACCCGAAGCGATGATCTTTTTGCCAAAGAAGTGACCGATCATAAAGTTGCACTGATCACCCAAAATGGCAGCCGCCCATGCGACGGCCAGCAGGGCCACGATGTTAAAGCCACCGTTGTGGGCAAAAAAGCCCGAAGCAAACAGCAGCGAATCGCCAGGGAGAAACGGGAAAAACACCACGCCTGTCTCGATAAAGATGATCAGGAACACGCAGCCGTAGGCCATAAGCGGGCCGGCGGCGATCCAGCTGGCAATCGCGGTGCGCGGGTCTTTGAGCAGCTCGGCGATAAAATTGATGAAACCCATGAAGTAAAACCTCTCAGTTGTGGGCGCGGATACGTCCAAGTTGACCAGTATACGGTTGCGGCGCCCCCTCGTGCGCAACCCCACAAAAGCATGACCCCATTACCAGCAAGTTTGCATAACTGACACCTGTTGCGCAATGCCGCCAAGATTGTTCTTCCTAATCCCTAGCGAATCGCTATACTTTATTGAATCGCATTGCCATGGCGCTAAGGGAGGGCGGCCGGTGAGCTTTATCAATACCATTCGCGAGGACATCAAGACCGTCCAAGCGCAGGACCCCGCCGCGCAAAACGGCCTGGTCATCTTCCTTTCCTATCCTGGCCTGCACGCCAAGTGGAACCACGTGCCCGAGCACTGGCTCTGGGAGCACGGTCATCGCTCGCTCGCCCGCGTGCTCTCGCAAATCACCCGCCACATCACCGGCGTCGAGATTCATCCCGCCGCACAGATCGGCAAGCACTTCTTTATCGACCACGCCATGGGCGTCGTCATCGGCGAGACCACCATTGTGGGTGACAACTGCGTGCTCTACCAGGGCGTCACGCTCGGCGGTACCGGCAACGAGACCGGCAAGCGCCACCCCACCCTGGGCAACAACGTCACCGTGGGCACGGGCGCCAAGGTGCTCGGCAACATCCGCATCGGCAACAACGTCAAAATCGGCGGCAACTCGGTTGTCGTCAAGGACGTGCCCGACAACTGCACCGTCGTGGGCGTGCCGGGACGCATCATCAAGCGCAACGGCTGCCGCGTGTTCGAGGAGAGCTTCGACGCCAAGCAGCATCGCGAGTACATGCCCGATGACGCCGCCGAGCAGTCCGCCCTCAACCGCCAGGGCATCACCGAGAACGCCCGCCGCGTCAAGGAACTCGAGCGAGAGGTGGCGGAGCTCAAGGCCCTCGTCGCCAAGCTCGTGGACGAACGCTAGGAACGCAAGCAGCACAAAACGACATCGGCATCAACGCAAGAAGGCGCGCCAGGGAATTCATCCCCGGCGCGCCTTGTTTCCAATGTGACAAAGGGGCTGCCCCTTTGTCACCTTAGGCGAACTGACTCAGATAGAGGTCGGCGTAGGCGCCCTCGGCAGCCAGCAGTTCCTTATGCGTGCCTTGCTCGATAATGTTGCCGTGATCCATGACCAAGATCAGGTCGGCGTCCACGATCGTCGACAGGCGATGCGCGATCACAAAGCTTGTGCGCCCATGCATGAGCGCGTCCATGGCACGGCCGATGGCAAGCTCGGTGCGCGTATCCACGCTTGAGGTCGCCTCATCCAGAATGAGAATCGCCGGGTTGTTGAGCAGCACGCGCGCAATGGTCAGCAGCTGACGCTGGCCCTGGCTGATGCTTTCGGCATCATTGGCCACGCGCGTGTCGTAGCCCTGCGGCATGGTGCGCACAAAGAAGTCGACCTGCGCGGCGCGGGCGGCAGCCACGATCTCGTCGCGCGTTGCCTCGGGGCAGCCGTAGGCGATGTTTTCGGCAATCGTGCCGTCGAACAGCCAGGCGTCCTGCAGCACCATGCCAAACTGCTGACGTAGCTCACCGCGGTTCATGAGGCGCGTATCCACACCGTCGAGCGTAATGCGGCCGCCGTCAATCTCGTAGAAGCGCATGAGCAGGTTGATGAGCGTGGTCTTACCCGCACCCGTGGTTCCCACCACCGCAATCTTCTGACCCGGTTCGGCGGTAAACGACACGTCGCGCATGAGCGGCTTTTCGGGCGTGTAGCCAAAGCGCACATGCTCAAAAGCGACGCGGCCCTCCACGCGACCCGGCAGATTGGCAGCCTCGCCCGGCTGCGGATCGGCCTCCATCTCGGGCTCATCGAGCAGGTCGAACACGCGCTCCGCACTCGCCAGCGCGCTCTGCAGCGAGTTGAAAGTGAACGACAGCTGCGTCATGGGTTCGGACGCCTCGTAGATAAACTGGAAGAACGCCTGGAACACGCCGACGGTCATGTGGCCGGCAACCAGCATGCTGCAGCCCACGAGCGCAATCACGATCTGTGCCAGGCGACCGATAAAGCGAACCGCGGGTCCGACGGCGTTGATCATAAAGTCGGCCTTGGTGCTCACGCGGGCCAGCTCGCCCGAGGCTTCGTGCACTTCGGCAGAGCTCTGGTGCTCGCGATTGAATGCGCGAATCACCAAACGGCCCGAATAGCCTTCCTCGACCGCGCTCGTAATCTTGGACACCCATTCCTGACGCTCGCCCGTCACATCATGCGTACGGCGCGAAACCACCTTGGTCACCAGCAGCGATACCGCCGTAAAGCCCAAAAAAACCAACGTAAGCTTGACGCTATAGACGAACATCATGATGATGGCACCCGTCACGGTACCGATCGATACCAGCAGCTGCAGCAATCCGCGCTGCATGCTCTCGGACATCTTGTCCAAGTCGTTGGTCGCACGGCTGACCACCTCACCGGGGCGATGCGCGTCAAAGTAGGCGAGCGGCAGGCGGCTGAGCTTCTGCGCGATGCGGTTGCGCAAACGCAAGTTGAGTCGCTCGGCGACGCTCGACATCAAAAAACTCTGCAGCGCATAGAACGATCCGGCGGCCGTCCAGATCAAGAAGTAGACAAAGATGGTCTTGCCGCATTGGTCCCAGGTGATGCTGAAGGTGGTTCCGCTGGCAAACGCCACCTGTATATGGCCCCACAGCTCGTCGATAACATGAGCGCTATATGCCGGCGCGGCGGTGTTAAAGATGACGTAGAACACGATGCTCGCAAACACGATGTAGAAGCGCCAATGGTCGCCGGCGGCCTCGCCCCACAAGCGGCGCACCGTCGCCCAGGTATCGCGGGGTTTCTCGTCCTCATCCTCGTCGTCCACATCGCGCATGCGCTCTGCTTCCGCGCGGGCACGCTCGTCCTCGGCACGCTCGTTTTCCTCGTACAGCGCTTGGCGGCGAGCCTCACGCTCGGCCGCGACCTTGGCAACGTCATCCAGCTCGGTCGGCGCGGCAGCCTGCTCGACCGCTTCCTCGGCGGCGTCCACAACGACGGCATCGATAGCGTCGCTGCGCTTCTTGAGCTCCTCGGTCATGCTACTCACCTCCCTTCATCTGCGATTCCGCGATGGCGCGGTACACCTCGCAGGTTTCCATAAGTTCCTCGTGCGTGCCCAAGCCCACGACCTCGCCGTCCTTGAGTACAACGATCTGGTCGGCGTGCAGAATCGTCGAGATGCGCTGCGCGATGATAAGCACCGCGGCGTCGCGCATCTCGTCCTGCAGCGCATGGCGCAGGGCGGCATCGGTCTTAAAGTCCAGAGCAGAAAAACTGTCGTCGAAGATATACAGGTCGGCGCGCTTCATGAGCGCGCGAGCAATGGCCAGGCGCTGGCGCTGGCCGCCCGAAAAGTTCGTACCGCCCTGGGCAACCGGGGTATCGAGCCCCTGCGGCTGATCGAGCACAAAGGTGCTCTGGGCAACCTGCAGCGCATGAAGCATGTCCGCCTCGGTCGCGTCCTCGTTGCCAAAGCGCAGATTGCTTGCCACGGTGCCCGAGAACAGCCACGCCTTCTGCGGCACATAGGCGATGCGCCCGCGAATCTCACCTTGCGAAAGCTCGCGCAGATCGACGCCGCCCAGGCGAATGATGCCCTTGGTGGCATCGTGGAAGCGCAGCAGAAGCTTTGCCACCGTCGACTTGCCCGAGCCCGTCGAGCCCACAATCGCGGTCGTCTGTCCACGGCGGCAGGCAAAACTCAGGTTGCACAGGGTGTCCTCGTCGGCATCGTCAAAACGGAACGACATGTGGTCGAACACGGCCACCGCGTCGGCGCCGTCTGCGGACTCAGGCGCCCCGTCGCCCAGCGTAGCCTTGCCGTCCACAATGCTCGGCTCGATTTCGAGCACCTGCTGTGCGCGGTTCAGACATGCGGCGGCACGCGGAAGCGTCAGCACCACCATCTGGGCCATCATCACAAAGAACAGGATCAGAAGCGCGTACTCCAGCACCGCCGAGATGCTCGCGATCTGCATGGCGTGGGCGCCCACGCGGTTGCCGCCCACCCACAGTACCGCCACCTCGGCGATATTCATCAGAAAGAAGGTGGAGCTGTCGAGGCCCACAAACAGATGGTTGACTTTTATGGCGTTGGCGGCGTAGTCGCTAAACACCTCGTCCAGGCGCTGTTCCTCACGACGCTCCTTGTTAAACGCACGGATGACGCGCACGCCCACGATGTTTTCGCGCAGCACCACGTTCATGCGGTCGATAAAGCTCTGCAAGCGCATAAAAATCGGAGCCGCGTTGGCAACCGTAAAGACCGCCGCAACCAGCACGATCGCAACCACGACGCCCAGAAGCATGCCCATGGCCGGATCGATGAGCCAGGCGAAGATGATGCCTGCCACCGCCAGGAACGGCACCGGCAGCACCAGCTGAATGGTCTGCAGAATCGCCTGCTGAATCACGTTGATGTCGTTGAGCGAACGCGTGATCATCGAACCCGTGCCAAAGCGCTCAAAGTCACTGGCAGACAGCTCGAGCGACTTGTCGTAGACGGCATTGCGGATATCGCAGGCCACGTTGGCGGCCAGGCGCGCCGAAAGATAGCAGCCCAACACCGCGCCGCCGCTGGCCATGCCGGTCGCGATAAGCATGTAGAGACCGTTGCGCAAAATGTAGTCGACATCGCCCGTGGTGATACCGGTGTTGACCATGTTCGCCAACATCGTGGGTACCAGCAGTGTGCCAACGTTGTCGATTAGCAGCACCAACAACGTCACCGCGACAAGCCTGCGATACGGCTTCATAAACCTCATTAAGAGTCGCACGACTCCCCCTCACCTTGATTATCGGCCTGGCTCTCGGCAGCGATATGCTGCTTAAAGGCATCGCACTCATCGCCGAGCGCATGGGAAAATTTTCCGATTAGGCGCATGATTTCACGTTGCTCACACGGCTCAAGCGCGCCAAAGGCTCGCTGCTCGGCCTTGAGTGCCGGCAGCGCATAACGCTCGGCAAACCGCATGCCCGCTTCGGTCAAACGCACAACCTTGTTCTTACGGCTGCCTTCGGCAAACTCCAACGTTGCAAAGTCCCGCGCCGTCAAGGTTTTAATGGCCGAGTTGATGGTCTGCTTGCTGTAGAACCATTCGCTCGTCAGGCAGCTTACGGCAATACTGCCGCCCGCCGTGCTGGTATCGACGAGCATCCAGTAAGCGCAGTCCGAAAGACCGCAGGCGCGCGAGAACTCCGAATAGATATGGTCAAGTCCATTGAGCAACCGGTCGAAGTCGACCAGCGTAACCGCACTATTCATCTATCCCACCATTCGATTGTCCGATTTTTGACCAATTTTGTATCTCTAGATTAGTCCGAGTTTTGACTATCGTCAACAGGCTCACCGCAAATGCCTGCACTTTTATGGCCTATCGGCAGAAAAAGACCGCCGGCGCGGGGGCGGCGCCAGCGGTCACGTGAAAATCGGGTTTTATTGCCTGTTAGGCGGCGACGGCCTCATAGACCGTAGCGCCCGAGAAGCTGTCATGCAGGCTCTTGCCGGCAATCCACGGCAGCTCGACAACCTCGCAGACCGTGTTGACCAGCTCGGAGCAGTCAGTAAAGTGGCCCTTGTCGTTGAGGGCCTCGCAATCCTGAACACGCCAATAGCCATCGGTGTGCGTGATGTAGTACTCGTGATCGTCAATCGTCACAAAAGCGCGCGTCTTGGAACGCAGCAGCTTCAGAAATCCTTCGAAGTCGGTCTCGACGACATCTCCAGCCTGGAACATGATGTTACCTCCTGGCCCGGCGCCACCACGGCGCATTGATAAACGTTGGTACTCCTTTAGTAAAACCTTTATCAGAGGTTATGCGTTCGTCATTTAGGCAAGTGGTAAAAAACCGCAGGGTAGACGGGATAAAACGTTTAACCATCCCATTTGTTTGTCACATTCTGAAGGCACTTTTATGCAAACCTACTTTCCCAATTGGAATCTATCCTTTTGGCCGGGCAATTGACCGTCTATCGTTTAAGCCCGACGGGTATGAACGGGGCATCTGCAACGCCACTACAAGGAGACACCATGGAGACTATCGAAGCGCTCATCCACCGCCGCAGCTGCCGCAAATACAGCGATCGTCCCGTCGAGGCCGAAAAGCTTGCACGTATTATCGAAGCCGGCCAATATGCACCGAGCGGCATGGGCCGCCAGCCGGTGACGTTTGTCGCCGTCACCGACCCCGCGACCGTCGAGCGTCTCTCACAGCTCAACGCCCAGGTCATGGGCGGCAGCAGTGACCCCTTCTATGGCGCCAAGACCGTTGTGGTGGTGCTGGTCGACCGCAGCGTGCCCACGCATCTGGAAGACGGCTCGCTCGCCATGGGCAACTTGCTCAACGCCGCCTATGCACTGGGTGTCGATTCGTGCTGGATTCACCGCGCGCATGAGGTCTTTGACTCGCCCGAGGGCCTGGAGCTGCTGGCCAGCTGGGGCCTGCCCGCCGACGGCAGCCTGCGCGGTGTCGGTCACTGCATCCTGGGCTATGCCGAAGACACGCTACCCGAGCCCAAACCCCGCCGCGACAACGTGGTGTATGTAAAGTAATCAGAACCACCCTTAAAAAGGGTGGTTTGCTCTTAGGGTATAACCCACGGGCCCCGGGCTCGCGTCTAAAGGCGCG
>NZ_JADNHZ010000030.1 GCF_015554145.1 Collinsella aerofaciens | reverse complement strand
GCTAGAAATCATATGACGGGGCGCGGGCCGTGTTCCGCTATGCGGTTGTCAATTTGCGAAAGAAATTATGCGTCACCAGCCCTTTTTCAAAGGATCGCACAGTACTAAATAACGTGCACTTTCGCTGGAGGGTCGCTGTTTGGTGGCCCTCTTTTTTGCACAGGCGCGGTGGGATGGTAATATCGTTACGTTTGAACTGTTTCGATGTGAAACCGAGGAGATTCCCTCTATGAGTGCTGACTACCCGTCAATGACTACGGCTGAGATTCGCTCTAAGTTCCTCAACTTCTTTGAGGAGCGCGGTCTTAAGCTCTATCCTTCTTCGTCCCTCGTCCCCGACGATCCTTCGCTGCTGCTTGCCAACGCCGGCATGAACCAGTTTAAGGAGTATTACCAGGGCAAGAAGACCATGAAGGAGATCGGCGCAATCTCTTGCCAGAAGTGCGTCCGCACCAACGACATCGATTGCATCGGCGAGGACGGCCGTCACCTGTCCTTCTTTGAGATGCTCGGCGACTTCTCCTTTGGCGGCGTCTCTAAGCAGCAGGCCTGCGCTTGGGCCTTTGAGCTCATCACTAAGGAGTTCAAGCTGCCGCTCGATCGCCTGTACTTTACCGTCTTTACCGAGGATGACGAGACCCACGACGTGTGGCGTTCTCTGGGCGTTGCCGAGGACCACATCTCCCGCCTGGGCGAGGACGACAACTTCTGGGCCGCCGGCCCTACCGGCCCCTGCGGCCCCTGCTCCGAGATCTACTTTGACATGGGCGAGGAGGTCGGCTGCGGCAGCCCCGACTGCAAGCCCGGCTGCGACTGCGATCGCTTCCTGGAGTTCTGGAACCTCGTGTTTACCCAGTACGACCGCCAGGAGGACGGCTCCATGCCGGAGCTGCCGCACCGTAACCTCGATACGGGCATGGGCCTGGAGCGCATGGCCGCCATCATGCAGCACAAGACCGCTAATTACGACGGCGATCTGATGCAGCATCTCATCAAGCTGGGCGAGAAGATCAGCGGCAAGACCTATGACGCCGACGATTACTCCGGCGCCAGCCGCTCCCTGCGCATCATCGCCGACCACTCCCGTGCCGTCGACTTCATGATCTCTGACGGCATCCTTCCCGGCAACGAGGGTCGCGAGTACGTCCTTCGCCGTCTGCTCCGTCGCGCCGTGTTCCACGGTCGTCTGCTGGGCATCGAGGGCGCCTTCTTGACCAAGTTCATCGACGAGGTCAACGCCCAGATGGGCGAGGCCTATCCCGAGCTGCTCAAGAACGTCGCGCTCGTTAAGGGCATTGTCGCCTCTGAGGAGGAGCGCTTCTCCACGACACTCGACAACGGTCGCGTCTACCTGGACGAGGCCCTGGCCGCGCTTGCCGAGGGCGCCGTCCTTCCGGGCGATGTCGCCTTTAAGCTGCACGACACCTTTGGTTTCCCCATCGACCTGACCGTCGAGATTGCCGGCGCCGCTGGCCACGACGTTGACATGGACGGCTTCACCGCTTGCATGGAGGACCAGAAGGCCCGCGCTCGCGCCAACGCCAAGGGCGACGCCTGGGGCAGCTTCAACGACGTGTGGGTCGAGCTTTCCGACAAGGTCGCCGTGACCGAGTTCGACGGCTATGACAACGATGTGATCGAGGGTGCCAACGTTGTCGCCATCGTGCGCAACGGCGAGTCCGTCGAGTCCGCCGCTGCGGGCGAGGATGTTGAGGTCGTGCTCGACCGCACCCCGTTCTACGCCGAGATGGGTGGCCAGCAGGGCGACGCCGGCGAGCTTTCCGCCGAGGGCGTTGCGCTGACCGTCGCCGATACCAAGAACCACAACGGTCTGTATGCCCACGTCGCACACGTCACCGAGGGCACGCTGACCGTCGGTGCCACCGTTACCGCCAAGCTCGACGCCGAGCGCCGTGGCTTCCTGCGCCGCAACCATACCGCTACGCACCTGCTCGACGCCGCGTTGAAGCATGTCCTGGGCGAGCATGTCTCCCAGGCCGGTTCGCTGGTGACGCCCGAGCACCTGCGCTTTGATTTCACGCACTTCGAGGCCCTGTCCTCCGAGCAGCTCAAGGCTGTCGAGGACCTGGTCAACCAGCAAATTTTAGCTTCCAAGCCGGTCGTGACCCGCGTCATGGGCATCGACGAGGCCAAGGCCGCCGGTGCTGTCGCCCTCTTTGGCGAGAAGTACGGTGACGTCGTCCGCGTCGTCTCCGTGGGTGCCGAGGACCAGCCGTTCTCCCGTGAGCTCTGCGGTGGTACGCATGCCGCCAACACCGCCGAGATCGGTCTGTTCAAGATCATCTCCGAGTCCTCCACGGGCTCGAACGTCCGCCGTATCGAGGCCGTGACCTCCAAGGGCGCTCTCGATTACATGGCCGACCGCCTGGCACTCGTTGACGCCGCTGCTGCTGCGCTCAAGTGCCGCGTCGACGAGGTCCCCGCCCGCGTGGAGAACCTGCAGGCTGAGCTGCGCGAGACCGCCGGTAAGCTCAAGAAGGCTCTGACCGGTGGCTCTTCCGATGCGATCTCCAGCGCCATTAACGGCGCTGTCGAGCTGAATGGCTACAAGCTCGTTGTCGCTGAGCTCCAGGGCCTCGAGGCTGCAGACCTGCGCAACGTCTGGGATACCGTGCGCCAGAAGGTTTCCGGCCCCGTCGCCTGCGTCGTTGCCAGCGTGACCGAGAAGGGCACCCCGGCCCTGCTTGCCGCCGGCTCCGACGATGCCGTGAAGGCCGGTTTCCATGCCGGCAGCGTGATCAAACAGATTGCGGGCCTGGTCGACGGTCGCGGTGGCGGCCGTCCCAACATGGCCCAGGCCGGTGGCAAGAATGCTGCCGGTATCGCCGATGCCCTCGCGGCCGCCAAGACCGCGCTCGGCGCCTAAGTAGTCACCGTGGTCGCGCTCGCGCTGGACATAGGTGAGACCAGGATTGGCATTGCCGTCTCGAGCCGTGATGGCAAGATGGCAATGCCCGTCAAGGTGCTCCCGGCCGTCGAGGTCATCGGTATGGCCAAGACGTTTCGTTACCTGGTCGAGGATTATGAGCCCGACATCCTGGTAAGCGGACGCCCCCTGACCATGGCCGGTGAGCCCGGCCCCCAGGCCGAGCGCGTTGCCGCCGTGGCGCAAAAGATTGCCCAAGAGCTCGATCTTCCGCTTGAGTTTGAGGACGAGCGTCTGTCCTCGCAAGAGGCCAAGCGTATCCTGCGGGAGCAGGGACTCAATGAAAAGCAGATGAGGGGCAAGATTGACATGATCGCCGCCAGCCTGTTCTTGCAGACGTGGCTCGATCGCAAGAACGAGGAGGTTTCGCATGCCTAGCGCTTCCGATCCGCGCCAGCCGAATCGCCAGGGGCAGCCTACGCCGCGCCCTGTATCGTCCGGCCAGCGTCCGATGCAACCGACGCAGCGTGCGGCTCAGCCTGCTGCTCGTCCCGCGCAGCCCTCCTCTCGTGCTGCACAATCTGCTCAGCGTCCGGCCCAGCAGCCCGCTGCCCGCGCAGCCCGGCCCGCAAGCGGTACCCGCTTTAAACAGCAGGCGCCCACGCAGCGTGCGCAGGCCTCTCAATCGCATGCGCGCACGCATCAAACTCACGGCACGCATGGTGTAGCTCCTGCCACGCGCTCGAGCTATAACACGCGTACTCGAGGCGGCGCCCAAAAGAAGAGCTCGCCGGTGCCCATGATTATCGGCGTTGTTGTTGCCGTACTTGCTCTTGCTGCCATTGCCTTCTTTGTCGTGCCGGCCGTCAAGGGCCTGTTTGGCGGGGAGGAGGCAGGCGTCACCGCTGGCCAGCAGGTTACCGTTACGATTCCCGAGGGCGCCTCGGGCGACACGATTGCCTCGATTCTCTCCGAGAACCATATTGTCGAGAATCCCAAGGATTACTACGCGGCGGTCAAAAAGCTCAACGCCGATATGTCGTTGAAGCCCGGCACGTACTCGTTCACGACGCTTATGGATGCGACCAAGGTTGTCCAACAGCTCATGGAGGGACCCAATGCCGGCTCCGATGCGTTGACGATCCCCGAGGGCCTGACGGTTGACCAGGTTGCCGACCGCGTAGCCCAGGCCTACGACAGTATCTCCAAGGAGGACTTCCTCAACCAGGCCAAGGCCAGTAATTATGTGAACGATTATCCGTTCCTCAAAGGTGCCGCGAACGATTCGCTCGAGGGCTTCCTGTTCCCCAAGACCTATTCGCTGGGCAAGGACCCGAGTGCCGATGACGTCATCCGTGCCATGCTCGATCAGTTCAACACCGAGTACAAATCGCTCGATTTTGCCGGTTGCGAGGCCAAGATCAAGGAGCGCTACGGCGTGGAGATGTCCGATTACGACATCATCAATCTCGCTTCCATCGTTGAGCGCGAGGGCCTCAACGCCGAGCAGCGTGCGCATGTGGCCTCGGTGTTTTACAACCGTCTTGCCGGCAAGCTCGACGGTCTGCGTTACCTCAATAGCGATGCGACCATGATGTATGTCACCGGCGGCGAGGTTACCGCTGGCGACCTGCAGAGCGATAGTCCGTACAACACCTATAAACATGAAGGGCTGCCGCCCACGCCTATCTGCTCCCCGTCGCTCGAGGCGCTCAAGGCAACCCTTGAGCCCACCGACTCCGATGACCTGTATTTCTATATTACGCAGGACGAGGAGTATTTCTCTCAGACCTACGAAGAGCATCAACAGTCTTGGAATTAAACATGAGGATTTTTAGCCCGAAACGATATGTTGCCTCGGTCGACCGCATCGACCTCGATACCCTTTGGGCCGACGGCAAACGCGCCATTTTGCTCGACCGCGATAACACCCTGGTGCCGCGTGATACCGAGCAGGTTCCCGCTGCCGTCTCAGCTTGGCTCGGCGCCGCTCGCTCCAAGGGCTTTAAGCTGTGCATGGTGTCGAACAACTGGCATCGCGACCAGGTCATGAGCTCCGCACGCGAGCTGGGCCTCGAGGCCATCAGCCATGCCATGAAGCCCGCGCCGTTTGCTCTCAAGGCTGGACTTAAGCGCCTGGGCGCCACGGCCGATGAGGCCGTGCTGATCGGTGACCAGCTGTACACGGACGTGTGGAGCGGCAACTTTGCCGGTGTCGACACGATCTTGGTAAAGCCGCAGGCAACTCAGGACCTGTGGTATACGCAGATCTTCCGTATCTTTGAGCGCCGGGCCCTGCGCGACCTTCCCTGCGAGGAATAGGTTTCGTCATGTCCCAGCACACCAAGCACGGCTGCGACCATATCTTCTTTATCGGGTTTTTGGGTGCGGGTAAATCGACACTCGCGCGCAACGTGGGCACCATGTTCAAACGTCGGTTTATCGATACCGACCGCCTGGTCGTGCGCCGCTGCGGAAAATCGGTAACCGAGATTTTTGAGACCGAGGGCGAGGGGCGTTTTCGCGAGCTCGAAACCTCGGCACTCCGTTCGCTCCAAAGCGAGCGTAGCCTGCTGGTTTCGTGCGGTGGCGGCATTGTCGAGACGCCGGCCAATATCGAGCTCATGCACCAGATGGGTATCTGCGTGTACCTCGAGGGTGACTTTGAGGATTCGATGCGCCAGATTCGCCGCTCCGATACGCGTCCCGATTTCCGCTCGCCTGAACACGCAGCGCGCCTGTTCGAGCATCGACGTCCGCTGTATCGCCAAGCGGCCAATATCACCCTCGATATCCGCAATAAGTCCTTTGAGGATGTTTCTTACCTTTGTGCCGAGATGCTTTTGGAGCGTGGATTGCTGTGATTCGCCGTCAACTCATCAATTTCCAAAACCGCAGTGTCGATGTTCGCGTCGGCTTTGACGCGTTTAGCGAGCTGTCGCGCATGTTTGCCTCGGTCGTGGGCAAACCCAAGCGTGCGATGGTTGTCTGGAACAGCGCTGTGTCCGATCGCTTTGGCGAGATCGTTGAACATGCGCTGGTCGATGCGGGCTTTGCCGTCTCGCAACTGTCGCTCGAGGTTTCGCCCGCCGGCGCGACCTTGGCTGACGCCGATGTCGTCTTTGGCGCACTGTCGGCTAACGGCATTACCTGTGATGACCTGGTTGTTGCCGTTGGCGATGCCGCAACCTGCTCGGTTGTTTGCTGGTGCGCCAACCAGTGGTGCGGACGCACGGAGTGCGCCCTGCTGCCGACGACCTTCGACGCCATGCTCACGGTCGCTACGACGATGGGGCCGCTCGTCGCTTCGGGCGACCACTCGCTGCCCGCCATCGCTCTTCGTCCCGAGCCCGGTCTGGTCGTGTGCAATCTCGACCTTGTTCGTGAGGCCAACCCCGAGGACCTTAAGCTTGGCTATGCGGCGCTCGTGGGCACCATGCTTTCCAGCAGCAAGTCGCGCTGGAATCAGTTCTCCGAGACCGTCCCCGAGATTCTTGCCGGCGAGGAGGTTGCGCTCGTCAATGCCGTTCAGTGGTCTCAGACTGCCCGTAAGGACGTACTGATGGCCACGAACCCGAGCGCCCGCCATGCGCTCGATTTTGGCAAGACGGGGGAGCGTACCCTGCGCGCCTGCTTGGGCGATGCCGCTTCGCCGGTGCCTGCCTACCAGCTGTTGTCCGAGGGCATGCGCTTTGAGGCGCGCCTAGCACATGATGCCTGCGACTTCGATATCGACTATGTGTTTGAGGTCGATGACTGCTTGGAGGACTTTGGCATCGAGGAGCTGGCCTTCGACCTTGAACCGGCGGCATTTATTGCGGAGTTCCGCAGGCAGCAGTTCGCACGCTCCAATCGCACGATGCTACCGCTGCCCGCGGCACTTGGCGCCATTCGTCTTAACGCCGTGGACGACGATGTACTCGAGCGCCATGCACAGGCGTACTTGGCTTCTCGCAAGGAACTTCTCTAACTTTATTGACATCCATCGTCTTTCGTATCATTTTGAGGGACGGATTTTAATCGGTTGCGAATCGTTTGCGGTTACGTGCGCTGGTTGAGTCCGTCCCGCTTTTATGAGGACAACAAGAAAGGAATCTGCATGTCTGAGTTTGCTGCCGGTCCTACCGGTCGTATCGAGCGTGTCCGTACCCTGATGGTCGAGCGCGGCTACGATGCCATCGTGGTGCGCGACGAGGCCAACCTCCGTTGGCTCACGGGCGTGAAGGGCGTCTTCGACTACACTTTCGAGTTCCCGCACGCCGCGTTTATTACGGCCGATCAGTGCCTGTTCCACACCGACTCGCGCTATCTCAACAGCTTTGAGGAGAACACGCCCGCCGGCAGCCCCTGGGTCTACGATATGGACGAGGGCACCATTCCCGGCTGGGTCGCCGGCAAGATTGCGGCCAACAAGTGCCGCGTCTGCGCCGTCGAGGATGACATGCAGATTAACTTCTACCAGGGTATCCAGCGTGGTCTGCAGGACCGCTCCGTCGCCTGTATGCTGCCGTTGATGCACGACGACATCCGTAAGATGCGTGTCATCAAGGATGCCGAGGAGATCGAGCTCATGCGCCATGCGCAGTCGATCACCGATGCTGCCTTCCAGCACATGCTCGGCTTTATTAAGCCCGGTATGACCGAGAAGCAGGTCCGCAACGAGCTCGAGAACTTTATGTTCGCCAACGGTGCCGACAGCCTGGCCTTTGGCTCCATCGTGGCGAGCGGTCCCAACACCGCCAACCCGCATGCCGTCCCGAGCGACCGCGTGATCGAGAAGGGCGACTTTGTCCTGATGGACTACGGTGCGGGCTACTGCGACTACCGCTCCGACATGACTCGTACCGTCGTGATGGGCGAGCCCACCCAGGAGCAGCTCGACCTGTACGCGCTCGTGCGCCGCACCCACGAGGAGTGCGTCGCCGCCATCTATCCTGGCGTCGAGGGCAACGACATTTTCAAGCTTTCCAAGAAGATTATCGGCGATGCTGGCTATGGCGATTACTACAACCATGGTCTGGGCCACGGCGTGGGCATCGACATCCACGAACTGCCCAACTTCAACCGCAGCAAAAACATCATCGAGGTCGGCTCGGTTATCACCATGGAGCCCGGCGTGTACCTGCCCGGCGTGGGCGGCGTGCGCCTGGAGGACTACGGTGTCGTTACCGAGAACGGCTATGAGCCCTTCACCAAGACCCCGCACGACCTGCACGTCATCGATTGCTAAACCGTCCAGTTGGGTTTTTGGAGGCGGGGCGTCCGAAATGATTCGGGCGCCCCGCGTTCTCTTTTTATGCGCTCGCCGCAGCCGCCGTCTGCAAGTGTATAATTTCGGTCGTATGTAATTTGGACGCTTGTGCGTTCTGCCCATAACAAGAAAGGTCGCTATGCCTACCATTTCTACCGCCGACTTCAAGAACGGCCTCGGTCTCCGCATTAAGGACAAGGTCTACACCATCGTCGAGTTCCAGCACGTCAAGCCGGGCAAGGGCGGCGCTTTCGTGCGCTACAAGACCCGCGACATCAAGAGCGGCCGCGTCGTCGAGAACACCTGCAACGCCGGCACCAAGTTCGAGAGCGTCATGCTCACCACCCGTGAGTTCCAGTACCTCTACAACGACGGCGCTGACTACATCTTCATGGACAACGAGTCTTACGAGCAGGTTCCCGTTCCCGAGGACATGGTGGGCGAGAACTCCAAGTGGCTGCGCGAGAACGACACCTGCCAGCTTCTCTTCGCTGACGACGAGCTCATGGGCGTGACCCCGCCGATGTTCATCGAGACCACCATCGTCCAGACCGACCCGGGCTTCAAGGGCGATACCGTCCAGGGTTCCACCAAGCCGGCCACTATCGACACCGGCGCAGTCATCCAGGTCCCCATGTACCTCAACGAGGGCGAGGTCATCAAGGTTGACACCCGCGACGGCAAGTTCGTTTCCCGCGTCTAGCAACCAACTCTTCTAGGAGGACTCATGCCCCAGGAAATCAAGATTGACGGCATCGGCATTTCGCCCGATGTTCTGACCGCCATCGTCTCGCGCGCCGTGTCGGATGTCGAGGGCATCGCCTCCGTTGGCGTCAAGGACCTTGCCACCAACCTTGTCTCCATGATGCTCTCGTCCAAGGCCCCGGCTTCCGAGCCGGCGGTCGAGACCGAGGTCGTCGGCGACAAGCTCGCACTCACCGTGCGCGTTGTGGTGTTCTTTGGCTATCCGTTCAAGAAACTCGCCGAGACCGTTCGCGCTGCCGTGGTCGCTGCCATCGATGCCCAGGTGGGCGTTGAGGTCGAGCGCGTTGACGTTTGCATCGACGGCCTCGTTTTCCCCAAGGAGTAACCTTTGAGCCTTAAGGTTTATCGCGGGCGTACGCTTGCCCGCAGTCAGGCGCTGCAGCTGCTGTTCCAGGCCGAGGCCACGGACAGTCCGCTCGAGCGCGTCCTCGAGGGCGATTTCCTGATCTCGAAGGGCCCCCTCGACCCCTATGCTCTGGAGCTGTGCCGCGGTGCCTACGAGCATATCGATCGCATCGACTGTGCCCTGCGCGCCGTCGCCAAGAACTGGGATCTTATGCGCATGCCCGGCGCCGACCGCAATCTGCTGCGTATCGCCGTCTATGAGATGCGTTTCCTCACCGACGAGGAGGTCTCGGACGCCATCGTGATCAACGAGGCCGTCGAGCTCGCCAAGGCCTATGGCACTGACCAGTCCGCGTCGTTCGTCAACGGCGTGCTGGGCAAGATCGCTCGCAGCGAGGAGCTGCCGGGCGAGGACTTGTACCAAGAGCTGCTCGCCGAGGATCGCGCTCGCGAGGAGGCCCAGACTGCCGAGGCTGCCGCTAAAGTTGCGGTTGCCCAGGCTGAGGCTGGTGTGCTGGCCGAGGGCGCGGACGCCGCCGAGACTGATGTCGACTCCGTCGAGGAGTAGCCATGCCAGAGGGTTCTGTCCGCAACTTTGATGAGATTTCGGACCGTCTGGACCAGATCATCGCTACCGTTCGCTCCAAGGATACGTCCTTGGAGCGTTCACTCGATCTGTTTGACGAGGCGATTGAGCTGGGCTCCCGCGCGGTCGATATGGTCGACAAGTTTGAGCTGACGCCTCGTGAGGCCGATAAGCTCGAGCAGGAATATGATGAGGATGCGGCAAACGAATCCCAGGATAGCTAGCCGCATCTCCGGATACGAATGGTTGATGGCATTCATGAAACGCGTGCGTCTTGATGACGAACTGATTTCACAGGGCATCTGCGCCGATCGCGCGGATGCCCTTCGCACTCTTATGGCCGGCTTGGTCTCGAGCGGTGGCGAGCGCTTGACCTCGCCGGGGCTTAAGGTTGCCCCGGGCCTGCCGCTGCACGTGAAGGGTCGCATCCCGTATGTTGGACGTGGCGGCCTTAAGCTCGAGGGCGCGCTCGATGCGTTTGATATCGACCCGACGGGCCTTGCCTGCCTGGACGTGGGCTGTTCTACCGGCGGTTTTACCGATTGTCTGCTTAAGCGCGGCGCCGCGTCCGTCGTCTCGGTTGACGTGGGACGTGCCCAGTTCGATTGGTCACTACGTCAGGACGATCGCGTGACGCTGCACGAGCGCACCAACGTGACGCAGCTGCCCGAGCTTGGCTACGAGAGCGCTATCGACCTGGCCGTGTGCGACGTGTCGTTTACCAGCATCGCGAACATCATCGATGCGGTGCTGGCGTGCCTGACGCCTACGGGTTCGTTTTGTACGCTGGTAAAGCCGCAGTTTGAGGCTCCGGCGGCGTTGGTGGGCGAGGGCGGTATCGTGACCGACCCTGCCGTGCGTGTCGACACGCTTGTTGCGGCAATCGATCTGTTTGCCACGAAGGGCCTGTTCCCGGTCGACGTGTGCGTGTCGCCTATCCATGGCGCCAAGGGCAATATTGAGTTTTTCTTGTACGGCACGAGACTTGCCCCCGGCGAGCGCTCCGATGACGAGTTGCAATCCCAGGCATCGGCTTTGAGCGAGAAAGCAGCAACGCTATGAAGGTCTTTCTGGTTCCCAATTACTACAAGCAAGAGGCGGTCGAGAGCGGCCTGATGCTCGAGCTCTGGCTGACGCGCCAGGGCTACGAGGTCGCATGGGCGGCCGATCAGCGTTCGAAGATTCAGAGCACGCCTGATGTTGACGATGCCGACTTGGTCATCACACTCGGCGGCGACGGCACGCTTTTGCGGGCTGCCCGCATCCTCAACTATCGCGAGATTCCCATTCTTGGTCTTTCCTATGGTCATCTGGGTTTTTTGACCGCAGCGAGTCCCGAGGAGCGCGACATTTTGCAGGTTGTGAGCGATGCCCTGTCCGGTGAGCTCCACGTGAGCCGTCGCGCTACGATCGCCGCAGACATCGTTTCCGTGCGTGAGGACGGCACGAAGGATGTCGTGCGTTCGTTCGCGCTCAACGACATGGCACTCACGCGTGGGCCCTTGTCCGATATGGTCGAGTTCGACATCACCGTGTCGGGCCACCATATCGATCGCTTGCGCGGCGATGGTGTGGTCGTGTCCACGGCAACCGGCTCCACGGGTTATGCCCTCAGTGCCGGCGGTCCTATCGTGAGTCCGGATTACACGGGCATGGTCTGCGTGCCTATCGCGCCGCATACGATTCAGGCCCGTGCCTTTTTGACCTCGCCGAGTGATGTTGTCGAGATTTTCATGTCCGATGACCGCCCGAGTGTGCCGGCTATTGCCATCGACGGGCAGTTTATTACCTGCGACGGCACCGTCGAGAGCGTGGCCGTGCGTCGCGGTCCCGGCGATGTGCTGCTGCTCGACTATGGTCCCGAGAGCTTCTACAACTCGGTAAGCCGCGTTTTCTACGGAGTTCGCCATGATCGATGAGCTGCAGGTTTCAAACATTGCACTCATTCGTGAAGCGACGCTGGTGCCCAGCGCGGGCCTAACTGTCCTAACCGGCGAGACTGGAGCCGGCAAGACCGCGCTGCTCTCGGCGCTTAAGCTCATCTTGGGCGAACGCGCAGATTCTTCGACCGTGCGCGAGGGCGAGGCGCTTGCGAGCGTCGAGGCGCGCTTGTTCGATGGCCCGCACGACACGGAGGGCTTCACCGTGCAGCGCAGCCTTTCTGCCGAGGGCCGCAGCCGCGTCAAGATTGATGGTCGCATTGCCAGCGTGCGCGAGCTTTCCGAGCGCGTCGGCGTGATGATGGATCTGTGCGGCCAGCATGAACATCAGCGCCTGCTCGATCCGGCACATCATGTTGCCATGGTCGATGCCTGGGCTGGTCGCTCTGCGCTCGAGGCGCTGGAAAAGTACCGTGCCTGCTTTAAGGCGTCGCGTGCGGCTGCCAAGGAGGTCCGTCGCGTAGAGGAGGCGTCGCGTGCGCAGGGGAGTCGCGTCGAGGAGGCGCGCTTCGCTCTGGAGCGTATCGCCGAGGTCGACCCCAAGCCGGGTGAGTATGAGGAGCTCGAGGAGTTGCTGCCGCGCTCCGAGCATGCCGAGGTGCTGGTGGCGACGGCCAGCGATGCCCATGCCTCCCTTGCTGCCGAAGGGGGAGCGCTCGATGCCGTGAACGGCGCCGTGGCAGAACTGTCGCGCATGGCGACCGTCGATCGCAAGCTGGGTGACATCGCCGACGCACTTTCGGACGCCTGTATCTCACTCGAGGATTGCGCCAACGAGCTGCGTGCTTATCGCGATGGCGTTGCGTTCGATCCTCGCGAGCTCGCTCGCATGCGCGAGCGGTATTCCGACCTTAAGGGACTTCTGCGGCAGTGGGGTCCCACCATGGACGATGTATTTGCCATGCGTGACCGCTCGCGGGAGTTGTTATCGCTGGTGGACGATGGTGACGAGCAGATTAGGAAGGCACGCGAGGCACTCGGCGCGGCGGAGCGCGAACTGTTCGCCGCCGCCAAGGCGCTTAAGCGTGAACGCAATACGGCAGCCCCGCGTTTTTGTCACGAGGTTGGCCGTCAGATGGCACGCCTGGAAATGGGCGGCGCCGAACTCGTCTGGGAATCGCGTGATCTTCCGCGTGCCGAGTGGACGCCGGCGGGCCCTTCGAGCTATGAGCTTTTGTATCGCAGCGGCGCCGGATTGACGCCGCGTCCTTTGCGCCGCATCGCCTCGGGCGGTGAGCTCAGCCGCGTCATGCTTGCGAGCAAGGTAGTCTTGGGTAATGCGGACGGCGTCGACACGTTGGTATTTGACGAGGTCGATGCGGGTGTTGGCGGCTCCACGGCTCGTGCTCTTGCTGGCGTGCTGGCCGATCTTGCTGTCACGCATCAGGTCATCGTCGTAACGCACCTTGCGCAGGTTGCGGTCATGGCCGACAAGCATTACGTGGTCAGTAAAGAGCCCGGCGACGTTCCTCAGACGCATTTGGACGAAGTGACCGGCGAGGCTCGCACCGCCGAGATTGCCCGCATGCTCAGCGGCGATCAGTCGGAGGCGAGCCTGGCGCACGCCAAGCAGATGCTGGAAGAAGCGCGTGCTTAGGCCGAGCCGCCACGTGCAAGTCCGACCCGGCTGCCACGAAACCAGCCCATCTACTACGTTTAATGGGCTATCGGCAAACACGCCAAGAATTGCAAAAGAAAACCGCAGGTAGAATGCCTGCGGTTTTCTCTATTTTCGGTATGTGGTTGGGCCATACGGATAAAACGTAGTAGATGGGCCGGTTTCGTGGCGAGTGGCGTCTATCGGCTCCCCAAGTTGCCTACTCCACGACCTTATCCGGCTGGATGAGCTCCTCGTAGAAGCTGATGTGCTCTCGGGCGTCCTCGATTTCGGGCAGCAGGAAGTTGTAGATGACCTCTATGATCATCGTTGCGCTCATTTTGGAGAACGCGAAGTCACCCGTTGTCAGCAGCGCCTCGTGATTGACGGTATTAAAGGTGTAGTCGGCTAGGCGCGCAAGTGGAGACTTGCTGTCACTGCTGATGACGACTACGGTGGCACCGCAGTCGCGAGCCGCTTTTGCCATGCGATTGAGTCGACGCGACTTGCCGGAGTTCGAGATCAGCACGATAACGTCGCTGGGGCGCAACGTGAGCGCAAAGCCTATTGATGTCTCGCTGATGGTGCTTGCCATGCAGCGTAGGCCTAGCTGCGAGAACTTAAACGTCGCGTCGAGCGCGACCGCGTTCGTATTGCCCACAGCCGCAAACTCAATAACCCCTGCATGCTTAAGGGCATGCACAACGGCCGCCAGCGTATCGTGGTCGATTCCGTCGATTGTCGCGTTAAGCTCGCTGACCTTGGCAGCCAAGATATTCTTAAGGCTCTGCTCCATGCTGTCGAGTGAGACCTCGTCGGTCACGCCCTCGTTGCGTTGGCTCTCCAGATCGCGCGCCAGCGAAAATTGAAAGCTGCGGAAGCTGCCAAAGCCCAGCTTGCGGCAGAAACGCGAAACGGTTGCCTCGGATGTGGCGGCGGCACGCGAAAGCTGGGCGGCCGTCAGACGCGGCGCCTCGGACTGGTGCTCCAAAATATAGTCAACAATGCGCTGTTCGGACTCGCTGTATCCCTTGTGGGTGCTAATGAGAGAGAGCGCGCTCTTGCTACTATCGGTCATGGATGGCTCCTGGTTGGCATGACAATCGGACTCGTTTTGTAATGTCCTAGTATAGGGGCATTTTCAATTACAAGATACTCCTTGCCGTTTTACGTGTTGATGGTAAACTTTCATCAACCGTTTACGGGCATGAAAGAACCTTTCACCGGAGAATTGGGACATTTCCCTTTCCGCGAAAGCGCTGGGTTGGTATCTTTCAGTTGTGGAAAAGCGCGCAAGGACGCGCGTGTAGGGGAGCGCCTGCGGGCGCAAAACTTAAAAAGGAGGGACACATGGCTAAGTTTGACATCATCGCCGCGACCGGTTGCCCGACCGGCATTGCGCACACCTTCATGGCGAAGGAGGCGCTGGAGAAGGCGGCTGCCGAGCGAGGTCTGACCATTAAGGTCGAGACTCATGGCCAGGTCGGTGTCGAGAACGAGCTCACGAAGGGTGAGATCGCCGGTGCCAAGGCCGTCGTCGTTGCAGCCGATAAGGATGTCCAGGCTGAGCGTTTCGCCGGTAAGCCCATGGTTTCCGTCGGCGTTTCCAAGGCCCTGTCCGTCGAGGCCGCCGGCAAGCTGATTGATCGCGCGCTCGCCGCCAAGGGCGACGACACGGTTGCCGCTGCCGCCGATGTCGAGGACGAGGTCGAGGAGAAGGAATCCGTCGGCCACATCATCTATAAGCACCTCATGAACGGCGTCAGCCACATGCTGGTCTTCGTCGTTGCTGGTGGTGTTCTGACCGCCATTTCGTTCCTGTGGGGCATCACGTCCTTCGATTCGACGGCTTCTGACTACAACAGTTTTGCCGCTATGCTCAAGATCATTGGCGGCATCGCCATGAACCTCATGGTTCCGGTGCTCTCCGCCTACATCGCCGAGTCCATCGGCAAGCGCCCGGCACTCGTCCCCGGTTTTGTTGCCGGTATGATCGCCATCCAGGGCCTGCCTGTTAACGCCGATACCGGCATGATCGACGCCGGTGGCGCCGGCGTGGGCTTCGGCTTCCTGGGCGGCATCGTCGGCGGCTTCCTCGCTGGCTATGTCATCTTGCTGCTCGAGAAGGTCTTTGCCGGTCTGCCCAAGAACCTGGACGGCCTCAAGGCTATCTTCCTGTACCCACTGTTCTCCACGCTGATTGTCGGTCTCGTGATGCTCGGCATCTCCGGCCCCATGGCTGCCATCAACACCGCCATGATGGACTTCCTCAAGGGTCTGTCTGCCTCTGGCGCTGTTGTCCTGGGTCTTGCTATCGGTTGCATGTGCGCCTTTGACATGGGCGGCCCGGTCAACAAGGCTGCTTACGTTACCGGTACCGCTATGCTCACCGAGGCCCTGGCCGCCGGTGTCGGCACCGATACTTACAACTTCGGAACCAACTTCATGGCTGCCGTCTCCGCCGCTTGCATCGTTCCGCCGCTGATCACCACCTTCGCCGTCGTTGTCGGCAAGAAGTACTTCAGCCAGGAGGATCACGACGCCGGTATCGTCAACCTCATTCTTGGTTGCACCCACATTACCGAGGGCGCCATTCCGTTCATGACCAAGAACATCTGGCCCGTCATGCCCATCATGATGGTTGGTTCGTCCATCGCTTCGATTCTGACCATCATGTTCAACGTTCACGATCCGGCGCCTCACGGTGGCTTCCTGGTCCTGCCCGTTGTCGAGAACGGTCCGCTGTGGGTCCTCGCGATCCTCATCGGCGCCGTGGTCGGTGGCATCCTGTTCGTGGCCTTCAAGAAGTACGACTTCGAGAAGAACCAGAAGGCCGCTCCTGCAGCCAAGCCGGTTGAGGCCCCCAAGGTCGCTGCTGTCGAGGCTCCCAAGGCCGAGGCTGCCGACTTCGTGAAGGTCGAGAACGTTTTTGTCGCCGAGGACTTCGCTTCTCGTGACGAGGCTCTGAGCTTTGTCTCCAACCAGGCCGTTAAGGCCGGTATCGCCGGCGACGCCGACGCCGTGATGAACGCCTTCCTGGCCCGCGAGGCCGAGGGCACCACGGGCATGATGGAGGGCTTCGCCATCCCGCATGCCAAGTCCGACGCCATCACCGAGGCCGCCGTCATCGTCGTCAAGGACGAGTCTGGCGTGACCGGTTGGGACACCATGGACGGCGCTCCCGTCAACGTGGCCATTGCGCTGCTTATCCCGGGCGCACAGGCTGGCACCACGCACCTCAAGATCCTGTCCAAGGTCGCCGAGGCGCTCATGGACCAGGACTTCCGTGCCACCGTCAAGGGTTCCACCGACGCCGCCGAGATCGCCAAGACGATCAACGCTCGCCTGGTCTAATCCCCCAGTTCGCGAATAACATCGCCCCTGTATATAAGGCGGAGACCCTCCCCAGGGCCTCCGCCTTTTTCATGCCCTTCTTCTAACTTGCGGTGAAATAAGGACTGTTTAACCGTTTCAACCCATAATTCAGTCTCTATTTCACCGCAACTTAGAAGAAGGGGATAGCGCGGCCTGTCTATTGGCTCGTCCGCGCGGACAAATATTCAGCCAGAATTCCGTTCGCACCATATTGCTCAGGACCGACCGAGTTTCCGCAGCTCGTCTGCCGGGCGGGGAGGTTAAGTTTGTCGCGAGTTCCGCACGCAAAGGAAAGCACTTAATGTGCTTTCCGTCTTGCGCAGGACTGTAGAGCAGCAAACTTAACCGCCCCGCCCGGCAGACGAGCGTGCAGCAACGACATCCGTCCAATAATTCGTGTAAACCACAATGAAAAACCGTTTGATGTGAGTTAATATAAACAACGTCGTGAATCTGACTCCTGCCGCATGCACGACAGGGGTTAAACACAAAAAAGGAGTCAATTATGGTTTCTGAGAAGGCTACCCTCGTTAATCCTCAGGGTCTGCACATGCGTCCGGCCGGCCTGTTCGCTTCCACCATGGGCAAGTACGCCTGTGACGTGACGGTCGTCACCCCCGAGAAGGAGGTCAACGGTAAGTCCCCGATGGCCCTCATGGCTGCTGGTATCCCCTGCGGTACCGAGGTCGAGGTCAAGTGCGACGGCGCCGACGAGGCCGAGGCTCTGGCTGCTGCCATCGAGCTCATCAAGAGCGGTCTTGGCGAGTAGAACTCAAACGGGTCGCATGTTGAACAATTAAGTTCATACTTGGGGGCGCAGTGACCTGTATCAAGGTAGCTGCGCTCTTTTGTCATGGATATGGCAAAACGCTTTATCACATGACACGGAGAGAGGAATGGGAATGTATCAGGGAGTCAACGCATCCGAGGGTATCGGTATCGGCACCGTCATGGTCGCCGTCGATCCCGACTTGACGTTTGAGCCGCACGAGGTTGCTGATTCGGCAGCAGAGAAGGAGCGCTATCAGACCGCTCTTTCGGTCTTCTGCGAGAAGACTCAGGCTCAGGCTGACCACATGAAGGAGACGGTGGGCGAGGCCGAGGCCGAGATCATGAGCGGACACATTGTCCTGGCTCAGGACCCGGGCATGACTGACGCCATCAACGCCGCCATCGACGGTGGCACCTGCGCCGAGCAGGCGCTCATGGACACCTCGACCATGTTCGAGAACATGTTCCTGTCCATGGACGACGAGATGTTCCGTCTGCGCGCAGCCGACATCGCCGACATCCGCACCGGTATTCTGGCCGAGCTGCTGGGCAAGGAGGTCGTCGACCTCTCCGTCCTGCCCGAGAACACCGTTGTTGTCGTGCACGACCTTACGCCGTCCATGACCGCCACGATCGATAAGGCCCACGTTGCCGGTATCGTCACCGAGACCGGTGGCCGCACGTCGCACTCCGCGATTATCGCGCGCGCCCTCGAGATTCCTGCCGTCCTTTCGGTTTCTAACAGCTGCACTGCGCTGCGCAACGGCATGACCGTTGTCGTCGACGGCGGCAAGGGTATCGTCGAGGCTGATCCCGACGAGGAGACGCTCGCTGCCTACACCGCCAAGGCCGAGGCCTTTGCTGCCGAGAAGGCAGCCCTCGAGGCCTTCCGTGGCAAGCCGTCCGTGACTGCCGATGGCATCAAGAAGATCATCGCCTGCAACATCGGTAACCCCGATGACGTGCCCAACGCGCTCGATCACGACGCCGAGGCTATCGGTCTGTTCCGCTCCGAGTTCCTGTTCATGGACTCCGCCGAGCTTCCTTCCGAGGAGGAGCAGTTCAACGCCTACCGCAAGGTCGCCAGCGCGCTCAAGGGCGCTCCGGTCATCATCCGCACGCTCGATGTGGGTGGCGACAAGGAGATTCCGTATCTGCACATGGTCAAGGAAGATAACCCCTTCATGGGCTTCCGCGCCGTGCGTTACTGCCTGGCCAATCCCGACCAGTACAAGGTTCAGCTCCGCGCCCTGCTGCGCGCCAGCGCTTTTGGTGACGTCAAGATCATGATCCCGCTTGTCACTTGCGTCGAGGAGGTCTTGGCTGTCAAGGAGCTCGTCGAGCAGTGCAAGGCCGAGCTGACCGAAGAGGGTCGCAAGTTCAACGAGAACATCGAGGTCGGCATTATGGTCGAGACGCCCGCCGCTTCGCTGCTCGCTGACCGTCTGGCCGAGGTCGCCGACTTCTTCTCCATCGGCACCAACGACCTGATCGGCTACACCATGTGCGCCGACCGTGGCAACGACACCATCTCCAACCTGTACCAGGTGTACTATCCCGCCGTGCTCCGCTCGCTCAAGAACATCATCGAGAGCGGCGTGAAGGCCGGCATCATGGTCGGTATGTGCGGCGAGGCCGCTGCCGATCCGCTGCTCGAGCCGCTGCTGATCAGCTGGGGCCTGGAGGAGTTCTCGATGAGCGCTCCGTCCATCCTACGCGCCCGCAAGACCATCAGCCAGTGGACCAAGGCCGAGTGTGACGAGCTCGCCGAGAAGGCACTCGCCTGCAACACTGCCGCCGAGGTCAAGGCGCTGCTCGAGTCTGCTGCTCGCTAATTTGGTATCAGAGGTAACCGCGTGGTTGGAATGGGCCAATCACGCGGCCCTCACATATACAGGGGGTACTGTAAATGTTCTACACGCTAACCGCTAACCCGGCTGTCGACATGACGGTTTCGAGCTCTCCGCTCGAGCCCGACGAGAACGTCCGCACCGGCTCGGCCAGCTACACGGCTAACGGCAAGGGCCTCGACGTGTCCTTCGCCTTTAAGAAGATGGGCGTCGACACCGTCGCGCTCGGCTTCTTCGCTGGCTTCACGGGCAAGTTTATCGTCGAGGAGGTCATGAACCTGGGTTGCCTGTGCCGCCCGGTCTGGACCGACGGCATCACGCGTATCAACACCTACGTCAACGATGGCCAGCACGAGTACGGCATCCTGAACCCTGGTGCTCCGATCACGCCGCAGCACCAGGAGGAGCTCTACAACATCCTGGACACCGCGGGCGATCTTGAGTGCCTGATCGTCTCTGGCTCCGTGCCTCCCAAAGCTACGCCCGACTTCCTGGCTCAGGTCATGGAGCACGCTCAGGCCCGTGGCGCCGATGTCGTCCTGGACCTGTCCTCCGACAAGCTCAAGGAGCTCGCTCACAAGAAGCCGCTGCTCATCAAGCCGAACCATCACGAGATGAAGGCTATCTTCGGCGTGCCGGTCGACACTGATGACGAGGTCCGCGTTGCCATGAAGATGGCTCACGACGCGGGCGTTCAGAACGTGCTGCTCACCCGTGGTAGCCGTGGCGACGCCTACTTCTCCAACGGCGAGGACATTTGGTACGCCAAGCGTGAGTTCAACATCAAGCTGGTCTCTTCCGTCTGCGCCGGCGACTGCACCCTCGCTGCGTTCCTGCACAAGTGGTACAGGGATCGCGACAACGTCGAGGAGGCCATGAAGCTCGCTATGGCCACCGGCGCCAACGTCGCTGAGTCCGTTGGCATCGGCGACTTCGGTCACGTTGACGAGTACAGCAAGCGCGTTGCTGTCCGCAAGCTCGATCGTCAGTAATCGAAACGCGACATATTCGTGCGCATGCGGCGCCCCGGTTTCGGCTGGGGCGCCTTTTTGTTCCGCCACGGGGGAGAGGAGTCCTTCCGTACTTCATCGCTTCCACACCGTTCACCGAGTTGTCCTAGCCTTTTACCGATGCGTGGAATATACTTTCATTAACACGTTGCCTTGTGAAAGGAACATTCATGATTTACACGCTCACTGCAAATCCCGCCATTGACTACAACATCACCTGCGACGGTCTTGCTGCCAACACCGTCACGCGTACCCGCAACGCCGTCTACACGCCCAACGGCAAGGGCCTCAACGTCTCGTTTACGCTCGACCACTACGGCGTCGACACCACGATCCTGGGCTTTTTCGCCGGTTTCTCGGGCGAGTTTATCGTTAAGGGCGCCGAGGCCCTGGGCGTGCCCGTCAAGCCCGTGTGGACCGACGGCATCACGCGCGTCAATGTGTTCCTCAACGCCGGCCCCGACACCGAGTACAACATGGTCAACGCCGGTGCCGCCATCAACGAGGCCAACGAGCGGGAGATGTTTGAGCTCATCGATTCGCTCGATGACATGACCTGCCTGGTCATTAGCGGCTCGCTGCCCCCCAACACCTCCGAGGGCTTCCTTGCCGAGGTCCTGCGTCGCGTGAAGGCGAAAGGCGCCGAGTTCGTGCTCGATATTTCGAGCCATCAGTTGGCCGACCTCATTGCTATGGAGCCGCTCCTCATTAAGCCTAACGACGACGAGCTGCTCGACATCTTTGGCATTAAGGTGAGCGGTGGCGACGACGAGTCTGTCAAGGGCGCGATGGCCGAACTGCATGCCAAGGGCGCCAAGAACGTGCTGTTGACCCTGGGTGGCGCCGGCGCGTACTTCTCCAACGGCGAGCACATCTGGTTTGCCAACCGTACCTTTGAGGTCAAGCTGCTGTCGACCGTTTGCGCCGGTGACTCTTCGCTGGCCGCCTTCCTGTCCGTGTGGCACGACGCCCCGGAGCGCGTCGAGGACGCCCTGCGTCTCTCGATGGCCACCGGCGCCAACGTGGTCGAGTGCCCCGGTCTGGGCGACTTCGCCAAGGTCGATGAGTATCAGAAGGGTATTGCAATCCGTCAGGTTTGCTAGTTCCGGCACCTTGCCTGAATTGTTCAATGATTTCGCATCCGTCTTAGACCAGGACGGATGCGTTTTTGTTTATCGGACTTGCGTGTGCAGTGGAGGCTGTTTCTTGCTAGACTTCTTGCAGACGCAATCGATAGCCAATTTGATAGTCGCTGGAGGCCACAGGAATGTGCAATGTTTCGCTCAACGCCACGCAGCCGTCAGCCGCCTCTCTGCGTGTGTTGCGAGCCCTCGAGGATGCTGGTCTTGAGGCCTGGTACGTGGGCGGTTGGGTGCGTGACGCGCTGATGGGATGCCCCAGCCACGATGTAGATATGTGTTGCAGCGGCCTGTGGCAGGAGTCAAAGGCGGCGCTCGAGGCTGACGGCATTGCGGTTGTCGAATCTGGCATTAAATTCGGTGGCATTACGGCTATTTGCGATGGCGAACGCATCGAGGTTACCACCTACCGCCTGGATGGCTTCTATACCGACGGTCGTCATCCTCAGAGTGTGGAGCGTGCGGCGTCGCTTGAGGACGATCTTGCGCGCCGCGACTTTACCGTCAATGCCATGGCGTGGCATCCCGAGCGCGGCCTTGTCGACCGCTACGATGGCCAGGGCGACCTAGACCGCAAGCTGATTCGTGCCGTCGGAGATCCCAAGCGCCGCTTTAACGAGGATGCCCTGCGCATGTTGCGTGCGGTGCGTTTTGCCTGCCGCCTAGACTTTGTGATTGAGTCCGAGACCAAGTGTGCCCTTGCCGAGTGCGCGCCGCTGCTCGATGCCGTGGCGCGCGAGCGCGTGGGTATTGAGCTCGAGGGCATTCTATCGACCGGCCACGGGGGAGACGCGATGCTTCGCTACCCCGAGCTCATCTGCGCCGCCGTGCCCGAGCTTGCGCCGGCTCGTGGGTTTGACCAGCGCAGTGTCTATCATGCGTTTAACGTCTACGAACATATCGCCCGCGTGCTGACGGTGGCAGGGGAGCTGGCGCTGTGCGATGGCGTGGCGCCTTCGCCGAGCGTAATGTGGGCAGCGTTTTTGCATGACGTCTCCAAGCCCGATTGCTTTACGGTCGATCACGCCGGCAGTGGCCACTTCTACGGTCATCCCGAGCTCGGCGCCAAGAAGGCGCGCGTCATTATGGATCGCCTGGCGCTCTCGCACGATTTGGTGCGCGATGTGTGCCTGCTCATCAAATACCATGACAAGCCGCTGCGCCCCGAGCGCTCCTGCCTGCTCAATATGATGCGCGCGCTTTCGGGCGAGGGCGTCGACACGCCGCGTCTGATGGACGAGCTCATGGATCTTAAGCGTGCTGACACACTTGGTAAGGCCCCGTCGTGCTTCTATTACGTCGAGACGATTGAGGAGATGCGTGCGCTCGCCCACGATCTGCTGCAGGCGGGGGAGCCCTATACACTCAAGATGCTTGCCATCAATGGTGGCGACCTGATCCGCGCCGGCGTCAAGCCGGGGCCGGAGCTGGGACAGCTTCTCAACGCCGCCCTCGACGCCGTGATCGAGGACAACATCCCCAACAACCGCGAAGCCCTCCTGGCTCATCTCAACTTGAACTAGCTAACCAGTTGACCTGCGCGTTCCATAACCTGCCGACAATTTTTTCGGCAATTTGGAATTTCTTCTTGCGCTGATGTTTTTTGTCCCGTAATATATTTTCTCGCAGCACGGCAGTGCAGATGTCATGTGGCCCGTTCGTCTAGCGGTTTAGGACGCCGCCCTCTCAAGGCGGAGATCACCAGTTCGAATCTGGTACGGGCTACCAC
>NZ_JADNHZ010000002.1 GCF_015554145.1 Collinsella aerofaciens | reverse complement strand
GGGGCTATTTCCGCGTTGCGCTAGCTGCGGAAACGCGGGGTCCGTTCAGGCTGTTGCGCTGAGATTGAAAATCAACCGGCGGGTTTCCCGCCGGTCAAAAGAGCGGGCTAAGCGGGCGAGGCTGCCATTGCTGCCTTGCCCGCTCAGCTAGGACGTTACTCCTTGTTGCGACGGTAGAGGAAGTAACCACCGGCGGAGATGACGGCAACGCCAGCGATGGCGAATGCAGCCACCATGCGGCCATCAAAACGATCACCGGTGGTGGGCAGGCCGCCCTTGGTGTTCGTTTTGTTGGCGGTTACTGTGGTTGTGGTGTCCGACTTGCCAGGCTTCTCAGGCTTGGTGGTGGGCTGCTCGGGCTTAGCGGGCTGCTCGGGGGTGCCGGGCTGCTCGGGGGTGCCGGGCTGCTCGGGGGTGCCGGGCTGATCCGGGGTGACCGGATCGGTGGCAAGAGCATCCTTGGCGTAAGTGATGGACACCTTGAGGCCGTTGGTCTCGGTGTTCAGGTCGCTCGGGGTGAAGGGCTCGTCAAAGTTTCCGGCCTTCTGATAGGCGCGCATCTCCTGGAGCAGGGCCTTGCACTTGACGTAGGTGTTCTCGGTGGCAGCCTTGCCGGCCTTGTTGGCCAGAGCGGTGCGGCCCTCGGTGGTCGTCTCGGCCAGCATGGCGGCGTCGACTTCCTTGTTCTGTTCGATGAGCTCGTTCTGGAGTGCATCGAGGTAGGAGCGGACGCTGATACCAAGGGTATCGGGATTCTCAAAGCAGAGGGAGCTGATGTCCATGAGGACGTAGTTGATGGAGTTCTCGGGCTCCTCGTTGTTCACGATGTCCGTCTCTTTGCAGTGGTCGAAGGAGACGGTCTGGTCGCTGAAATACGGGCTAACCTCGGTAATCAGCGCGGAGTAGAAGGGGATGGCGACGGAGTACGCGGCGCGGGAGAGCATTTCCCACTGGATTGTTGCAACCTGGGGATCAAGACCGTTGCGAACCTGGAAGACGTGAATCTCGGTGTTGCGCTCGGTGCCGATGGCATAGGCACCGTCAGTGTTGGCGTTAAGGCCCGGGGTATTCTCGCCACGGTTACCGAGAGAGCGAATCATCTCAAAGGTAGTCCAGTCTTTCTTTCCAGGCTGGAAGAACAGCGGCTGCATCTCGTGGACCAAGGCGCCGGTCGTGGCGCGAGCCTCTTCGCGCTCGTCCTTGACGATCTCGTAGTCGGTGCCCTCCTGGAGCTCGTTGCCAAAGTAGTTACGGCCCTGGACGTAGCGGGTCCACTGGTGCATACCGGAATTCTGAATGGTCTCGCCATAGGTTGCGGCGACGTCGAACTTGCCGTCGGTGTACTCGGCAAAGCCCTTCTCCTTAGGCATGGACTCGATGCCCTCGGAGTGCAGGCAGTTCTCGGGGTCGTTGAGGTCGACATCGTAGTTGAGGTTGCCGATGTTGGGGTTGATCGAGGCGACGTCGTCGGCGAGCTTCATGCCGATCCACTGGTGACCGGAAAGCACGGCAAATAGCCAGGTCTCGTTGTTGTCGGCGATGATGATCTGGTCGTTGGAGCAGACGCCCTGCTCGTCAATCAGGCTGCCGAGGAGCTCGACGCCCTCGCGGGCCGTGGCGCTCTCGCCCAGGATGACGCTGGCGTAGTTGTACTCGCCGATGCCGGTTTTAGTCAGGGGGTCTGCTGTCTCGGCATCTGCATTCATACTGGTGCTTAGCGTGGCGGAGCAGGATACGCCCTTCTCGTTGATGCCTGCTTCAGAGTAGGCATCCCAGCGTTCATCCCACTGCGAGGGATGGTCGCGTACATAGGTGTAGCGATACGTGGTCTTGGTCGAGGTGTACATGAACGAAGACTCGTCCGAGCTGTACGTATGTCCCGGGCCGTGAGAGGGCTCAATGCCAAAGTGCTTAAGATAGCGCGGGCCATAGTCCTCGGAACGGCCGTAGTACGTGTTGCCGTCGGCCGTAAGGTTTTTGCCCATGTAGACCTGCGTGCAAGCGAGTGCAGAGGTCGGCATGGACATGATGGTTGCAGCTCCAAATGCAAGGCCTATGCCAAGCTTCTTGAGCGCGTTGACGGGGCGAGTTTTCCTCATTTTCCCTCCCAGCGTGCGAAAGCCCTCTGTCGCCAGAGGGCTTCAGCCAATAAAGACACCTCATTAGCGTAACGAACTGGAAACAATATTCATCTATGAAAGAAACTTACTCGATAAGCGTGATGAAATATGCGATGAGCGGTTAATCGTACTCAGTTTGCAACTTTACTTTAATAAAGACGCCCTGTAATTACTGTAGCCGAATAAAGTAGCTGGGAATGCCCGAAATGAAAATCCCCCGCTATTTGACGAATGCATAAACAGCGGGAGAGGCGATAACTGGATGAATATCATACCAATGTGGATTTACTTCTTTCGGCGGTGAATCACGTTGATGGCGTAACCGACGAGCATGGCCAAGACGATGACAATAAAGCCGATCAGGGGATTGTCGTTCATAGGGTCCTCCTATTTTCCGAGCGGGGAGAATTCGTCGACGATGAGGTCGAGGCATTGCGGAAGCGCGCGGGCTCCAAAGACGCCCGAATTGCTGGAGATAATCTCGCCATCGAACTGCATGCCCAGTGACGGGGTGCAGGTGATCTTGGCTTCCTTGGTCTGGATGATCTTGAACTGTGGGCGCCCGAGTACCTTACCGGCGGGGTCAAGCGCAGCGGTGATCACAGTAGGCAGCAGCTGAACGGTGCGCACGGGTTCGATGACCGCAATATCGACCATGCCATCGTTCATGCGGCAGTCGGGGAACAGGTTGATGTCGTTTTGAATGACCGAGGTATTGCCCGCCATGCAGCAGATGCCGTCGAGCTCCTCGACAATGCCGTCGTGCTCAATGGTAAAGTGCGCCACCGTGGGGTTGGGCGTGGCGAGAGCGGAGAGGAAGTAGGCGATCTCGCCGATGTCGTTTTTGGTGGGAGCGGCCTTCATCATGATCTCGGCGTCGAAGCCCGAGCCGGCGATGATGATAAAGCCGTGGCGCTTCTCTCTGCCGTTCTCGTCGAGCCAAAAGAGCTCGCCCATGTCCACTTTGACCGTGCGACCGGCGCGGCAAGCCTTGGCAAGCGCCGCCGCCTCAGGGGCATTGCCGATGTTGTTGAAGAACAGGCAGGCCGTGCCGGAGGGGAAGACGAGCGTGGGGACGCCGCATCCGCGCATCTGGTCGAGCACGTTGGAGACGGTGCCGTCGCCGCCCGAAATCACCACGCGATCAAACTCGCGCACGTCTGCCACGGCGTCCTCGGGTTCCATGCCATCGCCGATAAAACGCATCACGACCTCGTCGCCGCCCTGCGCGAGGGCGTGCGTGAATGCGTAGATTTCATCTGAGCTGGGGCCCGATGCCGGGTTGTGGATGATAAGGCAGCGCATACTTACGTTCCCGTTCTGTGACTAACCGAGTATAGTTGTAAGACAATGCCGTTATCCTACCCGTGTTTTTCGGGCCTAACCTTATTCGATGGGTTGATATGTACATTTCCACACATCAGGCTCTACTCGACTTTTGCCAGCGCGCCCGTGAGTTTGACGCGATTGCCGTCGATACCGAGTTTTTGCGCGAGCGCACGTTCCATCCGCGCCTGTGTTTGGTTCAGATTGCCACCCCTGCCGAGAGCGTCGCGGTCGACCCTCTGGTGATCGACGACCTGTCGCCGCTGGCCGAGCTTATGGCCGACGAGAGCGTGACCAAAGTCTTCCACGCCTGCTCGCAGGATATGGAGGTTATGCTCCATACCGTGGGCGTGCTGCCGCGTCCGATTTTTGACACGCAGGTGGCCGCCGCCTTTTTGGGCGAACGCCAGCAGATTTCCTACGGCGCGCTCGTGCAGACGTTTTGCGGCGTCTCGCTGCCCAAGACCGAGTCGCTGACCGACTGGTCGCGTCGCCCGCTGACCGACAAACAGATCGAGTACGCGATCGATGACGTCAAGTACCTGATCGTCGCCTATACCGAGATGATGAGCCGCCTGCGCGAGCTGGGCCGCGTGGACTGGGTGCTCGACGAGCTGCGCCCGCTGGCTGACGAGTCGCACTATCGCGCCGATCGCCACGAGGCGTTCCGTAAGGTCAAACGCATCAATTCGTGCAGCCGTCACCAGTTGGGCATCGCGCGCGAGCTCGCCGCCTGGCGCGAGGACCGCGCCGAGCGCCGTAACATCCCGCGCAAGTGGGTCATGTCCGACGACACGCTGCTTGCGCTCGTTAAGCGCAATCCCGTGCGCGTTGAGGAGTTCCGTAGCATTCGTGGTACCGACCAGTTGGGGGAGCGCGATGTGGACGGCGCGCTCATGGCCATCAAGCGCGGCGCGAGCTGCCCGCACGATCGCCTGCCGCTCATGGTGCGCGGGCACCGTCAGATCTCGCCGGAGCTGGAGAGCGTGACGGACCTGATGTATGCGCTCATCCGCCTGGTTGCCGAACGCTCGGGAGTGGCGACCTCGGTTATTGCCTCGCGCGATGACCTGGCCGACTACATTGAGCATCCCGAGCAGAGCCCCCTGCGTGAAGGCTGGCGTTTTGAGCTTGTGGGCTCGCGTCTGGACGATCTGCTTTCCGGCAATATGGGACTCACCGTGAAGGACGGAAAGATTGAGTTGTTATAGGTATATAGTTACGCGGTTTTACCAAACCGCGTAACAGCTCGACGCTGCAAACGGCCGAGAGCGAGCAATCTGACGTTCAATCGTCGCTCGCGTACCAAAGTACGCGTCGCTTCTCTTTCACGTCACCTTGCTCGCTCTCGGCCGTTTTCGCTGACATTGCCAAAACATCGATGTTGATTTGCCTGCTGGGCGAGTGGGTAGAATGCCTCCAACGTGTAACTCGATTTGGAGGAATTCGCATGCCCTATTACTATGGATATGGCTTTGGCATCGACCCGCTGTACCTGCTGGTTGTTCTTGTTTGTACGGTGCTTGGCCTTGCTGCGCAGAGCTATATCAACTCGACGTACAAGACGTGGTCCAAGGTTCGCTCGGACGGCGACACGGGTGCCACGGTCGCTCGCCGCATGCTCGACGCCAACGGCTGCAATGCCGTGGGTATCAAGGGCGTCGCTGGTGAGCTTACCGACCACTACAACCCGCAGGACAACAATCTGTATCTGTCGGATTCCAACCGTTCGGGCGGCTCGGTCGCAAGCGTTGCTGTCGCTTGTCACGAGGCAGGCCATGCCGCGCAGCGTCAAAGCGGCTATGCCATGATGAAGGTACGCACCGCCCTCGTGCCGGTCGTCAACTTTACCCAGAACACTTGGACCATCGTGCTGCTCATGGGCCTGTTTATGAACATCGCGGGACTCACGACCCTCGCACTGATCTTCTTCTCGTTTAGCGTGCTGTTCCAACTGGTTACGCTACCGGTCGAGATTGATGCTAGCCGGCGCGCCGTGGCGTATATTGAGCAGTCGGGTATGAGCTCCAAGCAGGTCAACGGTGCCAAGAAGGTGCTGACGGCCGCCGCGCTTACCTATGTGGCTGCGGCGCTCACCTCGATTATTCAGCTGCTCTATCTTATGGCTCGCTACAACAGAAACTCCAACCGATAACAAATTGGGTCGCTGGGCGCCGCGGGAATTTGTGTCCCCGCGGCGCTGTACTATGTGTTGGACTTGAATTTGCGCAGGGCCGGAGCCCTTGTGCACGATGACGAAAGGAGGCTGCGTGGCAGGCTGGAATCTAACCGGCAATGCCGTTTCCGCCGAGTTCGACGGTTCGGATGAGCAGGAGCGCAAGGAGCTCAGCGTGAGCCAGGCGGTAGAGATCGCCGCCGGTGCGCTCGATGCCATTCCGCAGCTGAGCGTTCTGGGCGAGGTCACGGGTTTTCGTGGCCCAAACGCCCGAAGCGGCCACTGCTATTTCCAGATCAAGGACGATTCGGCCGCCGTTGACTGCATCATCTGGAAGGGCGCCTACCTTAAGCGCACCTTCGACTTGCGTGACGGCATGCAGGTGAGCTTTAAGGGCAGCTTCAATCTCTATAAGGCCACGGGCCGCATGAGCTTTGTCGCTCGCTCGTTTTCGCTGGCGGGGGAGGGTCTGCTGCGTCAACAGGTGGCGCAGTTGGCCGAAAAGCTACGCCGCGAGGGACTGATGGACGAGTCCCGCAAACGCCGCATCCCGGTGTTTTGCTCACGCGTGGCGGTCGTCACCTCGCTTTCCGGTGCGGTAATCGACGACGTCAAGCGTACGCTGCGCCGTCGCAACCCGCTCGTCGAGCTTGTCTGCGTGGGCGCCAAGGTTCAAGGCGAGGGTGCGCCGGCCGAGCTCATTGATGGCTTGCGCCGCGCCGCTTCCATTACGCCGGCGCCCGACTGTATTTTGCTGGTGCGCGGCGGCGGCTCCTTTGAGGACCTCATGACCTTTAATGACGAGGAGCTTGCCCGCGCGGTGGCGGCTTGTCCTGTGCCCGTGGTGACCGGCATTGGCCATGAGCCCGATACCTCGATTTGCGACATGGTGAGCGACCGACGCGCCTCCACGCCCACGGCGGCGGCAGAATCGGTGGCGCCGGCTATGACGGAGTTGGCCGATGTGCTCGAGGCGCGCCATCAGCGTCTGGGTGCCGCGATGGCATCGATGATTGGGTCGGCCCAGGTCGACCTGGAGATGCTCGATCAGCGCGGTCGCCGTGCCTGGGATACCTATACGGCTCGCTTGGGTGATGCGCTCGATGCCGCTGCGTGTCGCCCGTGCCTCAACGACCCCACATTTATGGTCGAGCGTCGCGAATCGGAGCTTGCGCTGACTGCCGATCGCCTGTCGGGCGCCATAGTACGCTCGGTCGGGACATTCCGCTCCAACTTTGAGCGCTTGCCCGAGCGTCTGATTACAAGCACCTCGGGGCTCGATGGTAAGCGCCATGCGCTCACGCTTGCGAGTTCCCGCCTAGAGCATCAAGGGCGCACGATGCTCAGCAAGCCAGCGTCCGACCTGAGCCGTGCGGCAGCGTCGCTCGATGCCCTGTCGCCGCTCAAAGTGCTTGCTCGCGGCTATTCCATCGCGTACAGCGATGATGGTGTGGCTACGAGTGCCAAGACCTTTAAGCCTGGCGACGCCATTCGCGTGCGCATGGCAGACGGCAACGTGGCAGCAACGGTCGATACGGTCGAGTAGACCGCGTTTCGCAGTGATAGACCCTTAGGAAAGGAAACAGATATGGCAGAGAAGACCCCGGTCGAGCAGCTTACGTACAAGCAGGCCTCGCAGGAGCTGGAGCTCATCATCCGCAGCCTGGAGTCGGGCGATATGGAGCTTGAGGAGTCGCTCGAGAGCTACACCCGCGGCGTCGAGCTCCTCAAAAGCCTGCGCACCCGCCTGTCCGATGCCGAGCAGAAGGTCTCGGTGCTCCTTAAGGACGTCGACGGCAACGACGTGCTCGCCGACGGCGAGGCCGCCAACACCGATGATAACCTTTCGTTCTAAGCATCTCGACCAAATATAATTACCTTGGTCTGTAAGAAAGGAACCAGCTATGTGCGATTGCATCTTCTGTAAAATTGCCAACCACGAGATCCCCTCGACCGTTGTCTATGAGGACGACCAGGTCATCGCCTTCGACGACCTCAACCCGCAGGCGCCGGTCCACACGCTCGTGATCCCCAAGAAGCACTACAGCGACATCGCCGACAACGTGCCTGCCGAGACCATGGGCGCCATGGCTCACGCCATCCAGGAGGTCGCCAAGGCCAAGGGACTGGAGGACGGTTTCCGCGTCATTTCCAACAAGGGTGTCAACGCCGGCCAGACCGTCATGCACTTCCATATGCACGTCCTCGGCGGCAAAAACCTGGGCGAGAACCTCATCTGAGGGCGCGTAGCCCGTCGACTTGGCTGCCTTTGGAGTAATCTATGCAGCTTTCTCAACTCGAATACCTTCAAGCGGTAGCGAACTATGGCGGCGTGCGCAAAGCAGCTCGCGCCGTTCATGTGAGTCCGCAGGCTGTTTCGTCGGCAATCAAAAAGTTGGAATCTGAGTATCAGATTGTTTTGCTCAACCGATCGGCGGGGGAGGCTGTTTTGTCTTCGGCGGGCAGAGAATTTGCGCGTCGTGCACGCGTGATCCTGGCACAAGTCGACGATCTCAAAAAGTACGCTCAATCGGGGAGCGACGGCGTTTCGCCCGATGGCCACTTTCGTCTTTACGCCCCCTGCCTTCATGGGCGGGGGCGCCTTTTTGCCGAAAACTGGTATGACTCGTTTGAACGCTCGCATCCTCAGATTCACCTTGATGTGTGGCATCAGCCAACGGCTACATGCTTTGAATCACTTGTGCTTGGTATTTCGGATGCGGCCATCTCATTTGAGGAACCAAGGGACAGTGTCCTTTCTTCGAAATACTTGGGTGAAAAGGAGCTCAAGGTTCTTTCATGCCCAGCGGGTCATCAATCTGTGGGCGCCATGACCATTCGCGAGTTACTGGGCGGCAGGCTCGCTGTTCCCATTAATTTGTCACCCTGTCTCAATGCAATCAATCAATGTCCCGAAGCCCAGCTCGTCAATTTTCGCTTCCGTGATGTTGAATACGGAAACAGGGCGCAGACTGAGTTTCTTCAAGCCGGGGGATTGATATTGAGTTTTTCTGGCTCTTCTCTCGCATCAGATGTATTGGAAGTGAGCGAGTGCTCCATTGAAGGTTCGCGTGACGTAGCCTTGCCCATCTACTTTTGCTATCGACAAAATGCCTGGACTGATCGACGCCAGACGGTTTTTCTGCACCTATTGCGTCATCTTGCTTCGTGAGATTAATTGGCTTCGAGGCATCAAGTGATTATTGACGCCTTGTAACACATAGCTGACAGCTTTGCCCTCATGTTTTTCCAAGATTCCGATTTAGATTGCTGACTCTTGGAGGGTGGAGCATGAAAAACCGTACGGTTTTGCTTTATATGACGTTCGTTTTTCTGTCGAACTTCAGCACCATCTTGTATTTTCTAACTGTCTACCTTGAGTTCGTCGGACTTTCGATGGTATCGATTTCTAGCATGATGATTGCATATCAAGTGAGCAAGTTCATCCTTGAAGTTCCCACTGGCTATATTGCTGATAGGTTTGGACGAAAGACAAGCGGTCTCGTTGGCGTCGTGGGAATGCTTGGATACTACGCCGCCCTGCTTCTCGTCCGTTCTCCCCTGCTTTTAATCGGTGCGTTCGCTCTCAAGGGTTTTGCCGTTGCGTGTGTGAGCGGATCCATCGAAGCGATTTACATTGACAGCGTCTCTCAGGACCAGCTCGTAAGACTTAATGTCGTTGAGCGATTTGTTTTCTGTGCCTCTTATGCCATCTCCGCTTGCGTGGGCGGTTTCATTTCGTCCGCCGGTGCATATCTCATTGGTCTTTCGGCAGATATCATCGCAATGGTGTTGACGTTGGTTGTCGTTGTCTGCATTCCTGAGATGCGAAGAGGGGACACTGCGGCGACACCTGAACATGGGATTAGCCCGAAGATGATCGGTGCCGCTATTGCGGGTAATGGCATTCTTCGTTCAGCGTTCATCATGGACTGTTCTCAGGCATTTGCTTTTGTCGCCCTGGAAGACTTTTTCTCACTGCTGCTTGCGGGTCGCGGAATGAATACCGTCGCTTCGGGTGTGACCATTGCGGTCCAGCTTCTTACCTCCGCCTCCATGGGACTTATTGTGCCCTGTGCGATTGCTCATGTCGACAAGGGCCGCTTTGCGCGTATTTGCGGCATCGTGCGCCTTTTCCTGACAGCTTTGTTTTTGATTCCCCTTACTCCGGCTAATTTGCTGCCCGTGTTCTATGTGCTGCAGACGGTTGCGTACTCGTTATTTGCTCCAATTAAATACTCAATTTTTCAAAAAGCAGCCGATTCTTCGATGCGCTGTTCACTGATTTCGGTTCAAAGCCAGATGGTGGCGGTGGGTGCCGTTCTTTTCTATCTGCTCAACGCTGTGTTGAGTAGCGTTGCGGGCATTCGAGTCGTATTGCTTGTCGCGCTCGGGATTTCTTCCCTTGTGTATATCCCCGCGCTATTTCATCTTACAAGTCAAAGGACATGAGTATTTAGGCACCGATAACTTATATATCAACGCAATAAACCCGAGCGCGAGGGCGTTTGGGTTTATTATTGAAACGTATGTAACCTGGCGGCGCCACACCGCCTGTTAGTAGGGAGACACATGAACGTTCTGGTCGTCAACGCAGGATCTTCGACCCTTAAGTATCAGGTCATCGATACCAAGTCCCATAAGGTGTCCGCAAAGGGCTCCTGCGAGCGCGTCTGCTTTACCGGCGGTACCTTCACCCACGCTGCCAACGGCTCCAAGAAAGTGACCGAGAACATCGAGTTCCCCGACCACAAGGTCGCCATCGAGGTCGTCCTGAAGGACCTCGAGGCCAACGGCGTCAAGATCGAGGGTATCGGCCATCGTATCGTTCAGGGCGGTTGGTACTTCGGCGATTCCTCCCTCGTCGACGAGGACGTCCTCGCCAAGATCCGCGAGGTCGCCCCGCTGGCGCCGCTGCACAACAACCCCGAGGCCAACGTTATCGAGTACTGCCTCGAGCAGTATCCCGACCTGCCCAACGTTACGGTCTATGACACCGCCTTCCACTTCAACATGCCCGAGGTCGCCAAGACTTACGCTCTGCCCAAGGATGTTTGCGACAAGCTGCACATCCGTAAGTACGGCGCCCACGGCACCAGCTACCGTTATATCTCCAAGAAGGTCGCTGAGATGACCAACGGCGAGGCCCGCAAGGTCGTCGTGTGCCATATCGGCTCCGGCGCTTCCCTGTGCGCCATCGAGGACGGCAAGTGCATGGACACCACCATGGGCTTGACCCCGCTCGACGGCGTCATGATGGGCACCCGCTGCGGTTCCATCGACCCGGCTACCGTGTGCTACCTGCAGCGCGAGGGCGGCTACACCTTCGACGAGGTCGACGAGATGATGAACAAGAAGTCCGGCCTTTTGGCTGTGACCGGCGGCAAGACCAACGACTGCCGCAACGTCGAGGAGCTCGCCGCTGCTGGTGACCCCGAGGCTCAGCTCGCCTTCGACATGTTTGTCTACAAGATTGCCGCCAAGGCTGCCGAGATGGCCACTTCTATGTGCGGTATGGACACCCTGGTCTTTACCGCCGGCATCGGCGAGCACGCTCCGGCTGTCCGCGCCGGCGTTGCCGACCGCTTGGCCTTTATGGGCGTCAAGATGGATCATGCCCGCAACGCCCTGCGTGGTGACGGCGCTTGGTGCCTGTCTGCCAAGGATTCCAAGGTCAAGATTTTCGTCATCCCCACGGACGAGGAGTTCATGATCGCTTCCGACGTCGAGCGCATCGTCAACGGCAAGTAATTCCAAGAGGGGAGGGGCTGGACGACCGAGCGCCGTTCAGCCCCTCTTTTGTGCTCGTTGGGCGATATGCCTGATAGCTATTTATCAAGTTGTGATAACTTCTTATTAACATGCGGCCGCCTTAAGGGGTCTGCGCCGACCGTATCGCACTGCAAAGGAGTCTCATGAACGTACTTGTTGTCAACGCCGGTAGCTCAAGCCTTAAATATCAGCTTTTGGATACCGATACCCGCGAGGTTTTCGCCAAGGGCAACTGCGAACGTATCGGTTCGGACATGGGCATCTTTGGCCACTCCGAGAACGGTGGCGCCAAGCAAACCGAGGAGGTCCCCTTCCCGGACCACCGTTCGGCTATCGCACGTGTGCTCGAGGAGCTTGAGAAGACCGACTTTACGATCGATGGCATTGGGCATCGTATTGTTCAGGGTGGCTGGTACTTTGACGATTCCGCGGTCGTCGACGATGAGGTCATGGCTAAGATCCTCGAGGTGGCACCGCTTGCCCCGCTGCACAACTACGGCGAGGCGGCGGCAATCGAGTATTGTCGCGAGAAGTATCCGGAGCTGCCCAACGTGGCCGTCTTCGACACCTCGTTCCACATGACTATGCCCGAGGTCGCCTACACCTACGCCCTGCCCAAGGACGTGTGTGACAAGTATCACGTGCGCAAGTACGGCGCCCACGGCACAAGCCACCGCTATGAGTGGATGATGGCCAAGGAGATCCTGGGTTCGCGCTGCCACCGTCTGCTTTCGTGTCATCTGGGCAACGGCGCTTCGCTCGCCGCCATTGAGGACGGTGTATGCCGCGATACCACGATGGGCCTCACGCCGCTCGACGGCCTGATGATGGGCACCCGTTGTGGTTCCATTGACCCGGCTACCGTGTGCTACCTGCAGCGCGAGGGCGGCTACAGCTACCAGGAAGTCGATGACATGATGAACAAGCAGTCTGGTCTGCTTGCCATCTCGGGCATCTCCAACGACGCCCGTGACATCCGTACGCGCGCCTCCGAGGGCGACGAGCGCTGCCTGCTCGCCTTCGATATGTTCGCCTACAAGGCCATGCAGCAGGCCGGCTCCATGATCGCTTCAATGGCGGGCGTGGACACCATTACCTTTACCGCCGGCATTGGCGAGAATGACTGGTCGATCCGCAAGGCCTTCTGCGACTGCTTCGAGTGGCTGGGCGTGCGCATCGACAACAACAAGAACCGCGAGGCCGTGGGTAACGGCCCGCAGGTCATCAGCGCCGCCGGCTCTTCCGTCACGGTCATGGTCATCCCCACCGACGAGGAATACATGATCGCCCACGACGTCGAGCGTCTGACCAAGAACAACTAACGCATTCGTCTGTAATTGACAAAAAGGCCTCCAGAGCAACAGCCCGGAGGCCTTTTTACTAGCAGGCGGAAATTCCAGTTCCAAAGTGATCATCGCCGGCAACGCCTGCGCTCCCAGCAACGTCACCCATTCGTTCAGATCCTCAGCCCCAGCTCGTAGCCAAGCCGCCGCCCACTCCAGATTCCCTGACTGCTGCGTGACGGCAGGGACCCTGCAGGGCAAAGCTCTGAAAACATTCCGCAGGACGCAAAGAGGCTCCGCCGCGCGAAGCGCGCAGCGGAGCCTCTTTGCATGTCCGAGGACGTTTTCAGAGCTTTGCCCTGCAGGGTCCCGAGGGGATATGTAAGCTATTCAGCCATCTGAGCCTGGACGGCGGTGATGGCCACGACACCCACGATGTCGTCGGCAGAGCAGCCGCGCGACAGGTCGTTGACCGGCTTGGCGATGCCCTGCAGGATGGGGCCGTAGGCGTCGGCACCGGCGAAGCGCTGGACCAGCTTGTAGCCGATGTTGCCGGCCTCGAGGTCGGGGAACACGAGCACGTTGGCCTTGCCGGCGACAGAGGAACCGGGAGCCTTGAGCTGGGCGACGGTGGGGACGATAGCGGCGTCGAGCTGCAGGTCGCCGTCGATGGCGAGCTCGGGAGCCTTCTCCTTGCAGAACTTCACGGCCTCTTGGACCTTCTTGGCGACCTCGCCGCCAGCGGAACCCATGGTGGAGTAGGAGAGCATGGCCACGTGCGGCTCAACGTTGCCCATGAAGGTGGACCAGGAGTGGGCGGAGGCGATGGCGATCTCGGAGAGCTCGTCGGAGGACGGGTTGATGTTGAGGCCACAGTCGGCGAAGATCAGCGTGCCGTCGGTGCCGAACTGCGGGGTGTCGGTGCACATCACGAAGAAGGCCGAGACCAGCTTGGTGCCCGGGGCGGTCTTGAGGATCTGAAGCGCAGGGCGCAGGGTGTCGGCGGTGGAGTGGCAGGCGCCGGAGACCAGGCCGTCGGCGTCGCCCATCTTGACCATCATGGTGCCAAAGTAGGTGGCGTCCATCACCTGGGCGCGAGCCTGCTCGATGGTAACGCCCTTCTTGGCGCGGAGCTCGGCAAACTTCTGCGCGTACTCCTCGTGCTTCTCGGCATTGCGCGGGTCGATGACGGTAGCGCCGGGAACGTTGATCTCGTCGGGGTTGCCCAGGATGACGATCTTTGCCAGGCCCTCCTCGATGATCTTGGTGGCCGCGACGATGGTACGCGGATCCTCGCCCTCGGGCAGGACGATCGTCTTAAGGTCGGCCTTGGCGGCAGACTTCATACGGTTTAGGAAATCGCTCATGTTACTCCTTACAAGCGTTTCGCTAAGCTCCAGGCGCCCGGCTGTTCACGAATAAACCCGCTGCTAGCGGGTTTACCTTTCAATTATGTACGCCGCGGTGCTTGAGCTTTCCTTGTGTGGCAAGCTCATTATAGGACGCATTAGCGCTATAATCGCTCTGATAAATATGTCTCGAAGAATGTTCGAGAAAAGCCCAGCTAACGAGCCCGTGGCTTTTGACAAGGAGTATCGATGCAGATTACCTCAGGCCTGCCTGAAGGCTTTAACGCCGGCGCGTACGACATGATTGTCGTCGGTGCTGGATATGCCGGTGCCGTTTGCGCCCGCCGTCTTGCCGAGACCATCGGCTATCGTGTTGCCGTTTTGGAGCGCCGTAGCCACATTGCGGGCAATGCCTATGACTGCACTGACGAGGCCGGAATCCTGATCCACGAGTACGGTCCGCATATCTATCACACCTTTAACGAGCGCGTGCACAATTTCCTGTCGCGCTTTACCAAGTGGACGGATTATCAGCACAAGGTGCTCGCCAACATCAACGGTACCCTTATGCCCGTGCCCTTCAACCATGCGAGTCTCAAGCTCGCCTTTGGTGACGAGCGCGGCGAGGAGCTGTATCAGAAGCTCGTGGAGACCTTTGGCAAGGATGTCAAGGTGCCCATTATGGAGCTGCGTAAGAAGAACGACCCCGACTTGGCCGAGGTCGCCGATTACGTCTACGAGAACGTCTTTTTGCATTACACCATGAAGCAGTGGGGCCAGACGCCCGATCAGATCGACCCCTCGATCACCGGCCGCGTTCCCGTCTTTGTGGGTGATGATGACCGCTACTTCCCGCAAGCTCCCTTCCAGGGCATGCCGCAGGAGGGCTACACGGCGCTCTTTGAGCACATGCTCGACCACGATCTGATCGACGTGTTCTGCGACGTGGACGCCCGCGATCTCTTTGAGATCGACGAGACCACCGTCAAGATCGATGGCAAGGTCTACGGCGGCGAGATTGTCTATACCGGTCCTCTCGATGAGCTGTTCAGCCTCGACTTGGGTGCGTTGCCGTACCGCACGCTCGATATGAAGTTCGAGACGCTCGATATGGACCAGTTCCAGCCCGTGGGCACCGTCAACTACACCACGAGCGAGGACTACACGCGTATCACCGAGTTCAAGAACATGACCGGTCAGGTCCTGCCCGGCAAGACCACCATCATGAAAGAGTACTCCAAGGCCTATACGCCCGGCTCGGGCGAGACGCCGTACTACGCCATTCTTGAGCCCGAGAACCGTGAGCTCTATGAGCGCTATCTTGAGCGCGTCCAGAACCTGACGAACTTCCACCCGGTGGGTCGTCTGGCCGAGTATCGTTACTACGATATGGACGCCGTGACCAATTCCGCCCTCGATCTTTCGGATGAGATTATCGCCTGCCATGCATAAAGTCATAACATTCGGTATTCCCTCGTATAACGCCGCCAAGGACATGGACCATTGCATCACCTCTATCTTGGAGGGGAGCAATTACGCCACCGATATCGAGATTATCGTGGTGGACGACGGCTCCAAGGACGAGACGGCCGCAAAGGCCCGCGAGTGGGAGGCCCGTTACCCTGGAATCATCCGCGCGGTGCACCAGGAGAATGGCGGTCACGGTATTGCCGTCCTTTCGGGTCTGCGCGAGGCGCAGGGCACCTACTACAAGGTTGTCGACTCGGACGACTGGCTTGACGGCGCTGCCCTTTCGACCATGCTGTCGATTCTGCGTGGCTTTGAGGAGCGCGACCAGCGCGTTGACCTGTTTATCTCGAACTACGTGTACGAGAAGGTTTACGAGGGGACGCATACCGCTATTGGCTACAAATTTGCCCTGCCGCGCAAAAAGATCTTTTCTTGGGATCAGATCGGTCATTTCCGCCTGGACCAGAACCTACTCATGCACAGCCTGTGCTATCGCACGGATGTGCTGCGCGAGTCCAACCTTCCCATGCCGCCGCACACGTTCTATGTGGACAACATCTACGCCTACGTGCCGCTGCCGCGTTGCAAGACCATGTACTACGCCGACATCGACCTCTACCGCTACTTTATCGGTCGCGAAGGCCAGAGCGTCAACGAGGCAACGATGGTCAAGCGTCTGGACCAGCAGTTCCGTGTTACGCGTATCATGATGGAGTCGTACCACCTGTACAGCGATGTCGAGTCGTCGCGTCTGCGTTCGTACATGATGGGCTACTTCACCATGATGATGGCGATCTGCTCGGTGCTTACCAAGCTTTCCGAGGAAGATTGCGCCGACGAGCGCCTAAAGACGCTGTGGAATGATTTGAAGGCCTACGACGAGCGCATGTATCGTCGTGCCCGCTACGGCGTGGTCGGGTTCTTCACCAATCTGCGCGGACGGGCCGGAGACAAAACCACACTCGGCCTATACCGTCTTGCCTCAAAGATCTTCAAATTCAACTAGCTGCTGAGTAATCGCTGCTGATAGGTTGACTGGGCCCCTTGGCCTTTAGTTTGATACTGCGAACAGTCCTGCTCGCACGGAAAGCACATTAAGTGCTTTCCGGCTCGTGCGGAACTTGTATCAAACTAAAGGCCAAGGGGCCTCTGCTATAAGAATCGATTGTCAGATAGGTGAATTTGAAGATCTTCGACGCGCGGTACACAGGGGCCTGGGCTGAAAAAATATTAGTTGGTAGTCGGTCGGAGACGGGCGGGCATTACGTTTGTCGCGAGTTCCGCATGCAAAGAAGGCCACTTAATGTGGCCTTCGTCTTGCATAGGACTGTAGAGCAGCAAACGTAATGCCCGCCCGCCTCCGACCGACGGTCGAGTGGGGTTACTTCGCGGCGCCGGGGATGCCGTGGGAGGTTTTGGCGGTTTTGGCTCCGTTTACGATGGCGGTCTGTAGGGCCCTTACGGCGAGCATGCCCAGTAGGTCTAGGGGAACGGCGGCGCTTGTCTGAGCGTCTAGTTTGCCGCTGGCGAGGGTGTAGATAGTGTCGCCGTCGTTGGTGGTGTGCGTGGGACGGATGGCGTGTGCGTAGGCGTCTGCGGCCATCTGGGAGACCTTGGTGGCTTGTGCCTTAGTGAGTTCCACGTTGGTGACGATGCAGCTGATGGTGGTGTTGGTGCGGTCGAGCGGCATCTGCATGGATCCGGCGGCGGCAAAGGCTGCGAGTTCCATGTCGACGATTTGGTCGCTATCGGCTGCGGCGCGCATACCGGCGACCCACTCGCCGGTGAAGGGGTCGACAACGTTGCCGCAGGCGTTGACCGAGACCACGGCGCCCACCTTGATGGGGCCGAGCGCCACGGCGGCAGCGCCAAGGCCGGCCTTCATGCAGGTAGCGGGGCCCATGAGCTTACCCACGGTAGCGCCCGTGCCGGCGCCTACGTTGCCCTGTTCGAGCTTGGTGGGGGTGTTGTCGAGTGCTTCGCGCACGGCGGCGATGCCGGCCTCAATGTCGGGGCGAACGGTGGGGTTACCAAAGGCGAGGTCGAAGATACAGCTCGAGCACACGATAGGCACCTGCGTGGGGCCGACGGGAAGGCCGATGCCGCGGCTCTCAAGCTCGCGAGCGACGCCGCTTGCAGCCTCGAGGCCAAAGGCCGATCCGCCCGAAAGGCAGACGGCATGGACCTTGTCCACGGTGTTCTCGGGACGCAGCAGGTCGGTCTCGCGCGATGCTGGAGCACCGCCGCGAACGTCAACACCGCCGGTGGCGCCCTCGGGTGCCACGATTACGGTGCAACCGGTGCCGGCCTCCTCGTCCGTATAGTTGCCATAGCAAAAGCCATCGACATCGCAGACGTCAATGGCCTCGAGCAGTGTATCCATGTTTAACTCCTATCGGTTTTCCGCCGCGCCTTGTGCCCGGTCGGGATCCGTACGGTACGCCAAAATTGTAGGCGCTGGGGGACACCCGGCGCCAGATGCAATTACGAGAGTTTTTGAATGGCACGTGCGACGCGGGCGATGGGTAGGCCCACCACGTTATAGAAGTCGCCCGAAATATCGTTCACGAGCATGCGGCCGCCTGTGCCCTGGATGCCGTAGGCGCCTGCCTTATCCATGGGCTCACCCGAGGCAACGTAGTGCTCGATCTGCTCGTCGGTGAGCTCGTAGAACGTCACGTTGGTCACATCGACAAAGGACAGGCTCTCGGCGGCATGCGGGGCGGCCGTATCGCCTGCCTTAACGATGCAGACGCCGGTTGCGACCTGGTGCGTGCGGCCCGAAAGCTCACGGAGCATGGTGCGCGCCTCGTCCTCGGTTGCTGGCTTGCCCAGAATCTTGCCGTCAAAGGTGACGATGGTGTCGGCCGCGACCGTCAGCTCATTGGGTTCGGCATACTCGGCAGCAACGGCAGCCGCCTTGGCGCGTGCCAAGCGCTCGACAAGCGTGAGCGGGGCCTCGCCATCAAAGGGCGTTTCGTCGATATCCGCGGGAATCACGCGAATGTTGTAGCCTGCCTCGCGCATCAACTCGATGCGGCGCGGCGATTGCGAAGCCAAAATCATAGTTGGATGCCCTCGGCGACCTTCTCGACGGCCTTGTCGCCGGCGAGCGTGCGCAGCAGCTCAAGCGCAAAGGGGAGCGACTGGGCCATGCCGCTGGCGGTGATGATGTTGCCGTCTTGCGTAACCTTCTCGCCGGTATAGGCGCCTTCGGGGAAGCTTTTCTCAAAGCCAGGGAAGCACGTGGCATGGCGTCCCTCGAGCAGGTCGAGCTCGCCCAGGATAAACGGGGCGGCGCAGATGGCGGCGACGTACTTGGTCGCGGCGAACTCGCAGACCACGTCGCAGACGCGCTGATCGGCGCGCAGGTTGGTGGCACCGGGCAGGCCGCCGGGCAGCACGACGCAGTCGTACTCGTCAAAGTCGATCTCATCAAAGAGCGCATCGCAGGTCACGGGGATCTGCAGCGAGCTTACGACCTCACGCGTGGGCATGATCGAGGCGAGCGTGGCGCGCACGCCGCCGCGACGCATGACATCGACCATGGTCAAGCATTCAATAGTTTCAAAGCCATCGGCGGCGAGAACGGCAACGCTGGGCATGAGGGTTCCTTTCATAGACGGCATACAATTAGCCGTCTTATACCCCGAAGACCTCCGCTTGCCACGCTCGATTTCCCAATGTTTAAAAAGGGACGGGGATTAAATAATCATTCGGTGCAAATTGATTATTTAAGGCTCTGTTAGACCAGGATTGACATGCCGACCTGCCGGCTATCTCGCCGTCTCCCCGTCGGGCGCCGGCGTCTTGACCCTCATCTCGAACGGCATCCCGCCCTCTCGGACGAGCGCCCTGAGGAACGCGTTGACGGCGGTGGACATGGACAGGCCGAGCTCGTCCAGGATGGCCGTGGCCTCCTTCTTGACCTCCGGGTCGATGCGGATCGTCGTGGCCGGTATGTTCGACGGCATGGCCTCACCCCTCCTCGTGTATCGCGGTGCGACCATTCTACCGCCTCTATGCGGCGGGCGCGGCCCAGTAGTCCATGTAGGGCGGCTCCACGTTGAACATGTCGCGGACGCGGCTCCTGCAGACGCCGTGCGCGAGCTGCCGCGCGACCGTGCGCTCGGCGGCGCCGGAATCGGTCGCCATGAAGGTTCGGCACCACCTGAACCAGGCGAGGTAGGCATCGAGGTGCTTCGTCGACACGCCCTTGAACGGCTCCATGAAGGCGCCGAGGAGCGAGTGGACGGCGTTGATCCGGTTGATGGTTCCCCCGGAGCGGTCCTTGGGGTCGTAGGCCGCGTGCGCGGCGACCTCGAGCTCGGCGAGGACGCCGACGTAGGCGGCCGCCCTGTCGGTCGCGACGACCGAGCCGGCCGCGATGCGGCCCCTCAGCGCGTCCATGGCGCGCTCCCTCGAAAGGGCGCCTCGCCCCGTGACCTCGAGGAACGTCTCGTTCGAGTCGTTCACGCCGGTCATGACGCAGATCCGCTCGCGCGACAGCCCGCGCCTGTGCACCTGCTTGCCGCGTTGCCGGGAAGGGCGCGGCATCGTGAACGACCCCTTCGCGTGGTTGCCCTTGAACGACTCGGGGAAATAGGTCTCGTCGAGCTCGCAGCCGCAGCCCCGCTCGACCCTGAACGAGGGGGAGTAGGCCGAGAGGCACTCGATCAGCCTGTGGCGCATGGTGCAGGCGGTCTTGAGGCAGACGCGGCAGCGCCTCGCGCACTCGCGCAGGGGCAGCATGAGCACGAAGCACTCGGCGTAGGCCATCCAGGTCTCCTTCGGGAGCTTGCTCGTCCCCAGGATGCGCTCGCTGCCCATGCCGAAGGTCCTGCCGCAGCCCCGGCAGAGATAGCGCTGCTCGCCGTTCCCGCCCTTCCCCTTCTTCACGACCGCGGTGGACCCGCAGCGCGGGCAGCATTCGACTTCGTAGGCGGAGTCGGCCGCGTCGTCGAACGCCGCCGCGCGGATCACGTCCCTGACGGATTCAATTGCGCGGCGGCGCTCCGCCCCGCTCAGCTTCGCCATGTTCCGCTTGAAGGTGATTACCAGGTCTTCGGCGTTCATGCTGCCCCCATCGCCGCGCGTCTACAAGGCTAACGATATGGCACCGTGGGGACACATGTATGTCAATCCTGGTCTAACAGAGCCTTATTTAATCCCCGTCCCAGAAAAATCATCGGGCGTGGTCTTGGGCAAACAGTCTAGTTGCGCTTGAGGTGGACGACGGTTTCGCAGTGGAAGGTTTGTGGGAACAGGTCGACTGGCGTGATTTTTACGGGGGAGAAGGTGCCTTCCTCGACAAAGCGTTTGAGATCTCGCGCCAGGGTGGCCGGGTCGCAGCTCACGTAGGCGACGTCGCGGGCACTCGTGCTGGCGATAAGGTCGATCGCCTCGGGGGCGAGGCCTGCGCGCGGCGGGTCGACCACCAAGACGTCGGCATCCTGGTCGGGGAACTCGCGTACCGCGTCTCCGCCAATGACGTCGACGTTATCAAGCTTGTTGATCTCCAGGTTACGGCGCAGGTCGCGCACGGCGGGGCCGTAGGCCTCGACGGCGGCGACAAAGTCGCAGCGGCGGGCGAGCGGCAGGGTAAAGGTGCCGGCACCGCAGTACAGGTCCACGGCAAGCTCGTCTTCCTGCGGGTCGAGCGCTTCCATGACAAGCTCGATCAAAATCTCGGCACCCTTGGTGTTGACCTGGAAAAAAGACGGGGCAGACAAGCGCATCTGACCCTCGGCGATATTCTCGGTCCATGAGCCCTCTCCGGCGAGCATTTCGACCTTGGAGACACGGCGGGCCTTCTTTTCGCCCTTGCTCATCACGCGCACGACACTTGTGGGGTGCGCGGCGTCTGCCAACACGCGCGAGACTTGCGAGCGCGGGAAAGAGCCCGTAGGCGTCCAGAGCGCCACCTCGAGTGCCTTGGTGCGACGCGAGGCGCGAATGCCCACGCGCTCAAGGCCCAGGTCGTGGCTGCCGCTCAGATAATTGAGCGCGCCGACGACCGATTTGAGTGCCTTGGGGAAGCGTTTGTCGAACAACGGGCACGAATCGACGGTCACGATCTTGCGAGGATCGACACCGTGCATGCCAAGGCGCACGCGACCGTTGACGACGGTCGGTTCGAGCTCGATTTTATTGCGGTAGCCCCAGTCGTCCTTGGTGTGGCAGATGGGCTGTACCAACTCATCGACCTGCTCAGGAGCGAACTTGCCGATGCGCTCGAGCGTGGAGCGCAGGTTTTGCTCCTTGGCGGCGAGCTGTGCCGTGCGTGAGAGATTGCCCCACGAGCAGCCGCCGCAGATGCCCACGAAGGGGCAGGGAGGCTGAATGCGATCGGGGCTTGGCTCCAGAATCTCGGTGGTGCGGCCACGCATGAACGACTTGCCGTCCTGTACGACCTCGGCCTCGACGGTGTCGCCTGCCACGGCGCCCTGCACAAAGACGGCCTTGCCGTTGTCGGCGTGTGCCAGCCCGTCGGCGCCGTAGGTCATCGATTCTATAGTGAGCTTCATATTCCTGCCTGTCATTCGCGTTGTTGTTCGCACCATGGTAGCAGGGAAAAGCGCCCCGCATCCGAGGCTTTCCTCAAATGCGGGGCGCTTCTACAAACTGCTTCTACAAACGACTATTTCGTCTTGCCGGTAATGAGCGTCTTAAGACGCAGGCCGATTAGACCCAGGCCCATGCGCACGCGGCCGGGGCGATGGCGCTCGATGGCCTTGGTCTTGCCGGCGGGCTTATCGCGACGGGCGCTCGTCTCGGGTGCGGGCTTGGTGACCTGCGGATCGGGCTGAGGTGCAGGTGCAGGCTCGGGCTCAATGACGGTCGCCTGGACCTCTTGGACCTTGGGTGCTACTGGCTGCGGCTCGGCCTCGGGGGCAGGTTCCGCCTCAATGACGGGCTCGGGCGCGGCCTCGGCGTTGCGATAGGCGCGCTCCAGCAGAGCCTCCTGCGAGTTGAAGGGTTTCTCACCCTCTGCACGCTCCACGGGGACCCAGGTGCCGTCACTTGTCAGGCTGCGGGCTTTCACGTTGTCGCGCAGCTGCATGCCCATGTACTCGTGCACCAGGGCGCGGCAGGTGGGGTCGAGCACGGGGAAGGCGATCTCCACGCGGTGCTCGGTGTTGCGCGTCATCATGTCGGCCGAGCTCAGGTAGATCATGTCCGAGTCCACGCCAAAGGCGTAAACGCGCGCATGCTCCAAAAAGCGTCCGACGATAGAACGGACATGCACGTTTTCGGTCTTGCCAGGAACGCCCGGCTTGAGGCACGAGATGCCGCGGATGATCATGTCCACGCGGACTCCTGCGCACGATGCCTCGGCGATCTTGTCGATGACCTCGCGGTCGGTGAGCGAGTTGAGTTTAAAGAACACGCGGGCGGGCTCGCCAGCGAGAGCGCGCTGAATCTCGCGATCCAGACCGCGCATGATGAGCGGCTTGAGGCCTACGGGCGCCACACCCAGGAAGCGGTAATCGCCGCGCAGATTGCCCAGCGACAGGTTGCGGAAGAACAGGTTGGCGTCCTCGCCGATGCCGGGGTGGGCGGTCATGAGCATAAAGTCGCTGTAGAGTTTGGCCGTCTTCTCGTTAAAGTTGCCGGTGCCCAGCAGCGTCAGACGCGTTAGCGCCATGCCTTCGCGATAGGTGAGCTGGCAGATCTTGGAGTGGCACTTAAAGCCCTCGGAGCCGTAGATGACGGTGCAGCCGGCCTCTTCCAGGCGCTCGGCCCACTCGATGTTGTTCTGCTCGTCAAAGCGCGCGCGGAGCTCCATGAGCACCGTGACTTCTTTGCCGTTCTCGGCGGCATCGATCAGTGACTCGCACAGGCGGCTCTGCTTGGCCACGCGGTAGAGCGTGATGCGCAGCGAGATGCACTCGGGGTCGTAGGCGGCCTCGTGCACCAGGTCCAAGAACGGATTCATGGCCTCGTAAGGGTAAAAGGGCAGCTTGTCGTGCTGCAGCACCTGCTCGCGGATGGAGCGGGTCATATCGATGGTGGGGTTGGGCTGCGGCTTAAACGGCGTAAAGAGCAGCTCGTTGCGCAGGTGCTCGGGAATCTTGCCCTCAATGCCGAAGACGTAGCCCAGGTCGAGCGGGATATCGCAGGTAAAGACCGAGCGGCGAGAAAGCTCGAGCGCCTTGCGGATGGTCTTGAGCGTCGCCTTCTCGAGCGACCCCGAGACCGCGAGCACTACCGGCTGCAGACGCAGGCGCTTCTTGAGGATGCGCTTCATGTGCTGGCGGTAGTCCTCTTCCTCCTCGACGCCCTCGCCATCCGGATCGATGTCGGCGTTGCGGGTGACGCGGATGAGCGCGCGGTCGAGCGGCTTATAGGAGCCAAAGCAGCTGTCCAGGCAGGCGAGGATGACGTCCTCGAGCAGAATGTAGGAGTAGGTGCCGGTGGGCGAGGGGATCTCGACCACGCGGTTCATCGAGGCGGGGATCTCGATAAGGCCCAGCAGGCTCTCCTCGTCGGTGACGCCGTCCAGGCCACAAGCCAGATAGAGTGCACCGTTGCGCAGGTTGGGGAAGGGATGGCGCGGGTCAATGACCAACGGCGAGATGACCGGCGACACGTAGGCCTGGAAGTAGCGGGTTACAAAGGTGCGCTCCTCGGGCGTAAGCGAATCAACACGCGCGCGGTGAACGCCCAGGGTGTCGAGCTTGCCCTCGATGCTCTTAAAGATGGACTCCCATCGGGTAAGGAGCCCGGGCATTTCGGCCATGACAGCATCGACCTGTTCGGAGGCGGTCATATTGCTCTTGTTGTCGACAGGTTGTTTTTTGAGCTCCGCCAGATCGGACAGGCCGCCCACGCGCACCATGAGAAACTCGTCGAGGTTAGACTCGAAAATCGATACGAACTTTAGACGCTCGAACAGCGGAACAGTCTCATCGAAGGCTTCGTCAAGCACGCGGTTGTCAAAGCGCAACCAGCTAAGCTCTCGGTTCTGCGTGTACGAGAAGTCGCGAGGCGGTTTGCGCAGCTTTGCGGCGGCTTGCTTCTTTTCGATTTTGCTCGGCATATGCATCTGTCCGTTCAGTCCCCACAGGGGACGGTAGCCTAACACTATTCACTATTGTCTCAATTTAGTCGACCTGTGGCACGGACGTATCGCGTGAACGGTATCTTTACCTACTTCTTACGCTGCCAAGTCATGCAACTAACTGCCCAACTCGTTTAGAAACAATCTATATCCATACTCAATTGGTGAGGATGTATGAATAAGAATGATTGCGAGCTGAATATAATCGAATCCAAATTGAATCATGAACAAACGACATATATATGCAGAAAACCGTTTTAGCTATGCAATTCCTAAACATGAAAATATTTGTGCAATCTAGCTTAATTCCTTAGAAAAAAGAACATTTACCTTTGAAAACCTGCTTTAGAGAACCGAAGTGCATCATGGGGGAATCATATGAGATATACCGTTCATCGCACTTTGCTGACCGTTCGGGGGCGAGGTGGAATTGCAGGTGGTTTTTGGATATAACTAGAGCTGTCAGCAAGCAGCGTCCCATACGGAGGGGCGCTAACGAATCGGCCCTGACAAGGGCCCGAAAGAAAGGTAGGAGGCCATGACGAAAGGTCTGCACGTGCCTTCCGAGATCGGCAAGCTCAGGAAGGTCTGCCTGCACCGTCCCGGCGACGAGCTCCTCAACCTGCCGCCCGACGAGCTCGAGCGACTCCTGTTCGACGACGTCCCGTTCCTAGAGGTCGCGCAGCAGGAGCACGACACCTTCGCCCAGATCCTGAGGGACCAGGGCGTGGAGGTCCTCTATCTCGAGAACCTCGTCGCCGAGGTGTTCGACCAGGTCCCCGGCGCCCGCGCCGAGTTCACCGACCAGTACATCGCCGAGGCAGGCATCCGCGGCCAGCACATGCCGCAGATCGTCCGCGAGAAGCTGGACTCCATCGAGGACAACCTCGAGTTCGTCAAGAAGACCATGGCCGGCATGACCAAGGCCGAGATCGACATGCCCCTCACGGCGTCCACGACCCTCGACTCCCTGGTCAACTCCGAGTCCGAGTCCGACCTGATCATCGACCCGATGCCCAACCTCTACTTCACCCGCGACCCGTTCGCGGTCGTCGGCGAGGGCGTCAACCTCAACCGCATGTACTCGGTCACCCGCAACCGCGAGACCCTGTACGGCAAGTACGTCTTCAAGTACCACCCCGACTACAAGGACGTCTCGCTGTACTTCCGCCGCGACTGCCAGTTCCACACCGAGGGCGGCGACGTGCTGAACATCAACGAGAAGACCCTCGCCGTCGGCATCTCCCAGCGCACCCAGGCCGCCGCGATCGACATCATGGCCCAGAACATCTTCTGGAACTCCGACTCCAAGGTCGAGCGCATCCTGGCCTTCGACATCCCGGTCTCGCGCGCCTTCATGCACCTCGACACGGTCTTCACCCAGATCGACGTCGATAAGTTCACGATCCACCCCGCCATCATGGGCACCCTGCGCGTCTACGAGCTGACCGCCGGCAAGAACCCGGGCGACGTGAACATCCGCCTGATCGAGGACACCCTCGAGCACGTCCTGGAGGACGCCACCGGCGTCGACCAGGTCAAGCTGATCCCCTGCGGCGGCGGCGACCCGATCGCGGCCTCCCGCGAGCAGTGGAACGACGGCTCCAACACCCTGTGCGTCGAGCCCGGCAAGATCTGCGTCTACGCCCGCAACACCGTCACCAACGACGTGCTGTACAAGGAGGGCCTGGACCTTCTCGTCGTGCCCTCCGCCGAGCTCTCCCGCGGCCGCGGCGGCCCGCGCTGCATGAGCATGCCCTTCTGGCGCGAGGACCTCTAAGTCTTTCCGTTTCCGGTGCGGTCTCCCTACAACCGCACCGGTTTCGCCCGTCAAACGGGCAACACTGATACTTATGTAATTCATTTCTTCGAAAGGATTCGAACCATGGGTGTTAACCTCTCCGGCCGTAGCTTCCTCAAGCTCCTCGACCTCACCACCGAGGAGATCGAGTACCTGCTCAAGCTTTCCAAGAACTTCAAGGACATGAAGCGCGCTGGCGTTCCGCACCGCTATCTCGAGGGCAAGAACATCGTTCTGCTCTTCCAGAAGACCTCCACTCGTACCCGCTGCGCCTTCGAGGTCGGCGGCATGGATCTGGGCATGGGCGTCACCTACCTCGATCCCGGTTCGTCGCAGATGGGCAAGAAGGAGTCCATCGAGGACACCGCCCGCGTTCTCGGCCGTATGTATGACGGCATCGAGTTCCGTGGCTTTGCCCAGGACGACGTCGAGGAGCTCGCTGCCAAGTCCGGCGTGCCCGTGTGGAACGGCCTGACCACCGAGTGGCACCCCACCCAGATGCTCGCCGACATCCTGACCGTCCAGGAGAACTTCAACTACGACATCAAGGGCAAGACCCTCGTCTTCATGGGCGACTGCAAGAACAATGTCGCTCGCTCCCTCATGGTTGTCTGCTCCAAGCTCGGCATGAACTTCGTGGCCTGCGGCCCCGAGGAGTGCATGCCCGCCGACGACGTCATCGAGGCCTGCAAGCCCATCGCCGAGGCCAACGGCTGCACCATCAAGCTGACCACCGACGTCAAGGACGGCGTCACCGGTGCCGACGTTATCTACACCGATGTGTGGGTCTCCATGGGCGAGCCCGACGAGGTCTGGGCCGAGCGCATCGCTCAGCTCACCCCGTATCGCGTTACCTCCGAGGTCATGGCTATGGCCAACCCGGGTGCCATCTTCCTGCACTGCCTGCCCAGCTTCCACGACACCAACACCACGATTGGCGCCGAGAAGTGCGAGCAGTTCGGCATCACCGAGCAGGAGGTCACCGACGAGGTCTTCGAGAGCCCCGCTTCCAAGGTCTTCGACGAGGCCGAGAACCGCATGCACACCATTAAGGCTGTCATGTACGCCACGCTCAAGTAAGAGCATCTAGCATCTCGCTCGGGGTGTATTACTGCGCACCCCGAGCGGTTTTATCTGGTAATAATCTCGCATCAAGCGGCAGGCACGGCACGGAAGAGCCGCTTCTGGCGAGATCAGTAAATGATTTATGAAGGGGGGATGACTATGACTGAGACCGCTAAGAAAAAGCGCGGTATGCCTTCATCGTTCACCATTCTTCTTGCTCTGCTGGCAATTGTCGCAGTGATTACCGTTATCGTCTCCGGCACGTCCGGTGGCGCGGTTACTGCCGCCCGTCTGAGCGATTTCTGCACCGCCCCGATCCTGGGCTTCGCTGACGCTCTGCCCGTCTGCCTCTTCGTTATGATCCTGGGCGGCTTCCTCGGCATGATGACCGAGACCGGCGCCCTGGACAACGGCATCGCCGTCCTGGTGCAGAAGCTTAAGGGCAACGAGATTATGCTCATTCCCGTGCTGATGCTCATCTTCTCCCTCGGTGGTACCACCTATGGTATGTGCGAGGAGACCGTTCCCTTCTACGCCCTGCTCGCCGCTACCATGATGGCCGCTGGCTTCGACCCCATGGTCGGTGCCGCTACCGTCCTGCTCGGCGCTGGCTGCGGCTGCCTGGGCTCCACGGTTAACCCGTTCGCCGTCGGCGCTGCCGTCGACGCTCTGACCGGCGTTGGCATTGAGGTCAACCAGTCCATCATCATCGGCCTCGGTGCCGTCCTGTGGATTGTCACTACCGCTATGTCCATCTTCTTCGTGATGAGCTACGCCAAGAAGGTCAAGGCTGACAAGGGTTCCACCATCCTGTCGATGCAGGAGCTCAAGGACGCCGAAGAGGCTCACGGCAAGGCTGCTTCCGAGGTCCACAAGGAGGTCAAGCTCACCGGTCGTCAGAAGGGTGTTCTGATCGCCTTCGCCTTCACCTTCGTCGTCATGATCGTCGGCTTCATTCCGCTGGCCGACCTCAACGAGGGCGTCGCCAACTTCTTCGACGCCGGCGCTGTCTACGACGCCGACGGTAACGCCGTCGTCCAGGGCTGGTCTGCCCTGATCACCGGCCTGCCCATTGGCCAGTGGTACTTCGACGAGGCTTCCACCTGGTTCTTCCTCATGGCCGTCCTGATCGGTATCATCGGTGGCCTGTCCGAGAAGCAGATCGTCAACACCTTCATCACCGGCGCTGCCGACATGATGTCCGTTGTTCTCGTCATCGCCCTCGCCCGTGGTATCTCCGTCCTCATGGCTAACACCGGCCTCGATGTCTTCGTCCTCGACGCTGCCGCCAATGCCCTGGCTGGCCTGTCCGGCGTGATCTTCGCTCCCATGAGCTTCCTGGTCTACTTCGGCCTGTCCTTCCTGATCCCTTCGACCTCTGGTATGGCCACCGTCTCCATGCCCATCATGGGACCGCTGGCTGTTAAGCTCGGCTTCTCGCCCGAGGTCATGGTCATGATCTTCTCCGCCGCCATCGGTGTCGTGAACCTGTTCACCCCGACCTCCGGCGCCATCATGGGCGGTCTCGCCCTGGCCAAGATCGAGTGGACGACCTGGCTCAAGTTTGCCCTTAAGCTCATCGTCGCTCTCTCCGTCGTCTGCGCCGTCATCCTGACCGTCGCCTGCGTGCTGCTCTAAGTACCCAACGGGTACCCCACGGAAACCTTGACGATCCTGTAGAGGATCACCTGGTCATCGTCTGTCCGGTGGGGTCAACCCACCGGTAGACTCCTACCTTTAGCCCCCTCCCGTTCCGTGCGCGGGAGGGGGCGCTCTTGTGTTCCGGCGTTTTACCAAACGCCGGAACCGCTCGACGCTGCAAGCCCGCCAGAGCGGCAATCTGACGTTCAATCGTCGGGCATGGCCAAAAGGCCTATGCCCTCCTCTTTCACGTCACCTTGCTCGCTCTGGCGGGCTTTCGCTGACTTATGCTCCACCTGCGACGTTTCCATTATTGATACAAAGGCCAGGTTTGTTTGAACCAAAAAGGGGAAGTTGCGGTGGAATCGTTCCTGTTTGGCCGTCTTGAGGGGTTAAACGGGAACTATTCCACCGCAACTTATCGATGACGTGTTTGGTTGGTGCCAGTTGATTGCTTGGGCGTTGGGGAGGGTCTGCTCCGTTATAATCGCCTAGAACATTAATTGGAAACGGGACGGGAGCCATACATGCGCCAGGGTTTCGACAACGCGAAGTATATCGAGCTGCAGGCTGCTCACATTAAGGAGCGCATCTCGCAGTTTGGCGGCAAGCTGTATTTGGAGTTTGGCGGCAAGCTGTTCGATGACTATCATGCCAGCCGCGTGCTACCGGGTTTTGAGCCGGACAGCAAGTTCCGCATGCTCAAAAGCATCGCCGACGATGTCGAGGTTATCATCGCGATCAACGCGAACCACATCGAGAAAAACAAGGCTCGTGGTGACCTTGGCATTACCTATGACGAGGATGTGCTGCGCCTGGTTGACCTGTTCCGCGGCAACGGCTTTGCTGTCGCGGCCGTGGTCATCACCCAGTACGCTGGACAGCCCGCTGCCGATGTGTTCCGCAACCGCCTGAACGCGCTCGGTATTCCCGCCAAGCTGCACTATCCCATCGAGGGGTATCCGCACGATGTCGATCTGATCGTGTCCGACGACGGCTATGGCAAGAACGAGTTTGTCGAGACCACCCGACCGCTCGTTGTCGTGACGGCGCCCGGCCCTGGCTCGGGCAAGCTCGCCACTTGCCTGTCTCAGCTCTATCACGAGCACAAGCATGGCACGGCCGCCGGCTATGCCAAATTCGAGACCTTCCCGGTTTGGAATCTGCCCCTTACGCATCCGGTCAATATTGCCTACGAGGCCGCCACGGCAGACCTCGATGACGCCAACATCATCGACTCCTTCCACCTGGAGGCCTACAACAAGACCACGGTCAACTACAACCGCGACGTCGAGGCCTTCCCGGTAGTCCGTGCCCTGATGGAAAAGATCCTGGGCAAGAGCCCCTACCAGAGCCCTACGGACATGGGCGTCAATATGGTCGGTTTTGCCATCACCGATGACGATGCCTGCCGCGACGCTTCCAAGATGGAGATCGTCCGCCGCTACTTTACCGCGGTCGAAAATGTGCGCCGTACCGGCGTGGGCGATGAGCAAGTCGACCGTCTCAAGATTATTATGAAGAAAGCCGGCATCGATAAGAACTACTCACCGGCGCGCTCGGCGGCCCTCACCAGGGAGCAGCTGACGGGTGGTCCCGTGGGTGCCATGGTCATGCCCGATGGCTCCGTGGTGACCGGTAAGACCTCCACGCGCCTGGGCGCCGCAAGTTCGCTCATTATGAACGCCCTCAAGCATGTCTCGGGCGTCGACCTTGAGCTCGAGGTCATTAGCGATGAGGCGATCGAGCCCATCAGCAAGCTCAAGACGCATTTCCTGGGCAGCAAAAACCCGCGCCTCCACACCGACGAGACGCTTATGGCGCTGTCGATCACCTCGGCCACGAGTGAGACGGCCGCTCGCGTCCTTTCGGGCCTGGAGCAGCTGCGCGGTTGCGATGCCTTCTTTAGCGTGATTATCTCGCCGACGGACGAGACGGTACTGCGCAAGTTGGGCATCAACGTGTGCTGCGAGCCCAAGTTTGAGCGCCGCGGTTTCTTCCATCGCTAAGTTTGAAGCACCGCGGTAATTGCATTACATTTTGGCCGTATCGGGTTAGCGCCCGGTACGGCTTTTTGATCAATAAAGCGTCTATTTCGGCGAAAAATAGCTGTTTACCTGCCTAGAAACAATTTGAGCGGTATACAATAACCGTAACTGTTTCATCCTTAGCGGGATGCCGCATGATGGATATTACCTGCCATCGTGAGGTGTGTCGGTCGCGCACGGCGCGTTAGATGCTCGTGCTCGGTTTGAGGAGGCTGCTATGGCGGGCAAGGGTCGTGCGAGTGTCAACGATATGAAGCGTGTCGAGGTGCTGGTGTTGATGGAGATCGACCAGCAAACCGAAGACAATGGCGGGCCGTATGGTTTCTCGCGCAAAACGCTTGCCGAGCGCGTGGGGGTTTCGCCGTATCGTGCCCGCGCCGCAATCGATCGCTTGGATTCCGAAGGTATGATTGATGTCGTCTCGCGTTATAGCGACGACGGCGGTCAGCTTGCAAATGGCATTTGCCTCACCGAACGTGGTGAGTGGTATCTTGAGGGCGTCCGTACCGGCATGCTCGTTCAAGAAATGCTTGAGGACGAGGTTGCTGATCGATAGCAGCATGTAACCCTTGCCATAGTGACGCCGCCTGGGAAACCGGGCGGCGTTTTGTTTCAAGATTGAGAAATGCTATTGCGCGTAAGAAAAATTGCGTGCGGCGTGCGTCGCGAGTATTACAATGAAGACCCGTAAGATGTGTATGGACAACTTCTACGGGAAGCGCAGGTAACTCAATATGACCAAGCATGTGTTCGTGACCGGCGGCGTGGTTTCGTCTCTGGGCAAGGGTATTACCGCGGCCTCGCTGGGCCGTCTGCTCAAGTCGCGTGGCTACAAAGTAACGATGCAGAAGGCCGACCCGTATCTGAACGTCGACCCCGGTACCATGAGCCCGTTCCAGCATGGTGAGGTCTTTGTAACCGAGGATGGTTACGAGTCCGACCTGGACCTGGGTCATTACGAGCGCTTTATTGATGAGAACCTGACCCGCGATTCCAACTTTACGACCGGTGCCATCTACAAAAGCCTAATCGCCCGCGAGCGTCGCGGCGACTTTTTGGGCGGTACCGTGCAGGTGATTCCTCACGTCACCAATGCCATTAAGGACAAGTTTCGCCGCATCGAGGAGCAGACCGGCTCCGATGTAGTCATCACCGAGCTGGGCGGCACGATCGGCGACATCGAGTCCCAACCGTTTGTCGAGGCCATCCGTCAGTACCGCAAGGAGGCCGGCTCCGAGAACGTCTGCTACATCCACGTGTCGCTCGTTCCCTATATTGCCGCCGCCCACGAGGTCAAGACCAAGCCCACGCAGCATTCCGTCAAGGAGCTCCGCAGCTTTGGCATCCAGCCCGATATCATCGTGCTGCGCTCCGACCACCATATCGATGACGCTATCCGCGGAAAGATCGCAAGCTTCTGCGACGTCGACACCGATTGCGTCTTTACCAATGAGGACTGCGCGAGCATCTACGACGTGCCGCAGCTGCTTGCCGAGCAGGACTTTGACCTGCGTATTTGCGAGCGCCTGGGCCTGGACCCGCGTGAGCGCGACATGAGCGAGTGGAATGAGTTCCTGCGTAAGCAGAACCATGCCAACCATCACGCCGATAAGGTTAAGATTGCCGTCGTGGGTAAGTACACGCAGCTGCCCGATGCGTACCTGTCGGTTATCGAGGCCCTGCACCATGCGGGCGTCTTCTACGATCGCCATGTGGACGTCCAGCTGGTCGACGGCGAGAGCCTCGACGAGCAGAATGTCTCCGAGGTTCTGGGCGACGCCTCGGGCATCCTGGTCCCCGGCGGCTTTGGCAAGCGCGCCCTGGAGGGCAAGATCCTCGCGGCCGAGTTTGCCCGTGAGCACAAGATTCCGTATCTGGGCATTTGCCTGGGTATGCAGGTCGCCGTGTGCGAGTTCGCCCGCAACGTCGTCGGCCTTGCCGGCGCCAGCTCCTCTGAGTTCGATCCGGACGGCCCGTTTAGCGTCATCGATCTGATGAGCTCGCAGGAGGACGTGACCGAGAAGGGCGGCACCATGCGCCTGGGCGCCTATCCGTGCAAGCTCGCCGCCGATACCCTTGCTCGCGAGGCATATGGCGAGGAACTCGTCTACGAGCGTCACCGTCACCGCTTTGAGTTCAACAACGCCTTCCGCGACCAGCTCGAGGATGCCGGCTTGGTTATCTCTGGCCTCTCGCCCGACGAGCGCCTGGTCGAGATGGTCGAGCTGCCGCGCGACGTGCATCCGTGGTATGTGGCAACCCAGGCTCACCCCGAGTTCAAGAGCCGTCCGACCAACCCGCAGCCGCTGTTCCGAGAGTTCGTGCGTGCCTCGATCGGTCAGCACGAGGGTGTCGATCGCCTACAGGTGACGCCCATGAACCTCGCTACGGACTAAGGGTGCCGGCGAACAAAGAACATACCGAAGCTACTCCCTCGTCGCTCGCCGTGGCGGCGGGGGAGTATCTCGATTACCTCGCGGTCGAGCGGGGTTTGGCGCGCAACACGATTGCGGCCTACCGTCGTGACCTGACGACGTACTGCGCCTATCTGGAGCGGGCGGGCATCATGTCTTTTGATGAGGCGACTCGTCAGGTCGTGGAGGGCTTTGTCGCCGACCGTCGCGATGGGGGCTATTCCGATGCCTCGGTGGAGCGTGCGCTTGCGGCCGTGAAGGGCCTGCATGCCTTTTTGGTGCGCGATGGGATTGTGGCCCAAAATCCAACGGCGGCGTTGCGCCTGCCTAAAAAGGCTGAGCGTTTGCCGGAGTATCTATCGGTGGAGGATGTCTCGGCGCTGCTCGATCAAGACTTCCCCGAGGGCGAGATGGGCTTGCGCGACCATGCCATCTTGGAAGTGCTCTACGGATGCGGCTTGCGTGTGAGCGAGTTGGTGGGGCTCGATGTGGGCGATATCCATATCGACGATGGCTTTGTGCTCGTTCGCGGTAAGGGCTCAAAGGAACGCCTGTCCCCGCTGGTGGGAAGCGCGGCGCGAGCTCTGACGCTCTATTTAACTGAGGGGCGTTCTCGCTTGGCGGCCCATGCCCACGGAACCGAGACCTCGGCGGTCTTTTTAAATAAGAACGGCCGCCGTCTGTCGCGCCAGGGCATCCATGCCATCTGTGAGCGCTACGGGCGCCAGGTGGGGCTGGTGGGACTCCATCCCCATACGCTGCGTCACTCCTTTGCCACCCATATGCTTGCGGGCGGTGCAGACCTCCGTGTGCTACAGGAGATCTTGGGACATGCCGATATATCGACCACGCAGGTCTACACGCATGTCGATCGTACGCAACTGACCGAGGTCTATCTGGCGGCGCACCCGCTGGCACATCGTTAACACATCGCTGGCCTGCATATCTATAGGTATTTGGGGACGGGCCCCAGATTGCCGCGGCGTGCTTTTGCGCGCGCATGGGCAATCTGGGGTCCGTCCCATTTTTTGCCACTTGTCGTCGCGGTGGCGGGCCGCATGTGCCTTGGGTGGGGGAGTTTGGGGGCGATGTGAACGGCATGTAAAGGGACGCAAAAATCGCCTCAAGGTCAACTTGAAGGTTGAGGTTGAAAGGCGGGGTGCCACAGGTGGCATCCCGCCGTTGCTGTAAACACAACATATTGTGTTTTCGAACATATGATTGGGGGTGTTTTGCAATATATGGTGGGTGGAGTGGTGGGGCGGGGTGGGGAAAGGTGTTGAAAAATGGGGCGGTTCCCCATATTATTAATGACGTCGACAGGCGGGGTGGTTCCCCGCGTACGTGCCATCTGAGTAACCGAGGGGAGGGCGCACATGGGAATGACTGGTGCATACGAGCGCAATCTCGATGCAAAAGGTCGTCTGTCCCTGCCTGCACCCCTTCGCGAGGAGCTTGGAGAGCACGTTCGCGTGTTCAAAGCCCTGGATGTCGATGCTCTGTACGTGTTCTCTGCCGAGGCCTTCGATAAGTGGGTCGAAGGACTCTTCGCGGGTCGTGAGGGCCACGAGGGTTTTAACCCGCGTGACATTAATGACCAGAAGCTCATGAGGGCGATCAACAAGCGCACCACGTCGATGGACGTGGACAGCGCCGGTCGTATCGGTCTTTCCGAGTCTCTCCGCAAGCAGGCGAACCTCGACCGCGAGGTCACGGTTGTGGGCAACTACGACCACCTTGAGGTTTGGGATCGCGCCGCGGCCGATGAGGACGATGACGATGAGGCCCTGCTGGACCTCTTCTTCTCGTAAGGGCAAGGCACGGGTAACGGATGGAGCGTGGGATCTTGACACAAGAATATCGGCATGAACCTGTCATGCTCGGCGAAGTGCTTGAGTCGCTGCGGCTAAAGAGCGGCTCCGTTGTCTGCGATTGCACCCTTGGCGGTGCCGGCCATTCGGTAAAGATGGCTGCGCAGGTGGGGGAGACGGGTCTTTTGCTCGGCGTCGATCAGGACGACATGGCCCTCGAGGCCGCTGGCGCCCGTCTGGACCGCGAGGTTCCCGGCGTTCCGCACCAGCTGCTGAAGGGCAACTTCGGCGACTTGGACGAGCTGCTTTGCTCGGCCGAGGTGCCCGGGGTCGATGGCTTCCTGTTCGATTTGGGCGTTTCGTCACCGCAACTCGATATCCCTGGAAGGGGCTTTTCGTATAACGAGGACGCCCCATTGGACATGCGGATGGATCCGGGTAATAACACCTTAAACGCAGCTGAGGTCATCAACACCTATAACGAACACGACCTCGCTCGGATTCTACGCGTCTACGGCGAAGAGAAGTTCGCCTCGCAGATCGCGCGCGAGATCGTGCGCCGCCGCGAGCAAGAACCGATCGAAACCACCGGCCAATTTGTCGAGATCATCAAGGCGGGTATCCCGGCTGCCGCTCGTCGGCATGGCGGACACCCGGCCAAGAAAAGTTTCCAGGCCATTCGCATCGAGGTCAATCACGAGCTCGATGTGCTCGAACGAGGGCTTGATGCCGCCACCAGGTGGCTCAACCCGGGCGGACGTATCTGCGTCATCTCATATCACTCGCTCGAGGACCGTATCGTAAAGAACCACTTTAAGGAGATGAGCCAGGGGTGCACGTGTCCGCCGGAGATTCCGGTGTGCGTGTGCGGCAACGTGCCGATACTCAAGGTCATCACCCGCAAACCCTTGGTTGCACAGCCTGATGAGGTTGAGCGCAACCCTCGGGCGAGATCAGCCAAAATCCGCGTGGCGCAGCGTCTGTAGGCGCGACCGCGTGATATTGGACCTCCCGCTCGCACCATAAACGAAGCTTAAACACACTACCAACGTACTCGGGATGGGAGGCGGCATATCATGGGCTACAACACTTCAAGCGCAGCACTCGCCTATGATATGAACGCCATGCCCGCCTATCGTGAGACGCCGCAGGCCCCCGTTGCTCCCCGTGAGCAGCGCACGCCGCGCTTTGATGTCTACACGGGCGCGGGCCGTCAGGCAAACCAGGCGGTAAGCCCGGTTTTCATGAGCGTTCTTAAAACGTTTTGCATCATTGCGGCTATCTTCATGACGATCGGCGTCGCCCGCGTGGCGCTCGCCGGTGTTACGGCCCAGGTGCTCAACAGCAACGCCGAGCTTACCAATACGCTCGAAAAGGCGACCGATGAGAGCTCCGACCTGGAGGTCATGCATTCGGTCTATGGCGCCGACACGCGCATTCGCGACCTTGCGGGCGCTTATGGCATGGTGGAGCCCAGCGAGAGCGTTACACTTGACTTTTCGCAGGATGCAGCCGCGGGCGCCAACGCGACCGCGACCGCTCAGTAGCAAGACGGTAGCTGAGTATGACAAATGACTATCGCCGCGGTTCCGATGGGGGCCGCGGTTCTGGACGTCCCTCGTCGCGGGGACGTTCTGGTTATCAAGGAACGGGTCGGCAATCTTACAACGCCGGGCGGTCCCGTGGCAACGACCCGGCGTCGCGACTTCGCGGCTCGGGTGGCCCTCAAGTGCATAACACCAGGTCGCGCAAGAGTTCGTCGACCGAATGGCTCACGGGCACGCCGCTGCCTCGCCGCAAAGCCGTCATGGGATTCATCGGGCTTGGCTTGGGCTTGGGCGTCTTTCGCCTTGCCGACTATCAAATTGTCGAAGCCGATAAACTGCGCGAGCGTGCCGATGCGCGTCGCCTGCTTGCGCAGACCCTCTATGCCAAACGCGGCACCATCTACGACCGCAACGGTAACGTGCTGGCGTCGTCGGTCGAATGTCGCAACATCGCCGTGAACCCGCAGCTTGTCGAGGACGTTGACAAGACGGTGTCGGCGCTGGTCAAGGCAACTGGAATCGATAAAAAGACCTGCCGCAAGCTCGTCGAGTCCGATGGAACCTGGGTGTATATCAAGCGCCAGGTGGACGAAGACGATGCTGTGGCGCTGGAGAAGAAGAGCCTGCCCGGCGTGCATTTTGAGCAGGCCATGAAGCGCGTATATCCATACGGCAATCTGGCATCGCAGGTGCTGGGTGTAGTGAATGTAGACAACGACGGCTTGACTGGTCTCGAAAAGCAATACAACAAGCTTCTGACCGGCACGAACGGTTCTCTCGTACGCGAGCGCGCGAGGGACGGCAGCTATATCGCGGGCGGTGCCTATAAAAAGGTGGCTGCGGTCGACGGCGTTGATATCGTGACGACGCTCGACGTCAATATCCAGCGTGCGGCCGAGGATGCCCTGGCAGAGGCAGTTGAGAAGACTAAGGCCAAGAACGGCTCGGCGCTGGTCACCGATCCTACGACAGGAGAGATCTTGGCAGCCTGCTCGTATCCGACCTACGACCAGACCGATTTGGAAAATGCCAAGACCGAGGATATGAACCTGCGCCTGGTTACCGACGCCTACGAGCCCGGCTCGGTCTTTAAGACACTCGTGGCGGGCGCCGGCTTCGACTTGGGCGTCGTGCGATCGAGTACGTCGTTTGAGGTGCCGGCGAGCATCAAGGTGGGCGACGATACCGTCACCGATGCCGACAAGCGCGACTATGCCATGACCATGGATGTGCGCGAGATGATGCGCCGTTCGTCCAACGTGGGCTTTGTCCTGGTGGGGCGCAAGATCGGTGCCGACGACTTTGCCGCCTATGTGGACAAGTGGGGCATCGGTCACAGCTCTGGTGTAGATTTTCCGGGCGAGAGCCTGGGCATCGTCAAGGAGCGTGACCAGTATGACGGCGCCACGCTGGGCTCAATGAGCTTTGGACAGGCGCTGTCTGTCTCGCCGATTGAGATCGCACGTGCCGTGGGCGGCATCGCTAACGGCGGCGTGATGATGACCCCGCACTTCTATAAGTCCAGCAAAGGCGACGAGAAGGACTGGGGCGAAGGCGAGCGTGCGATTTCTGAGGATGCAGCATCCCAGGTGACATCGTGCATGCAGACGGTCGTGTCTGAAGGCACGGGCGTTGGCGGCGCAGTTGACGGCTATGACGTGGCGGGCAAGACCGGCACGGCCGAACGTGCCGACGAGAACGGCGGCTACCTCAAGGAGAACTACATGTCGTCCTTTATGGGCTTTGCGCCGGCACAATCACCCAAGGTGCTGTGCTATATCACGCTCGACGGAACGCCGAGCGGCTCAGATGCCGCTGCGGTGCCGTTCCAGTCCATTATGGCCAACGCGCTCGACGTGCTGGGCATCCCGCGCACGAAGTAGGGGGTTACAATCTTTGGGGCGTGGTTTGTTGTCCCATATGAGGGGTGTTCACATGCCCTGCACCACGCATGCGCGGCGCTGGGATACAATACGCCGATAGCATTATTAGGTTTACAGGGGAGCTGCAATGATAGAGATCGCCGTCAACAACCTCGCGGCCGCAACAGGGGCCCGAACCGTGACGGGAGAAGTCGATCGGGTATGCCGCGGGTGCGTTATCGACTCGCGCCAGGTCGAGGAAGGGACGATTTTCGTCGCCTTTCCCGGTGAAAACGTCGACGGCAATGATTTTGCTTCCCGTGCCGTCCAGTCGGGTGCCGGCGCCGTCGTGATGACGCGTGAGCCCGATGCCGAGTTGGTCTCGCTGGCGCAGGACAAGGGATGCGCCATCCTGCTGACCGATGATCCCGAGGAGTTTCTGCTTCGTTTGGCGCACGCGTATCGCCTGGAGCTTGGCTGCCTGGTCGTTGGCATTACCGGTTCCATCGGCAAGACGACGACCAAGGACGTGCTCGCCGCTGTACTCGCCAAGCGCTATCGTGTCTGGGCCACCAAGGGCAATTTCAATAACCTGATCGGCATGCCGCTCACGGTGCTTTCCGCCCCGGCCGGTACCGAGGTCCTGGTGCTCGAGATGGGCATGAACCATTTCCACGAGATCGAGCGCCTGTCCCAGTCCGCCAATCCCAACCTTGCCATCGTGAGCAAGATCGGCACCTCTCACATCGGCATTTTGGGCAGCCGCGAGAACATCGCCCGCGCTAAGGCCGAGATTGTCCAGGGTATGTGCGCCGCCGGCGACTTCTTGCCGCTGCTGGTTTTGGGCGGTGAGGACGACTTCACGCCGTTCATTCGCGATACGTTCGCCCAGCCTGCTGGTATCGATGTGATGCTGGCCGGCGTCTCGGACGATGATGAGGTCCGCGCCCGCGAAGTTCGTGTTGATGACGAGGGCCGTCCGGTCTTTACGCTCGATTTTGGTCAGGGCGAGACAATCGATACCATGCTTGCTATCCCCGGCGTGCAGTCCGTTCCAAATGCCGTTAAGGCCGCCGCGGTTGCCTATCGCCTGGGCGTGACGCCCGAGCAGATCGATGCTGCCTTTAGGGGCCTCACAATCACCGGTCACCGCCAGGAGATCAAGCGCGCCAAGAGCGGTGCACGCATCATCGATGACTCCTATAACGCCAGCGCCGAATCGATGGCAGCCGGTCTCGATCTGCTGTGCTCGCTTTCGTGCACGGGGTCTCGCATGGCGATCCTGGGCGAGATGGGCGAGATGGGCGATGAGGCTCCTCGCATGCATGAGCTCGTGGGCGCCTATGCCGCCGCCAAGAAGCTCGACATGCTGGCGTGCGTGGGTGGTGAGCTGGCCCAGCTTATGGCCGATGCCGCGCGCATGATGGGCATGGACGAGGACCGCATCCAGGTGTTCTCCGATTATCAGCAGGTGCTCGACCGCATGGGCGGCGCGCTTGAAAAACATGATGTTGTACTGGTCAAGGGTTCCCGCTTTGTTGAGCTCGACCGCTTTGTGGAAGGTGTGTGCTAGCCCATGTTCGGCAATCCCTCGTATCCAACGTATCAGGCTTTTTTGGGGCTTGGCATCGCCGCCGCCATTGCGCTGCTGCTCATGCCGTGGTGGATCAAGCTGCTCAAGGTCGAGGGTATCGGCCAGCAGGTTCGTGCCGACGGCCCCAAGCGTCATTTGGTTAAGCAGGGAACGCCCACCATGGGTGGCGTTGTCATCCTCATCGCGATCTCGCTGACCTGCCTGCTGATGGGCAAGCTCACCACCGAGCTCGTGCTCGTGCTGCTCGCCACGCTGGCGACCGGCGTGCTGGGTCTGATCGACGACCTGACCTCCGTTACGCATGGGCGCTCGCTCGGTCTGACGCCTCATGCCAAGATGATCGGCCTAACCATTATCTGTGTCACCTTTACGGTGCTTGCCGTCAACTGGTGCGGCGTCGCCCCCGAGATTCGTTTTCCCGGCGGCCTGACGATCGACCTTGGCGTGCTTTCGACCACCATCTGCGGCCTTTCGTTCCCGTGGCTCTACATTGTCTTTTGCTGGCTGATGATCGCCGGTCTTTCTAATGCCGTGAACCTGACCGATGGCCTTGACGGTCTTGCTGGTGGCACCTCCATGATCGCCATGCTCGCCATGGCTGCCATGGCGTTTTTGCACGGAGACGTGAACCTGTCCATCTTCTGCACCGCGTGTGCCGGTGCCTGCTTGGGCTTTCTGTGGTTCAACTGCTATCCGGCGAGCATCTTTATGGGCGATACCGGCTCGCTTGCCCTGGGCGCCGCGTTTGCCTGCACGTCCATCATGACCAACACCGAGGTCGTCTCCCTTATCATCGGCGGCCTGTTTATCGTTGAGACCCTTTCGGTCATGATTCAGGTTGTCTACTTCCACTTTACGCACAAGCGCGTCTTCCTTATGGCGCCCATCCATCATCATTTCGAAAAGAAGGGTTGGGCCGAGACCAAGGTCGTCATCCGTTTTTGGATTATCGCTGCGGCCTTTGGTGCCGTTGGCCTTGCCCTGTTCTTCCAGTTGGGATAGTGGTCTTTCATGCCTCTTGCTGATGTCTTTAGCCTGCTCGTTTTGGGTCAGGGCAAATCCGGTCTCGATGTCGCCCGCTGGGCGCTGGCACATCCCGAGCGCGTAAGTGCCGTTACCGTGTATGGCGGCGGCACCTCTGAGCCCAATGACGCCACGCGTGCGCTCGAGGCTGCTGGTGCGTCGTTTGTCTATGGGACCGAACAGGTCGAGGGCGCCTATGACGTATGCGTGACGTGCCCGGGCATCTCGGAGTTCTCGGGCTTCTTTAAGGCCGGGCGCGAGCATGCCGCCCAGATTATGGGTGAGCCCGAGTTTGCCTATCGCCTGTCGCCCGATAACTGGATTGCCATCACGGGCACCAACGGCAAAACGACCACCACGTCGCTGACTGATTATCTGCTCAAGGCTGCCGGCGAGGCCAGCGTTGCTGTCGGCAACATCGGCGAGCCGCCGGTCAACGAGATTGACGGCCGAGCCCACAACGAGTGGTTTGTGGCTGAGCTCTCGAGCTATCAGATTGCTACGACCACCGAGCTCCACCCGCGCGTGGCGGTGCTGCTCAACATCACTCCCGACCACTTGGGCTGGCATAAGAGCCATAAGAACTACGCGCTTGCCAAGGTCAAACTGTTTGACAATATGGTCGATGACGATCTGGCGGTTGTCGACGTCGAAGACGCCGGCATTCACGAGTTCGATGAGTACATCTACACGCCGGGTCGTCGCATCTGCAAGGTCGCTTTTGACGAGCCCGAGGGCGAGGATGCCGCCTTTGTGCGCGACGGCAAGATGGTCGTGCGCCTGAAGGGCGTCGAGACCCCGCTCATCGCTGCATCCGAGCTCAAGATCTCGGGCCATCACAATGTTATCAATGCCCTGTGCGCTGCCACGGCTGCCCTGGCAGTCGGTGCCGATGTCGATGGCGTCTGCCGCGGTCTGGCCTCGTTCCAGCCGCTCGAGCACCGCGTGGAGCCGTGTGGCGAGATTGACGGCGTGCGCTACGTCAACGATTCCAAGGCGACCAACACCGATGCGGTCGAGAAGGCACTGACGGCATTTCCCGATGACGATGTGATCTTGCTGCTCGGCGGCCACGATAAGGGCACGCCGCTCACGGACTTCGCGCGCTTCGTTATGGACAACGTGCGCTCGGTCGTCTGCTTTGGCGATGCGCGTGAGCGCTTCACCGCCGCTATGGACGAGGCCGATGTCGATGGCGATGTGGATATCGCCCAGGCGGATGACCTACGCGACGCCGTGGACGTCGCCCGTTCGCTGTCGAGCCGTGGTGACGTGATCTTACTTTCTCCTGCCTGCTCTTCGTTCGATGAGTTCTCGGGCTATGAGGAGCGCGGCCGCGTGTTTAAGGACTACGTGGCCCAGCTTGCCGCTGCAGCGAAATCACAAATGGAATAGGGGTTGCGGTGAGAGAGGAGAGCCCCCGACAAGGTATGAGGAGGCCCGACTCGGACCGTGCTTCCTCGCGGCGCATAACACCGCGTTCTGGCCGCGGCGGGCAGTCGTTTAGCGAACGCTATATTGCCGGCGTTCCCGCCCGTATCATGCGCCCCCGTTTGATATTCATGGCCTGCCTGTTTACTTTGGTGTGCTTTGGCCTGCTGATGGTGTACTCGGCGTCTTCGGTCGAGGCGCTGCACGAGAATGGCTCGGCGACGTTTTTTCTGGGTCGACAGGCCGCGTTTGCCGTGGTCGGTGTTCTGGCGCTGATTGCCATCGTGCGCGTTTTGCCGGACAGCTGGTTTGGGGAGGATGTGCTCAGGATCTTCCTTATCGGCATGATAGGGCTACTGCTTCTGGTGTTCTTGGTGGGCAGCGGCAGCCGTGGCGCCACGCGCTGGCTCAACATCGCCGGTATTCAGTTCCAGCCTTCCGAGTTTTTAAAGCCATTTGCCATTGCGTATTCGGCCATCATGCTTGATCGCTTCTTTTCGCCCGGTGGCAACATCAACGAATTCCTTCGCAAGATGGGCATCTACCTGGGTATTTCGCTCTTTCTGATCTTTATCCAGCCCGATTTCGGTACTGTCCTGATCATCCTGTTGACCCTTATGTGCATGGCGTTGTTTGCGGGTCTCGACCCCAGATTTATCATCGGCGTGCTAATCTTCGGCATTCTCGTGATCGTGATTGCACTTGTCGCAGAGCCGTACCGTATGGTGCGTATTCAGGTTGCCTTGAACCCTTGGGCCGACGAGTATGGTGACGGCTATCAGGCCACGCTTGCCATCATGGCCTTTGCCTCGGGCGGTCTGTTCGGCCGTGGCATCGGCAACTCAACCATGAAGTACTCGTATCTGCCCGAGGCGCACAATGACTACATCCTGGCCATCATTGGCGAGGAAGTCGGTTTTGTCGGAACCGTGCTGTTCTTCTTGGTGTTTGCGATGCTGATCTACTCGGCGTTTCGCATTGCCGAGCAGGCGACCGATCGCCGGGGCGCGCTTATGGCGTCTGGCTCCGCGGTCATTCTCGCGGTGCAGTTTTTGATCAATGCGCTGGGCATCCTCAACGTGTTTCCCATGACGGGCAAACCGTTGCCGTTTATTAGCTACGGCGGTTCGTCGATTATTGTGTCGCTTATGCTTGCCGGTCTGATCCTGCGCGTTTCGTACGAGAGCGCCCGTCGCGATGAGTACGACCGTCGCCGCGAGAGCTTTGCCGTTATGGATGAGAGTACCGCCGGCGTGCCCCACGTACGCGGCGAGCGATCTTCGCGTAACGGCTTTACCGTTCTGGATGGCTCTGCGACCGAGCCGGCAGCCCGTCCGCGTCAGCGAACGGCGCCGCAAGGTCGTCCGCAGCGCCCCAGCCCTCGCAGCGCGGGCGGCGGATATAATCGAATCGATTTGAACTCGGACCCGTCGGCGCGTTTGCACACCGACGACCAGGGACCGCGTGTACGAAGGGACTATCATGACCGATAAGATGACCGTTGCTATTGCAGCCGGCGGCACGGCAGGGCATATCAACCCCGCGCTCGCCTTGGCCGAAGAGCTGCGTGACCGTGGCCACCACGTTGTGTTCGTGGGCCAGTCGCGCAAGCTCGAGGGTCGTCTGGTCCCCGAGGCTGGGTTTGATTTTGTGCCCATTACGGTCACGGGCTTCGACCGCTCCCGTCCCTGGACGGCGCTGACCTCGCTGTGGCGTGTCAACAAGGCCAAGCGTGCGCTCGCCAGTCATTTCTCAAAGGTCGGCAAGCCCGATGCTGCCATCGGTTTTGGTGCCTATGTCGAGGTTCCGCTGCTGGGGTGGTGCAAGGGCGCAGGCGTTCCGTATCTGCTACATGAGCAGAACTCTGTTCCGGGCCTGGCCAACAAGATGATGAACTCCCACGCCGCTCGCGTGTGCATCTCGGTGCCGGCAGCGCGCTCGGTCTTTGAGCGCGAAGGTGACCCTGACCACGTGCTCATGACCGGCAACCCCGTACGTCGCTCGGTGATCGAGGGCGATCGCGCTCGCGGCCGCAAGGCACTTGGCGTTCCCGAGGACGCTACGCTGCTGCTCGTCTTTGGCGGTTCACTTGGCGCCCAGCACCTCAACGAGCGCGCGGTTTCGCTCAAAAACGAGCTGCTTTCGCGCAAGAACCTCTATGTGTTGCATTCGACGGGTGCCGACGGCTTTGAGGAGACCGAGCGCGCTTTGGCGCTGACGCCCGAGGAGGCGAAGCGTTACCGCGTCCAGCCTTACATCGACAACATGGGCGATATGCTGGCTGCTGCCGATTTGGTGCTCTCGCGTTCGGGTGCATCGAGCGTGGCCGAGATCGCTGCGCTCGCCGTGCCCTCGATACTCGTGCCGTATCCGCATGCGACGGCCGACCACCAAACCACCAATGCCCGTTATCTGGTCGACGCCGGGGCCGGCGTGCTCTGTGCCGATGCCGATATCGACGGTTCTGCCTTTGCCGATGAGCTGCTGCACCTGGTCGATGACGCGGCAGAGCGCGACGTCATGCGTCAGGCGGCGCGCGGTCTGGCTCAGGATAGGGCCGCCGCTCTTCTGGCCGATGCGGTAGAGGGTTTGCGTTAGTTAGACGGGATATCGTCGGTCGCCCTCGCGCTGATGCGGTAGGTGCGGTACAGTTAACGGGTTACAGGCAGTGTCTACGCAAGGAGTACACGAGCACATGGCTGATTCCCAGACTGCAACCTCCGCGCCCGAGTTTAAGAGCGCCCACTTTATCGGTATCGGCGGCGCCGGCATGAGCGGCATCGCCCTCGTTCTGCACGAGCGCGGTTATGCCGTTACCGGCTCCGACCTTAAGACGTCACGTTATATCCGCCAGCTTACCCGCGCTGGTGTGAAGGTGCATGTGGGCCATGAGGCAGCCACGATCGACGAGGTCAAGCCCGACGTGGTTGTTGTCTCTACCGCTATTCCGGAGTCCAACCCTGAACTCGTGCGCGCTCGCGAGCTTGGTATTCCCGTGTGGCCCCGTGCCAAGATGCTCTCTGCTTTGGGCCACGGCTACACCACCGTCGCTGTTGCCGGCACGCATGGCAAGACCACCACGTCTTCGATGTGCGCCACCATGCTCGACCGCATGGGTCTGGATCCGAGCTTCCTGATCGGTGGCATCGTCGAGGGCTATGACACGAACGGCAAGAACGGCTCGGGCGACTACTTTGTCGCCGAGGCTGACGAGTCCGACAGCTCCTTCCTGTTCCTGAACCCCAACGTAGTCATTGTGACCAACGTCGAGGCCGACCACCTCGATCACTACTCGGGTATCGAGGAGATCGAGGCAACTTTCGCCAAATTCATGAGCCTGGTGGGCGAGGAGGGCACCGTCATCGTCTGTGGTGAGGACCCGCATCTGGTCGAGCTCGCCAAGTCGACGGGCCGTCACGTGCTTTCCTACGGCTTTGCCGAGAGCAACGACATCGTCTGCATGCACCCGGATGTCAAGGGCATCCAGAGTGACTTTATCGTTCGCTTTGAGGACGGCACTGAGCATGCTGTGGAGATCAAGAGCAATCCCGGTCGCCACAACATGCTCAACGCCACGGCGGTGCTCACCGTCGCCCATGTCCTGGGCCTTGACATCGACGCCGCCGCCAAGGCGCTCTCGAGCTTTGAGGGCGTCCGCCGTCGCTTTACCCACGTGGGCGATATCGATGGCATCACCGTGGTCGATGATTACGGCCATCACCCCACCGAGATCAAGGCGACGCTTGCTGCCGCTTCGTCGCTGGGCTACAAGCACGTCGACGTCGTGTTCCAGCCGCACCGCTATTCGCGCCTGCAGGCCCTGTGCGATGACTTTGCCGATGCATTTGCCAATGCCGATAAACTGCTGCTGATTGATGTGTTCTCGGCTGGCGAGATGCCCATTCCGGGTGTCACCTCTAAGATGCTCGCCGATACCGTGCGCGCCAAGCATCCTGGCAAGGAGGTCGTGTACTGCTCCAGCCGTCTTGAGCTCAATCAGGAGCTCGAGCAGATGGTGGGCGAGGGCGACCTGCTGCTCACCATGGGTGCCGGCGACGTTACGACCGTCGGTCCCGAGTTCATTGAGTATCTGACTGCCAAGAAAGACGCTTAAGTCTAATGGGTCTGTTTAACGCCGTCATGGCGCTCTCGGGCATGATCGACACGGATGTGATCGAGGACGAGCGCCTTGCGCGTCATACGAGCTATCGTATCGGCGGCAAGGCCGACCTCTTTGTGACGTGCCATAGCTATCATGCCCTCCGCCGCGCCGTGGCGGTGCTCGATCGCGAGCAGGTGCCGTGGGTCATCATCGGCAAGGGCTCCAATCTGCTGGTTGCCGATGGCGGTTATCGCGGTGCCGTCATTTCGCTCGGACGTGAGTTCCAGCGCACGGTTGTTGCCGATGACGGTTGTACGCTGACGGTCGGTGCGGGCGTGATGTTTGCGCGCCTGGTCAACGATGCCCTGTCGCGTAGCCTCTCGGGCCTTGAGTTTGCCGTTGGCATTCCTGGTTCGGTCGGCGGTGCGATATCTATGAATGCCGGCACGCGGACCGAGTGGATTGGCTCGCTGGTTGAGGATGTCGTAACGTTTGACCCGGCATCCGGTATCAAGCATTATGCGGGGTCCGAGATCTCTTGGGGCTACCGCGAATGTAGCCTTCCCCGCAATGAGATCATCCTCGAGTGCGTGCTCAAGCTTAAACCGGCGCCCAAGGCCGACATTCGCGAGCGCATGGAGCGGTACCTTACAAGGCGCAAGCGTACGCAGCCCATGGGTCGCGCATCCTGCGGGTCTGTCTTTCGCAACCCGCCCGATGCGAGTGTGGGCAAGCTTATCGAGGATTGTGGATTAAAGGGTTTTTCGATTGGCGGCGCGGAAGTTTCGCCCGTTCACGCTAATTTTATCGTTAATAACGGAACTGCCTCGGCCGATGACGTTGCCGCGGTTATCAGACATGTGCACGGAAAGGTGAGGGAGGCGTATGGCATCGAGCTCAGACCGGAAGTTAAATTCCTCGGCTTCTAGAGCATCGAAACCCACCTTCCGCCGCGCCGGAGGGCGTTCCGGCGCGCCTGCCAAACCTCAACGCAATACCGTCGCGCACTCTAAGTCTGTCGGGCATGCTCGACAGACCAGTCGTCCGGTCGTCGGCTCGCAGCTCGGTAATCGTCCGGCCGCAAAAAAGTCCTCGCGTCCCTCGACGACGTCAAAGCCTGTTATGGGCGCCAAGCCTGCCCGTCCCATGGCGGCTCCCAAGCCCTCGACGGGAACTAAAGCGGCGCGTCCAGGTCGCACGCTGGGCGCATCGAAACCGCGCTCGCTGACATCGGTGCCGGCTACCGCCAAGAAGCCTTCGAGTAAAAAAGGTTTCAACCCGTTATCTTCACTTGGAGCGATGGCAAATAAAACATCAGACGCCGCTTCTGTCGTTACAGGCAAAGGCAAAATCGTGGGCGGCGTTCTGGCCGTCTTGGCCGTGCTCGTCGTCGTTGCCACCGTGGTGATCAACTCTGGACTGTTTACTGCCACTGATATTCAGATTCAAGGCAGCGAGCATGTGACGAAGCACGATGCTATCCAGCTGATCGACTTGCCCGAGGGAACGTCGCTTTTTAACGTCGATCCCGACCAGATTACCGAGGATCTCAAGCAGAACCCGTGGGTTTCGGGCGTGGATGTCCAGCGCCAGTTTCCCCATACGCTTATCATCACGCCGACGGAGCGTAAAGTTATCGCCATTGCGTATATCAGCTCCGACGACCTTGCCTGGGCTATCGGAGACGATGACACCTGGATCGCCCCGCTGTCGACGTCGGTCGAAGTGGACGACCAGGGCAACGTCATCACGACAGGGCAGGGCTCAAATACCTTGACCGGAATCGATGCCGCGCTGGCGCTCGCCAAGCATTATGGCGCGGTGTTGTTGACTGATGTCTCGGCGGATGTCGCTCCGGTTTCCGGCCAGGCGGTGAACTCCAAGGCCGTTAAGGCCGGCCTGGATTATGTGCGTGGTTTTTCGAGCGAGTTCTTGGGACAAGTCAAGGATATTTCCACGCCTTCGGTCGAAGCCATCTCGGCAAACCTCAATAACGGCATTGAGGTGTCGCTGGGCGATTCGGACGATATCGCCAAGAAGGAACGCGTAGTCACCAAGTTGCTTTCGCAGGTAGAGGGCGTAACGTATATCAATGTGCGCTCTCCGGGCAACTACACATTTAGGAATGCTCCGACTTCGTAGCGCTGGTTGATGCTTTGTTGAGGGGCCATACCACGCCGTTTATCTGGTTTGTTTGGTTTTCACGGTCAATTATTTGACTGATACGTTCATAATGTGCAAACATAATACGGTTTACCTTTGCATTTACTTTCAACCTGAAGGTTAATGTGCGCAGGGGTCGACCCATGCTATGGCTATAACCTTTGTTCGGAGGACCGACATGCACGAGACAGAGATCAACAACTACCTTGCCGTCATTAAGGTGGTCGGCGTCGGCGGCGGTGGTACCAACGCGGTCAATCGAATGATCGAAGAGGGCATCCGCGGCGTCGAGTTTGTTGCCATCAACACCGATGCTCAGGCACTCGCGATCTCTGATGCCGATATCAAGGTGCACATCGGCACCGACCTTACCCGCGGCCTGGGCGCCGGCGCCAACCCCGAGGTTGGCCGCAAGGCTGCCGATGAGTCCCGCGATGACATTGCCGAGGCGCTCGCTGGCGCCGACATGGTGTTCATCACCTGCGGCGAGGGCGGTGGCACCGGTACCGGTGCTGCTCCCATCGTTGCCGATATCGCGATGAACGAGGTCGGCGCACTGACCGTCGCCGTTGTGACCAAGCCCTTCACCTTCGAGGGCCGCAAGCGCAAGAAGAGCGCCGAAGAGGGCATCAAGACCCTCTCCGATTGCGTCGACACCATGATCGTCATCCCTAACGATAAGCTGCTCGACATCGCCGAGAAGAAGACCACCATGCTCGAGGCCTTCGCGATTGCCGATGGCGTTCTTTCTCAGGGCACCCAGGGCATTACCGACCTCATCACCGTCCCCGGTATCATCAACCTGGACTTCGCCGATGTTAAGACCATCATGAAGCAGGCCGGTACCGCCATGATGGGTATCGGTACCTCTTCTGGGGATACTCGTGCCGTCGACGCTGCCCAGCAGGCCATCTCCAGCCCGCTGCTCGAGAGCTCCATCGATGGTGCCACGCGCGTGCTGCTCTCCATCGCCGGTTCCAAGGACCTGGGCATCCAGGAGATCAGCGACGCCGCCGACGTTGTCGCCAACGCTGTCGACCCCGAGGCCAACATCATCTTCGGTACCGTTGTCGACGAGTCCCTGGGCGATCAGGTGCGTATCACCGTCATCGCTACGGGCTTCTCCGACTCCAACGTCAACCGTCAGGACGAGCTCTTTGCTGCTCAGCAGTCTCAGAGCAAGGCCGCTGCCTCCGCTGAGCCGCAGCGCACCGCTCCGGCTGCCAGCCCGGCTCAGGCCGCTCCGACCCGCAACGTCGGTGGTACCGAGCTGCCCAACTTTGGCAACGACCAGTTCGAGCTTCCCGACTTCCTGAAGCGCGGTAGCTTCTAGTTCGTTTTTCTCAACGACCTGCACGGGGTGTGTCCATTTGGATGCACCCCGTTTTGTTACTCATTTGTAAACGAAAGCCTCCAATCTCCTTACGTTCCCTTTACGTTTGGTCCCTACCGCTGCGGGTATCCTTTTAAGGAAGTATGACAGCCGTATAAACGCGGGCTGTAGCGGCGATGCCGCGGTACTTGTGTTATTAGGAGGCTTTAGTATGGCAGCACGTGCGGACAACGTTTCGCGTGTCGACCATGATGGAGTTACGTTGGTGGAGGGCGCGACATCCGATGTCCGCTTTGCCTTTACCGAGCGCACCGGTGGCGTTTCTGAAGATGCGTACTCCTCGCTCAACCTGGGCTCGCATGTAGGCGATGACCCCTTTGCTGTTCAAGAAAATCGTCGTCGAGCGCTCGAAGCGATGGGCGCCACTGAGTGCGAGCATAATCTGCTCGTGCCCAATCAGGTACATGGTGACCATATCGTTACGGTGACTTCGAACGGCGCCGACGATCTTGAGGCTGTTCGCGAGCAGATTGCCGAGGGCTGCGATGCCATCGTCTGTACGGCCCATGACGTGCCCGTGCTGCTCTGCTTTGCCGACTGCGTTCCCGTGGTGCTGGTGGCCCCTGGCGGATTTGCCGTGGTGCACTCCGGTTGGAAGGGCACGATTGCACGTATTTCTGCCAAGGCGTGCCAGGCGCTTTGCGATGCTGCCGGCTGCGATGCGAGCGACGTTTCCGCCTATATCGGCCCCCATATCTTGGCTGACGAATATGAGGTATCCCAGGAACTCATGGATCGCTTTGCCGTCGAGTTCTCTTGCATCGATGCGAGTGCCTCTCGCATGCTCGATCTTTCCGCTGCCATTTGTGAGGCGCTGGTAGATGCCGGTGTGGACGCGGATAATATCGTGGATACCCAGCTTTCGACTGTGCGTCAGAACGACCGCTTTTATTCCTACCGTAACGAGGACGGCACCTGTGGGCGCCATGCTGCGATCGGCGTGATGCTATGAGAAAGATCGTATCGGTCCTGAGCGCCGCTGTGCTTACGCTTACGCTGTGCGCCTGTTCTTCGGGATCTTCTACCTCTTCCATTACCGTGGCCGGCTCCACGACCTGCCTTCCTATCGCCGAAATTGCGGCAGAGGGCTTTAAGGAGGAGACCGGCATCGACGTGCTCGTTTCCGGTTTGGGCTCTTCCGCTGGCATCGAAGCCGTCAGCGCTGGCACGGCCGATATCGCCAGCTCCTCCCGTGGACTCAATGCCGACGAACAGGATCTGGGCCTGACTCCCATCGTCATTGCCCACGACGGTATCGCGGTCATCGTGAACGAAGACAACCCCGTCGATAACCTCTCGACCGAGCAGCTCCGCGATATCTATGCCGGCAAGATCACCAACTGGAAAGAAGTCGGTGGCGAGGACCTGAGGATTCAGGTTATCAACCGAGATGAGGCGTCTGGCACGCGTGAAGCCTTCCGCACCATCGTGATGGACGGCACCCCGTTCGATCGCCGCTCCGCCGTTCTTTCGGGCACGGGCCAGGTGCGCGACGTGGTATCTCGTTCGCGCGGGGCTATCGGCTACATTTCGCTGGGCTTCGTCGATAGCCTCAACGCCAAGACCTCGGTCAAGGCCGTCTCGGTCAATCATGTTGAGGCGTCCGAGAAGACGGTCGCGAGTGGCGGCTATCCCATCTCGCGCGACCTTTACTTCTTTGTGAAGGGTGCGCCTTCGCAGCGGGCGCAGGATTACATCGACTACGTGACGTCCGAAAAGATGGACAAGCAGATTCGCGAGGCGGGCTTTATTCCCGTCACTAACGACGAGAAGGGGAGTGAGTAGCATGGAAGCACAGGAAAACTCCCAGACTGAGCAGAATGCTCAGGCGCCCAAGAAGCGCGAGTTGGCGCTCGTATCGCGCAGCACCTATATCAAGGAGAAGGCGCTGCAGTGGATTTTCTTTGCCTGCGCGTTCTTGGCGGTTGTTACCGTCATCCTGATTTTTGTCTTTACCACGTACTCGGCGTTGCCCGTCTTTACCGACATTGGTCTGGCGGACTTCTTTAGCTTTACGTGGGCGCCCTCTGAGGGCCACTACGGCATCGTGTCGCTGCTGGCCGGCTCGGGCCTGGTGACCGTCGGCGCGCTCGCCATGGGTGTGCCCCTGGGCGTGGGTACGGCCGTGTACCTGGTCGAGATCGCCAGCAAGCGCGTGCGCAAGCTTATCAGCCCCGCCGTCGATCTGCTGGCGGGCATCCCCTCCATCATCTACGGCTTCTTTGGCATGGTCATCATCCGCCCGTTTATCGCGCAGCTGACCGGTGGTCTTGGCTTTGGCGCGCTGACGGCGTGGTTCGTGCTCGCCATTATGATCGTGCCCACCATCACGACGCTTACCATCGATGCTCTCAATTCCATTCCCATGGGCATTCGCGAGGCATCGTATGCCATGGGCGCCACCAAGTGGCAGACTATCTATAAGGTCGTGTTACCTGCCGCCAAGCTGGGTATCGTGGATGCCATCGTGCTGGGTATGGGCCGTGCCATCGGCGAGACCATGGCCGTGCTCATGGTCGTGGGTAACGCCCCGGTTATTCCCGACAGCATTGCGAGCCCCATCTCGACGCTCACGAGCCAGATTGCGCTCGACATGAGCTATTCCTCGGGTCTGCATCGCTCGGCGCTGTTCGGCATGGGCGTGGTCCTGTTTATCATTTCCGCCACGCTGGTGGGCATCGTCCGCCTGGTTTCCAAGAAGAAGAGGGGGTAGGCTATGTCCGATTCCGTTGACACGACGGTCGATACGACCTCGTCGCGCGAGCGCATCAAGCGTGCCCTTTCCCACGGCAAGAAGGGCCGCATCAACAAGGACCTGTCCAACAAGATCATGCTTGGCGTGTTCCGTGCCGCGGCATACATCACCACGCTGGTGCTGGTCGCTATCATCGCCTACGTGGTCATCAACGGCCTGCCACACATCTCGCTCGACTTTATCTTCGGTTGGCCCCAGGGCGTCAACGCCGAGGGCGGTATTTGGCCCACGATCGTCTCGACCGTCTATGTGACGGCGCTCGCCATGCTTATCTGCACGCCGATCGCTGTGCTGGCAGCCGTCTATCTGGCCGAGTACGCCAAGCAGGGCAAGATCGTCGAGCTCATTCGCTACGCTGCTGACGCTTTGGCCTCGGTGCCCTCCATCGTTATGGGCCTGTTTGGCTACGCCTTGTTTGTCGAGGCTATGGGTCTGGGCCTTTCGATGGTCTCGGCCGCTCTGGCGCTCGCGCTCTTGATGCTTCCCATCGTCATGCGCACCACCGAAGAGGCCATTCGCGCCGTTCCGCGCTATATCCGTTGGGGCGCGTATGGCCTGGGCGCCACCAAGTGGCAGGTTGTCTCCAAGATCGTGCTTCCTTCTGCCTTTGGCCGTATTGCCACGGGCATTGTCCTTGCCATCGGCCGTGCCATTGGCGAGACCGCCGTGGTGCTCTACACCATGGGCCAGGCCATCAATCTACCTATCTCGCCGCTCGATTCCGGCCGCCCCATGACCGTTCACCTGTACCTGCTTGCCAACGACGGCATCAACATGAACGCAGCCTACGGCACCGCGCTCTTGCTGATGGTGATCATTCTGGCCTTCAACCTGTTTGCGCGCTTCCTGTCGCGCAAGCGTCGCTAGTTAAGGAGTCCCATGTCCGTTTATCAGTCCGCTCCCACGCTGGAGCAAGCGGCCATTACGGCCAAGGATTTCAACTTTTGGTACGGTGACTTTCATGCGCTGACGGGGCTCGACCTCAACATCGCCAAAAACGCCATCACCTCCTTCATTGGCCCTTCGGGCTGCGGTAAGTCGACGTTTTTGCGCTGCATCAACCGCATGAATGACCTGATCGAGGGTACGCGCGTCGAGGGCACCATGACGCTCGACGGCAACGATATCTATGCCGAGGGCGTCGACCCGGTCGACCTCCGTCGCCGCGTGGGCATGATTTTTCAGCAGCCCAACCCGTTTCCCAAATCCATCTACGAGAATGTCGCCTTTGGCCCTCGTCTGCAGGGCGTGACTAGCAAAAGCGACCTCGATGACATCGTGGAAGAATCGCTCAAGCGCGCCAACCTCTGGAAAGAGGTATCCAATCAGCTCAACAAGGATGGTTTGGCGCTCTCGGGCGGTCAGCAGCAGCGTCTGTGCATCGCGCGCGTGCTTGCGGTGCAACCCGATGTCCTTCTGATGGACGAGCCCTGCTCCGCCATCGACCCCACGTCCGTCTCTAAGGTCGAGGATCTGATGGCCGAGCTGGCGCCCGAGATGACGATCATCATCGTCACGCATTCAATGCAGCAGGCAGCTCGTATCAGCGACTACACCGCATTCTTCTTGCAGGAAGTTGCCGGCGAGCCCGCCACGCTCATCGAGTATGGTCAAACCGACGCGATCTTCACCAGCCCGGTGGACTCGCGGACGGAAGACTATATCACCGGCCGCTTTGGCTGATCGGTGCGACTAGTCCCAAGCCGATCGGACCTGGTCCGGTGCGTATTCACTGTGCGGGCTGCATGACCGCACCCAACTGATTGGAGTGAACCATGCGCAAACTGTTTTCCCGTCAGCTCGTCGAGGCCCGTCACGAGATGCTGAGCATCTATGAGGCCGTCGATCTGGCTCTCCACGATGCCGTGAAGGCCTATGTGACCGACGACCGCAAGCTCGCCACCAAGACCAAGAAACGTACGCTTTCGATTGACGCGCGCTGCGCCAACCTGGAGGCCGTCTGCTACAACCTGATCGCCACGCAGTCACCGGTCGCCTCCGACTTCCGCCTGCTTCAGACGATCATCTACGTCGACTTTAACCTGCAGCGCATGACCGATAAGGTCCGTCAGATCTGCCGTGCCACGCGTCATATGATCAAGGCCGACATCTCGCTGCCCCAGGAGCTCGTCGGTACGGTTGAGGCCGAGGCCGAAGCTGTTTACCAGGTGCTGGGCTCTTCGCTTTCTGCGCTCGTCACCAATGACATGTCCATCATCTGCAACCTGGCCGTCGAGGACGAGCCAGTGCACGCCGCCTACGAGAAGTTCTTCCGCACCTTTAACCGTATGGATACAGGCGACTTTATGGACGACGACAGCAACTATGACGACCTGCGCCGCGCCATCATGGTTTCGCGCTACCTCGATCGCATCGCTTCCATTTCCATCGATGCCGCTTGCCGTCTGACCTTCCTGTTGACTGGTCAGCGTATGAACGCCGGCGATATCGCCCGCACTGATGAGGACGAGCTCGAGAGCATGCGCGTGCCTTCGGGCGAGGGTGTTATCATGAGGCCCGCCGTCGACGCGCGCTACGTTGCCAAGGTGCCCGCCAACGAGGTCAGCGAGGGTCTTCGCTACCTGCTCGATCATCTTGAGGACGAGGACGATGGCGAGGACGACGAGGAGTAAGTAGCCCCGTTCGTCGAAAGATTGTAAATACCTAAGTGAGCGCGGCCTTGCACATGCGGGGCCGCGCTCTTGCGTTAGCATGGGACTACTTGTTTGGCTGTCAGCGGAGGCGATTGGCAATGGATAACTATTTGGATTTGATGCGCGCTCGCCGCGAGCAGATTCTGGAACGTTTTTATGCGGCGCTCGATCGCGCGGGCCGCCCCCACGACGCCGCGCGCCTCATTGCCGTGTCCAAGACCGTTGGTGTCGATGAGACTGTTGCTGCCATCCAGGCGGGGTATCGCCATTTTGCCGAGAACCGCCCGCAGGAGCTGGTTCGCAAGCTCACGGGTCTGGCGGAGCATCCGGAGCTGCCCGAGGTGCGCTTCGATATGATCGGCAACCTGCAGACCAATAAGATCAATGCGGTGCTGGGCTCAGCCGAGCTGATTCACTCGGTGGGTTCGCTGCATCTGGCACAGGCGATCTCGAGCCGTGCTGTCCGCAAGATTGAGGCAGGCGAGCTCGCCGGCCCCCAGCGTGTGCTCATCGAGGTCAATGTGAGTGGTGAGGAGTCGAAGGGAGGCTTTTCGCCCGATGAGATTCGCGCCGCCGCGGGTGAGCTTGCGGAACTTGAGGGAATTTGCGTACAGGGGCTTATGACTATGGCGCCCCGGGGGAATAAGGATGTGGCACGCCGCACCTTTGCGGGGCTTCGTGAGCTGAGGGATGAGCTGGAGGCTGCGCATCCCGATTTGAACCTGCCTGAGCTTTCCTGCGGCATGAGCGAGGACTTTGAGCCTGCCCTTGAGGAGGGCTCTACGCTCGTTCGCCTGGGCAGGGTAGTATTTAGCCCGGAGTTTGCAGTAAAATAAGGCTCTGAAGTGCGCACTGATTATCGGGGCGCCTGCACTAAACCGCGAGAGGACACAACCATGGGCTTCCTTGACGAGATTAAAAATAAGATGCACCTGGGCGGCCAGCAGGGTTACGACCAGGGTTATGGCCAGGACGACGACTACGGCTACGATGACGGCTATGACGATAGTTATCAGGGCAACGGCTACGGCGGTGCTTCGGGCGAGGGCTTCTACACCCAAGACGAGCCGAGCAACGGCCTGCTTGGTCAGACGCGCCGCGGTGAAGCTGAGTCGGTTGCCGTGTATACGCGCTCCGGTCAGCTGGTCGGCGATGACTCCCGCCATGCCACGACGTATAACCCGCCTTCGCGCTCGCAGGACAGTGTTGCGAGCGGTTATCGTCCTGGTGCCTATGACACGCCGTCGAGCTACGCCGAGAACACCCGCGCCCGTGCCGCCGCTGCGCCCGCGCCTGCACCGAGTGATGCCTCGGCCTATGCGAGCAATATCATCAACGCCACGCCGCAGCTGCCGGCCTATGTCCTGCGCCCCGAGAGCTATGACGACGTGGAGACCGTGGTGCGCCGCGTTCGCACCAAGCAGCCTGTCGCACTGATTTTTGTGGGCGTACGCACCGAAGTTGCTAAGCGCGTCTTGGACTTCTCTTACGGCTTTGCCTGCGGTCTGGGTGCCACGGTCAAGGAGGTGGGCGACCGCGTGTTCATGGTGCTGCCCGCCGGCTGCGAGGTCAAAGATTCCGATCTCAAGAAGCTTCGTGCCGACGGCTACCTTAAGTAAAGACAAGACGAGGAGATTCCCATCAACATCTACACTATCGTCCAGCTGGTCAACACGCTGTTCAACTTCTATTCCACGCTCATTGTCGTCTACTGCTTTATGACGTGGATTCCCATGAAGCAGGGTGGTTTGCTTCAGGATATTGCTGCGGTGCTCGATAGCGTGTGCGGTCCGTGGCTCAACCTGTTCCGTCGTTTCATCCCGCCGATGGGCGGTATCGATTTTTCGCCGGTCGTTGCGATTATTGCGTTGCAGTTGGTGCAGAGGCTGGTTCTGCAGCTTCTTATAGGTATACTCGTATAGAACTGACTTAGTAACTTACGTCGGGCGTGTAGCGCCGAGGCGATGAAAAAGGAGACTTGTTATGGCTATTACCCCTGCAGACATCCAGGCTCAGACTTTCTCTGAGGCCAAGCGTGGCTACGATCCCGCCGAGGTCGACGTCTTCTTGGAGACGCTGTCCTCCGAGGTTGACGCTATGCTCGCTAAGATCGTCGACCTTAAGGGTCGCCTGACTGCTACCGAGCAGCAGCTTGCCGATGCGCAGGCTCAGCTTGCCCAGGCTCAGGATGCCACCGCCCAAGCCGTTCCTGCCGCCCCCGTGGCTGCTCCCGCCCCTGACTTCTCCGCTCAGGAGCGCCAGATTTCCGCTGCCCTGATCGCTGCCCAGCAGACCGCTGAGACCATCGTCAACGATGCCAACGAGAACGCTGAGCGTATCCGCAACGAGGCTGACGCTAAGGCACGCGAGGTTATCCGCCAGGCTCTGACCGAGAAGCAGGCCGAGCTCGAGGAAATCGATCGTCTCAAGGCTTCCCGCGAGGAGTTCAAGGCCGAGTACCTCAAGCTCATCCAGCACTTCATGGACGATGCCCAGAACTCCTTCCCGGCCGACCTCATGGCCTCCACGCCGGTCGGTTCTGCCGCTTCTCCTGCGGTGACTGTTCCCGCCGAGCCGCTGCCCGTCGCTGACCCGGTTGTCCCCGTGGCCGATCCCTTCGCCCCGATCGACAACTTTGCCGCCGACGACCTGGACTAGCATCAGAGCTACAATCTAGTGTCCTTAAGAGGAACTCGCACCTGCGGGCTCCTTTTTTGTGGCTGTATACGGGTTGGGAAACAAAACGCCGAGCTCTGCATGCGATAGGACAGAACTCGGCGAAGGGCGCGTGGTAAAAGGTAGTTTTTAAGGTATGTCTAAAAACTACTTGAGGAGGAAGTTGGAGAGGGGAATAGTGCGGGCCTCGCGATGCTCGGGATCGGCGATGTGGTCGGCGGGATAGCCACAGACGAGCATGTGATAGGGATAGACGCCCTTGGGCAGATTGAACTGCTCCTGTGCCACCTCAGGCTTAAAATGGCATACCCAGCACGTTCCCAGGCCCTGCTCGGTGGCCTCCATCATCATCTGGTCGCACACGATGGACGTATCGATTTCACTGGAATTCATCTGGTCATACGGGCGCACCCAAGCATCATCGGTAACGCTGCAAATAAGGAAGACAAGCGGAGCTCCAAAGATAGACCCATCACGAGCAAACCGAGGCTGACAAGCAGCAGCCTTCTCCAACAGCTCAGGCGTATCCAGCACCATCACACGGGCTGGATGATTATTACAAGCAGAAGGAGCAATCCGCCCCGCCTCAACAATGGCATCCACTACCGACTGCTCAACAGAACGATCCTCAAACTCGCGACAAGAATACCGACCCCGAGCCAGATCCAAATAAGACATACAAGCCCTCCTAAAATTAAAAATCAAACAAACCAAAAGTAACCCAAAGAGTACCCAAAGCAGCAATCAGCCAAACGCTCATCAAGGGCCAAAGTGTCCGAACGAGTACCAAAGGTCCCTTCAGCCAAACCACCATTGCACCATAACTATCAGTCAAGGTTCCCAATGGTGGTACCTAAGGCGAAGGCCCGACACCTATTTACTTTCGAACGACTCTGCCATGCAGCCGGAGTGAGAAAGCAAATAGGTGCCGGGCCTTCGCCGGTGGGACGGGTGCCCCCAATTAACTGTTCTTCATGACAATCGAATCCACGACATCGGCCACATTCTCGCAGCAGTCGGCGCAGTACTCCAGGAAGGCGTACACGTCACGCCAAGCGATGACCTCGAGCGGGTCCTTGCCGTTAACGTGCAGGTTACGCATGGCGTTGATATAGAGCTCGTCGGCCTCGGACTCGATGGTGTTGATCTGGATGACGAGCTCGCGCAGCGTTTTGGACTTGCGGTAGTTAGGCAGCTCGACCATCAGGTCTTTCATGGCGCGGCAGGCGTCGGTCACCTTGTGGGCGATCACGATGGCATCGGGATGGATGCTCTGGATGTTGGTGAAGTAGACGCGCTGCACGACGCCCTCGATGCGGTCGAGCACGGTGTCGAGCGAGCAGCTCATCAGGTCCAGATCCTCGCGCTCAAGCGGGGTGATAAAGGCGGTGAGCAGGGCGTCCTCAAGCTCATGGTGCTTCTTGTCGGCCGCATGCTCGATCGCATGCATCTTGTCGAGCATATCGTGAATCTTTGCGGGATCGAAGTTCTCGAAAATCTTGGTAAGCAGCTCGGCGGCCTGGACGGCGAGGTCGGCGCAGGCGACGTAGTTGTCAAAGTAGAACGAATCGGGTTTCTTTGCCATGAGTGGGTCCTTTCGAGGCGAAGACGGGTGGGCGAGGTGTTACGGTCCGGATGGACGTTCGGTTTGACTAGATGAACATCATGAACAGCTTGGCCATGACAAAGCTGATGAGTCCGCAGGCGGGGAAGGTGAAGAACCAGGTGAACATCATGTCCTTGACGACGCCGAAGTTGATGGCCGAGAGGCGTTTGACGGCACCGACGCCCATGATGGCGCAGGTCTTGATGTGCGTGGAGGACACGGGGATGCCGGTAAGGGTGGCAAGCAGCAGGTTCGCGGCGCCCGCCAGGTCGGCGGAGAAGCCCTGGTACTTTTCGAGCTTGACCATGCTCTGGCCAACGGACTTGATGATGCGCTCGCCGCCCACGCTGGTGCCGATGCCCATGGTGGCCGAGCATAGCAGCATAATCCAGATGGGGATGCCGGCATCGCCGACGCTCGTCTGGCCGCTGGCAAAGGCCACGCCTAAAAAGAGCACGCCGATGAACTTCTGTCCATCCTGCGCGCCGTGCATAAAGCTCATGGCCGCAGCGCTCGCGATCTGAGCGTATTTAAAGAAGACATTGGCACGTCGCCTGTTGGCGGCGGCGAAAAGAATCGAGACGAGCTTGCACAGGACCCAGCCCATGACAAAGCCCAGACCGATGGAGAGCGCCAGGCCGTAGATGACCTTCATCCACTCGTGGACGTTGACGCTGCTCGCACCGCCGAGGGCGATGGCGGCACCGGTCAGGCCGGCGATAAGGCTGTGGCTTTGCGAGGTGGGGATGCCAAAACGCGACGCTGTGGCGCCGTAGACGACGATGGAGAACAGCGCCGCGCACAGACAGGCGAGCGCCATGGTGCTGTTTCCGCCAAAGTCGACAATATGGGAGATGGTGTTGGCGACGCTCGCGTTAAAGTGCGTCATGATGAGCACGCCAAGGAAGTTGAATGCGGCACTCATGAGAATAGCGGCGCGGGCGGGCATGCAACGCGTAGTGACGCAGGTCGCGATGGCGTTGGGTGCGTCGGTCCATCCATTGACGAAGATGGCGCCGAGCGCGAGGATCACGGTGACGGCAAGGACTGGGTTCGACACAAGTTGGCCGAGGAAGGTTGAGAACGTTACGTCCATATATGGGCTTTCTCGAAGTTTGCAGGCACGTTACAGAAACATGATAAATCGTATCACCTCCTGCGGGTTTCTTTACCGAGTTCTGATGGGAGCAGTGAATTTTTTGGCACTAAAAATGAATATTAGCCCTGTTGACCGTGGGTGTTCTTTTTGCTAACACACCATGAGGACACGTGCGCGCGCCCCAACACCCCAAAACCACAGCCTGTTCGCTTTACAACATGCAAACATGCGTTCGATAATAGGAGGCATGGAATATCGACAGACAGATGGCAAAACTCGGCGCGTGCACAAGCAGTATGTGGACGTCGTGGCTCGCATCCTCGCGGGCGGACAGGTCGTGCCGGTCACCGTCTGCTGGGTCGACGGTCGTTGCTTTACGATTGACGAGATTGTCTCGACCACTGGGTTTGGCCTGACGGTTCACGGCATTCGTACGGCAACCTATAAGGTGCGTTTTGGCGGGCACGCGACCGAGTTGTATCTGGAGGACCAGACGCGCGAGCGGGCGGACGGCTCGCAGGCACACGTGATGCGTTGGTGGGTGTGGGCGTTCGACCGAACACTCGAGAGCGAGCGCCGCAGGTAAGAACGCGTGGCGTTCGGGTACAATGGCAGGAAACTTGTCAGCTACGGCGCCGTCGCGGTGCTTTTTGAAAGGACGAAATTATGAACGATATCCAGGGCTATCAGAATGGCCCCATCGAGACCGGCGCAAGCCGTGCCAAGGAGATGTCGCCGCGCGCGTACAACCTTGTCATGTCTGCTCTGATCTTTTTGGGCTTTTGCGCCATGGGCGCCGGTGTTTACTTTACGAGCACCATGTCGTTTGCGCGCATGATGATGAGCGGCGCCGCTTTGCCGCTGGTCTTTGGCTCATTTATTTTGACCATCGTCGGCATGGTCATGATGTCGGCTGCTGCCAGCAAACAGTCCGTGGGCCTGTCACTCGTGGGCTACGTGGTCTTTGCGAGCACCTTTGGCCTGACGGCGTCGTTTGGTCTTGCCAACTACGACCTGCCTACCATTAACACCGCCTTTATCGCCACGGCCGCCATCACCTTTGTCTTTGGTGCGCTGGGCGTGACCTTCCCCAAGTTCTTCCAGCGTGTGTATGGCATTGGTTTTGGCATCCTGCTTGCCACGATTCTGGTCGAGATCGTGCTGATGTTCATGGGCGTTTCGCAGTCCATCACCGACCTGATCGTGATCGTGGTGTTCGCCGGCTTCATCGGCTACGACACCTATGTGGCAACGACGGTGCCGCCCACGCTGCCCAACGCCGTGCTCATGGCGTCCAATCTGTTCGTGGACATTATCAACGTGTTCCTGCGCATCCTGAACATCCTCGGTCGTCGCGACTAGCGCGGGGGATTGCAGCGTTTCTTGTCGGACGCGGTAAAACGATGTGAAAGGCGATCCTTCGGGGCCGTCTTTTTTGTACGCGGCGGGGTATCATGGATGGGAAAAGCCGATAGCGGCAGCGACAGGAAAGGTGGCCACGTATGGCAGACGTCGACAACAGGAACCGTAACCGCAGGTCCAACCGAGCGGGTCAGCCCAATCCCAAGCGCGAGGCCCGTGCCAAGGCCGCCGAGCGTCACGTGGCAACTGTGTCCGAAGCGTGCGCCAAGGATATCGAGCGTTCGCTTGCCGGTGTTCGCGAGTTTGACGGTATGCCTGCCGGCTTTGTCGCGGCGATGAAGGCCAAGGTTCAGAGTGCTGTGGCCGCCGAAGAGCAGGTCGCCGAGGACGTCGAGAACGCGGAGACTGCCGAGGTCGAGGCGGCGCCCGAGACCGAGGCGGCGCCCGAGCCCGTCGAGGAGCCTGCCGAGGAAATCGCCGAAGCTGAGTCCGCGCCTGCTGAGGAGCCCGCTCCGGTCCTGCCCGAGGTCACTGTGCTTGATGCCTCCGCCACGCAGGCAATCCTCGATAACGGTCGCGGCTATGCGCAGTTCTGCGACATGGCCGTGCTCGCCTTTGCCTCGTTTACCAATCCGGGCGGTGGATATATTCAGGGTTATCTGGGCCAGGAGGCCACGCTGTGCGCCGATTCGTATCTGTACAACGTTCTCGATAAGCAGCGTAAGTGGTACGGCGAGAACCGTTGCCGCAACATCAACTGCGAGCTCTATCGTAACCGCGCCCTGGTGGTGCCTGCGGTGCGCTTCGACCGCAACCACGTGCATGCATACGCCGACGTGATCGTGGCCGCCGCGCCCAACGTTAGGCGCGCCCGCCAGGAGTATCGCGTGAGCGACGATGCTCTGCTGGATGCCCTGCGCGACCGCATTCGCTTTGTGCTCGCCATCTGCGATGAGCTTGGTCGCGAGAAGCTCGTGCTGGGTGCTTGGGGCTGCGACAACAACGGCTTTGATGCCGAGGCCGTGGCCGAGCTCTTCCGCAGGGAGCTCGCGTCGGGCGACTTCAAGGTCAAGCAGGTCTTCTTTGCCGTGCCCTCTACGCGCTGGGACGAGGACTTCGCCAAGTTCGAGCACGTGCTGGCAAACTTCCCCGAGCGCAACGAGGAGTCCTATGCTCAGGTTGCCGCCCGCACCGCAGCCGCCCGTGCCGCCGAGCAGGCTCAGGCCGCTGCCGAGGATGACGAGGATGACGACGACTGGCGCAAGTACCTGTAAACGGTGCGCGTGATGCGATATACCGAGCCGACGGGGGCTGCTCCCGTCGGCTTTTTATTGAGTGGGGAGCTTACGATGAAAAACGTTCTATGCTTTGGTGACAGCAACACCTATGGTTACGATCCGGCGGGCATGCGCGACGGCACCGCGGTGCGCTATGCGCAGGATGTGCGCTGGTGTGGCGTGGTCCAACGTGACTTAGGCGAGGGCTGGCATGTAATTGAAGAAGGCCTCAACGGCCGCACGACGGTACGCGACGACATGTGCCATCTGGACACTAACCTCAACGGCATTCGCGCGCTTCCGATGCTGCTCGAGGCTCATAAGCCGCTGGACGTCATTGTGATCATGCTGGGCACCAACGACTGTAAGACGGTCTTTAACGTGACAGCTTCCGATATCGCCCGTGGCGCCATGGCGCTGATTCGCGCCGTCCGCGCGTTTCCGTGGACCGACGCTGCGCCTTGCCCGCGCATCCTGCTGATGGCTCCTATCAAGATCAAGCCGCAGATCGCCGATGTATATATGACCGATTTTGACGAGCGTTCCGTCGAGGCATCTGAACATTTTGGCGAGTACTATGCGCACGTGGCCGAGCAGTTTGGCTGCGACTTTTTGAATGCCGCCGAGTTTGCCGAGCCGGGCGATATCGACTATCTGCATATGATGCCCGAAAGCCACGAGAGCTTGGGACATGCCGTGGCAGCCAAGCTCCAAGAGATGCTCGGTGAGTAGCGCGACCCCAAGCCACCGCAAAGGGGACAGGCACCTTTGCGGTGGTTTTGCCCGGGTAAACGAACGGATTGGCTGCCATATGGGCATGGACGAGCTCATCGACCTCTTTGCCGAGGGCGATGAGCTCGTCTCCAATACCGCTTTTGAGGATTTGGATCTTGCCTACGACGTGGCGAACGGCGCGACCTTCGATGGCGTTGTGTTCCGATCTTGCGAGTTCGATAGCGTTGACTGGAGCGGCTCGACGTTTCGCGACGTGGTGTTTCGCGGTTGCCGCTTTATCCGCTGCAACATGGAAGGCTGCTGGCTCAGCCGCTGCGACTTCGTTGACTGCTCGGCACCGGGACTCAACTTGCTCAAGGCGCGCCTGTCGAGCGTGTCGTTTGGATCGTGCGATTTGAGCTATGCGAACCTTTCGGAGGGACGCATTGGCCCTATGACAGCATGCGATACACGTCTGAGAGAGGCTGCGTTTCAGGGTGCCAAGCTGGGTCAGATACGCCTGGATGGCTGTGACCTGACGCGTGTTGATGTGTTCAAGACGTCGCTTTCCGGCGTTGATGTGTCGCGCTGTACATTTGCAGCGCCCGTTGTTTCGGGCGATTACCATGAGTTGCGTGGCTTGACGGTCAATGCCGAGCAGGCGCTGGCACTCTCGGGTTTGTTGGGAATTCAACTCGCCGACGAATAGGCGCTCTGGTCCTTTGCTCGACCGCTATCTAAAATCAAACCGTCGCAACATTTAATGATTTTTCGCGTTTGCACGATTTTCATCGAATGTTGCGACGGTTTTTGGTGCAAAGTAGCCTGTCTCTTTTTGGCAGGTTACTGGCTATTTAGTACTGCCACATGTGGTTGACAGGGCCGGAGCCTTTGCCCATGTTCAGGCCGGCGGCCAGAGCGCCTGTCAGGTATGCCTTGCCGGCGTTGACGGCATCGGCAAGATCCATGCCCTGGGCCAGCGCGCAGGCGATGGCGGACGAAAGCGTGCAGCCGGTGCCGTGTGTGTTGTCGGTCTCGATGCGCTTGTGGCGGAACCACGTGGTGAGCGGATCGCCCAGATGGTTGCCCTCGTCATCGAGTGGCGCGGGTTCGGCCAATACATCGTTGGCCTCGTTGACAAGATGCCCACCCTTAACGAGGGATGCGCAACCAAAGCGGCGGGTGAGGAGCATGGCAGCATTTTGCTGTGTGCGCTCGGAGTCGACCTCGTAGTCAAGCAGGGCCATGGCCTCGGGAATATTGGGCGTGATGACGGTTGCTAGTGGGAACAGGCGGCGGGTGAGCGCCTCGGCGGCATCTTCGGCAATCAGCCGTGCGCCCGAGGTGGCTACCATGACGGGGTCGACGACCACGTTTGTCGCGTTCCAGGCGCTCAGGCGGTCGGCGATAACCTCGATAATCTCGGCAGAGGAAACCATGCCGATCTTGACGGCGCTGGGGCGGATATCGTCAAATACGGCGTCGATCTGCGCAGCGACGATATCAGGGGAGATATTCTGCACGGCGGTGACACCGAGCGTGTTTTGTGCGGTGATGGCGGTGATGGCCGTCTCGGCATACAGGCGGTGCGCCGTGATGGTCTTGATGTCGGCCTGAATGCCGGCGCCACCGCTGGAATCGGATCCTGCGATGGACAGGACGGCAGGTACCTTACTGCGATCCATGTTTGCTCCCTTGTTCGGTCGGAATCAAATGGGTCTTTAAGCCAGCATTATAAAGATGCCCGGGCCGACTCTATGTCGAACCCGGGCGGGCGATGCAATCTTTACGCAAATGTAAGCAAATGTTCACACGTCAACAATTGACGAACACCATGTTACCGATTGTGGCTCCGGTGACGAGTTAGTCCTCCATGCCGAGATCGATCGTCGTACCCTCGAACACCTTGTTGACGGTGCGGACGGCGCACATCTTGCCACACATGGTGCAGGTGCCCTCGGTGGCGGCGGGGGACTCCTCGTAGCGCTTCTTGCCGGTGACCGGGTCGAGCGCGCACTTCCACATGGCATCCCAGTCGAGCTTGCGGCGTGCCTGGCCCATCTTGTCGTCCATGTCGCGGGCGTGCGGCACCTTCTTGGCGATATCGGCGGCGTGCGCGGCAATCTTAGTGGCCATGAGGCCATCGAGCACGTCCTGGGCGTTGGGCAGGCACAGGTGCTCGGCCGGCGTCACGTAGCACAGGAAGTCGGCACCGGAGCTGGCGGAGATGGCGCCGCCGATGGCAGCGGTGATGTGGTCGTAACCCACGCCGATATCGGTCACCAGCGGCCCGAGCACATAGAACGGGGCATTGTGGCACAGGCGCTTCTGCAGTTTCATGTTGGCGGCGATCTCGTCGAGCGCCATGTGACCCGGGCCCTCGACCATGACCTGGACGCCGGCGGCCCAAGCGCGCTTGCACAGCTTGCCCAGCTCGATCATCTCAGCGGTCTCGGTGGCATCGTTGGAGTCGTAGAGGCAGCCCGGACGGCAGGAGTCGCCGAGCGAAATCGTCACGTCGTACTCGTGGCAGATCTCGAGCAGCTCGTCAAAGTACTCGTAGAAGGGGTTTTCGTTGCCGGTGACCTCCATCCAGCCAAACAGCAGCGAGCCGCCGCGACTGACGATGTTCATCAGGCGGCCGGTCTCCTTAAAGGTCTTGGTGACCGACTTGTTGATGCCGCAGTGGATGGTCATAAAGTCCACACCGTCCTCGGCGTGCGCGCGCACGACCTCGAACAGGTCGTCCTTGGTCAGCTTGACCAGCGGCTTTTCCATGTAGCCGATGGCGTCGTACATGGGGACGGTGCCCACCATGAGCGGCGTCTCGTCGATGAGCTGCTGGCGGAACTGGCGCGTCTTGCCCGAGTTGGAAAGGTCCATGATGGCGTCGGCGCCAAAGTCCTCGGCGATCTTGACCTTCTTCCATTCCTCGGCGGCATCGGCTTTATCGCCCGAGATGCCCAGGTTGACGTTGACCTTAGTAGACAGGCCCTCGCCGACACCAAAGGCGCGCATGCCTTTTTTGATGTGCACGATGTTGGCGGGAATGGCGATGCGGCCGTCGGCCACGCGCTCGCGGATGTACTCGGGGTCGCGATGCTCGCGCTCGGCGACTTCCTTCATCTGCGGCGTGATCTGCCCGGCGCGGGCGAAGTCGATTTGCGTGACGAGCTTGGGCTCGGTCTGTGTGCTCATTGGCACGGCTCCCTTCGTTGGCATTACCCATATCAGGTTTGCGGGTCAGGGCGGGCGCGCCCAGTCTCAGCCTGCCGTCTTGTCCTGCAAGCTCCCCGTTTATGTAATGGGCTCAAGTATAGCTCGAATGGGTACGATTGGCCTAACGAGCGTGCCTGTGGGGAGGCGAACATGGAAGACAAGCATCTATATCGAGAGACGCAATGGGATGTATCGGCCGAGGAAAGCCGTGCGCACCATGGCCTTGTCGCGATTGGTTTTGCGGTGCTTGCCGTGCTGGTGATTGCCTTTTGTATCTGGACGTTTGGCGGTCACGGCGGCGCTGCATGGGAGTTCGAGGCCGACGATGCCCTGCCGATCATGACAGTGAAGGTTACGGGCGGCAATACCGTTGCCGCGCCGGGCGACTATTGGTATCCGCGCGACGAGTTTGTGCAGCTGCAGTTGAGCGGCGGGTCTATTCCGGGCGAAGAAATCGAACGCGTGACGTATGATGCGGCGCTCAAAACGCTGACGGTGAAGCTCAAGAATCAGGGCGACGTGCCTACGACTATGGATATCGCGCTGACGGAATGGCGCTTGGAGCCCCCATCGGGTGTTGCGGTGTCCGAGGTAGAGCACGTTAAGATTACCTACCAAGATGGCTCGACAAACGAAGTTGCCAAAGCCGACGGCTTGGCGGAATAGACGCCGTGCCTAGGCAGCACATTCAAAAGTAGCGGTGGTTCTACAAGGTCTGTTCGTTCAGGAAGACCAAAGTGTTCTTATTTGAAAGCTCGGGAAAGTGACGATAACCAACGTCAAACGCGGTGAGCCCGCTTACATCCTCGAGCTTGTTTTCTGCCATCCAGCGCACCATGGAACCACGTGCCTTTTTGCTGGCGGTCGAGCGCTGGATGGGCTTGCCGTTGCGGATGCCTTCGCCAAAGAGGCACGTGACGACCGTGGCGCCGCCCGCGAGATGGGGCAGAACGGCTTTGGCGTACTCTACGCTGGCGAGGTTGACGATCGTGGTGTTTGAGCCTGCCGGGGCGATAGCCCGCGCGAGCTTGTCGCTCCAAAACGCATAGAGGTCTCGGGCATCGTCAACGGCGAGCTTCGCGCCCATCTCCAGCCGATACGGTTCGACGGCATGAAAGGGGCGAACGCACCCGTAGAGGCCAGAGAGGATCCACAGGTGGCTTTGCAGCCATGCGAGCTGCGCGGAATCCATCACCTCGGGCGCCATGCTCTGGTATTGAATGCCGTGGTAGGACATGACGGCAGGGGAGAGGTGACAGGCGAGTGCGGGATTGTCGAGATCGCCGTTTTTCAGGATGGGCCCGAACTCATGCAGGGTGTTGAGGCAAGGCCCCAGCAGTTTGTCACTCACGTTCCATAGCGCCTGCAGGCTGTCGCTGCCTTCATTCCGCTCGATATCTAGCAGTGCGCGGTGGAGGCGAGCCGTCTCGCGCGCAAAGGGTGGAATGCCCAGGACTTCAAAAGCATCTTGGGCCGCGCGCATCTGCTTGGCGGGCGAAATGACGACCTGCAGCATGGACTCTCCTCTGCCAAAAAGGAAGTTGCGGTGGAATACGGTCTGTTTTGGCCGTTTATGGGCCAGTTTAGTCTGTATTTCACCGCAACTGATGAAGGGTTGGTTACGCGCGCTCGATGAAGGCCTTGTAGCCGCGATAGGCCTCGTAGATATCGGCCTTGTTAGCGACCTCCCACAGGGCGTGCATGGACAGGACGGCAACGCCAGAGTCGATGACGTTCATGCCGTACTTAGCCATGATGTATGCGATGGTGCCGCCGCCGCCCGCGTTGACGCGACCGAGCTCGCAGGTCTGGAAGTCCACGCCGGCCTCGTCCATGATGTCGCGGATGAGGGCCACATACTCGGCGTCGGCGTCGTTAGAGCCGCCCTTGCCGCGGCTGCCCGTGTACTTGTTAAAGCACAGGCCGCGACCCATAAAGGCTGCGTTCTTGGTTTCGAACTTGCCGGCGTAGCCCGGGTCGAAGCCGGCGGACACGTCGGAGGAGAGCATGCGGCTGCGGGCGAGCGCGCGGCGCAGGGCCAGCGGGCTATCCTCGCCGGCGAGTGTCATGATCTCGGCGACGGTGTTCTCGAAGAAGCGGCTCGTCATGCCGGTGGCACCTACGGAACCGATCTCCTCCTTGTCGACGATGAGTGTGATGCTCGTGCGCTCCACGTTGGCGACGTTGATCTGGGCGAGCATGGACGGATAGGCGCAGACACGGTCGTCTTGGCCATAGCCCAGAATCATGGAGCGGTCGAGGCCCATGTCACGGGCGGGGCCGGCGGGCACGACCTCGATCTCGGCGGAGAGGAAGTCCTCCTCCTCGACGTCGTACTGCTCCTTGAGGATATCCAGGAACATCTGCTTGACGGGCTCCTTGGGAGCGTCCTTGTCGTCCTCGTCAAACTTGACGGGGCGGCCGCCCACGATCACGTCGAGGATCTCGGCGTCGACGGCGTCCTTGGCGGGCTTGGCCATCTGCTCGCTCGAGAGGTGGATCAGCAGGTCGGAGATGGTAAAGACCGGGTCGTCGGCCTTGTCACCGATGTTGATGTCGACGGTGGTGCCGTCCTTTTTGCAGATGACGCCCACGAGTGCGAGCGGGGAAGCGACCCAGTGGTAGCTCTTGACGCCGCCATAGTAGTGCGTGTCGAGATAAGCCATGTCGCCGGCCTCGAAGGCGGGGTTCTGCTTGAGGTCCAGGCGCGGCGAGTCCACGTGGGCGCCCAGGATGTTAAAGCCCTGCTCGAGCGGGGCGGTGCCCAGGTTGACGAGCATGAGGTCCTTGCCGTGGTTGGCGGCGTACACCTTGTCGCCGGCCTTGAGCGCGCGGCCCTCGGCGATCACGGTCTCCAGATTGACGTAGCCCGCCTCCTCGGCCATCTTGATGCCGGTTTTGACGCATAAGCGTTCGGTCTTGTTCTCGCTCAAAAACTGCTTATAGCCGCGGCAAAGCTCCTCGAGCTCCTCGATCTGCTGTGGCGTGTACTTTTTCCATGCGCAGGGACGCTCCATGACGCAGGCTCCTTTCGGATCGATTGTGCTGGTTGATGTACCGTGAGCCATCGTATCACGCGCGGGCCCGCGGCGGCAGGGAAGCCTGATGTGCGGTGGCCGTGGGGCGGGGAGCGTGTAAACTGGTGTGAGCAAACTGTGCCCAGCCCAAAGCGAGGTATTCAATATGTCTGACAAGCGCCGCACCTTTGCCGTTATCGACGGCAACTCGCTCATGCATCGCGCCTTCCACGCCGTGCCGCCGACCATGAACGCGCCGGACGGTCGCCCCACCAACGCGATCTTTGGTTTTCTGAACATGTTCCTCAAGATGATCGACGCCTTTAACCCCGACGGTGTGGTCGTGGCGTTTGATAAAGGCAAGCCGCGCGTGCGCATGGAGATGTTGCCGCAGTATAAGGCGCAGCGCCCGCCCATGGACCCCGATTTGCACGCGCAGTTTCCGATGATCAAGGAGCTGCTCGGTGCGCTCAATGTGCCGATTCTGCAGTCTGAGGGCTGGGAAGGCGACGATATCCTGGGAACCATGGCGCGCTTGGGTGAGGAGGCCGGCTGCGACATGCTGCTGGTGACCGGCGACCGCGACATGTATCAGCTTGTGACCGAGCACGTCAACGTGGTCTCGACTCGTAAGGGCCTGTCCGACGTGGCGATCATGACGCCCGAGAGCGTGGACGACCTGTATCACGGCATCACGCCGGCGCTCGTGCCCGATTTTTACGGTCTGAAGGGCGATACGTCGGACAATATTCCCGGTGTACCGGGCATCGGCCCCAAAAAGGCGAGCGCGCTCATCGCGCAGTACGGCAGCCTGGACGAGGTCATCGCGCATGCTGACGAGGTCAAGGGCAAGATGGGCGAAAACCTGCGCGCACACATCGACGACGCGCTGCTGAGCCGTAAGGTCGCGACCATTCGCACCGATGCGCCTGTTGAGCTTGACTTTGACGAAACATCCTTCCCGGCGTTTTCTGCCGATGAGGTTTCCGCGGCGCTGGGTACGCTTGGTATCACCGCCATGCAGAACCGTTTCTTGGCACTGATCGGTGACGAGGGTGGCGCTGCTGCCGCTGCTAGCACGTTCGAGATGCCCACGATTGAGCGCACCGCTGCCGGCGATGCCGAGGCGCTTGCTGCCGTGGCGTCCGAGGTTGCCCGCGCGATTGATGCCGGCGAGTGGGTCGCCGCCGTGGTGGACGATGACAAGGAAGAGGGCGCGCTCTTTGGACTGACGCGCACGCTGTGGTTGGCGACGTCCAAGGGCCTGTTCGCGCTCGAGGAGGACGACAGCTGCGCGGCGGCTGAGGTTGAGGGCTTCAACTTCGTCCACGGCGTGATTGCTGGCGTGCTCGCGCGTCTGTTTATGGAGGGTCGCATGGCGAGCCCGGATATGAAGGCGCTTCTGCATGAGCTTTCGCCCATCGATTCTTCTGAGCTCGAGCTCATGGATCCGCTGGCAGTCGATTCCACGCGCATCTTCGATACCGTTGTTGCCGCCTACCTGTTGGATTCCGACCGCTCCGAGTTTGACGAGGTGTATCTGGCCGATACGTATCTGCAGATGGCGCTGCCTGCGGCGCGCGGCGCAGAGGGTGCTGGCGAGGACGCTCCTGCGCCCGCCGCTCGCACGGCGGCCTTGACGCTGGCGCTGGTTGCACCGCTGCGTGACCGCATGGCCCGCGAGAACGCCGCCAACGTGTTCGATGGGATCGAGATGCCGCTCGTGCCGGTGCTTGCCAAGATGGAGCGCGCGGGCATGCTCGTGGACCCCGACCGCCTGCACAGTCTGTCCGAGGGCCTGGCGACCCAGATTGCCGATGTCGAGCGCAGCATTCGCGACCTGGCCGGCGACGAGACCTTTAACATCGGCAGCCCCATGCAACTCTCGCACGTGCTGTTTGATGTTATGGGACTTCCGACCAAGGGCCTCAAAAAGACCAAGCGCGGCTACTATTCGACCAACGCCAAGGTGCTGAGCGACCTTGCCCGCGACCACGAGATCGTGCGCCTGATTTTGGACTGGCGTGAGAAGTCCAAGATTAAGTCGACCTATCTGGACACGCTGGGCCCGCTGCGCCGTGGTGACGGGCGTGTGCACACCACGTACAACCAGACCATCACCGCGACGGGGCGTTTGTCTTCGAGCGACCCCAATCTGCAAAACATTCCGACGCGCTCGGAGCTGGGGCGTACCGTCAAGACGGCGTTCTCGGCGGGCGAGGGCAGCGTCTTTTTGGCGGTGGACTACTCGCAGATCGAGCTGCGCCTGCTCGCGCATCTTTCGGGTGACGAGCACCTGGTGCGCGCCTTCAACGAGGGCGAGGACTTCCATGCCGAGACGGCCGCGCGCGTATTTGGCGTGCCGGTGTCCGAGGTGACACCCGACCTGCGTAGCCGCGCCAAGGCCGTGAACTTTGGCATCGTGTACGGTCAGCAGGCCTATGGTCTGTCGCAGTCGCTGCACATCTCGATGGCCGAGGCGCGCGATATGATCGATCGCTACTACGAGGCCTACCCGGGCGTGCGCACGTTCCTCGACAATGTGGTGGCGCGAGCCAAGCAGACGGGCTATGCCGAGACCATGTATGGCCGCAGACGCCATATTCCCGAGCTCAAGGCCAAAAACCCACAGCTCCGCGGCTTTGGTGAGCGCACGGCCATGAACCACCCCATGCAGGGCACCGCCGCCGACATCATCAAGATCGCCATGGCCCGCGTAAGCCGCCGCCTGGAAGAAGAGGGTTTTGCCGCCCACATGATCTTGCAGGTACACGACGAACTGGACTTTGAGTGCCCCGTCAACGAAGTCGAGCGCCTAACCACCATGGTCCGCGACGTCATGGAACACGTCGTAGACCTCCGCGTACCGTTGATCGCCGAAGCCAGCACCGGCATAACCTGGGCCGACGCGAAATAGGGAAGCACTCCGTAAGGCAAGCTCGCCCAAGACGCAAGCCCCCACATACTTAAGATTTGGGACAAACACTACTGATTAATTTGTCCCACAGTAACCAAAACAGAGGGGAGCCCCTCCCAACAAGGAGCTCCCCTCTGCTCAAATCATTTCAGCTAAGTATCTAGACACTCAAGACGCCATCTTGGCGCCCGGCCGGGTCCGACGAGCCCCGTTAACGAGCCGCCAAGATGGCGTCGATGAGCGTCAGTACGCCCCCGTCGTTGTTGCTCGGAATGCGCCATTTGGCATGCGCGTTCATGTGCTCCTCGGCATTGTCCACGATAAAGCTATGCCCGACGCGCTCCAGCATGGGGATGTCGTTGTACGTATCGCCCACGGCAGCGGCGTCGGCGATATCGATGCCCAGGCGCTCGCAGAGATGTGCTACGCCCGACCCCTTGTCGACGCCCAGGTTCATAAAGTCGATCCACTCGCGGCCAGCATTGGTGACATAGAGTCGGTCCGAGAATGCCGGGCTGTAGTCCTCGCGAAACGCTGGCTCGGCATCGTAGGCGGGGAAGAAGATCGAAATCTTGTTAGACTCGATGTCAATGCCCTCAAAGCTATCGACGTAGTTGATCGTGTTGTAGTAGACGCTGATCTCGTCGTGGTACTGATGGTCGCGGGCGAGCACATAGAACTCGTCGAAGCAGCACAGGACGGGGACAGCGCGCGAATCCTCCGAGGCGCGGCTCAAGACCTGCTGATACAGCGCCACGTCGATAGTGCTCTTATAGATATAGTTGCCGCGGTAGATAACGCACGCGCCGTTATCGGGGCAAAAAGCGATGCGGCTCTTGATGTCCTCAAACATCTCCTCGAGTTTGGGGGCGGGGCGTCCGCTGGCGGGGCAGAACACGATGCCAGCCTCGGCGAGCTTGTCCAGGCGCTCGTCGAGGCCCTGAGGCAGCACGCGCTCGTCGGTCAGTAACGTCTTGTCCATATCGACAGCGAGAATCTTAATGTTGCCGATGTTGGCGTCTGATTCGTAAGTCTGCATAAAACGCGCCTTTCGGTTTCCAGAATGTTTCGGGTGATTGACCCTCTACTTGATAGTCGGGCGTATTTTCGCAGGATTGGCGCATATTTGCATCATCATTCACAAAGTAATGAAAAAACTTTTCAGAAATTTGAATTTGTCGCTTGTACAGCAGGCACTTTAGCGTAATATAGCGACCATCGAAAACGGAGACGGAAGAACAACCGCTTACCGAGGAAAAGGTACCGTTTACGATATTAGAATTGCGCCCGGCGATAGGTGAAAGGAGAGGCAGATGCAGTTCGTAAAGATTATCACTACTGCAGACAATGCCATCCGACGCCAGCGCGCAATTTCCCGACGACGATAACAATCGTCTCTGTCCGCATGGGGCTAAATGCCCCAACAGAGTCATTTTGAGGTCGTTGGGTTTTAGCACGACATTGCTGCATGTTTCTAGGGCATGCTGTGCTGCTTTTTGCTATTTAACCTGATATTGCACGGTTTTTTGACCTCGAAATGACTTGCAACTGACCGATGTTCTAACTAGCTACCAAGGGCGAAAGGAAACAGCCATGAGCAAGGAAAAAGTCGTTCTCGCATATTCCGGTGGTCTTGATACATCCGTATGTGTCAAGTGGCTCCAGGACGAGAAGAATCTCGATGTCGTTTGCGTCTGCGGCAACGTGGGCCAGGAGGAGACCGGCTTGGATGCCAAGAAGCAGAAGGCGCTTGACCTGGGCGTTCTCGATTGCCAGGTGCTCGACCTGCGCGACGAGTTCTCCGATGAGTTCCTGACTAAGGCCATCGCCGCAAACTCCATGTACGAGAACAAGTACCCGCTGCTCTCCGCGCTGTCTCGCCCGCTGCTCGCCAAGAAGCTTGTCGAGGTCGCTCACGAGTTTGGCGCGACCTACGTCGCCCACGGCTGCACCGGCAAGGGTAACGACCAGGTTCGTTTTGAGGCTGCCGTCAAGGCCCTCGACCCCGAGCTTAAGGTTATCGCCCCGGTTCGCGAGTGGGATCTGAAGTGCCGTCCCGATGAGGTTGCCTATGCTCACGCCCACAACGTGCCGGTTCCCGAGGGCGCCAACGACAACCCCTATTCCATCGACGACAACCTGTGGGGTCGCGCCATCGAGTGCGGTCACCTGGAGGATCCCTGGAACGAGCCGCTCGACGACGCCTGGGTTATGACCAAGAACCCCGAGGACACGCCGGACACCCCGACCTACACCGAGATTGAGTTTGAGGCGGGCAAGCCCGTCGCCGTCGATGGCAAGAAGATGAAACTCTCCGAGATCGTCATCGCCCTCAACAAGATTTCGGGTGACAACGGCTTTGGCCGTCTCGACCTGGTCGAGGATCGTCTGGTGGGCCTCAAGAGTCGCGAGTGCTACGAGGTTCCTGGCGCCCTGACGCTCATCACCGCCCACAAGGCGCTCGAGGACATCTGCGTCGAGGGCGACCTGCTCAAGACCAAGATTAAGCTCGAGCAGGATTGGGCCACCGCCGTGTACAACGGCCAGTGGTACAGCCCGCTCAAAAACGCGCTCGATGCCTTTATGGCCGACACCCAGAAGTTCGTGACCGGCACCGTCCGTCTGAAGTTCTTTAAGGGCAACTGCCATGTCGTCGGCCGCAAGAGCCCGTTTAGCCTGTATGACTACGGTCTGGCTACCTACGACCGCGACACTACGTTTGACGAGAAGGCCAGCGCCGGCTTTATCGAGATCGATACGCTGTCGCTCAAGACGTGGGCTAAGGTCCAGGGCCCCAGCTCTGCTGCCGCCCAGGCCTAGCGCCTCCTTCCTTTGGTATCCGCGCGGCCCATCCGCGTGATACATAACGGGCGCATGGGGTCCCTACCTTTCGTTATGCTTGCTGACACTTCTTAACATCGGTGGCCCCTACGTTCCGCCCGCATATATGATGCCGCGTCTGCGGCTGAGTCCGAGCCCCGCCGGGGTTGTCCGGCGGGGCTCCTCCTATCAATTTGACGGCCCTGCGCCTATATATATGGGGAGTATCCATTATGTTCAATGCTATCGCGCATGCTTTACTTGCCCTCGCGCCCGGGTTCGATGCTGCAAAGGTCGAGGACGTTCCTATGAGCCTAAAGGCCTGGATCGATGGTTCGCAGGGCAACATTCGGAGGGAGACGTTGGGCGCCAAGTGCATGGCGCGTCACTTCTTTGCAAATTAGCTATATGGCCTCGCACATGGTGGGGAATATGCAAAACTAGCGGTTGAGAAATCGCTTTAGCGACAGGGCGCATTGCTTTGGGCGCTTGTTTTGGGATTTGATGAAAGGGGACGGTTCCATGGCTCTTTGGGGCGGTCGTTTTGAGGCAGGCGTGGCCGAGGTCACGCAGGAGTTTGGCGCATCGTTGCCTGTCGACAAACATCTCTATAAGCAGGATATCGCCGGATCTAAGGCACATGCCAAGATGCTGGCGGCCCAGGGCATTATCAGCGCCGAGGACGAGCAGGCGATTGCCGAGGGCCTGACCGGAATCGAACAGGATATCGATGCCGGCAACTTCACCTTTGATATCAACGACGAGGACATTCATATGTCCATCGAAAGCGAGCTGACGCGTCGTATCGGCGAGGCTGGCAAGCGCTTGCATACTGGGCGTTCGCGCAACGACCAGGTGGCGACCGATACGCGCCTGGGCGTCAAGGCGCTGGCCAAGGAGCTCATGGAGGCCAATCTTGAGCTGCGCCATGTGCTGGTGGATGCGGCCAAGAAGTACGACAAGGTGATTCTTCCGGGCTACACGCATATGCAGCACGCTCAGCCCGTGCTGCTCTCGCATCATCTGCTGGCGTATTCCTGGATGTTCGCGCGCGACTTTACGCGCCTGAAGGCCGCCTTTGATGCCGCCGACAACTGCCCGCTGGGTGCTGCCGCGCTTGCCGGTACGAGCTATCCGCTCGATCGCCAGATGACGGCTGCCGAACTTGGCTTTGCGGGCGTGATTCCCAACTCGCTCGATGCGGTTTCCGACCGTGATTTCTTGCTCGATCTGCATTACGCCGGATCCGTCATGGCGATGCACCTGTCGCGTCTTTCCGAGGAGATCGTGCTGTGGTCGAGCTCCGAATTTGGCTTTATCACGCTTTCAGACTCCTACTCCACCGGCTCGTCCATCATGCCGCAGAAGAAGAATCCCGACTTTGCCGAGCTTATCCGCGGTAAGAGCGGTCGCGTGTACGGCAACCTGGTGCAGCTGCTGGTAACCATGAAGGGCCTGCCGCTCGCTTATAACAAGGACTTGCAGGAGGACAAGGAGGGCGCGCTCGATACCGCTCACACGCTCATGCAGTGCCTGTCCGTTATGGCGGGCATGATCTCGACCTGGACTGTCAACGAGGTCGCCATGGCGCGCGAGTGTGGCGTGGGCCACTTGGCAGCCACTGATGTTGCCGATTACCTGGCAAAGCGCGGCCTGCCGTTCCGTGAGGCGCATGCCGTGGTGGGCCATCTGGTCCTGATGTGTGAGAAGCGCGGCTGCAATCTTGAGGACCTGCCGTTTGAGGTGTTTCAGGAGGCAAGCCCGCTCTTTGAGCGCGATATTACCGAGGCGCTCGACATCCCGTCGATCGTTGCCGCGCGCACGACCGAGGGCGGCACCGCTCCTGCCGCCGTTGCCGTGCAGTTGGGGCGCGCCGAGACGCAGCTTGCGGCCGATGAGGGCGTGTTTGGCTCGTTGACCAAGGTCGTCGAGATGGGCCACGGAGCTAATTAGCTTATTGGATGCGTCTGTCTGGTGCGTTCATCATATCTTGCCTTTACGGGTGCCTGCTACGGTGGGCGCCCGTTTTGTTATAGAGAAGGAAGGAGCTTGTCGAAAACTTTTGTAGGACATTTGCGCAGGTTGTGAAGGGGGTACGTTCGCGGGTGGCAACCGACCGCCCGCTCTGTTCGATGTGGTTGATGAGCGGTCGGATGGTACTCTAATCGGGCTTCGAAACAGAAGTGACACATATGGAGCGCTTTAATAAATTGCAGCGTTTCAATAAACAGCTTTTTGTTTAACTGCAGCTAAAACTCTGTTACGATGCAGTCCAGGCGGGTGCCGGAATGGGACTTGGGCACGCGCGAACCTACTTGAAAGGCTACCTTATGGCTATCGAGAAGACCTTCATCATGATTAAGCCCGACGCCGTGCGCGACCGCAAGATCGGCGAGATCGTTGCTCGTATTGAGCGCAGCGGCCTTGTCATCGAGCGCATGGAGATGACCACGCTCGAGCGCGCTACCGTCGAGGAGCACTACGCCCATCTGGCCGACAAGCCCTTCTTTGGCGGTCTCTGCGACTTTATGACGACCGGTCCGGTCGTCAAGATGGTCGTTTCCGGCCTCTCCGCTGTCTCCAAGATGCGCACCCTTATGGGCGCCACCAACCCGCTTGATGCTGCCCCCGGCACCATTCGCGGCGACTTTGCTGTCGATGTCAACGCCAACGTGATCCACGGCTCCGACTGCCTGGAGAACGCCGAGATCGAGATCAAGCGCTTTTTTGGCTAAACCAGCTTTGACTCCTTAAAGCTGTTAGCGTGTGGCTTGGGCGCCGCGGAACTTCATCCGCGGCGCCCTTTTTATTCCAGTAGACTTTTGGTAAACCCCCACAAATCTACTAAAGAGCCCCCGTCCGGATGTTTCTTCCGGGCGGGGGCTGGCGGTAGCGTCGTATGGCTTTGTGAATCTTTAGGCCTCGTCGACGATCTTAAGGCCGCGCGTGTGGTCGATCTCGTTGAGGAGGTTAACGCGACGCTCGTGACGGCCGCCCTCAAACTCGGCGTCGAGCCACTCGTCGACGATCATCTTGGCGAGCTCGGAGCCAACGACGCGGGCGCCAAAGGCGAGCACGTTGGTGTTGTTGTGCATGCGCGAGAGCTTGGCGCTGAAGGGCTCGGAGCACACGACGGCGCGTACGCCCTCGACCTTGTTGGCAGCCAGGCTGATCCCGACGCCGGTGCCGCAGATCAGGATACCCAGGTCAACGTCGCCGTTGGCAACGGCCTTGCCCACTTTGTAACCGGCGATGGGGTAGTCGAAGCTCTCGGAGGTGTCGGTGCCAAAGTTCACGACCTCGCAGCCGCGCTCCTTCAGGTGCTCGGAAATGATGTTCTTGAGCTCGACGGCGGCGTGGTCGTTACCGATACCGATCTTCATGGATGGTTCCTCTCTGGTCTGTGCGGCGCAAATGCTAAAGGTGTTTACCGCGTTCGACTGCATGATAGCGCGACTTTTGCGTAAACGCTCGGGCGTTTTTTGGTCAAACGCTTTAGCAGGCAACAAGACCGGCCTCTCATGAATAATGCCGCCAATTTGTGCTTGAGCGCCGTCCGCCGGAACCGTGGTTGCGGTTTTTGATGCATTGTTATCAAATAAAGGAGCCAACTTTTTTGAGAGTCCAGCCCGTTATGCAAGCAGGAGATACCTATGCCTACCGATTCCATCCGTGATGCCGCGTTTTGCGATGTTTTGAACCGCGAGCTTGTCTGTGCACTCGGCTGCACCGAGCCCATTGCCGTTGCCTATGCAGCGGCGCTGGCGAGCCAGACGCTTGGTTGCGAACCCGATCATATGGATGTTGCCTGCTCGGGCAACATTATCAAGAACGTTAAGAGCGTGACCGTGCCCAACTCGGGCGGTATGCACGGTATTGAAGCCGCGGCCGTGCTGGGTGCCGTGGGCGGCGACGCTAAGAGCGCGCTCGAGGTGCTCGAGAGCGTTAACGATGAAGACCGCGCTCGCGTGGCCGAGCTCCTCGCCGACGCTGGCTACTGCGATGTGTCGCTTGTCGAGGGTGTGCCCAACCTCTACATCAAGGTGACTGCGACGGCCGGGGGCCATACCGCGGTCGTCGAGATTACCGATCACCACACTAATGTCACGTGCCATACGCTCGATGGTATTCCGGTATGCGGCAAGTCGGCGGGGGAGTGCGCCGCCTGCGCCGAGCGCGTGGTGGCCGAGCGTGCGGCAGATAACGCCGATACGCCCATGTCCATTGATTCCATCATCGACTTTATCGAGGACGGTGACATTGAGGGCGCCCGCGCTGCCGTTGAGCGTCAGATTGAGCTGAATGGCGCAATCAGTGCCGAGGGCCTTGCGCACGCTTGGGGCGCCGAGGTGGGTCGTACGCTGCTGGGTGCTCGTGCCGATGACGTCGCCTGCCGTGCCCGTGCCCGTGCGGCCGCCGGGTCCGACGCCCGCATGAACGGTTGCGCGCTGCCGGTCGCCATTGTGTGCGGCTCGGGCAATCAAGGCATTACCTGCGCATTGCCCGTCATGGAGTATGCCGAGTACCTGCGTTGCGACCACGAGCGTCTGGTGCGCGCCGTGATGCTGTCCGATCTTATCGCCGTGCATATCAAGAGCTATATTGGTGCGCTTTCGGCGTTTTGCGGTGCTATTTGCGCCGCGTGCGGCGCCGGCGCTGCGATTACCTGGCTGTGCGGTGGCACGCGCGAGCAGATTGGCGCGACGGTCTCGAATACGCTCGGTAACGTGGGCGGCATCGTGTGCGACGGCGCCAAGGCGAGTTGTGCCGCCAAGATTTCGGCTGCCGTCGATGCGGCGATTCTGGGACATGACATGGCCATGCAGGGGCGTGGCTTCCGTGCCGGCGAGGGTTTGATCCAGGATACCGTCGAGCAGACGATTGCCAGCATGGGCTACGTGGGCCGTGTGGGTATGAAGGACACCGACGTCGAGATCCTCAACATCATGATCGGCAAAACCCAAGTGTGCTAGGACAGTTCGTCGGCTACTTGGTGTTCGTAGAAGGCTTCTACTACGGCGTTAAAGTCGCGGGCGAAGCCTTCCATGGTTCCGCGCCAGGTGACTCGGTTGGGCTTGCCCTGGCCTACATAGGCAGTCTGAATGCCGCAGGCGGGTTTAGGGAAGTCGCGTTTGGGATCGTTGCCCACCATAAGGACCTCGTGCGGTTCGAGCCCCATCACCTGAAGCTGCTCTAGATAGTAGGTGGCATCAGGCTTGCAGCGGGTGGCGTTTCCCATGTGCGTGACGAGCTCAAAGGGGGCGTCGGCCAGGTCGCCCCAACCCATGCGGCACTCGATGGCCCCCTGCGGAAAGCTGGGGTTGGTAAAGAGCGCGCAGCGCAGCCCTGCGTCCTGTACGGCCTGAAGCGCGGCGTGTGCGCCCGGCATGGCATGGGCGTTGATGAGTTCGTCATTCTTGTACGGAAGAACTTCGCGGTCGTAGTAGGTAAACGCCTCGTAGATAAGTGGGTCCGAGAGGCAAATGCCGCATCGGCGCTCGACCTCTTCTTGGTAAAACTCAAGATTGGTGCGATTGTCCGTGCTGCTGCGGCGATTGGCGTTGAGGTCGACCAGGATGGTGCCGAGGCGTGCCATCGTGCCACCGCGGCTGCGGCGCCCGATATCCGCGAGCATCGAAGAGACATCCTTAAAATAGCGAAGGATGAACGCGTTGAGGTTGATGCTAAGAAGCGTTTCGTCCATATCGAAAACGACTGCTTTGAGCACGCGGGCACCTTTCTCGAAAAATCGATCTAGAATCGTTGGCTCCGGATACTTTACCCCAAAGCCGAATGCCTGGCTGGTTATCGTCAAGTTGCGGAGACGTGTGTTCATAAGATTACGAAAAAGTCTCCACACGAGTAAAAAATCGCAGTTCACGCTTGAAATCGAACTCATTTCCCCGTAACCTATACGAACGTGATTGCATAAGCGTCACATTAGTATCTGTCGGCTCCCGAGTGTTCCTAAACGTTGTGTGCTTGTCGCACCCTTCTGTAGGTCCTAGCAATCGGGGCCCCGTAGTTCGAAAGGGGTCCACCTTTGAGTGAGATTCAGAACTCGTCCATTTTCTCTCTTGACGATGTCAACGAGGAGGAGATGAACAACCTCATCGACGGTACGATTACCGACTTTGATGAGGGCGATCTCGTTAACGGCACTGTCGTTAAGATCGAGCATGACGAGGTGCTCGTTGACATCGGATTCAAGTCCGAGGGCGTTATCCCGGTCCGCGAGCTGTCCATCCGCAAGGACGCTAACCCTGCAGACATCGTTGCACTCGGTGATCCCATCGAGGCTCTGGTTCTCCAGAAGGAGGACAAGGACGGTCGTCTGGTCCTGTCCAAGAAGCGTGCCGAGTACGAGCGTGCTTGGAACCGCATCGAGGAGAAGTTCAACTCCGGCGAGAACGTCGAGGGCGAGGTTATCGAGGTTGTCAAGGGCGGCCTGATCCTCGACATCGGCCTGCGTGGCTTCCTGCCCGCTTCCCTCGTCGACCTCCGTCGCGTCAAGGACCTCACCTCCTACATGGGCACCCGCATCGAGGCTCGCGTCATCGAGATGGACCGCAACCGCAACAACGTCGTCCTCTCCCGTCGCGTCGTGCTCGAGGAGTCCCGTAAGGCCGAGCGTTCCGAGATCCTGTCCAAGCTCAAGTCTGGCATGCGTCTCCAGGGCACCGTTTCCTCCATCGTCGACTTCGGCGCCTTCGTCGACCTCGGCGGTATCGACGGCCTCATCCACATCTCCGAGCTCTCTTGGAACCACGTCAACCATCCTTCCGAGGTTGTCAAGGTCGGCCAGGAGGTCGAGGTCGAGGTTCTCGACGTCGATCTCAACCGCGAGCGCATCTCCCTGGGTCTCAAGCAGACCACCGAGGATCCGTGGCGCGCACTGGTCAAGAAGTACCCCGTCGGCGCTATCGTCGAGGGCACTGTGACCAAGCTTGTCCCGTTCGGCGCTTTCGTCGATCTGGGCGAGGGCATCGAGGGCCTGGTGCACATCTCCGAGATGGCCAACAAGCACGTCGATCAGCCTTCTCAGGTCACCCATGTGGGCGACAAGGTTCAGGTCAAGGTCATGGAAATCGACCTCGACCGTCGTCGTATCTCCCTGTCCATGAAGTCTGCTGCTGAGACTCTGGGCGTCGAGATCGAGGTTACCCCGCTGCCTTCCGAGAAGAAGGACGAGGAGACCGACGCCGAGTAAATCGGTTTGACGATCACTTGTTTTAAGGGGTCCGTCCGTAATGGACGGGTCCCTTTTTGCATTTGGCACCGAGATGCGCAATGCTGCCGGGCTGTCCACAGGCTATTGGATTGTCGGTGCATGAAAAAAGCCGACATCCCGCCTCGGGGAGGAGGCGGGAACGCACCGAGTAGACGGAGGGGTGCGGAGCGCGGTCGCGTCTCGACTGACGACGTTGCCCATCGACGGAACTATTGTAGCGCATGGGTGGTTCTTGGTTTATCGTGCAAGCGCTTGGGTTGTGCCATTGCGTGTGCTGGCGGTGTGCTACACTCTTTCACTGCTGAGTGGGCCAGACGGTCGCGCGATGTGCTGCTTGCGGCACGCGTGAGGAAAGTCCGGGCTCCAGAGGGCGGGATGCCGGCTAACGGCCGGGCGGAGTGATCCGACGGAAAGCGCCGCAGAAAAGAAGACTCCCACCTGCGCCGCAAGGCGTAAAGGGAAAAGCTGAAACGGTGGTGTAAGAGACCACCAGCGTCGTGGCAACACGGCGGCTTGGCAAGCCCCATCCGGAGCAAGCGCGAATAGGAACGCTATGGGCCGGCCCGGTCCGCGTTCGGGTAGCGTGCGTGGAGCTGCACGGTAACGTGCAGACAAGATAAATGACCGTTCACGACAGAACCCGGCTTATCGGCCCACTCGGCACTTTGTTGACGCTGCGAACCCGTCAGCGCGGCAATCTGCCTTTCAAACCTTCGGGCATGACCATAAGGTCAATGCCCTCGGCTTTCAAGGCACCTTGCTCGCGCTGACGGGTTCTCGCTTTCGTTGACGGAATCATCGGCGTTGCCATTCTTTTTACTAGGGTTATCGTATTATTGAGGCTGTTTGTTGCTGCGCTTTATTTTGTTGAGGGGCTTTGTTGGACAGCTATTTTACTCTGCAATCGAATATTGAGGTTTCGGGCGAGTTTGTGGACCGCAAGAGCCGGTTTATTGCCCAGCTGGTCCATATTGAGTCCGAGGACGAGGCGAATGCCTTTATCGAGATGGTTCGCAAGCGTCATTATGACGCTCGACACAATGTTCCCGCGTGGATTTTGGTCGATGGACGCGAGCGCCAGAGCGATGATGGTGAACCGAGCCGCACGAGTGGTATGCCGACGCTCGAGGTGCTGCGCGGTGCGGGGCTCAAAAATGTTTGCTGCGTAGTAACGCGCTATTTTGGTGGCACGCTGTTGGGGCCTGGTGGTTTGGTGCGCGCCTATACCGCGGCGACGCAGGCGGCGGTGGCCGCGGCTCAGGAGGCCGGGCAGATCGTCGAGATGACGAGCGTCGTGCCGGTTGATGTGCATGTGGCCTATCCACAGTATGAGCAGGTGCTTCGCTTGGCGCAGGATTCGGGTGCCAAGGTTTCGGATACCGATTACGCGGATGCTGTGACACTTCACTTGGTGTTTAAAGCGGGGGAGCAAGAGCCGTTTTGCGCTAAGATGCGCGAGCTTATGGCGGGGCGCGAGGAGATTGAGGTCAGCGCTCCCGAGTTTGCTGAGTTCTAACGACGACGGCCGGCGTGCATTTGGATGAATCCCAAGCGCGCCGGCTGTCGTTTTATGTCGCTGCCGTTTACTCGGCGAGCTGCTTTAGCACATCACAGGCGATTTCGACGGCATCGTCGATGCAGCCGGGGCAGCTGCGGAGCGGACCCTTATCCGATCCGATGCCCTTGAGCGTGCCGCAGACGGTTGTTGTGTTCTTCTCGCCAAAACGCTTGGCGATTTCGCGCGACAGCTTGTAGGTCTGGCCCTTGGTCTTGGGGTTTTCCATGCCGTCGCTCATTACAAAGCCCATGATGGCCACGGCGCCCGAGATGGCGCCGCAGGTTTCGGTCATGCCGCCCATGCCGGCGCCAAAGCCCTCGGTGAGGGTAAAGGCGACCTGGGGGTCGAGCCCGACGACGGGCGCGAGCGTGCAGGCGACGGCCTGGGCGCAGTTAAAGCCACGGGCGTGATATTCGGCAGCTTGAGCCTGACAGGTGGCAGTGTTGAGCTGAGTGGTATCAATCTGCTTCATCGGTGTCTCCTTGATTGCGGTGTACCCGCCTATGGTACCCTTGCTGGCGCATTCGCTTATCGAGACCGCAGTGCATATCTCATTGTTTTTCGCCATCGAACACTTTCTTAAGATTTGGGACAAATAAACCTGATTAATTTGTCCCATAACCTATCGGCGGGATGGGTTGAGAGGGGTGCGGGGTAGCGGTATTGTGAACCGAATAAAACAAAACCCAGGCAAGGGAGCTAGATATGAGCGAGCAGACCATCGGAACTACATGTGTTCAGGGCGGCTATCACCCGGGAGATGCCGAGCCGCGCCAGGTGCCCATCTACCAGTCCACCACATGGAAGTACGACACGTCCGAGCACATGGGCAAGCTGTTTGACCTAGAGGAGTCGGGCTACTTCTACAGCCGTTTGCAGAACCCCACGTGCGATCTCGTTGCCGCCAAGATCTGCGAGATGGAGGGCGGCACCGCTGCGATGCTCACGAGCTCGGGCATGGCTGCGAATTTCCTCGCGATCTTTAACGTGGTCGGTGCCGGCGATCATGTGGTCGCGAGCTCTGCCATTTACGGCGGTACGTATAACCTGCTCGCCCACACCATGGGCCGCATGGGCGTGACCTGCACGTTCGTCGCCCCCGACTGCACCGATGAGGAGCTGGAGGCAGCCTTCCGGCCCAACACCAAGCTCGTCTTTGGCGAGACGATCGCAAACCCCGCCCTTGCCGTGCTCGATATTGAGCGCTTTGCCAAGGCCGCACATGACCACGGCGTGCCGCTGATGGTCGACAACACCTTCCCGACGCCCGTGATGTGCCGTCCCTTTGAGTGGGGCGCCGACATCGTTACGCACTCCACCACCAAGTACATGGATGGACATGCTGCCTACCTGGGCGGCGTGATCGTCGACCACGGCCAGTTCGACTGGATGGCCCATGCAGACAAGTTCCCGGGTCTCACCACGCCCGACGAGAGCTACCACGGCGTGACGTATGCCGAGAAGTTCGGTCGCGAGGGTGCCTTCATTACCAAGGCAACCGCTCAGCTCATGCGCGACCTCGGCCCCATGCAGAACCCGCAGGCGGCGTTCTTCTTGAACAGCTCGCTCGAGAGCCTGCATGTGCGCATGCCGCGTCATTGCGAGAACGGCCTGGCCGTTGCCAAGTTCTTGCAGAGCCATCCCAAGGTGCGCTTCGTGAGCTATCCAGGCCTGGAGGGCGATAAGTACTATGACCTGGCTCAGAAGTACATGCCTAACGGTACCTGCGGCGTCGTGAGCTTTGGCTTTAACGGTGGTCGCGCGGCGGCCGAGACCTTTATGAAGAGCCTTAAACTTGCCCAGATCGCCACGCATGTGGCTGACGCCCGCACCTGCTGCCTGCATCCTGCTAACGCTACGCATCGCCAGATGAACGATGAGGAGCTCATCGCCTGTGGCATCTCTGCCGACATGGTGCGCCTGTCGTGCGGCCTCGAGGACACGGCCGATCTGATTGCCGACCTTGAGCAGGCGCTCGAGCAGTGCTAGGCTAGCGTTCGCACAAGGCGCCGATGCTGGCAGAAAGCTTCGGCGACCTTTCGTTCCGATTCCGTAGGCGGGGCCCCAATCGCGGCTGTTTGCAGGCGATTGGGGCCCCGTTTTTTGCGTTGGGCCACTCGAAAGGATGGATATGGAGAAAACTGCAGAGCAGCTGCGCCGCGAGCACATTGCCCTTGAGGGCGACACCCATGGCAAGAACAAATGGGTGATTCTGTTTACCGTGCTCATCATGACGTTTATGTCGTGTCTGGATTCGACCGTCGTGACCGTGGCGTTGCCCGTGATGCAAAAGGAGCTGGGCGTGGGCCTCGATCGCATTCAACTGGTGAGCTCGGTGTATCTGCTTGCGACATGCGTGGCTATGTTGCCGTTTGGCCGTCTGGGCGACGTGCGCGGCAAGGTGGGCGTATTCCAGCTGGGCGTAATCGTTTTTACGGCTGGCTCGCTGCTTTGCGGCCTTTCGAGTTCGCTCGAAGTTCTTATCCTGGCACGCATTGTTCAGGGCGTCGGTTGCGCGGCGGCCATGGCTAACAACATGGGTATCATCACCGAGTCGTTTCCGGCGCGCGAGCGCGGTCGTGCCATGGGTATTCTCGCGACCTTCGTGGCCCTCGGCATGATGTGCGGCCCCGTGCTCGGCGGCATGCTGGTGGCAAGCTTTCCCTGGGAGAGCATCTTCCTCATCAACCTGCCCATTGGCGTCATCTCGTTTATCGTGGGACTCTATACACTACCGCATGTTAAGCCGGAGGCCGGCGAGCGCCCCATGTCCCTGATCGAGGCCGCTCGTCGCTGCTTTGCAAATTCGGCCTTCACCATCAACCTTGCTTGCATGCTCATCGTGTTCGTTGGTATTGGCGCATCCGAGTTTATCCTGCCGTTCTATTTTCAGGACGCCCACGGCTTTGGTTCCGACATCTCTGGGCTACTCTTTTTGGCGCTGCCGATGGTGAATGCCTTTATCGGCCCGCTTTCGGGCACGGTTTCGGACCGTGTTGGCTGCGAGGGCCCCACGGCAGTCGGCCTGGGTGTGTACGTGTGCGGTCTCTTTGCGGTGAGCACGCTCAACGAGCATTCCTCCATCCTTGTGATCGTGTGCTGCGTCGCATTTATGTCGCTCGGTACGTCGATTTTCCAAAGCCCTAACAACTCCCTGTATATGGGTTCGGCCCCGCGCGAGGCGCTCGGTTTTGCGGGCAGCTTGGGCAGTTTGGCGCGCTACGCTGGCATGGCATTCGGCATTACGGTGGCGTCGCATATCCTGTATGGGCAGATGAGCGTGGCGATGGGCGAGGCCGTGACCAGTTTCGTTGCAGGCCGTCCGGATGTATTCCTATTCGGTTTTCGCTCGGTGTTCTACGTGCTTATGGCTGTGGCCGCTGTGGGTTTTGCGCTCGCCATGGTGCGTTTGGTGAGGATGCGCGCCCGCCATTAGCGTGTTGGGAGGCTGCCTGCCACGTATTCGCGCCGTCCCAAAAAGACTGGTTTGTGGTGCGATGCGGCTTGTGGGACAGGCGGGGGTCGGTCCGTGGTAGACTATCGAACAACGTTTATTAATCGCGCGGTATCGTTGCCGCGAGAAGGGGTTGCGCCATGCAGGAGCTTGAGGATCGTATTCGCCATGACGGCATCGTAAAGGCCGGTAACGTCCTTAAGGTTGATGCCTTCCTCAACCACCAGTGCGACGTTGAGCTGTTCGACCACATGGGCGCCGAGTGGGCCCGTCTGTTCAAGAATGTCGAGATCAACAAGATCCTGACGATTGAGGCTTCGGGCATTGGTATGGCTTGCATTGCAGCCCAGCACTTTGGCGGCGTGCCGGTGGTCTTTGCCAAGAAGGCCCAGTCCATCAACCTCGACGGCGAGCAGTATGCCACGACCATCTACTCCTTTACCAAGCAGAAGGAGTACCCGGTCATCGTTGGCAAGCGTTTCCTGTCCGAGGGCGACAAGGTCCTGATCATCGACGACTTCTTGGCCAACGGCTGCGCGCTCGAGGGTCTTATCAAGATCTGCGAGGCTGCGGGTGCCGAGGTGTCCGGTATTGGCATTGCGGTGGAGAAGGGCTTCCAGGGCGGCGGTGATAAGCTCCGCGAGCGCGGCTTCCGCGTTGAGAGCCTGGCCCGTATCGCCGATATGGACTGCGAGACCGGCGAGATCACCTTCGCCTAAGCGCGCAACACAAGCGATTGGTATGCGATGTGACAAAGGGAACGTCCCTTTGTCACATTTTTTGTATGAGGGGAGGTGTTGATATGGATGAGAACAAGATGGGATGGCGCGAATATGCGCGCTATGCCGAGATGTCGGTCGAGGAGTTGGCGCGCGATTGCGAGGTGCAGGTGTTTCGCGCGACGGGTCCGGGCGGGCAGGGCGTGAACACGACGGACTCGGCGGTGCGCATGAAGCATGGGCCCACGGGGATTGTCGTGACGGCGCGCGAGAGCCGTAGTCAGTTTCAGAATCGCGCGAGCTGTCTGCGTAAGCTGCGCGCTGAGCTGGAGCGTCGCGGGCGTCCACCGCGCCGACGCGTAAAGACTAAGGTGCCTCTGCGCTCTCGCCAGCGCAGGCTCAATGACAAGCACTTCAACGCGATTAAAAAGGCCAACCGTCGCAAGCCGGGCGGGGAGGAATGATCTTCTCAATAAGTTGCGGTGAAATAGGGACTGTTTCGCGGCTTTAACTGCATAAACAGTCCCTATTTCACCGCAACTTAGGTGGGGTTAGCGGGTTGGGTGCCAGACTTGGAGGGCGCCGGGTAGGATGTCGACTTCGATGCGCGAGGCGACGATGGGCTCGCCGTCGGCCTGGATGGGGTAGTCGGGCTCCTCAAAAGTTAGCTCGGCATGGCGGCAGCGGCGCATGCGAACCGGTGGCAACTTGGTATGGTGGCCGTCCTTGGCCGAAAGGAACATAGGCAGGGCTACCGCGCGAGGGACGGGGCCGCAGGCGTAGCAGACGTCGAGCATGCCGTCGCAGGGGTCGGCATCGGGGCAGATGCGATAGCCCGAGCCATAGGTAGGACCAAGCTGAATCGCCATGATGATCGCCCTCACGCGCTCGGCGGGCGCGCCGTCAAAGCTGACTGTCATGGGGTAGCTGCGATAGCGCAGGCCAAACTGCTCAAGTCCCGAAAGGGTGTAGAGCGGAGCACCCGTCAAGCCGGTCTTTTTGCGCAGCTCGGTGGTGCCAAGGCCGATGGCGGCATCGATGCCGACCGAGAGCGTCTGGTCGTAGTACTCAACGGTAGCCTCGCCGCTGCCGCTCGCAGGGCTCCACGAGCGAATCCGCCCGATGTCCTGACGCTGCAGCTCACAGGTGAGTAGCGCGCCAAAATCCTTGCCGGAGAAATCTTCGATATCGAGCGTCTGGGCAAAATCGTTGCCGGAGCCCACGGGCAGGACGGCAAGAGCGGGGCGGGCGTCCTCCTTTTGCGTCATAAGCCCGTTGACGACTTCGTGGATCACGCCGTCGCCGCCGAGTGCGATAACGGTGCGATAGCCCTGAGCCTGTGCGGCAAGCTCCTTGGCGTGTCCCATGTGCTCGGTTAGCACCAGGTCAAACTGGGATGCGCGCGCGGTCATATCCAAAAAGCGCTGCAGGCGCTCGGCAACCTCGCGCGCGGCGCCCGACTGGGCGGCGGGGTTGGCGATGATGAGCGTGCGGCCAAAATCAGTTGCGTGCATGGGGCGACTCCCGGCGTGTGGCATGACGGTGCGGTCGCGCTCAGGTCGAATTGCCCCCGATTGTGGCTGCACGGCGATTATTACATCTACTCTATCAGGTCGTTGTGGCGCTCGATAGCATCCGCTACCGTACCGCCCTCATCCACAATAAGCGAACGGCGCTTGGGTGAGATGATGCGCTGGGCAGGGTACACGCCGCGGTGTCCGCCGGTTAGGTAGCTGATAAAGGCCACGATGACAAAGAACCCGGCGGCCGTGCCGTGGAACAGGTCGATGGCCATCATGCAGGTGGTGATGGGCACGTTGAGGCCGGCGCAGAACACGCCGAGCATGCCGAGAGCCGCCAGAAAACTGGGTTCAAGCCCGGTAAGGCAACCGATCCAGCCACCGAGTGCCGCACCGATGCCAAACAGGGGCGTGACCTCGCCGCCTTGGAAGCCCGCGCCCAGGGTAAGCGCTGTGACGACCAACTTGATGGCTGCGTCCGCCAGGGTGGTGTTACCTGCAAATCCTGCGCCGGAAAGCCACGTGGAAAGGCCGGCGTAGTCCCAGGCGTCGAGGAGGGCATAGGCGGTCAAAACCACGAGTGCGCCTATGAGTGCGCGGACGAGGTAATTGGTGATAAAGCGACCGTACAGGCTTTTGACGGTTCGAACCGACCAGGCAAAGAGGCGTGCCGTCAGGCCGAAGATAATGGCGCTGATAACAACGATGACAACCGTCCGTGGTGTCATGTTGGGAACGCTGGCGATGACATTCGCCTCGTACTCGGTTCCCAAGGCAAGCGACGTAAAGTAGCCGGTAAACGAGGCGACCAGGCAGTAGATGCCCGCGGTGTAGTCGATCTTGCCGATAAAGCACATCTCCATGCCAAAGAAAGCTCCAGCAAGGGGCGAGCCGAATACGGCGCCAAAGGCCGACGAGATGCCGGCGAGCATGAGGTCGTGGTGGTCATGTTTTTTGAGGTGGGCGAGGTTCGAGATGTTGCTGGCGATGGTGCCGCCAATCTGCACCGCGGCCCCCTCGCGACCGGCAGATCCGCCCGTTAGGTGCGTGAGCGTGGAGCAGACGAAGGTAAGGACGGCCATGCGCATATGGATGAGACGTGTGCTCAGAGCGGAGTCGATGACCAGGTTGTTACCGCGTTTGGCGGCAAGGCCGTGGTTTTTGTACACCCATGCGGTGGCAACGCCCACAACAGGAAGCAAGGCGTAGACCCACGCGTGGTGCTCGCGATAGTCGGTCGCGATATTCAGCGAGGCCAAAAACGCCCAAGCGGCAACGCCCATGGCGAGCGAGACGATGACGACGAGCGCGAGCAACTTGGCGCTCGCGAGTAGGTTGCGGGCGTTGCGGCGCGTGTCGGCAGCCAAGAGATGCTCGGAGCGGGTGAGCTGTTGCCTGCCTGCCATGATGACGTCATTAAGGGAGAAAAAGCCGCCGTCGTCGAGCGACTGGGAATGATCCTGCGCCTCGTTTGCGCTTTCGGGTTTGTCGGTATAAGCCATACGTTCCTCTTTTGGGTTGCAACACGAGCATTATAGAACGTGCCATACGTGACAAACCGGCAGGTTGGTTTTGGTTTTGTTTCGCGGCTTGCGGCCGACAGATGTATTCGCGGCCGCGGGCCAGGTCTTGAGCAGGCGGCGAGGGATTATACTGAGATAAACATAAAGAATCGGCGCTTTTGTTGCGCGCCGCAGCATGCTAGAGGTGCATATGGCTGAGAAACTCATTCCGTTGGAGGACGCACAGGCGATCGTCTTGTCGCACGTGAATCGCACCGAAGTTGTCGAGATTCCCGTGTGGCAGGCCGTCGGTCTTCCCTTGGCAGAGGACGCGGTGGCCGATATCGACATCTCGCCGTTTGCCAACAGCGCTATGGACGGATATGCCGTGCGCTCGGCGGACTTGGCGCAGGCATCTGGCGAGGCGCCGGTGACGCTCGACGTTATCGGACACGAGGCTGCGGGCCATGTGTTTGAGGGCACAATCGGCGCGGGCGAGACGGTCCGCATCATGACAGGCGCGCCGGTGCCCGAGGGTGCGGATGCTGTGGTGAAATACGAGATCGTCGAGGTGCTTGACGGCGACGGCAACGAGGGCTCGCACGTGAGCTTTTCGGCGCCTGCTAAAGTGGGGGAGAACGTTCGCTCTGCCGCCGAGGAGGCCCATGCCGGCGATGTTGTGATGCACGCCGGCGAGGTCGTGGCTCCGGCGGGCGCCGGCTTGTTGGCGAGCGCCGGGTATGCGAGCGTGAAGGTGCATGCCGCGCCGCGTGTGGGCATTATCTCGCTGGGCACGGAGCTGGTCGCGCCGGGTGAGCTGCCGGCGCGCGGGCAGATTCGCGACTCCAACTCGTCGGCGTTGATGGCCGAAGCGCTCGATGCAGGAGCCGAGCCCGTGTTCTACGGCATTGCGCCCGATGATGAGCAGGCGATTGCCGAGCTGGTGCATCGCGCCGTGCTGGAGTGCGATTTCGTCATTACGAGCGGTGGCGCCTCGGCAGGCGACTACGACTACGTGACGGCGCTCGTTCGGCGCGAGGGCGATGTGCTGTTTGACCGCATCTCGATGCGTCCGGGCAAGGCCATCACGTTTGGCTTGCTTGGGGGTAAGCCCTACCTGGGACTTTCAGGCAATCCGGCCGCGGCGTATGTAGGCTTTGAGATGCTTGCGCGTCCGGCGATCCGCAAGATGCGCGGCTTTGCCGAGGGTACGCGTCCCGTGCAGCAGGCGACGCTCACGCACGGCGTGAAAAAGCGACAGCATCGCCGCTTCTTCGATCGCGCCACGGTTTTGCGCGACCCCGAGACCGGTGAGCTGTTGGTGACCGAGGCCAAGACGCAGAATTCGGCGCTGCTCGGCACGATGCAGCGGGCTAACTGCCTGTTGCGTGTTGACGAAGGACCGTGCGACCTCAAGGTGGGCGATGTCGTGGACGTTGTTCGCGTCGACCTGCCCGAGGGCGCCGTGTTGTAGGAGGAATGCTATGGAGCTGAAGATATCGATCGTGACGTGCTCGGATACGCGCGATCTTGCCCAGGACGAGGCTGGAGCCGCACTCGAGGAACTTATCGAGGCGCAGGGCTGGACGGTCGCCTCGCATGTGGTCGTGCGCGACGACGTCAGCGAGATCGGTGATGCCATTGTGGAAGCCGCCGATGAGTGCCACGCCAATGTCGTGCTCACCTGCGGCGGCACGGGGCTTTCGATGCGCGATGTGACGCCCGAGGCGACGCGTGCCGTCTGCGAGCGCGATGTGCCGGGTATTGCAGAGGCAATCCGTGCGTACTCCATGACCAAGACGCGCCGCGCTATGCTCTCGCGCGCTATTTGCATGCAACGAGGTCATACACTTGTCGTAAACTTTCCCGGTTCTACGAAGGCCGCCCGCGAAAGCTGGGAGGCCATAGCGGACCAGCTGGAGCATGCGGCTCAGATGACAGCGGGCGGCGGACATACCAACTAAGCGGTTTACCTGCGGCGGAGCGACCTGAACGGCTGCTCCGCCTTTTATTTGCGCCCAAGGGGACGGCATTCTGTAGGCATGCTTGAAACTATATTCTCAGACGAGAATAATTTCTCATAATCATTATTCGCATCGAAGTATAATCAAATTACAGAATAAAGCCCGCGGTGGGGTACCCGGGCACAAGGTACGAAAGGGTTGAACATGTTCGATATGGTTTCTCGCCGCGGATTCGTCTCACTCTCCGCTGTCGCCGCTGCCGGCCTTGGGCTTGCCGGCTGCTCCGGCAACAAGGAGCCTGAGGCGACCGGCTCCGATGCCGGCTCCGCCAAGGCCTCTTCCAAGAAGGAAACCGTCGAGCTGCAGGTCTTTGCCGCCAACTCGCTCGAGAAGGCTTTGCCCGAGGTTCAGAAGCTCTACACCGAGCAGACCGGTACCACCTTTGCCGACACGCAGTTTAAGGCGTCCGGCGACCTCGTTGAGCAGATGCGTGCCGGTGCCACGGTCGACGTGCTCATCACCGCTTCCAAGGGCACCATGGATGACGCTGAGACCGTCGAGCTCGTCGATGCCGACACCCGTGAGGATATGTTCGTCAACGATCTTGTGATCATTCGCGCCGAGGGCTCCGACACCAAGGTCGAGGCCATCGCCGACGTCGCGAATCTGGGCGGCAAGATCGCCATTGGCGACGCCAAGACCGTTCCCGCCGGCAAGTACGCCAACCAGGCGCTGGCTTCTGTGGGCCTCTATACCGGCACCGAGGGCGACGACGGCGAGTATGCGCCCGAGATCGCCGACAAGGTCGCACTGGCAGACAAAGTTGGTACCGCCGCCGCCTATGTGTCCACAGGCGACTGCGTTGCCGGTTTTGTCTACAGCTCTGACATCTACCGCTACAACGGCATCGAGGACGCCTTCGTGTGCCCCGAGGACTCGCACAAGCCCATCGTGTATCCCGGTGCTGTCGCCGATAGCTCCGAGCATGCCGACGAGGCTAAGGCGTTCATCGACTTTTGCCTGTCCAACAAGAAGGCTCAGAAGATTTGGGCTAAGTACGGCTTTGAGCTTTCCGCGTAGTGCGGCTTGGCGCGATAATTCCATCGTTTTGTGTTTCACTCCGTCCTTGTATTCGCTTGGAGCTTTTCGTGCTTAATAGATTCCGCATGCTTGTCGCCTGTGCTTTGACCTTCGCGCTTTGCTGGGTGCCGGGATTTGCGTTTGCTGGGGACGCTGAGGACGGGGCCCAGGTTGCTGCGACCGCTCATGGGTTTTCCTATGGGATCGAGGGTTTTGAGCGGTTGGCCAAGGGGACCGCTCGTGCTATGGAGGGCCAGCCTGAGGGCTACCGGTTTCCCGTTGACGAGGACGTGGACCTTGTAGTGGCGGCTGCTGCCGATCGCGTTGTGGTGTGGATATCGCCCAAGGCGGCCGAGAAGTATGGATTGGATCCGCAGGACAACGAGTGCGTATCGGGTCTCAAGGCCCTCGTCTGTGAGCTCGACAGCGCAAACTCCATGGGAGGTGCGCAGCTAGGGGACGTTGATCTTCCTTGGTATGTTACGGCGGAAACAACGTTTGATGCCGGCGGGTATACCTATGGCTTTGATGTGCGTGGTGCGGATGGGGACCGCTATGTGGTGATTGCATCGGCCTCGGGTGATGCCAAGGGCGGCGCGCGTTGGCTTGATAGCGCTCAAATGGTAGAAGCATCGTCTGTCGTATTGCGGGATGAGCAGGGGCCCTTGACCTCTCTGGCCTCCTTTTTAGGCGGCATCGACTACCGCCCGTTTTGGGTGTCCATTAAAACGAGTGGCCTTGCCCTGGTGATTGCCTTTGCACTGGGCCTGTTTGCCGCGTGGAAGACTATGGGTACCTCGAGTCGCATCAAGGGCCTGCTCGATTCGGTCTTTACGATTCCTATGGTGCTGCCGCCCACGGTCTGCGGCTTTCTGCTCCTCATGCTGTTTGGCCGCTCGACCGGTGTCGGCCAGTGGCTGATCGCGCACGGCATCTCGATCGTTTTTACCTGGCCCGCAGCGGTCATTTCGGCCGTCGTTGTGTCGTTTCCGCTGGTCTACCGCACGGCGCTCGGAGCCTTCGAGAGCCTCGACACGCAGATGCTCGACGCCGCACGAACCCTGGGATGGTCCGAGCGTCGCATCTTTACCAAGCTTATGATGCCGCTTGGCTGGCCTTCGATTGCCGCCGGCGCGGTGCTTGCCTTCGCGCGTGCCATGGGCGAGTTTGGCTGCACCCTGTTCTTTGCGGGCAACTACGCCGGCATTACCCAGACCATCCCCATCGCCATCTACTTTGAGTGGATGGGCGGCAACACGTCGGTGGCCCTCTTTTGGGTCGCCGTCGTGATCGTGTTCAGTTTCCTGGTCATCCTGTTCATCAATATGTACACGGCGCATTCGCAAAAGTACCGCGGGCGCGGCCTGTCCCGCGCGGAGCGCAAGCAGGCCAAGCAGCTGGGCAGCCAGGCCGATTCGCTCGACCCAGTGGGCGGCGATGCGCTGCGTATCGATCGCGAGGCGCTGGCCGAGCTTATGCGCGATGGCGCGGTCGCAAAGGGAGGTCGATAAGCCATGTCGCTCGTTCTGGATATCAAAAAGCGCTATCCGGGCTTTACCCTCGACATTCAGCTCGATGCCGGCGAGGAGCGTGTGGCGCTGCTGGGCGCCTCGGGTTGCGGCAAGAGCTGCACGTTGCGCTGCATTGCCGGCGTGGAGACACCCGACGAGGGCGAGATCGTCGTCAACGGCGTGACCTTTTTTGACTCGGCGGCGGGTATCAACCTGTCGCCCCAGGAGCGAAAATGCGCCCTGCTGTTCCAAAACTATCAGCTGTTTCCCAACATGACGGTGGCCGATAACGTTTGCGCCGGTGTTAAGGATGCGGGTGACGCCGCCGCGCGCAAAAAGCTCGCCGAGCGCTATCTGGGCATTTTCGGTCTGGCCGATTTTGCTGACCGCTACCCCGCGCGCCTCTCGGGCGGTCAGCAGCAACGCGTGGCGCTTGCGCGCATGGTGGCGGCGCATCCGGGCATTTTTATGTTCGACGAGCCCATGAGCGCGCTCGATTCCTATCTTAAGAGCGCGCTCGAACAGAACATGCTCGACCTGTTCGATGTGTGCAACCGTACCGTGCTCTACGTGAGCCACGACATCGACGAAGCGTGCCGTCTGTGCGAGCGCATTTGTGTGATGCACGACGGGCATATGGAGGAGATCGGCTCCGTCGAGGACGTGGTCCGCCGGCCGCAAACCTTGGCTGCGCTGCGCCTGACGGGCTGCAAGAATACGAGCCGCGCGCGCAAGATCGGCGACGAAGAAGTTGAGGCCCTCGACTGGGGCATGACCTTCAACGTGGGCCGTGAGGTTCCCGATAACGTGGCGTACCTGGGTATTCGTGCGAGCTACTTCCATGTGGACAACCGTGCTGAGCGGGGTCGCAACAGCTACGACCTGCATGTGGCCCGCGTGAGCGATTCACGTTTTGAGCGCCTGGTGCTGCTGGACGTGCCGCGCGCCGACGCGCCGACGCGCCTGCAGTGGAAGGTCAACAAAGTGCGCATGCCTGTCGACGAGCTGCCGCAAGCAGGCGAGACGCTGCGCATGCATTTTGATGCCAGCAGGATCCATTTGGTTTGTCGATAGCGCCGGGTAATGCCGTCGGGGAATATAAGCCTCGGCGGCTTTGTTTTTGCCGTTCGCCGAATGAGGAATGACAAACTCTTATCAATCAAGATAATTATTTATTAAACGACGGCACACGACGCTGTCGTACGAATGTCAACGGTGTTCGCATGGTCGATGACCGTTGGTATAGTTGACCTCAACTTGTAAAGGAGGGTGCGCACATGCCGCAGACGACATACATTCGCCGCGTTGCCGCGCGTGCCCTATATATGGCTCGGAGCCGCATATGAGCAGGTATGTTCACGGCTCCGGGAGAGACGACGCACAACTAAATAATCGACCGCAAAGCAGGTTCCCTAAAATTCCGGGTTTGAGCACGGTCGGGCAATCGCCGTCCGTCGTGCATCGATACCGCTGTTATCCGTTTTTGGTTCGAGAGGGGAACCGTTATGGCTGAAGAATTTGATTTCCATCCGATGTGGGAGAGCCTCGGCATGAATCTTGCCGACCACGACATGCTGCTGGGCGCCGTGGGCCAGATGTACGGCGATATGTTCCTGACGCAGAACAATCGCCCCAAGTCCACGTCCTACCTGGATTTTGTCGCCACCAACATCCACAGCGGTCGTATTAAGGAGATGCTCGACAAGAAGGAGGCCGGCGAGGCCACCAAGATCGTGGGCAGCTTCTGCGTCTACGTGCCCGAGGAGATTGTGCTCGCCTGCGACGGCATCCCCGTGGGTCTGTGCTCGGGTGCCGATTGGGCGACCGACAAGGTCGAGGAGCACTTGCCGCGCAACACTTGTCCGCTCATCAAGAGCTTTGCCGGCTTTAAGCTGGGCGAGGTCTGCCCCTACATTGAGTCGAGTGACTTGGTGGTAGGCGAGAACACCTGCGACGGCAAGAAGAAAGCCTACGAGTTCTTTGCCACGCAAAAGAACATGTACGTCATGGATATTCCCAACGTGCACGACGAGTCGACGCTCGTGACCTGGAAGGCCGAGGTCAAGAAGCTCGCCGCCAAGATCGAGGAAGAGTGCGGCGTCAAGATTACGCCCGAGCGTCTGAAGGCTGCCATCCACGCCGTCAATGAGAAGCGCCGCGCCCTGCAGCGCCTCGCTGCCACGCGCGCTGCCGACCCTGCGCCCATCAGCGGTCTCGACAGCCTGCTGACCGTTCAGGCCGCCTTTATGGACGACACACCGCGTCTGACCGGAGCCATCAACGATATGGCGGCTGAGTGCGAGCAGCGTGTCGAGGCCGGCGAGGGCGTGGCACCCAAGGGGACCAAGCGCATCCTGTACACCGGTACGCCCATGGCCGTGCCCAACTGGAAGCTGTTCAACCTTATCGAGAAGGCCGGCGGCGTTGTGGTAGGCGAGGAGTCCTGCACGGGCTCGCGCTACTACAAGGACCTGGTCGACGAGTCCGGCGAGACGGTTGACGAGATGCTCGACGCCATCGCCGAGCGCTACTTTAAGATCAACTGCGCCGTCTTTACGCCCAACGACCAGCGTATGAAGGATATTGTCCAGATGGCCAAGGACCTGCATGCCGACGGCATCGTGGACGTGGCTCTGCAGTTCTGCACGCTCTACGAGATGGAGTCGTTTGCCGTGGAGAAGGCCGCCGAGGAGGCAGGCATTCCGTTTATGCACATCACGACCGACTACGCCGGCGAGGATGCAGGCCAACTGCAAACCAGGATTGAGGCTTTCTTGGAAACCATTTAGGACTATTCGTCCCGGCGGCTTCCCCAGGCACCCGATCTTGCTGTTCAAACCGTCGCTTGCGTACCAAAGTACGCGACGCTCCTCTTTCACGGCAACCTCGGGCACCTGGGAAAGCCGTTTCCTTGGTTGGTTAAAAGGTTTGTTAAGGAGTTATATGTCGGAAAATATTGAGCAGCCGTTGCCGTCCACGTTTGAGGAGTTCAACGAGCAGCGCAAGGCCGCGTTTATTCGCGTTAAGGATTACAAGCAGGCGGGCAATCGTCTTGTCGGGTATCTGTGCAGCTATACGCCGCTCGAGATTATCGATGCCGCGGGCGCCTCGAGCGTGGCTCTGTGTGGTACGTCCGACGAGGTGATTCCCGAGGCCGAGAAGGTGCTGCCGGCAAACCTGTGCCCGCTCATCAAGTCTACGTATGGTTTTGCCTATTCGCAAAAGTGTCCGTTTACGTACTTTAGCGACATGATCATCGGCGAGACCACCTGCGACGGCAAGAAGAAGATGTACGAACTGCTCAACGAGCTCAAGCGCACGCACATTCTGCATCTTCCGCAGGGTCGCGATCGCGCCTACGAGCGTAAAGGCTGGTACGAGGAGTGCCGCCTGCTCAAGGAGGAGCTCGAGGGCTTCTACGGCATCACGATTGCCGACGATGACCTGCGCGCTACCGTCCGTCGTCGCAACCGTCTGCGTGCGGCCCAGCTCGAGATGTTTGCGCTGCAGGCCAACCAGCCGGCTGCCATGAGCGGCGTTGACCTGATGAGCACCATGTTCGCCGGTACGTTCAACTTCGATATCAAGGCCTATACGCAGCAGCTGGAGCAAAAGGTTGCCAAGCTGCGCGAGGCCTACGACGCGGGCGAGCGCCCGGTTGCGGCGGATGCCAAGCGCATTCTGATTACCGGCTGCCCGGTGGGCGGCGTGATCAACAAGATCGGCCGTACTATCGAGTCCAACGGCGGTGTGGTCGTGTGCATGGACGACTGCTCGGGCGAGCGCACGGCGGCCATGATGATCGACCCGGAGGCTCCCGATATCCTGCGCGCCATCGCCGACCGCTACCTGGACATCAACTGCTCGGTCATGACGCCCAACGACGGTCGTATGGAAAACACGCTGGCCATGTGCGAGAAGTATCACGTCGATGGCGTAGTGGAGAGCGTACTCCAGGCGTGCCACACCTTTAACGTGGAGAGTGCGCGCATGCAGGAGGCTGTCGAGGGTGCGGGTATTCCGTATATGAAGATTGAGACCGACTACAGCAACGGAGACATGGGCCAGATCGAGACGCGCATTGCTGCCTTTATCGAGACCCTGTAGGACAAATGCGGCAAAGGGATAGCTGCTTTGCCGCATAGAAGGAGGATGCCGTGGTTGGCATTGGTATCGACATAGGCTCGACGGCCGCGAAGGCTGCGGTGGTGGAGACGGACAACGCCATTGCGTGGACCTGCGTCATGCCGACGGGGTATTCGTCGGTCGATGCGGCCGAGCGCCTACGCGGTGAACTCGCCGCAGCCGGCTATGACGTGACGGGCGACGATGTTCGCGTGGTCGCGACTGGCTACGGCCGTGTCGCGGTGCCCTATGCCAACAAGGTAGTGACCGAGATCACCTGCCATGGTGCCGGTGCGGTCCGCCTGTTTGGCGAGCAGGGCACGGTGATCGACGTGGGCGGCCAAGATACCAAGGTCATCCAACTCAAGGGCGGCCGCGTGGCAAAGTTCGCCATGAACGACAAGTGCGCCGCCGGCACGGGGCGCTTTTTGGAGATCATGGCCGACCGCCTAGGCATTTCCCAGCAGCAGATGGCCGACCTGGCACGTTCCGGCGAGCCCACCAAGATCAGCAGCATGTGCACGGTGTTTGCCGAAAGCGAGGTCATCAGCCTGATCGGTCGCGGTGAGCCGCGCGAGAACATTGCGCGTGGCGTGATCGACAGCGTGGTCTCGCGCGTGGCGACCATGGCTGGGCAGGCCGCGGGCGCCCCGTACTACCTGACCGGTGGCCTGTGCGAGAACGCTTTCGTGGTGGAGCGGTTGGGCGAGCTACTGGGGTCGCCGGTGACCACCTCGCCCCAGGCTCGCTTTGCCGGAGCGATCGGCGCGGCTGTCCGCGCCGCCGCCTTGGCCTAGGGGTGTACCGCGACATGCGCATCCTCAATATCTCGGCACAAAAACCAGATAGCACTGGCAGCGGCACCTACCTTGCCGCGCTCGTGCGCGAGCAGATCGAGACGGGGCATCGCGCCGCCGTGCTTTGCGGCGCGGCACCGGGTGATACCCAAGGCGAGCTGGACCGGCGTGCTGCCGTGTTTGCCGTACCGTTCGAGTCGCCCGAGCTGCCGTTTCCCATCTGCGGTATGTCCGATGTCATGCCCTATCCCTCCACACGCTACCGTGACCTGACGCCTTCGATGCTCAAGGCATTTGAGCGGGCATTTGCTGCTGCAATCGATCGGGCGGTGGCTGAGTTTCGGCCCGATCTGGTGCTCTGCCATCACCTGTATCTGGTGACCGCATTGGCGCGCGAGCGCGTCCGGGGCGTGCCGGTTGTTGCCGTATGCCATTCGACCGACCTGCGCCAGCTGCGTTCGCATGCGCTCGAGCGCGATCGCATCGTAAGCGCGGTTCGTCGGCTCGATGCCGTCTTTGCGCTCCATGCTGAGCAGGCTGAGCAGATTGGCCTGGTGTGCGGCGTCGATGTCGATCGCATCCACGTGATTGGGACGGGCTACGACCATCGCGTCTTCTGCCGTGATGCAAGCGTGGCGAGGCAGCCGGGATCGCTTGTGTACGTGGGTAAGATTTGCTTTAAAAAGGGCGTCGAGTCGCTGGTTCGAGCCGTGTCATTGCCGATTGACGATGACGTCTGCCCATCTGGCTTGGTACTTGTGGGCGGCCGCGGGGACGATGCCGAGTACGCGCGTATTGAGCGCTTGACCGCGGCCTCGGATGTGCCGGTGACGCTGGCGGGGCGCCTGGATAGCGATGGGCTCGTGCGTGCTTACCGCAGTTCCGACGTCTTTGTGCTGCCTTCGTTTTACGAGGGTCTGCCGCTCGTGACGATCGAGGCCCTCGCGTGCGGCTGCAAAGTTGTGGCGACCGATTTGCCCGGCGTTCGTCCCTGGATGGAGGCGATGCTTCCCGGTGCTCCCGTGACGTGGGTGGCGTCGCCGCGTATGACGGATGTCGACACGCCCGTGGCGGCCGACCTTCCGTTGTTTGAGCGCGCACTGGCAGATGCTATCGCGCAGGCGCTTGCGGCTCCGCCTTCGACGTTCGAGCCGTCGGCGGTCTCTTGGGAAGCGTGCCTGGCGCGTATACTTAAAGTCGTTGATTTGTTGGAAGGGGGTTCGTATGGCTAAGGACACCATGAGGCTCACGTCCATGACGGCCGCGAGCGGTTGAGCCGCTAAGTTGGCTCCCGGAGCCCTCGCCCAGGTCCTGGGCGACTTACCCAATGTGCATAACGACAACTTGCTCGTGGGGTTCGATACCTCCGACGATGCGAGCGTCTTCCGCGTAGGGGAGAACCTGGGGCTCGTGCAGTCCATCGACTTCTTCCCACCGATGGTCGATGACCCGTTCCTGTTTGGCCAGATCGCTGCGGCCAACTCGCTGTCGGACATCTACGCCATGGGCGGGCGGCCGAGCCATGCCATGAACCTGCTTTGCATACCCAGTTGCCTGGGCGTTGAGGTTGCCGGTCAGATTCTGGCGGGCGGTGCCGATAAGTGCGTCGAGGCGGGTTGCTCCATCGCGGGCGGCCACACCATCAACGACGACGAGCCCAAGTACGGTCTGTCCGTGAGCGGTTTTGTGCCACTCGACCACATGCTCGCCAACAGCGGCGCACGCGTGGGCGATGTTCTGCTGCTGACCAAGGCGATCGGCTCGGGCATCATCACCACGGCCATTAAGGGCGAGCTCATCGAGCAGGACGAGGCCGCAGCCATGTTTGACTCGATGTGTACCCTCAACGAGGCCCCGATTCGCCTGGCCGAGGGACTCGAGCTTCACGGCTGCACCGACATCACGGGCTTTGGCCTGATCGGGCATGCGTGCGAGATGGCCGAGGGCTCGGGCGTGCAGATTGAACTTGCGTCGGGGGCGGTGCCGCTCTTTGACCAGGTGCTCGATATGGCGCGTCTGGGCATTATTCCTGCCGGTGCCTACCGCAACCAGGACTTCTTTGGCCCGCGCGTGGCTGCCGACGAGGACCTGGAGCCGGGCAGGTTGGATGCGCTGTACGATCCGCAGACCTCGGGCGGTTTGCTCATCGCGGCGCCTGCTGCCGATGTGGATGGGCTTGCGCGTCGCCTGCATGCCGAGGGGCGCATCGCGGCCGTTGTCGGGCGCGTGTGTGAGGCGGAGCCGGGCGGTCCTGCCGTCCGCGTTGTTCGCTAGCCCGCACGTTTATGTAACTGTTTGCCGTTCTCTAGAACGGCTCTTTCGAAAGGAATTTGCTATGTCTACCAAGATTGAAGTCAATGCCATGGGCGATGCCTGCCCGCTGCCCGTCGTCAAGACGCTCAAAGCTCTGAAGCAGCTCGATGGCGAGGGCGCCGTCGTGACCTCGGTCGACAACGAGACCGCCGTCAAGAACATCTCCAAGATGGCGCAGGAGAAAGGCTGCACGGCCTCGGTCGAGAAGGTTTCTGACGCCGAGTGGCACGTGACCGTGGCGACCTCTGGCGCCGTTGCCATGGCCGATCCCGAGCAGGATGGCGCTGCCTTCTGTGGTGCCAGCGCCGGCAAGGGCAGGCTCGTCATTTCCGTCTACACCGACTGCATGGGCCGTGGCGACGACGAGCTGGGCCACAAGCTCATGAAGGCGTTTATCTTTGCCGTGACGCAGCAGGAGGAGCTGCCCGCGACCATGCTGTTCTACAACGGCGGCGCCAAGCTCACCGTTGAGGGCTCGCCGGTGCTCGACGACCTGAAGGGCCTGGCCGAGCAGGGCGTCGAGATTCTCACCTGTGGTACCTGCCTCGACCACTATGGCATTAAAGACCAGCTTGCGGTGGGCGAGGTCACCAACATGTACGTGATCGTGGAGAAGATGGAGCAGGCCGTGCGCGTCGTGCGCCCGTAGCGTATTGGTTGGAGTTGCCATGAGGGAGAAGCGCCCGGCGCTTGTCATCACGTTTCCCACCACGGCGGCCGCCATGGGCTGCGAGTCCCTGTGCATCGAGCGCGGCCTTCCCGGGCGAACGGTTCCCGTGCCCGGGGAGGTCGCTGCCGGCTGTGGTCTGGCGTGGAAAGCGTTGCCTGCCGATGAGGAGCTGCTGCGCGGCGAACTCGCCGCGGCGGGCGTTCCCACCGAGGGCTATACCGTGATTGATATGTGGGAGGTCGTGCGATGATCTACCTGGATAACGCGGCGACGACCATGCACAAGCCGCAGACGGTCATCGATGCCGTGACGCAGGCGATGTGCTCGCTCGGCAATGCCGGGCGCGGCGCCACGTCGGGTGCCCTCGATGCCGCTCGTACGATTCACGGTTGCCGTGCCAAGCTCGCGCGCCTTTTAGGTTGCCCGAGGGCGGACCATGTGTGCTTTACGCCCAACTCTACGGCGGCGCTCAACACCGCCATCTGTGGCGTGGTGCGCCCCGGCGACCGCGTGGTCACGACGGTGCTCGAGCACAACTCCGTGCTACGTCCGCTCAATCGCTTGGCGGCAGAGCAGGGTGTGACGGTTGAGCATGCGGGTTGCGACGCGAACGGCGCGCTCGACTACGACGAGCTCGAGCGGCTAGTCACGCCCGGTACGCGTGCCGTGGTGGTGACGCACGCCTCAAATGTGACCGGCAACGCGGTCGACATTGCGCGCGTGGCGGCCATGGCCCATGCGGCCGGTGCGCTGGTGATCGTCGATGCCTCTCAGTCTGCCGGCACGGCGCGTATCGATATGCATGCCATGGGGCTCGACATTGTGTGCTTTACCGGCCACAAGGGGCTCATGGGACCCCAAGGCACCGGCGGCCTGGCCGTGGCGGAGGGCATTGACGTGTCTCCGTGGGCCATGGGCGGCACGGGCGTGCACAGCTTTGACCCACTGCAGCCACTTGAGTGGCCCACGCGTCTTGAGGCGGGCACGCTCAACGGCCACGGCATCGCGGGACTTTCTGCCGGTCTCGACTTTATCGAGGCGCAAGGCGGGGTCGAGGCGATTACGGCGCATGAGCGCTCGCTTGCAGAGCGCTTCCTCGCCGGTGCTCGCGAAATCCCCGGCATTGCGCTCTACGGTGCGTTTGACCAGCCCGTGCGCTCGGCGATCGTCTCACTCAACGTGGGTGATATCGACTCGGCCGAGATCTCGGACGCGCTCATGCAAGGGTGGGGGATTGCGACGCGCCCCGGTGCCCATTGCGCTCCGCTCATGCACCGTGCGTTAGATACCGAGCGCCAGGGTGTCGTCCGCTTCTCGTTTGGGTATTTCAACACGACCGAAGAAGTCGACACGGCTATCGATGCTCTGCGCAATTTAGCCTGCTAAAGCTGCTGGACCGTTTATACTTGCGGGACGGGTATTTTGCCCGTCCCGTTTTTGTTTCGACCCGAAAGGTGTGCCTATGGCTTCATCCGCCCCGCGCGGTCTGCGTTCCGACCATGTCGTTACCGTCGGCATTGCGCTGTTCTCGATGCTCTTTGGCGCCGGTAACCTCATTATTCCGCCGCTGCTGGCGCTGCAGGCAGGTTCTGCCACGCCGGTTGCCATGATCGGCTTTTTGATTGCCGCTATCGGTCTGCCCGTTATGGGATTTATCGCCGTCGCGCTCGCTGGCACGGCCCGAGAGCTGGCCGGGCGTGTGCATCCTAAGTTTGGCGAATTCTTCGTTGCGGCGGTCTACCTGGCCATCGGTCCGTGCCTGGCCATTCCGCGCACAAGCTCTACGGCGTTCGAAATGCTGGTGCCGCTGCTACCCGAGGGCGTTTCGCTCGGCACGGCACGTCTGGTGTTTGCCATCGGGTTCTTCGTCGTCGCGTTTGCGCTCACGCTACGTCCAGGCGTCATCACGCGCGTGCTCGGCCGCATTACGGGCCCTGCGCTCATTGCGCTCATCGTGCTGGTCGTGGGTGCTGCCGTGATCTCGCCGCTGGGACCGGCTGCCGCGCCGCAGGCCCCTTACGATGCAGGCGCCGCTGTGCAGGGCTTTCTGACTGGCTATCAGACCATGGACCTGCTCGCGTCACTTGCCTTCGGCATCATCATCGCCGAGACCATCCACGAGCTGGGTGTTACCGATGACAAGCGCGTGGCCTTCGAGATCTCGCGTTCCGGTGTTATCGCCGGCGTGCTCATGGCCATCATCTACTGCGGCTTGGGCCTTGCCGGTATGCAGCTCGGCACCGTGATGCCCGACGCTACCAACGGCGCCGCCATCCTCGCCCGTTCGGCCTCCATGCATTTTGGGCTTGCCGGCACGGTCGTGGTCTTTGCGATCTTTTTCCTCGCCTGCATGAACGTGTGCATCGGCCTCATCAGCTGCTGCTCGCGTTACTTCTGCGAGACGTATGTGGTCGAAGGGGGAGCGGAGGCCTCTGAGGAGGCCATGCGCCGTCCCTTTGCGGTTCTCGCCTTTGTGTTCGCAGCGTTTTCGTGCGTGCTCTCCAACGTGGGCCTCGACGTGATCCTTATGTTCTCGGTGCCCATGCTCAACGCTTTGTACCCCGTTGCCATTGTGCTGGTGCTTATGGGCCTGGTGCACGGCTTTTGTGACGCTCATCCGCAGGTGTGGGTCTGGGTCGGCGGCGTAGTCGCTGTGCAGAGCGTGATCACCTCGGTCCGCGATGCGTTCTTTGCTGGAGCGTGGCTACCGTTTGATGTGCTGCCGCTGGCAGACATCGGTGCCGCGTGGGCGCCGGTCGCCGTAGTTGCCTTTGTGATCGGTCTGCTCCACAGCAAGTTTGTCGCACATTCGAGGAGCTAGGGTTTCTGCGCTTGCACGGGCGGGGAGTCTCCCCTATAATTTCCTTCGCTTTGGGACACGCAAGGTTTAGACCTTAGCTGCTCAACACCTTCGGGACGTGGCGCAGTTTGGTAGCGCGCCTGCTTTGGGAGCAGGATGTCGCAGGTTCAAATCCTGTCGTCCCGACCATATCTTGCGGGCGTAGTTCAATGGTAGAACCTCAGCCTTCCAAGCTGATGACGCGGGTTCGATTCCCGTCGCCCGCTCCACAAGATAGATGAATGGCTCTGCTTCCTTTTGGGAACAGAGCCATTTTCATAAGTGTGCCGGGTGACGGAAATCGATCCCGCACCGCAACTTAGGAGGGGATGGGGTTAGCTGCGGGGGCGGTGGCGGAGCTTGTCGATGGTGGAGTCGATGCTGCGGCTGCGGGCTTCGGCTGCGGTTTGGCGCTTGCGGCGGTAATCGATCATGCCTTGGATGATGGGCTTGCCAAAGCTCACGACATCATCGTTGTAGATGGCGGTTCGGGTTGCGAGGAGGCAGTCGGTAAAGTCCATATGGGTCTTGCCAAAGAGTTTGATGGCAAGGGCGACAACGGTGGGCTCGTCGACCATGACGTCATCGAGCAGCCTTTTCATGGCCGCAGCAATCTCAACGCGGGGAACCTTATAGACGTCGCGCAGCGTGACCACGACGCGCGTGATGATTTCGGGGTAGACACGAGCGGTGCGGGTGGCGATGACCTTGGCGGCGCGCGGTGACAGAACTTCGTCGTCGTCAAGCAGGTAGCGTAGGATGACGGTCTCGTTGATGATGGTGCTACTCATGGATATCTACTTCCTCGGGACCCAAAATCGAATCGTCGCTTTCTGTAGCAAGGTATTCAATCCAGACATTGCGCTCCTTGGAGCGGCGATTGGGGTCCCCATATGCTTTGAGCGATCCATAGGCGGCGGTGCCGTCCTTTGAGCGCACGGCGACCGGCTGAAAGGGGAGCTTGCGCATCAAAATGCTCTGCGCGACAAATAGACGTACGGCCTCGGCGAGCGATGTGCCCATGGCGTCGTAGAGACGTTCGGCATGCTGCTTGTCTTCCTCGCGAATGCGCACCTGCAGGATGGCTCGTTTTTGAGTCGATGACATCACTGGCCCCCTTAATGAGCGTGCAATACAGTCGGTCAAATGCGGCATGTGCCGATACTTGAGCATCTTATTATAACGATTACTTTATTTCACTCAAGTTGATAACCATTAACACGAATACAAGCGTAGTACATCCAAAACGAGAGCGCGTAAAAATCTCTGCAGCGTACGCGTGTAATACACTCGCCTTTATATCCTATTGAGAATAATCCTAACCAGCCCAAACTCCTGCAATACACCCGTATTGCAGGGCCTATGCTCAAGCTTACCCCCTGCAACTGCGTATATTCAACTTGTATACCGTTGGAGAAATTCTACCGAGTGCCTGTTTCGCCGCATGCATTCGATACGCCGATGCCAGGCCACGGGCTGCTTGGGGCAACGTCGACAGGATCTCTCCAGCATGGGATTCAGGAGGGAGTGAACAACATGGGCAATAAACGAGTCGTAGCCGATTCCTCGCGCTGCATTGGGTGTCAAACCTGCATGGCAGCGTGCATCGAGGCACACGACATCCCCGGCAACATCGCCGCGCCGCGCCTGCGCGTGACGCGTACGTACGAGATCTCCGCACCGGTGGCGTGCCATCACTGCGAGGATGCTCCGTGCGCCAAGGCCTGCCCCACGGGCGCCTTGTTCTTTGATCCAAAGAACCATCGTATCGGCGTCAACGAGGACAACTGCATCGGCTGCAAGAGCTGCGTCATGGCCTGCCCCTTTGGTGCCGTGAGCGTGGCGACCACGCAGGTCCCCGTCTTGATGGGCGACGTGCGCGTGGGTTCGCAGACTAAGAGCTTCGTGCTCAAGTGCGACCTGTGCGTGGACCGTCCCGGCGGTCCGGCGTGTGCCGAGGCGTGCCCGACCAAGGGCCTCACCCTGGTAGACGAGGAGCGCCTGGCAGAACTGACTGCCGAGCGTGCCCGCGCCACCATCGAAAACGAGGCGTAGGCGGGCGGCCATACAGGCCCAAAGATTGTCAAATACGTACCGATTAATCGGTAGCAGAGAAAGGAAGGAGGGTGTTATGGAGAAGCATAAAGTGATCTGCCCGTACTGCGGCGCCGGTTGCCAGTTTAACCTCCTGGTCCAAAACGGCCAGGTCGTGGGTACCGAACCGCTCAACGGCATCACCAATCAGGGCGAGCTGTGCCTTAAGGGCATGAGCGGCTACGACTTCATCAACGACACCAAGATCTTGACTCCTCGCGTACTGCACCCGATGATCCGCCGCACCAAGGGCGCGGATCTTGAGCGCGTAAGCTGGGACGAGGCACTGGATTTCACCGCATCTAAGATGCAGGCCATAATTGACGAATATGGTCCTAACGCTGTCATGACCACCGGCTCTTCGCGAGGCGGCGGCAATGAGGCGAACTACGTCATGCAGAAGTTTACGCGTGCGTGCATCGGCACCCACAGCGTGGACAACTGCGCCCGTACTTGACACGGCCCTACTGTCCTCGGTCTGATGGACACGGTTGGTTCAGGTTGCATGTCATGCTCCATCCCCGGTATGGAGGATGCGGGCTGCATTTTCCTCTTCGGCTATAACCCTGCCGATTCGCACCCCATCGTCGCAAGGCGTATCGTGCGAGCCAAAGAAAAGGGTTGCAAGATCATCGTCGCCGACCCGCGCCATATCGAAACCGCGCGTATCGCCGATCTCTACCTTCCGATCAAGAACGGTTGCAACGTTGCGTTCCTCAACGCCTTTGCCAACTGTCTGGTCAACGATGGCCTCTACGACAAGGAATTCGTCGCCGAGCACACGAACGGCTTTGACGAGTGGTGGGAGACCATCAAGAACTACACTCCCGAATCCGTACAGGACATCACGGGTGTCGAGCCCGCGTTGATCCACCAAGCTGCCGAGATGTACGCCACGGCGAAGCCCTCTGCCATCATTGGCTGGGGCATGGGCGTATGCCAGCAGAAGCAGAACCTGAAGACGGTGCACACCATCGCCTCCATCGCCTGCGTTGCCGGCCAGATCGGCAAACCCAACTCCGGCCTCGCGCCCGTGCGTGGCCAGAATAACGTCCAGGGCTCCTGCGATATGGGCATGCTGCCCAACCTGTACCCTGGCTACCAGAAAGTCACCGACTCCGCAGTGCGTGCCAAGTTTGCCAAGGCTTGGGGCGTGCCCGAGGAAAAGCTCCCGCTCGAGGAGGGCTACAAGCTCACCGACCTGGGCCACCTGGTCGACGAGGGCAAGGTGCACTGCTTCTACAACTACGGCGAGGACCCGGTGCAGACCGAGCCCGATTCGGCCGGTATGCGCAAGACGCTCTCCGAGCTGGATCTGTTCATTTGCCAGGACATCTTTATGACGCAGACGACCATGCTCGCCGACGTCATCCTGCCCGCCACCTCTTGGGGCGAGCACGAGGGTGTCTTTACCGCATCCGACCGTAGCTTCCAGCACTTTGACGCAGCCGTTCCGCCCAAGGGCGAGTGCCGTCACGACTGGGAGATCTTCGCGGACCTGTCCACGCGTATGGGCTATCCCATGCACTACGACAACACCGAGCAGATCTGGAACGAGTGCATTAGCCTGTGCCCCAACTTTGTGGGCGCGACCTACGAGAAGATGGCTCCCGAGGGCGGCTACGCCCAGTGGCCCGTCAAGAGCACTGATGTCAACGACCACGGTACGCCCGACATGTTCGCTGGTGGCAAGTTCACCACCAAGGACGGCCGCGCCAACCTGATGGCGCACGACTGGGAGGCGCCCTCCGAGCTTCCCGACGATGAGTACCCGCTCATCCTGTGCACCGTCCGCGAGGTCGGCCACTACAGCTGCCGCTCGATGACCGGCAACTGCAAGACGCTGGCGCTGCTTGCCGACGAGCCCGGCTTTGTCCGCATGAATCCCGCGGACGCCCAGGCGCGCGGCATCAAGAACGGCGACATCGTCTCGATTCACAGCCGCCGCGGCCAGGTATACAGCCGCGCCGACGTGAGCGACCGTATCAACAAGGGCACGGTCTATATGACCTACCAGTGGTGGATCGGCAAGTGCAACGAGCTGACCATGCACAAGGTCGACCCGGTCTCGCACACGCCCGAGGACAAGTTCTCCGCCTGCCAGGTCGACGCCATTGCCGACCAGGTTTGGGCCGAGGGCGAAGTCGAGCGCCAGTACACCGAGCTCAAGCAGGCTCTGGTCGACGCCGCCGCTCCCCAGGACGTTGAGCCTGGCGCCGCCAAGTTCGACGACGAGACGCACGTGAACCAAATCGTGTAGTCCCGTTCTCGTTGGCTTTTTGGGCCGGGCGTCCCGTACGTTCGGGAGCCCGGCCCGTTATTTTGAAAGGAAGTGGGGATGAACCGCTTCATCGACATCAACCCGGAGAGGTGCATCGGCTGCGGAACATGTCAGTCCGCCTGTGCCGACGCCCACCGGATGCAGGGTCTTCAGGATACGCCGCGCCTGGCGCTCGTGAAGACCGGCGGTATTTCGGCCGCCCTTGCCTGCCACCATTGCGAGGGTGCCCCCTGCGCCGAGGTCTGCCCGGTGAATGCCATCGAGCACGATGGCGATCGCATCCACGTCAAGGAGCAGGAGTGCATCGGGTGCAGGCTGTGCGCCATCGCGTGCCCCTTCGGAGCCATCCACCCCGATGGCACGTCTATCGCCGGTGTCGCAGGCATGTGCGACCCGACGCCTTCGTATCCTAAGTCCCTGAGCAGCCTTCTTACGTGGGCTCCCGGCCAGTACACCTGCGCTGTCAAGTGCGACCTGTGCGCCTTCGATCCGGACGGCCCGCATTGTGTGGCGGCGTGCCCCACCAAGGCGCTGACCGTCATGGGCGGCGCGGCCGATCGCGAGCTCGACGAGGCCAAGCGCCTGCGCTCGATCGAAAACGGTCCGGTCGTCGACGTTACCGCTGTGGCCCAGGGCCTGTCCGAGAAAGCAGAAGGGAGCGTAAACAATGGATAGCATGACGCTGTTTATCGCATCGCTTGCCGTCTCGTGCATCGGTGCGCTCGCCTCGGTTCTGCTGATCAAGGCCGATAACGCCGCCAAGACCGCCGGCTGCCTTATCGGCGCCGTCGCCGCGGTGCTTTCGTTCATCGCGGGCCTCGAGGCCGTGCTTGGCGACGTTTCGTCCCTCAACACGGTCTTCTTCTTCCCGTTCGCCCGTCTCGAGCTCTTGCTCAACGGCCTTGCGGGCCTGATCGTGGTCCTCATCTCGATTCTCGCCTTTGCGGGCTTCATCTACGGTCTGTCCTACTTCGACGAGTACCCGGGCAAGGTCGGGCGCGCCGGCTTCTTTATGAACACCTTCGTCGCCTCGATGATGCTCGTCATCACCGCCGACAACGTGTTCTGGTTCCTGGTCGCCTTTGAGCTCATGTCCCTTACGAGCTACTTCCTTGTCGTTATCGAGGAGAACAAGAACTCCATTAGGGGCGGTTGGCTCTACTTCGTCATCGCGCACGTGGGCTTCGTTCTCATCATGGCGAGCTTCCTGCTCATGACCAACGGCGTGGGCGGTTCCTTCAGCTTCAGTGATTTCCGTACGCATGACTTTGGACCCGCCGTCTCCTCCGCGTGCTTCGTCCTCGCGTTCTTCGGATTTGGCGCGAAGGCCGGTATCATCCCGCTGCACTCCTGGCTGCCCCAGGCGCACCCCGAGGCGCCGTCCAACGTGTCCGCCCTCATGTCCGGCGGCATGATCAAGATCGGCATCCTGGGAATCCTCAAGGTCGGTCTCGACCTGCTCGCGGGTTCGGGCGTCCAGCTCTGGTGGGGCCTCATGGTCCTGGTCTTCGGATCCATCTCGTCGGTCCTGGGTGTCGTCTACGCCCTCCACGAGCACGACATCAAGCGCCTGCTTGCCTATCACTCCGTCGAGAACATCGGCATCATCTTGCTCGGTGTCGGCGCGTCCATGACGGCGCACGCCCTGGGCAACGACGTCATCGCGACGATCGCGCTCATGGCCGCCCTCTACCACACGCTCAACCACGCCATGTTCAAGGGCGAGCTGTTCCTCGGCGCGGGCTCCCTGCTCTATGCCACGGGTACGCGCAACATGGAGAAGATGGGCGGTCTGTTCCGCCGCATGCCGGTCACGGCCGTCTGCTTCCTCATCGGTGCCCTTGCCATCTCGGCCATCCCGCCGCTCAACGGCTTCGTTTCCGAGTGGTTCACCTACCAGTCCCTGTTCAACATCTCGACGCTCTCCGACCCGGTCGTCATGGTGTTCGCCGTCGCCTCCGCGGCCGCCCTCGCCATCACCGGTGCCCTGGCCGTCACGTGCTTCGTGAAGGCCTACGGCGTCTCGTTCGCGAGCAGCCCTCGTTCCCAGGAGGCCGCGAACGCCAAGGAGTCCCCGGCTCCGATGTTGTTCTCGCAGATGCTCCTCGCGGCCATCTGCGTGGTACTGGGAATCGGCTCCCCGGTCATCGCCCCGGTTCTGGGCGACGTCGCCCAGAGCGTGCTTGCCGGCTCCGCCGTCACAGCCACCTCGGGCGTGTCTCTCGTGAACGAGATTTCCGGTGCCGCCACCTCCACCCCCGCGATCGCCATCGCGCTCGTGGTCCTCACCGACCTCGCGTTCGCGCTGAGGTCCTGCCTCGGCGCCAAGGCCCCCGCTAAGAAGACCGACCCTTGGGCGTGCGGCTACGAGCCCAACGAGCACATGCCCGTCGTCGCCACGAGCTTCGCGTCCGACGTCGAACTCTTCATGGGCCCGCTCTACACCCTGCGCGAGGTATGCACCAAGATCTGCTGGTCCATCGCGCACGTGTTCCAGAAGCTCACCGGTGTCGCCCAGGGCGTCGAGCCCCTGCCCGACCGTTTCCTGGTCGATGCACCGAGCGAGGGTGCCGACAAGCTGGCCGGCCTCGCCTCCAAGATCGAGGGCGGCAACTACTCCGTATACATCTGCTACATCGTCGCGGCGCTCGTGGTCTTCCTCGTGCTCGCCGTGGTCATGGTCTAGAGAGGGGAGAGGATATTATGAACATCGTTCTTGCGATGGCGCAGGGCCTCGTGGTCATGCTGGTCGCGCCCTTCTTCTCCGGCCTCGCCCGTGTGATTCGCGCGAAGATGCACAATCGCCGCGGTCCGTCCATCCTTCAGGATTACCGGGACCTCGCGAAGCTCATGGCGCGTCCCGAGTCCGTGAGTTCCGACTCGAGCTTCGTGCTGCGCATCATGCCGCCGCTGTTCCTCGCGGTGTCGTTTATGCTCGCCATGGGCCTGCCCATGTTCACGCTCCAGAGCCCCATGCCCGTCTTTGGTGACGCCATCACCATCATGTACGCGCTCGCGCTGTCCCGCTTCTTCTTCGCGCTGTCCGGCGTGGATTCCTCCAACGCCTACGCGGGCTTCGGCGGTATCCGCGAGCTCCTCATGAGCGTGCTCATCGAGCCGTCCATGCTCATCGCGCTGTTCACCGTCGCCATCGTGTGCGGCTCCACGGACATTGCGACCATGGGTCAGCACATCGTTACGGGCAACGTCTCGAGCGTCGTCGCCGTTATCCTCGCCGGCGTCGCCTTCGCGGCCGCCTGTTACATGGAGCTCGGCAAGCTTCCGTTCGATCAGGCCGAAGCCGAGCAGGAGCTCCAGGAGGGCCCGCTCGCCGAGCTCTCCGGCCCGTCCCTGGCCATGATGAAGCTCGCCATGGGCATGAAGCAGGTCGTGGTCGTCGCTTGGTTCACCTCCATCTTCATCCCCTGGGGAGAGCCCGCGACCATCGGCGTCACCGCTCTCGTGGGCGCCGTCGTCTTCCTCGTCAAGTGCCTGGTCGATTTCGTCGTCTGCGGCGTGCTCGAGAACTCCGTTTCCCGTTCGCGCTTCAAGGTGCTCGGTAACCAGACCTGGGCCGTCGTCGGCATCGCGGTCCTCGCGTTCGTCTTCGTCGTCGTAGGCGTGTAGGGAGAAGGGAGAAACTATGTCAATCGAATCGAGCTTGTCCCTCTTTGCCATGGTGGCGATCGCCGTCCCCATGCTGGGCTCCCTGCTCATCGTCATGCTGCCGCGTCCCTACGCTAAATGGATCTGCGCCTTTGCCGGCGGCATCGCCACGGTCGCTTCCGTTGGCTTGGCCGCGACGTTTGCCGGAAACGGCATGAACGCGGTCGATGTAACCTGGGCGAGTATGGGCCAGACCTTGGTCATGGGCTTCATATTCGACCGGATGAGCACGCTGCTCGCACCCGCGTTCGTCGCTATCGGCCTGCTCGTCGTCATCTATTCGTTCCCGTACATGAGCGATAAGAATAAGGAGCATCCCGACGCGCCCCGTCGTCGCTTCTACGTGTACTTCTCCACGTTCATCGGCGCCATGGCCGGTCTCGCCTACAGCTCCACCATCGTCGGCCAGCTCGTTTTCTTCGAGATCACCGGTGTGTGCTCCTGGGGCCTCATCAGCTACTACATGACGCCCACGGCCAAGAAGGCCGGTATGAAGGCGCTCATCATCACCCATATCGGCGCTCTGGGACTCTACATCGGCGCGGCCTTCCTGTTCGCCGGAACCGGCACGTTCGCGCTGAGCGCGATCTCCCAGCTCGATTCCGGTATGAAGACCGTCGTGCTGCTGCTCATCCTGTTCGCTGCTTGGGCCAAGTCCGCCCAGTTCCCGCTCTACATGTGGCTGCCCTCCGCAATGGAGGCCCCCACGCCCGTTTCCGCCTACCTTCATGGCGCGTCCATGGTTAAGGTCGGCGTGTGCGTGTTCGCCCGCGCTCTTGCGAGCGCCGGCGATATCCCCGAGATCGTCGGTTGGGTCGCCATCATCGACGCCGTCGTGACCATGCTCTTCGGCTTCCTCATGTACCTGCCCCAGAAGGATATGAAGCGCCTGCTCGCCTTCTCGACGATCGCGCAGCTCGCCTACGTGTTCTTTGGCCTGGGCCTCTCCGTGTTCGGAAGCCAGATGGCGTTTAACGGCGCCGTCGAGCACATCTTCAACCACGCGTTCACCAAGACCCTGTTCTTCCTCATCGCTGGCTCTCTCAGCTTCACGCTGGGAACCCGTATGCTGCCCAAGATCCAGGGCCTCATGAAGAAGTACCCGGTCACGGGCGTGGGCTTTGCGGTCGCCGCGACCGCTATCGCCGGCGTGCCCCCCATGAGCACGTTCTTTTCCAAGTTCCAGATCATTTCCGGTGGCTTCGCGGTTGGTGCTACCAACACGGTCATCTTTGTCCTCGTGTGCGTCATGGTCGTCGAGACCGTCGCCACCTTCGCATGGTTCCTGCGTTGGATGGGTAAGGTCCTGCCCGGTGAGCCGAGCGAGACCGTGGCCGCCGGCCAGCCCCTTCCGCGCGCCATGGCGTTCGTGTTCGTCGTCCTCATGATCATGGTCGTCGTCGCCGGTCCTCTGTCCTCTAGTTGGATGGGTTAGGAGGTAGGACATGGGTTATTCGTTAGTCAATATCCTGGCCGGTCTTCTGATCGTGACCTCCACCATGGTGGTCGTCTCGAAGACCATCCCGTCCGCCATCAAGTGGTACGCGATCCAGTCGGTTGTCCTGGTGGGCGTGCTGCTCACCCTGGGCCTCACCACCGGTGCCACCGAGCTTCTCATGTGGGCCGCGTCGGCCTTCGTCACCAAGGTGATCCTCGTTCCGTTCATTCTCAACCGTGCCTACAAGAAGATGGGTTCGCCTGCCGATAGCACGCTGACCTCCTCCATCAAGCCGGCCTGGACCATCATCCTCACCGGTCTGGAGGTGGCCGTCTGCTTCGCGGTGGTCACGCGCCTGAGCCTGCCCACCGCCGAGGTGGCCACTCCGGCCCTCGCCATCAGCTTCGCGCACTTCTTCGTCGGCCTCACGTGCATCATCTCCCAGCGCAACATCCTCAAGCAGATCTTCGGGTACTGCCTTATGGAGAACGGTAGCCACGTGACGCTCGCTCTGCTCGCGCCCACGGCCCCCGAGATCATCGAGATCGGCATCGCCACCGACGCCATCTTCGCCGTCATCATCATGTCCGCCGTCGTCGTGAGGATTTGGAACGACACCAAGTCGCTCGACTCCCACGACCTGACCGAATTGAAAGGGTAGGCCATGGATGTTTCAATGCTGACGGTCGCCCTGCTCGCTTGTCCTCTCGTGTTCTCCCTGATTATGGCTGCGCTCCCCAAGACGACGTCCTACAACGTCTTCGCGGGGCTCAACACCATCTCCGTCGCGGCGACCCTTGTCCTTTCGGTCGTCACCGCGGGAACCATGCTCTCGAGCGGGCAGAATATCGACGCTTTGGGCCTGTGGCTCCATCTCGATTCGCTCTCGTCGATCTTCGTCCTTCTGGTAGGCATCATCGGGTTCATCACCGGCGTGTACTCCATCTCCTATATCAAGATCGATATCGAGGAGAAGACCATGCCGGCCGAGCGCACCAAGCAGTACTACGCGCTGTTCAGCCTGTTCGTCTTCACGATGCTGCTCGCCTGCCTGTCCAACAACATCATCCTCACCTGGGCGGCGGTCGAGGCCACTACGCTGTCGACCGTGTTCCTCGTGGGCATCTACAAGAACAAGCAGGCGCTCGAGGCGTCTTGGAAGTACGCGATGGTCTGCACCGCCGGTGTGGCCTTCGGCCTGTTCGGCACGCTGCTCATCTACGCGAACGCCGCCGATATCATGCCCAACGCGCATGAGGCCGCCTTCCTCACCTCCATCATGCCCTACGCCGACCAGTTCGACCCGATGCTCGTGCGCCTCGCGTTCGCGTTCATTGTCATCGGCTTCGGCACCAAGGCGGGCCTGTTCCCCATGCACACTTGGCTGCCCGATGCCCACTCCCAGGCCCCGAGCCCTGTCTCGGCCCTGCTCTCGGGCGTGCTGCTTAAGTGCGCCATGCTTGTGATCATGCGCTTCTACGGCTTTACTATCCAAGCCGTTGGCGCCGAGTATCCGCAACTTTTGCTGCTGATCGTCGGCACGCTGTCCATTTTGGTGGCGGCACTTTCGATGTTTCGCCAGGACGACCTCAAGCGCCGCTTTGCGTACTCGTCTGTGGAGAACGTGGGCGTTATCGCCCTGTGCCTGGGTATCGGTGGCCCGCTGGGTATCGCCGCGGCCCTGCTGCACTGCGTGTTCCACGGCTTTACCAAGACGCTTGCCTTCTGCGTGTCCGGCAACATCCAGCACGCCTTTGGCACGCGTAGCCTGGCCAAGATCCAGGGCGTCGTCGAGGTTGCTCCCGCAACCGCCGCGCTCGCCATCCTGGCGCTGCTCGGTCTTGCAGCCTTCCCGCCCTTTGGCATGTTTATCTCCGAGTTCCTGACTTTTGTCGCCGGTGTTACCGCCGGTCCCATGTGGCTGGTCGTCGTGGTCGCCCTCGGTCTTACCGTGGCCATCTCCGCGCTCACCCGCATCGCACTCAAGTCGGTATTCGGCCATGCGCCCCAGGGCATGGGCAAGCATGAGGCCCCGGCGCTCATGCTTATCCCCGAAATCATCCTGGCTGTCATGATCTTGTGGTTTGGCATCGCCACCCCGCTGCCTCTCGTGCACGGTGTGGAGACCGCGACCGGCATCGTGCTCGAGCAGAGCACCGAGGAACTTCACGCGACGCCGATGTACCGCGCTGTGTTCGGTACCGAGACCGCTCAGAGCGAGGTGGAGTAACGAATGATTGAAACTGAGAACAAGGTGTATGCCCGTCGCTGCGAGAGCCATGTCGAGGCCCTGCGCCGCGCCGTTCCGGGCTGCATCGAGAAGGTCGAGTGGCAGTGCGAGGACCAGCTGACGATTACCGTCAAGCAGGACAAGCTACCCGAGGCCGTCCACTACCTGTACTACGAGCGCTACGGCTGGATCCCCGTGATCGTCGGCAACGATGAGCGCAGCCTGTGCGGCCGTTACGCCGTGTACTACGTCATCTCCATGGAGGGGGAGGACCCCGGCTGGGTGACCGTGCGCACCGAGGTCGATCCCGCCAAGATGACGTTCCCGTCCGTGACGCCGTTCGTCCCCGCCTGCGTGTGGGGCGAGCGCGAGCTTCGCGACATGTTCGGCCTGATTCCCGAGGGCCTGCCCGACCGTCGCCGCCTGGTGCTGCCCGATGATTGGCCCAGCGGCCTGTACCCGCTGCGCAAGGACTCCATGGACTACCGCTTCCGTCCCGCTCCCGCGAGCGACATGGAAAACTACGAGTTCTTGGCCGATACCAAGGGCAAGGAGACCACACTCGTCCCCATGGGCCCGTTGCACATCACCTCTGACGAGCCCGGCCACTTCCGCCTGTTCGTTGAGGGCGAGACGATCGTCGACGCCGACTACCGTCTGTTCTACGTGCACCGCGGCATGGAGAAGGTTGCCGAGACGCGCCTGAACTATGACGCCGTGACGTTCCTCGCCGACCGCATCTGCGGCATCTGCGGCTGCGCCCACTCGGTGGCCTATGCCGAGGCCGTCGAGCGCGCCCAGGGCATTCATGTTCCGCCGCGCGCCCAATACATCCGCGCCATCATGCTCGAGGTCGAGCGTCTGCACTCGCATCTGCTCAATATTGGCCTCGCATCGCACTACACGGGCTTCGACTCCGGCTTCCAACAGTTCTTCCGCGTCCGCGAGAAGTCCATGGACCTGGCCGAGAAGCTCTCCGGTCACCGCAAGACCTACGGTCTCAATGTGATCGGTGGCGTGCGTCGCGATATCCTGGCCGAGCAGAAGCTTTCCACGCTCACGACCATCCACCAGCTGCGCTCCGAGGTCACCGAGCTCGTCGACGTCTTGCTCTCCACGCCCAACTTTATTGAGCGTACGAGTGGCATCGGCATCTTGGATCGCAAGATCGCACGCGACTTCTCGCCGGTTGGCCCGCTCATGCGTGGCTCGGGTTATGCTCGCGACGTGCGCTTTGACCATCCCTTCGACGGCTACGCCGATCCGGACATCCAAAAGATGCATGCCGCCACGGCCGACACCTGCGATGCCTTCGGCCGTACCGCCGTCCGCATTCAGGAGGTCTACGATTCGATCGACATGATCGAGACCATGCTCGAGAACTGCCCGTCGGGCCCCATCCTCACCACGGATTGGGAGTACACCCCGCACAAGTACGCCATTGGTGCCACCGAGGCGCCGCGCGGCGAGGACGTACACTGGGCCATGCTCGGCAACAACCAGAAGTGCTACCGCTGGCGCGCCAAGGCAGCTACGTACAGCAACTGGCCGGTCCTGCGCTACATGTTCCGCGGCAACACCGTGGGCGATGCGGCGCTGATCGTCGGCTCGCTCGACCCGTGCTACTCCTGCACCGACCGCGTGACGGTGACCGACGTCGCCGCCAAGCGCGACCATGTGCTCGACAAGGAGCAGTTCGAGAACGTCTGGCGCGACAAGTCGCCGCTTGCGGGCGAGGGCACCATGGCCGCCCCGCTCGATGAGGAGGCGCTCTAATATGCTGAAGCTTTGGAAGATTAACGCCAAGGCCGGCGACGCGACGGTCAAGTACCCGTTTGCGCCGTTCCCCACCAACAAGGACATGCGCGGCAAGCCCGAGCACAATGCCGAGCTCTGCATCGCCTGCGGTGCCTGCGGCGTGGCGTGCCCGGCCGATGCCATTCGCATGGACACCGACCTTGCGGCCGATACCATCACCTGGTCGATCGACTACGGTCGCTGCATCTTTTGCGGCCGCTGCGAGGAAGCCTGCCCCATGGAGGCCATCAAGCTCACCGAGGAGTTTGAGCTGGCCGTCATGAGTAAGGACGACCTCACCAGCAAGAGCGTCTACACGCTCGAGCACTGCTCGCGTTGCGGCAAGCCGTTTGCCCCGCACAAGGAGATCGACTACGCCAAGCGCCTGCTGCAAAAGGCCGGCGGCATGGAGGCCGAGCAGGCCGCCCGTACCGTCGGCATGTGCCAGGAGTGCAAGCGCGAGCTCGACGCTCTGCGCGCCGCCTCGGCCGTCAAGACCGGCAACGCGCGCGGCATGGCTGCCAACGAGACGCTTGCGTCCGGTGAGCCCCAGGGCCCCGGCATGGAGTATCTGGGCGGCCACGGCGTGAACCCGGAGTATATCGACCGCGAGCTCAACCCCGATGCGCCCGAGATTCCCGCCGGTCCTGCACCGGTCGAGGGCATCATCATGGATTTTGATACGAAGGAGGAGTAACCATGGCCGAACCCACGCTTTTGCCCGAGCGGCTTCAGTACCGCCCGACCAAAATCGAGCTCGACGAGAGCATCGAGAAGGCCAAGGCGACCCTTCTTAAGAAGATCAAGCGCTCGGTGTACGTCTACCGTGTTGACTGCGGCGGCTGCAACGGCTGCGAGATCGAGATCTTTGGTTCCATCACGCCCGTCTTCGACGTCGAGCGCTTTGGCATCAAGGTCGTGCCCTCGCCCCGTTACGCCGATGTGCTGCTGTACACCGGCGCCGTGACGCGTGCCATGCGCATGCCGGCCCTGCGCGCCTTTGAGGCCGCACCCGATCCCAAGATCGTGGTGTCCTATGGCGCGTGCGGCTGCACCGGTGGCATCTTCTACGACAACTACTGCGTCTGGGGCGGCACGGACAAGATTCTGCCGGTCGATGTCTACATCCCCGGCTGCCCGCCCAGCCCCGCGCAGACCGTCTACGGCTTTGCCATGGCACTTGGCCTGCTGGACCAAAAGCTCCATGCCGAGACCACGGTGGAGGCTACCGGCGAGCAGGCCGATATCCTGCACCCCGGCGTGCCGTACAAGCTGCGTGTTGCCATTGAGCGCGAGGCTCGCGCCATGAGCGGCTACCGTTACGGCCGCGACCTGGCCAACGAGTTTATGGATACGCTCGAGGGCGCACCCAAGGGCGATATTCGCGGTGCCATGGCGCTGCTCATCGACAAGCAGGACGATCCGCGCCGCGTTGAGGTCTACTCGGCGCTGCAGGATCTGGTGCTGGCCGGAGGTCGCTAGATGGAGCTCACGGACCGCTCTGGTTACTTTGCGGGCCCCGGCATGCTCGGCGGCTCTTTTGGCGATGCCTCGCGCGCAAGCGACGAGGCTGCCGAGGGCGTCGCCGACCCCTGTCTGGGCCATGCGCCCGGTCAGGTGGTCTTTTACGAGCTCACGCGTAAGTTTGTGGAGACCGAGGAAGACGTTCCCCAGGAGGCCTGCGACGTGCTGTACTACACGCTCGCCGTGGGCCACCACACCGGCGTGCTCGACTGCTTTGAGCCGCGCCTGTCGGTGCCGGTGAACGTCTTCTATTCGCTCGTCGACGCGCTGCCGGAGGGGGAGACCAAAACCAAGTTTGAGGCCATCCGCTCCTTTGGCGAGTGCCAGCTCGACAAGGCGGCGGTGCCGTCGCTGCTCGAGGCCTGCGATGCGTTGCTCGACGAGCGCGGTTTTCGCGGCTCGGCCAAGGCCGGCATCTCGGTGTTCGACGACGACTTTGGCCTGCATGCCCAGCAGGTCGCGTTTTTGATGAAGTTCCGCGATCTGGTTGAGCGCGTGCGCGATGTGTCGGGCGTGTATCTGACGGGAAGGTTGCAGTAATGGGTCGCGTTGTGGATGGACGTGTGAACGGCGCCCCGTTTGCGGGTATCGTGCTCACGGCGGGAAGCGTGCTGCGTGCCGACGATGCCGCCGGCCCCGTGCTCTCCAAAAAGATGGAAGACGCACCCATCGCCGGTTGGTACACCATCGACGGCGGCCAAACGCCCGAGGACGACATCATCGAGGTCAAGCGCGAGCGTCCGCCGCGCCTGGTCTTGGTCGATGCCGCCGACATGGCGCTGCCCGTCGGGTCCATCCGTTTGCTCGACAAACGCGATGTGGCCCGCAAGTCGATGTTCACCACGCATTCGCTTCCCTTGTCGATTCTGATCGAAGAGATTGAGCAATCGTGCGATGATATCGTCTTCGTCGGGATTCAGCCGGGCGACACGGAGTTCTACAACCCCATGTCCCCGGAAGTCTTTGACGCCGTCGACGCCGTGTACGACGCCGTGGCCGCCAACGACTTTTCCCACTTTGTCCGCTTGGGGCAAGAGCAGTAGGAGCACTTGTTCCATTTTGTTAGGAAAGAAGTGATTGACATGGCAGATTCCAAGGTGGATTACCCCGCTCCCGATTGCCTGGCGCCCGCCGCGATCGAGGCCAAGACCGAGGCCGCCGGCGTGACCAAGGCCAACCTGCCGGTCGCTAAGGCCTTTCTGTTGGCAATGTTCGACGGTGCGTTCATCGCCTTCGGCGGCCTGTTCTTTACGGTTTTCTTGAGCGATAGCACACTCGGCTGGGGCGCTCAGCGCGTCGTGGGTGGCCTGTGCTTTTGCCTGGGTCTGGTGCTCGTGTTGGTGTGCGGCGCCGAGTTGTTCACCGGCAATTCGCTTATGGTCTGCGCGCTCAAGAGCAAAAAGATCACCCCGGCTCAGATGCTCAAGGCCTGGGTCGTCGTATGGGTCGGCAACTTTGTCGGTGCCCTGTTCATCGTCTTTTTGGTGTACATGGCCGGCATTTACAAGCTCAACGGCGGGGCGGTCGCCAATTCCATGGTGAGCGTCGCCGCCGGCAAGGTGACGATCGACTGGGTGACGATCTTCTTCCGCGGCATCCTGTGCAACATTTTTGTGTGCCTGGCCGTGTGGATCGGTACCGCCGGCAAGACCGTGGTCGATAAGGTCGTGGGTATTCTGCTGCCCATTGCCGCGTTTGTGGCCTGCGGTTTTGAGCACTGCGTTGCCAACATGTACTTTTTGCCCATGGGTGCCGTGATGCATGCATGCGGCTACGGTGCCGACGTCGCCGGCGCCGATGCACTCAACGCCGCGGGCATTGCGTTTAACCTGTCCGCCGCCACGCTGGGCAACATCGTGGGCGGCGCGGTTCTGGTTGCGCTCGGCTACTGGTTTATCTACGCCAAGAAGTCCGAGGCGTAAGGTACCGTCTGTTTGACGTCGGGCCTCCCGCGGGGCGTTGCCGTGCGGGAGGCTTTTTTGGTCTGGGGCTCGTTGCCGGGCTTTTGGCCTGTTGTGCATGGCTGGTGAAAGGGGTAATCGAGATGGCATCTGCTGTGAAGCGTGACGGTCGCGCCGTGGTGACCGCATGCGGGGGATGCTATGCCGATTGCGCCTTTGCGGCACGCGTTGAGGACGGTCGTGTGGTGGCCGAGTTGCCGGTGCCGGGGCATCCATGCGCGGCGCGTGCCCTGTGCGCCCGCGGGCGGCATCGCCTGTCCATGCCGTTTGATGAGCGCGATCGGATTTTGCATCCCATGCGCCGCCGAGCTGATGGCTCGGGGTTTGATGCGATTTCCTGGGATGAGGCGTTTGCCCAGATTGCCGAGTGTCTTTTGGGGATTGTTGACGCGCGCGGGCCCCGTGCGCTGGGCATGACGCTCGGCGTGCCCTCGTTCGACCGCTACTGGGGCTATCGTCTTATGCACGCGCTGGGTTCGCCCAACGTGTACGGTGCCGACGGTGCCTGCGAGGTAAGCCGACTTACCGGCTGGGAGCACAGCCTGGGCTACAGTCCCGCCTCCGACCTGGCGCATACCGATTGCATTATGTACCTGGGGCGTTCCATTGTCGATTCGTCGACGATGGGGGCCGTTGACGCGCTCAACGATGCCCGTCGCCGTGGGGCGAAGATTATCGTGGTTGACCCCCGGCGCAGCGGCTCGGCTGCACTTGCCGACCGCTGGTTGCGCGTGCGCCCGGGCTGCGACTTGGCGCTGCTGTTGGGTATTGCGCATGTCTTGATTGCCGAGGACCTGTATGACCACGAGTTCGTGACCCGCTATACCACGGGTTTTGACGAGCTGGCGCAGGCGGCCCGTGCTTGGACGCCCGAGTGGGCCGAGTCGATGTGCGACGTGCCGGCCGCAGAGATCGCCGCCACGGCGCGCGATCTAGCTGCGGCCGCGCCTGCTGCCGTGGTGGACGCCGGCTTTCATGGCGGCATTGGCATCGCGTATGCCAATAGCACCCAGACCGCGCGCGCTATCTGCTTGGTCGATGTGCTGCTGGGCTGTATTGGACATGTGGGCGGCGCGCTCAATCCACCCACACCGCTTGCGCTGGGCGACCTTGATCCCGCACGCTTTGCGACGCCGCCGGTGTCGCACATGTCCAAGCTGGGATCCGAGCGCTATCCACTGGTCGATCCGGTGCGCGGCCTGTGTACGACCATCGGTCAGTCGATTCTTGCCGGCGATTTGCGTGGGCTCATCGTCTATGCCAGTAACCCCGGTGCGGGCTATGGTAATGCACAAGCTTGGTTGGGTATTTTGCAGCAGCTCGACTTGCTCGTGACGATTGATATTCGCTGGTCCGAGACGGCGCGTGCTTCTGACTTCGTGCTGCCCGACGTGACGTATCTGGAAGCCGACCGCGGCGTGGGCACGGTCGTGGGCGCCAACGATTCGCGGGTGTTCTACCGCAACGCCGTGCTGCCTGTGCAGCATGACGACACACGTCCCGGTCGGGAGATTTTTGCCGGTCTGGCGCAGGCGTGTGGCGCGGGCGAGTACTTCCAGTTTACGTCTGACGATCTGGCGGCTGCCCAGGTGGCGCCTTTTGGGATCAATCTGGACGAGCTCAAGGAGCGCGGCTGGGCCGACACGGGTGTTGCGTTGCCGTCGCGTACGGGCGAGCCGGCGATTCCCTTGGATGGCGGCAAAATTGCGCTGGCAAGCGACGTATGGGAACGAGCCGGTCTGGGTCGTGTGCCCAACTGGATCGCTCCCATGGTGGAGCCTGGCCCGGGGATGTTTCGCCTCATTAGCGGCAACCGTCCCTTTGAGTCGCATACCTCGCGAAGGCTTGCAGCCCAAGGTGCCGCTGAGGCTGGGTCGGACCTGGATGCCGTGCAGATGAATGCCGATACTGCTGCGCACATGGGCATCGCCGACGGCGAGATCGTCGAACTCGTGAGCGATATGGGCCGCGACCGCGCGCGTGTGGAGACGACGCCGTATCTGCATCCGGCGTGCATCTTCACCTCGGCCGCCCCCGGTGGGCGTTCGTTTGACGCCGATGCCGGTGGCGCTCAAGGCTTGGGCGTGGGCCCGCTCGACCATACGCCGTTGCGTTGGGACCCGTTGACGGGTGCCGCGCTCACCCAGGAAAACGCCGTTCGCGTGGAAAAGATCGTCGCGTGCGGGGATAATGACGAGTAATTGACTCAGCTGATGTATTCGACTGATCCACGTTTCTTTTGAAAGGCCGCACATGAGCGATAGCCAGAACATGTCCGATGAGGTACGCGCCCGCCTTCGCGCTATTCCTTCCGTCAACGAGATGCTCGCAGAGTGGCCGGTTGTGAAGGCGGCGGGGGAGACCTGCGACGCGGTGGTGCATGCTGCCGTGACGGCCGAGCTCGACGAGGAGCGCGCCGCCATTCGCGCCGGTGCCGCCCCGCGCTCTAAGCGCGACCTGGCCTCGGCCATCGAGTGGCGTGCGCATCGATCCGCACTGCCGAGCCTGCGTCCTGCCGTCAACGCCACGGGTGTGGTCATCCATACCAACTTGGGTCGCGCCCCGCTCGCGGAGTCGGCGGCAAAGGCCGTGGCCGAGGTCGCGCGTGGGTACAGCACGCTCGAGTACAGTGTGGACACCTGCTCGCGTGGGTCGCGCAAGGAACATGCCGCGCAGCTGATCCGCTCGCTTATCGGTGCCGAGGACGCGCTGGTCGTTAATAACAACGCCGCCGCTGTGCTGCTGGTGCTGGCGACCCATGCCGCAGGCAGGGAGGTCATCGTCAGTCGCGGCGAGCTTGTCGAGATCGGCGGCAGCTTCCGCATCCCCGATGTCATGGCGGCTTCGGGCGCCAAACTCGTCGAGGTCGGGGCCACCAACCGCACGCACCTGTCGGACTACGAGCGCGCCATCACGCCCGATACGGCCATGATCCTCAAGGTCCATCCTTCCAACTATCGCATCGAGGGCTTTCACGAGGAGGTGGGCTCTCGGGAGCTTGCCGCCCTGGCCCACAAGCATGGTCTGCTGTTCTACGAGGACCAGGGCTCGGGCGCGCTGTTGCCCGACGACATCCTGGTGCGCGGCGGTGAGGAGCCCACGCCGGCTTCGGTCGCGGCGGGGCTCGATATCGTATCATGCTCGGGCGATAAGCTGCTCGGTGCCGCACAGGCGGGCATTATCATGGGCCGCCGCGAGCTGGTCCAGGCCTGCGGGTCGCATCCGCTTATGCGTGCCCTGCGTCCTGGCAAGCTGGCTCTGTCGGCGCTCGAGGCCACGCTGCGTATCTACATGGACGGCGCCGATGTTGCCCATCGCGATATTCCGGTACTCAGCATGCTTACGCTGCCGCAGGCCCATTTGGAGCGACGTGCCCGCAAGCTTCGCGATCGTATGGTCGCCGGGCTCGATAAGGCCGGTTGCCCTTGTGCCGTTGAGTTGGAGATTGTCGAGGAATCGTCGACCCCCGGTGGCGGCTCGCTGCCTACCGTGGAGCTGCCCACGATGTGCGTTGCCGTGTGTCTTGTTGACGAGCGCCTGACGGTCGACGCGCTCAAACGCTCGCTCGTTCAAGACTTCGATACGCCGGTCGTCACGCGCGCCTCGCACGACCGCATTCTGTTTGATGTGCGCACGCTCGTGGGCGACCGCGATATCGAGACGGCGGCATCGACGCTCGTCGCGTGCGTTGAGAAGGCGATTGTTCGATGAGTGAGGTTCAGGCGCTGGTGGAGTGTCCCGTTATCGTTGGCACGGCGGGCCACGTTGACCACGGTAAGTCGGCGCTCATCGAGGCGCTGACGGGTAAAAACCCCGACCGCCTGGAAGTTGAACGTCGTCGCGGCATGACCGTGGAGCTTGGCTTTGGCGAGCTGGCGCTGCCGAGTGGCAAGATCGTCGGCCTGGTCGACGTGCCGGGCCACGCGCATTACCTGCGCGCTATGGTGCAGGGCGCCACGGGTATCGACGTGGCCGTGCTGGTGGTTTCGGCCGTCGAGGGCGTGATGCCGCAGACCCGAGAGCACGTGCATGTGCTGGAGCTGCTGGGCATCACACACATGGTGGTCGCGCTGACGATGTGCGACCTGGCTGATGCCGAGATGACCGAGCTTGCCGAGCTTGATGTTGATGACTTTTTGTCGGACACCGTGTTTGCGGACGCGCCGATCGTGCCTGTGTCGTCCAAGACAGGCGAGGGGATCGAACGACTGCTCGCCGTGCTCGACGAGCAGGTGGGTGCCTGCTGGGATGCCTGTCGCGAGCGTGCCGAGCGGAGCGATGCCGCGCCGCGCCTGCCGATTGACCGCTGCTTTACGATCAAGGGCGTCGGCACCGTCGTGACGGGAACACTGCACGATGCGCCGGTTGCGGTGGGCGACGAGCTGATGGCTTTGCCGTCGCGCACGGTCTGTCGCGTGCGCGGGATTCAGGTGCATGGCGATACGCCGCGAGCACTGCCTGGACAGCGCGTGGCACTCAACTTGGTGGGCGATGCCGTCACCGCGCTCGATCGCGGTGAGATGCTCGGTGTGGCGGGCCGCTTTGGCCAGACGATGCGTTTTATGATGACGTTTACGTATTTGGGCCGCGAGGGCGCCAAGCCGCGCGTGCTCGAGTCGGGCGCGCGTGTGCATGTGATGGCCGGCACGGCCGAGGTCGTCGGCCGCATCATGCTTTTGGAGGGCGAGGCCCCCATGGCGGTGGGCGAGACCCGTACCCTACAGGTGCGCTTGGAGGAGCCGCTGCCGCTGCGAGCCGGGGACCATGTTGTGGTGCTGTCCTATTCGCCCGTGATGCTTATTGGCGGCGGGCGCGCGCTGCTTTCGCGCTGCCGTCGCTCGCGCGAGCTTTCGGCCGGCGAGCGCGCGCTGTTTGCGGCGCTCGAGTCCGGCGATATCGCGGGCGGTGTGGGCGCTTGGCTGGCGCTGCAGACGCTGCCGGTTACGCCGGTTGATGTTGCCGAGGCTTTGGATCTTGGTGTCGGCGAGGTCGATGCCGCACTGCGCGGGTTGGTGGCGCAGGGCTCCGTTCGAAAGCTTGCCGTGGGTGATGCGGGCCTTTTGGCGGACGCCGTGGTGCTCGACGCCGCGATGGATGCACTGGCGGCGACCCTGTCAGCCATGCACGCGGCGGCTCCCAAGGAGACAGGCTTTACGCCCGGCGCCGTTGCCCATGCTGCGTGGCCTGCCGCTGATGAAGGCGTTGCCGCGGCCCTGATTTACGAGGGCTGCTCGCGCGGCGTGTGTGCCTCCGAGGGCGCCGAGGTGTTCGACCCGCACTCCGCTGCCGCCGCGGCGCGTGTGGTGCGCGAGGCCTGCGAACGTATCGTTGCCTTGCTGGACGAAGCCGGCCTCGATGCACCGGCGCTTCCCGAGGTTGGCGAGCAGTTGCAGCTCGATCGCGACACCATGACGCGTGCCCTGCGCGAGCTTTCGCTCAACCGTTTTATCGTGAAGGTCGAGCGCGACGTTGCCCTGTCCGCTGCCGCCGAGGCCCATGCGCGCGAGCTCGTTGCCGCCGCTATCGAGGCTGCCGGCGGTGCTGCCACCACGAGTGTGTTGCGCGAGGCCCTGGGTGTGTCGCGTAAGCGTGCCATCAGCATCTTGGAGCACCTGGATGCCGTGCGCTTTACGGTGCTCGACAAGGAAGCCGGCGGCCTGAGGTCCCTACGCTAGGCCGGTCACCTGCCCCCGCCTCCTCAGTTGCGGTGAAATAGTCCCTGTTTTCCGGTTTAGATGCCTCTTCCAGGAACTATTCCACCGCAACTTTGAGGATGGCCAGCTGAAGTTGGCCACCTTGAGCCTTGAATCGGGTCGGTCGCCACGAAAGGGGCCTATCTACTACGTTTAAGTGACCACCCTCGACCATGCCAAAATCAGCAAAAGTAAAACCGCAGGTAGACGACTTGCCGTTTATATGAAAAAGCGGGTATGGTCAATCCCTGCAGGTTAAACGTAGTAGATGGGCCGTTTTCATGGCACGACACCGGGGTAGTCTTTTTGGGACGGGGCTTTTTTTAGCTACCTTATGTCAAATATGTCTTAAGCTTTGAGGGCTCCGGATGGGGCAGCTAAAAAGCCCCGTCCCAAAAAGACTACCCTGCTAGTTTGGTAAAATACCGCCGCACTTGGGAACGGATGGGCTCCGGTGGGCTCCGCGGTCCTCAAAACCGTTGCGAGGCGTGCAAAACGTCTTGGATGTGTTCGATTCACATACGTTCCCGCCATACGCTACCAGCGCTTTTGTGCTCGCGGTCTTACTGCGTGCCGCAAAGGCGCTGTTCTGTTTTTGCACGAGCTTTTCGTAGCGCCGCTATTTCGGCGGCGGTATTTAGCTTCGTACGCTGGGTTTTGAACGTGCCGATGGAGGTGTTTTGCCGTATGACTACCGTAAGACGAGCCGATCTTTCTTGTGTCGTCCAGGCGGGCGGGTTGTCGTCGCGCATGGGTTGCGACAAGGCGCGGATGTTGTTTTGCGGCGAGCCGCTCATCGAGCGCGTGCTGGGGCGCCTGGCTCAGGTTGCCGACGAGTTGGTCGTGACCACGTCGCGACCCAGTGAGCTGGTCTACCTTGAGGAGCTTATGTTTGATGGCCTGCGCCCCCGCGTAGTCATGGACGTCGAAGGCCCCGCCGGTGCCATGCGCGGCATCGCGAGCTCGTTGGCCGCGGCCCGATTGCCGCTCGTGGCGATCGTCGCCTGTGATATGCCATTTGTCTCGCCGGAACTCATCGGCGTGCTTACCGATCGTGTTGAGGCCGAGGCGCTCGACGTGTGCGTCCCGCGCGAGGAGCGGGGGATTGAGCCGCTGTGCGCCGTGTGGCGCCGCCAGGCTTGCGCGCCGGTTGCCCGTGAGTTGCTCGACCAGGACCGCCAACGCATCCGCCGTTTGATTGACCGGGTCCATGCCGGCTATCTGGATGAGCCCCAGATTGTCGAGATTGCCGGCTCCACGCTCTGCTTCGAAAACGTCAATACACCCGAGGAGTTTGCGGCAGCCGAGCTGCTCGCCTAGACGATGGGAGATGCCATGCCTCACGATATCTGTCCCGATACCGGGGAACCTTGCACTTGCGATGGGTCCGAGCCTTGTACTTGCGGCTGCGGTGGCTGTGGACATACTGCGGAAGAGGAAGCGGCCGCCGCGGCGTATCGCGAGGCACACCGCGAAGACCCGTCCGGTGATGCCCTCGACCACGAACGCAAGATCATCGTATCGTTTGACAGCACCTTTGATGTGATGGAATGCGAGCAGCTGTGCCTTGCCGCCGGTGTGCCCGGGCGCATCATGCCATTACCGGGCTCCATTACCGCCGGCTGCGGGCTGTGCTGGGTCATGCCGTTCTCCGGCGATGCGCTCGCTGCCTTCCGCGCTGCCACCGAAGGCCGCGTAACCCCCGCCGACTACCACCAGCTCGTCCTCTAACCACCAAAACCACCACAAAGGTGCCCATTGTGGTGGTATGGACCATATGGACGAAACAGCTTCGAAACACGCGATTTGTACGTCGGGTGCTCAAAAACGCTTCTACCTGCATCGTAATCAAAACGAAACATCCGCCCGTCGGCTTATGCGAAACTTTGCTGCAACGGTGCGATATTATCCATAGTCGATAAAGCTCACGGCGCATGGGGCGCCGCGAACGACACCTTTCTTTTCCATCAATTGGAGGAAGCATGAGCTACACGCAGAAAGTTCTCGAAGAGCTCAAGGCCCGCTATCCCGAGCAGCCTGAGTTCATCCAGGCCGCGACCGAGATTCTCGGCACCATCCAGCCGGCGCTCGACGCCCACCCCGAGTACGAGGAGGCCGCCCTGCTGGAGCGTCTCGTCGAGCCCGAGCGCATCGTCATGTTCCGTGTTCCCTGGGTCGATGACCAAGGCAAGGTCCAGGTCAACCGCGGCTACCGCGTCGAGTTCAACTCTGCCATTGGACCCTACAAGGGCGGCCTGCGCTTTAACCCGACGGTCACCCTGGGCATGCTCAAGTTCCTGGGCCTGGAGCAGATCCTCAAGAACAGCCTGACCACCCTTCCCATGGGCGGCGGCAAGGGCGGCTCCGACTTTGACCCCAAGGGCAAGTCCAACAACGAGATCATGCACTTCTGCCAGTCCTTCATGACCGAGCTCTATCGCCACATCGGCCCCAATACCGACGTTCCTGCCGGCGACCTGGGCGTTGGCGGCCGCGAGGTTGCCTACCTGTTCGGTCAGTACAAGCGCCTGACCAACGAGTGGACTGGCGTCCTCACCGGCAAGGGCCTCTCCTTTGGCGGCTCGCTCGCCCGTACCGAGGCCACCGGCTACGGCCTGGTCTACTTTGTGGACGAGTACCTCAAGAGCCGCGGCGACTCCTTCGAGGGCAAGAACGTCGTCGTTCATGGCTCCGGTAACGTCGCTATCTACGCGGTCCAGAAGGTCTCCCAGCTCGGCGGCAAAGTGCTGGCCTGCTCCGACACCCACGGCTGGGTCGAGGATCCCGACGGCATCGACTACACCGTGCTCGAGCACGTCTACAACAAGAAGCGTTCCGGCCACGACAAGGGCGTCACGCTCGCTATGTATGTCGACGAGAAGCCCAACGCCGTGTGGCACGAGGGCGACGGCCGTGGCGTGTGGCAGCTTCCCTGCGACATCGCGCTGCCCTGCGCTCGCGAGAACACGCTGCTGCTCGAGGATGCCCAGGCGCTCGTCGCCAACGGCTGCAAGGTGGTCGGCGAGGGCGCGAACATGCCCACGACCATCGAGGCCACGACCTACTTCCAGGAGAACGGCGTCGCCTTTATGCCCGGTAAGGCTGCCAACGCCGGCGGCGTGCTCGTGTCCGGCCTGGAGATGAGCCAGAACGCCGAGCACCTGTCCTGGACCTTCGAGGAGGTCGACGGCAAGCTCGAGCAGCTCATGCGCGGCATGTTCCACAACGTGGACGACACCGCCAAGGAGTATGGCCAGGAGGGCAACTTCGTCATGGGCGCCAACATCGCCGGCTTCCTGAAGGTCGCCGACGCCATGCTCGCCCAGGGCGTCTGCTAAATCTTCGCTCGACATAGCATGTGATGAGGCTCCCAGCTATCCAGCTGGGAGCCTTTTTCTATGGTGGCGAGGGCTGTGCGCCCTCCTTTGGTACACTTAGAAGTACTGGACAAGTGAAGAGATGGGGGAGAACGTGCTCAAGTTCGGTACCTACGTCCGTGTTGGAAACGCGGCCGAAGCCTATGAGCTCTTACAGAAGAACCGCAACAACAAGATTGTGGGCGGCGGCATCTGGATGCGCCTGGGTTCGCGTCGTGTGGCGACGGCGATTGACCTTTCGGCCTGTGGACTTGATCAGATCGAGGAGACCGAGACCGAGTTTCGCATCGGTGCCATGTGCCCCCTGCGCCAGCTCGAGCGCCATGCCGGGCTCAACGCGCTTGTCAACCACGTCTTTGAGTTCGCCGTCCACGATATCGTGGGCGTGCAGCTGCGCAATACCGCCACGGTGGGCGGCAGCATCTACGGCCGCTTTGGTTTTTCGGACGTGCTCTCGGCTTTTCTCGCGCTCGATTCCTATGTTGAGCTGACGGGCGCCGGTCGCGTGTCGCTCGCCGAGTTCGTGGACATGGGCTACGTGCGCGACGTGATCGAGCACGTCGTGGTCGTTAAGCACGATTGCCGCGCAAGCTACGAGGCCGTGCGCAAGGCCGCGACCGACTTCCCCTCCTTAAACGTTACCGCCGCCTGGTGGGACAACAGCTGGCATGTTGCCGTGGGCGCCCGTCCGCTGCGCGCGACCCTGCTGCAGGGCGAGGCGTGCGGCCTTGTCGGCGAGCAGCCCTCCGAGGACGAGCTGCACGCCCTGGCCGCGTCCGTGCGCGCGCTGAGCTATGGCACCAACTTGTGGGGCTCGGCCGAGTACCGCCGTCGCATCTCGGCACCGCTTGCCGTCCAGGCCGTGCGCCGCGCCGCCGGCATCGAGCTTTCGGCCGCGCTTGCCCGCGAGCTCGAGGGCGTGCGGATCCCTAAGTTTGCCACGGACGAGTATTCCTGCCGCCGCGTGCCCGGCGTCGATTCTAGCGAGGTGCGCTAATGGCTGCCAAACTCATCGATCTTTCCTTTACGCTCAACGGCCGCAAGGTTAAGGTTCAGATTGCCCCCGACACCATGCTCTTTTCGCTTTTGCGTGAGCAGGGCTGCGCGTCGGTGCGCTGCGCCTGCGAGACCACCAACTGCGGTCTGTGCACGGTGTGGCTCGACGGCGACCCGGTGCTGAGCTGCTCGGTTCCCGCTGCGCGTGTCGAGGGCCACACCATCACCACGCTTGAGGGCCTTAAGGCCGAATCTGAGGCACTCGCCCGCGCGATGGCTGCCGAAGGCGCTGAGCAGTGCGGTTTTTGCGCCCCCGGCCTCATCATGAACGTGCTGGCGCTCGCCCGCGCCGCCAAGGAGGACCCGAGCCTCGTCGCCACGCGCGAGGAACTCTCGCGCCAGCTCGCCGGCAACCTGTGCCGCTGCAGTGGCTACGAGAGCCAGCTGCGCGCCATCGTGCGCTTTCTCAACGAGTCCGGCGTGCAGGTGGGCTTCGAGATGCCCGAGCTGCCGGTCAACGACACCAGCTGCGACGGCGTCTCCTACAAGCAGATTACCCACAAGCAGCCCAAGAAGGACTCGAAGGCCCTGCTCGAGGGCCGTCCCGTCTACACGGGCGATATGGTGCCCGCCGGTGCGCTCATCGTTAAGCTCAAGCGCAGCCCGTATGCGCGCGCCAAGATCCGCTCCATCGATACGTCGCGCGCCCTGAAGGTGCCCGGCGTGGTGGGCGTTTACACCTACGAGGACGTGCCCAAGCGCCGCTTTACCATCGCCGGTCAGAGCTATCCGCAGCCGAGTCCCTACGACCGCCTGATTCTCGAGAACCTCGTCCGTTACCAAAACGAGGAGGTGGCGATTGTCGCCGCCGAGACCGAGGAGGCCGCCGACAAGGCGCTCAAGCTCATCAAGGTCGACTATGAGGTGCTCGAGCCCTTGATCGACTTTACCCAGGCACTCGATAACGACATCGTGGTCCACCCCGAGGGCGACGTGACCTTTATGTTCCCGCAGGGCGGCGACGTTGCTCGCAACCTGGTGTGCAGCGGTACCAGCGATTATGGCGATCTGGACGAGGCGTTCGCCCAGAGCGACATCGTCTTTGAGCGCACCTACACCAGCCAGGCCACGCAGACCGCGCCCATGGAGACCTTCCGCGCCTTCGCGACGACCGACGCGTTCGGCCGCATTTCGGTGACCTCCTCCACGCAGGTGCCCTTCCACGTGCGCCGCATGGTCGCGCAGTCGCTCGACATTCCGCAGTCGCAGGTGCAGGTTATCAAGCCGCGCATCGGCGGCGGCTTTGGCTCCAAGCAGACGGGCTGCTGCGAGATCTTCGTTGCGTTCGTGACCCAGCAGACTGGCCGTCCGAGCTACTGCTGCTACACCCGCGAGGAGACTATCACCGCGGGTAACTCGCGCCACCAGATGCAGATGACCGTTAAGCTGGGCGCCATGAACGACGGCACCATCACGGCCATCGACTTGCACACGCTGTCCAACGCGGGCGCGTACGGCGAGCACGCCACCACGACGATCGGGCTTTCGGGCCATAAGAGCCTGCCCATCTACAACCATGTGAAGGCGAGCCGCTTTAGGTGGGACGCCGTCTACACCAACACCAACCGCGGCGGCGCGTATCGCGGCTACGGTGCCACCCAGGGCCAGTTTGCCGTGGAGAGCGCCGTCAACGAGCTCGCCGACATGCTGCACATGGACCCCGCCGACCTGCGCCTTAAGAACATCGTGCGCGAGGGCGAGGTCATGCCGCAGTACTACAACGAGAAGCTCAACGCCTGCGCGCTCGACCGCTGCCTGCTGCGCGCGATGGACATGATCGGTTGGCGCGACAAGCCGCTGGCCGTGGACCTGGGCGACCGCGTGCGCGCTCTGGGCTGCGCGCTCACCATGCAGGGCTCGGGTATCTCCAACGTGGACATCGCCGGCATCGACATGCGCCTGGAAGAGGACGGCTTCATTACCATCGGCACCGGCGCCACCGATAACGGCATGGGCGTCGACACGATTCTGGCGCAGATTGCCGCCGAGGAGTTGGGCGTGGAGAGCTCGCTGATCGTGGTGCGCGGCGTGGATACCGACGTGTCGCCGTTCGACGCCGGCTCGTATGCGAGCTCGGGCACGTACGTGACGGGTCTGGCAGCCAAGAACGCCGCGGCCGAGCTGCGCGAGAAGATCTGCGCCAAGGCCGCCCAGATGTGGGACGTTGACGCCGCCGACGTGGTCTTCGACGGTCAGTACGTGCGCCTGTCCGACGAGCGCGCCGCCCGCGAGCGCGGCCGTTACCTCACGCTGCGCGACTTTGCCAACCTGTGCGTTAAGAACATCGAGGGCGGCGACGCGCTGACCTCGCATGCCTCTGCCTGCCTGCCCGTTTCGCCTCCGCCGTTTATGGCCGGCATTGCCGAGGTCGAGGTCGACAAGGCCACCGGCAGGGTGACTGTTGTGGACTACGCGGCTGCCGTCGACTGCGGTACCGTGATCAACGAGGCACTCGCGCGCGTCCAGGCCGAGGGCGGCATTGCCCAGGGTATCGGCCATGCGCTCTATGAGATTGTCGAGCATGACGATCGCGGCCGCCTGCGCACCGGCAACTTTATGAGCTACAAGCTGCCCACGCGCCTGGATATCGGCAGCATTCGCGTGGCCTTTGAGCCGAGCTACGAGCCGACGGGCCCGTTTGGTGCCAAGTCGATCGGCGAGGTCGTCATCAACACGCCGCTCGCCGCCGTGGCCTCGGCCGTCGCACACGCCACCGGCCACCAGGTCCGCTCGCTGCCCATCACGCCCGAGAAGGCTCTGCTGGGGGAGTAGCGGGTCAGCGAACAAGTCGTAATTGGCGGGGCGGGGCAACTCGTCCCGCCTTTTGCACTCGTGGTGAGGTCGTGAGCCTGTAAAAGGTGTGCGTGCGCTTGCCGTTCGTATCTGCTATCATTCCTAGTCTGTGCGCTCATGCGGGCGTGGCGGAATTGGTAGACGCGCCAGATTTAGGTTCTGGTGGGATTCCCGTGAAGGTTCGAGTCCTTTCGCCCGCACCAACGCATCTGCGTCGGCTTCGGCCGTCGCGACTCTTTGTTGCATAAAGGTACCAGCACCTCAGATAAGCTGGGCAGTATGAGGAGGAACGTGTTGAACATCACCGCTTCTGACGTCAAGGACGCCAAGCTCACCGCTACGGTCACCATCCCGGCCGCCGACGTCGACGCCGCGATCAAGAAGGCCTACAAGGACACCGCCAAGAAGTACCGTTTCCCGGGCTTCCGCGCCGGCAAGGCTCCCCGTCCGGTCATCGATTCCGCCCTGGGCGCCGAGGCTACCCTCGCCCAGGCTACCAACGACCTGATCGCCGCCAACGAGCCCGCTGTCCTCAACGAGCTGGACATCGTCCCCACCAAGAACGGTGACTACAAGGAGCTCGACCTCGCCAAGGATCACGAGGACTACACCTACACCGTCGAGTTCTCCCTGCGTCCTGCTGCCGAGCTCTCCTCCTTCGACGCCGTCGAGATCGAGATGCCTCCCGCGGAGGTCACCGAGTCCGAGATCAACAACCAGGTCGAGATGCTCCTCAACTACCGTGCCACCTTCGAGGACGTTGAGGGTCGTGCCGTCGAGGCTGACGACTACGTGACCGTCGACCTCAAGGCCGTCGAGAACGCCGACAACTTCGCTGCCGAGGGCCGCATGCTCATCGCCGGCAGCGACAGCAACCCCGCCGAGTTCAACGAGGCCCTGATCGGCGCTAACGTCGACGACGTCAAGACCGTCACCTGGACCGACGAGGTCGAGGAGGGCGAGGAGGCCGAGACCCACACCGTCGAGGTCACCGTCAAGGGCATCAAGGTCCGCAACACCCCCGAGCTCACCGACGAGCTCGTCAAGTCCGACTTTGGCTTCGACAGCATCGACGCCATGCGCGACGCCATCAAGATCGAGATCGAGCAGGACAAGGCTTCCCGCCTCCCGGCCGAGAAGGAGAACCGTTGTGTCTCCGCTCTCGCCGAGCGCCTGCAGCTCGACGAGATGGACGCCGACTACGAGCAGTCCGTCTTTGAGGAGCTTGGCCAGAACTTCCTGTCCAACCTCGCTGCCCGCGGCATGACCCTGGACACCTGGCTGCCCGCTTCTGGCCTGACCATGGAGCAGTTCATCGGCGACCTGCACAAGCAGGCCAACGACGTTGCCCGTGAGTCCCTGGCGCTCGACGCCCTCGCCCGCGAGCTCAAGATCGAGGTCACCGAGGACGACATCAACGCCGAGTTCGAGAAGGCCGGCGTCAAGGACGTCGAGGCTTCCAAGGCCGAGTTCATCGCCGATGGCCGCATGCCTGCCGTCCGCGAGTCCATCCGTCGCTCCAAGGCCGTCGACCACCTGGTCGAGAACGCCAAGGTGACCGAGGTCGACGAGACCGCCAAGGACGCCGAGTAATTCTCGCCACCTTGCCCACGAGCGCTTGCGTGCGCCCGTGATGGGGTAAAGTTATACACCGGTTATCCGGTTGCTTCGTACGGTGCCAGCCAATGCATAGCATGCGGGCACCGTACGTTTGTCTAGAACCACTATTGGTCCGTAAGAGAAATGGAGATGCGTATGATCGCTAAGTTCGATTCCGCCCTCGTGCCATACGTTATCGAGCAGACGCCGCGCGGCGAGCGCAGCTACGATATCTATTCGCGCCTGCTCAACGACCGCATCATCTTCTTGGGCGAGGAGATCAACTCCGTCAGCGCCAACCTGGTCGTTGCCCAGCTGCTGCATCTTGAGAGCCAGGATGCCGAGAAGGATATCTCGCTCTACATCAATTCGCCCGGTGGCGAGGTCTACTCCGGCCTGGCGATTCTTGACACCATGAACTTTATCAAGCCGCAGGTTTCCACCATTTGCGTCGGTATGGCCGCGTCTATGGCCGCCGTGCTGCTTTCGGCCGGCGCCAAGGGCAAGCGCTTCTGCCTGCCGCACTCCAAGGTCATGATTCACCAGCCCAGCGGCGGTGCCCAGGGCCAGCAGACCGAGATCGAGATTGTGGCCGAGGAGATCAAGAAGACCCGCCGCGAGCTCAACCAGATCCTGTCCGACGCCTCGGGCCAGCCCATCGAGAAGGTCCAGGCCGATACCGAGCGCGACAACTACCTGACCGCTGCCGAGGCCCTCGACTACGGCCTGATCGACCGTATCGTCACCTCGCGCGATCTTGCCGCGAAGGACGCCTAAGATGGCAGGTAACATGCAGGACAACTTTGACGAGAACGGCAACCCCATCCGCTGTTCCTTCTGCGGAAAAGAGCAGGGCCAGGTCCGTCGTCTCGTAAAGGGCCCGACCAACATCTTTATCTGCGACGAGTGCGTCGCCGCCTGCTCCGAGATCCTTGAGGAGTCGCTGGCTTCGGACTTTATGGACGCCGCCCGCAACGGCAATCTGCCGGGCTTCCTCAACGACCACGGCCAAGCTGCGTCCCAGCCCGCCGTTGACCCCGAGACCGAGGGCTTTGAGCTCGAGGACGACCGTCAGGTCATCACGCACGTGCCGACGCCGCACGAGATCTATGACGAGCTTTCGGCCTATGTCATGGGCCAGGAAGACGCCAAGCGCGCCATGTCGGTTGCCGTGTACAACCACTATCGCCGCGTGATCGAGGGCGGTGCCGCGGTGTCCGCCTTTGACGAGGCCTCGGGTATGGGCGGCCAGTTTGACGACGATATGGACGAGGTGGAGCTCGCCAAGTCCAATATTCTGCTGCTCGGCCCCACCGGTACCGGTAAGACGCTGCTGGCCCAGACGCTCGCACGCATCCTCGAGGTGCCGTTTGCCATCGCCGACGCCACCGCGCTCACCGAGGCTGGCTACGTTGGCGAGGACGTTGAGAACATCCTGCTCAAGCTCATCAACGCCGCCGATGGTGACATTGAGCGCGCACAGGTGGGCATCATCTACGTGGACGAGATCGATAAGATCGCCCGCAAGGCAGAGAATCTCTCCATTACCCGCGATGTTTCGGGCGAGGGCGTTCAGCAGGCGCTGCTTAAGATTCTTGAGGGCACGGTGGCAAGCGTTCCGCCCACCGGCGGCCGCAAGCATCCCCAGCAGGAGCTGCTGCAGATCGACACGACCAACATCCTGTTTATCTGCGGCGGTGCCTTTGTGGGTCTGGATAAGATCATTGCCGATCGCGTGGGCAACAAGGGCGTGGGCTTTAACTCCGAGATCGCCGGCCCCACCTCGGTCGACGAGAATGACCTGCTGCGCCAGGTGCTCCCGCAGGACCTCAACGCCTTTGGCATGATCCCCGAGTTCGTGGGCCGTACGCCCGTCGTCACCCAGACGCAGGCACTCGACGAGGACGACCTGGTGTCGATCCTGACCGAGCCCAAGAACGCCGTGGTGCGCCAGTACCGCAAGATGTTCCAGCTCGAGGATGTCGATCTTGAGTTTGAGGACGCTGCCCTGCACGAGATCGCCCGCATGGCGCTTGCCCGCAAGACCGGCGCCCGCGGCCTGCGCGCCATCTGCGAGGACGTGCTGCAGCAGACGATGTTCGACCTCCCCAGCGAGGAGGGCGTAGCCAAGGTCGTCGTAACCGAAGCCGCCGTCAAGGGCGAAGAGCAGCCCCAGCGCATCTACGGCTAGACCTGCCTAAAACGTGTTTGCAAATAGCCTCTGACCACCTGCGGTCGGAGGCTATTTTATATATACGCAATAACCCCAACTACCTGTGTTATTCTGTGTGTTTGTTTAAGCCTCAGCGAAGTCATTCAGACTGAAGTAATCGATACCTAAGGGGAGGAATGTAGGCCCGATTTTCGTAGATTCCGCACGAGCCGAAGACCACTTAATGTGGTCTTCGAGCGAGCCCAGGACTTGACCGAGCGAAAATCGGACCTACATTCCTCCCCGATGGGACAGGGAGAGATATATGGAAGAAATGCCCAAGAACTACGATCCGTCGACCAACGAGCCGGCGATCCTGCAGAAGTGGCTTGACGGCGGCTACTACAAGCGCCGTGAGGGCGTGGGCGACTGCACCGTCACCATTCCGCCTCCCAACGTGACCGGCAAGCTCCACATGGGTCACGCCACCGACGACTCCATCCAGGACGCCATCATCCGTATGGCCCGCATGCGCGGCAATTCCACGCGCTGGGTGCTGGGCACCGACCACGCCGGTATCGCCACACAGACCAAGGTCGACAAGAAGCTCAAGAGCGAGGGCATCAGCCGCCTGGAGATTGGCCGCGATAAGTTTGTCGACGCTTGCTGGGACTGGACCCACGAGTATGGCGGCATCATCGTCGAGCAAATCAAGCGCATGGGCTGCTCCGTCGACTTTGACAACGAGCGCTTCACCATGGACGAGGATTACGCCCAGGCCGTGCGTAAGGTCTTCTGCGACTGGTACCACGACGGCCTGATCTACCGTGGCAAGCGCATCGTCAACTGGTGCCCCAACTGCACCACCGCCATCTCGGACGACGAGGCCGAGTACAAGGACGAGAAGGGCCACCTGTGGCACCTGCGCTACCCGCTGACCGAGCCGGTCAACGGCCAGGACTACATCGTCGTCGCCACCACGCGCCCCGAGACCATGCTCGGTGACACGGGCGTCGCCGTCTCCCCGAAGGATCCCGAGAAGGCCGCCTTCGTGGGCAAGACCGTCATGCTGCCGATCGTCAACCGCGAGATCCCCATCTTTGAGGATTGGCACGTTGATGCCAACTTTGGCTCCGGCTTCGTTAAGGTCACCCCGGCTCACGACCCCAACGACTACGCCATGGGTCAGGCCCACGACCTGCCGCAGATCAACATTTTCGACGAGCACGCGGTGGTCGTCGAGGGCTATGGCGAGTTTACCGGCATGAACCGCGACGAGTGCCGCGAGGCCGTTGTCAAGTGGTTTGAGGAGCACGGCCTGCTCGATCACGTCGAGGACCACGACCACTCCGTCATGCACTGCTACCGCTGCGACGCCGCCCTGGAGCCGTGGCTGTCCGAGCAGTGGTTCGTCGCCGTCGACAAGCTCAAGGGGCCGGCGCTCGACGCCGTCAACTCCGGCAAGGTCACTTTCCACCCCGCGCGCTGGACGCAGACCTACACCACCTGGATGGAGAACCTCAAGGACTGGTGCATCAGCCGCCAGCTGTGGTGGGGCCACCGCATCCCCGTGTTCTATTGCGAGGACTGTGGCTGGGAGGACGCCCTTACCGAGGACACCGACGTGTGCCCCAAGTGCGGCGGCCATCATGTGCACCAGGACGAGAACGTGTTGGACACCTGGTTCAGCTCGCAGCTGTGGACCTTCGCCACGCAGGGCTGGCCGCAAAAGCCGGAGCTGCTCGAGGGCCATCACCCCACGACGGCGCTCGTCACCGCGCGCGACATCATCGCGCTGTGGGTCGCCCGCATGGTCATGAGCTCGCTGTACTTCCTGGACGAGGTGCCGTTTAAGGACGTCGTCATCTACCCGACAATTCTTGCCAAGGACGGCAGCCGCATGTCCAAGTCCAAGGGCAACGGCGTTGACCCCATGGATCTCATTGGCATGTACGGCGCCGACGCCATGCGCTTCAACCTGCTCACGCTGTGCACCAACAACCAGGATGTTAAGTTCGACGCGAACATCGATAAGAAGACCAAGAAGCTCATCGACAGCCCGCGCACCGAGCAGGCTAAGTCGTTTGTGACTAAGATCTGGAACGCCAGCCGCTTCCTGCTTATGAACATGGAGGGTTACACGCCTGGCGAGCCCGTCGTGGAGACACCGGCAGACGCCTGGATGTTCAGCCGCCTGGCCAAGGCCGTCAAAATGGTCACCGAGGGCATCGAGAACTACACCTTTGGCGACATGGCCCGCGGCGTGCAGCAGTTCTTCTGGAACGAGGTCTGCGACTGGTACGTCGAGGTCACCAAGGCCCGCCTGAAGGGCGAGGGCCGTCTGCAGGCGCAGCGCAACCTGATCTTTGTGCTCGATACCTCCATTCGCCTGATGCACCCGCTCATGCCGTTTGTCACCGAGGAGATCTGGGACAACATGCCGGCGAGCGTGCTCGACCTGGACGCCGAGGGCAACGTGGACCGCGCCGAGGCACTCATGATCGCCAAGTGGCCCGAGCCCGCCGACTACGCCAAGTATATTGACGAGGACGCCGAGCGCGCGTTTGAGCTGTGCCGCACCGTCGTTTCCGCCGCCCGCGCCACGCGTTCGCGTTATCGCTTGAGCCCCAAGGCCGAGCTCGACGTGGTCGTGCGTGCCGGTGCCGAGGATATCGAGAAGCTTGAGAGCCTGCGCTCGACCATCGAGCCGCTGGCAAACACTGCCTCGCTGGTCATGGGTACCGATGTCGAGAAGCCGGCTGCGAGCATCGCCGTGGTCGACAGCGGCGTCGAGGTCTTTGTGGTGCTCGAGGGCAAGGTTGACCTTTCGGCCGAGAAGGCGCGCCTGGAGAAGGAGATTGCCGCGGCCCAGAAGGAGCTCGCCGGCTGCGAGAAGACCCTTGCCAACGAGGGCTTTGTGGCTAAGGCCGCGCCTGCCGTGGTCCAGAAGAAGAGGGACCGTGCAGCTGAGCTCAAGGAGATCCTGGTGGCGCTGACTGCACAGGTTGCCGACTTCTCGTAGGCGTTACTGGGGGGCGCGGTTTGGGGCTTTGCTCGCTACTGCGGACAGTCCTGCTCGCACGAAGGCCACATTAAGTGGCCTTCGGCTCGTGCGGAACTTGTATCGAGCAAAGCCCCAAACCGCTCCCATAGCGTTTACGGGGGCGTCCGCTGCCCGACGGTTAGGGTCACTTGGTTGTGGCCTTGATCTCGCTGCAATCGGGTAAAGGCTGATATTGTCAACGCGAGGGGCTCATTCTTATTGGTGGGCCTCTTTTTCTGTTATGGGAGACTTTGGGTTATGGCGAAGCGCTCTGGGTTGTATTCGGTGCCGTTTGAGGTTCCGGAGCTTTCTTTTGATGAGGCTGTTGCACTTGCGGCCGATACGGGCAAGATTGCGCGTTATTCCACGCCGCTGCTCGAGACCGTCGTCGAGATGCTCGATGAGCTTGGTCGTCCTGACGAGTTCTATGATTGCGTCCAGATAGCCGGTACCAATGGAAAGACCTCGACGACGCGATTCTCGGCTGCAATTCTTCATGGTGAGGGCCTTATGACGGCACTCTTTACGTCGCCTCATCTGGTGCGCTATCCCGAGCGTATGGAGATTGATGGAAAGGTTGTCTCAGACGAGGTCTTTGCCCATGGTGTCTCTGCGGCGTATGAGGCAGGTCGTCGTCTCAACGCACGTCGTGAGGCGGCGGGCCAGGAGCTTCGTTCTATTACGCCCTTCGATCTTTTGTCCGTGGCTGGTTTGACTATGTTTGCCGAGGCTTGCGTGGACGTGGCCGTGCTTGAGGTTGGCATGGGCGGACGATGGGATGCTACGAGTGCGACCGATCCCGTGGCCGTCGCCATTACGGGCATTGGACTCGACCATACGAAGGTCCTTGGCGACACGCTCGAGGCCATTGCGGGGGAGAAGGCTGCGGTTATTAAGCCTGGGCGCCTGGTTGTTTTGGGCGAGGGCACGCATGAGGCGAGTGTTCAGCGCGTAATGGATGCCCGTTGCCGCGAGTGCGGCGTCGTGCCGCTCGTGGTGAGCCACGCCACGACTAAGGTGCCGGCTCACGTGGGCGATACGGTGGAGTTTAGCTGCACCACGCCGCGCGCGATCTATACGTCGACTATGGTCAAGCCGGCGTATCAGCCGCAGAATGCCGCGTGCGCGATTATGCTGTGCGAGGGCTATCTGGGTCGCGAGCTCGACCATGAGGCGCTCGACGCTTCTCTTATGGGCTGCCCCACGCCGGGTCGCTTTGATGTGCTGGGAACCGATCCGCTCAAATTGATCGACGCCTGCCATAACCCCCAGAGCTGCGAGAACTTTGTGAGCGCACTGGACGAGATCGATTCGTGCGTAGAGAATCGCCCCACGCTGCTGTGCGCCGCGCTGGCCGATAAGGACGTGGCGGGTATCGTTGACGTTCTGGTTCCGGCGTTCCCCCGCGTGGTCGTAACCCAGACCGATTCCGATCGCGCCTTGCCCGCACAGGAGCTCGCCGCCCTAGTGGACGCCGACAAGCTCGCGGGTGTGTATCCCAGCGTGCCCGAGGCCCTCGCGGCCCTCGATGCCGCGGGCGAGGCTTTCGTTGCCGCCGGCACCATCACCCTGGCCGGCGAAGTAGCGGGCCTGCTCCGTTAACCCATCCCCACATCAGTTGCGGTGAAAACGGACTGTTTTACAAGCAAGAAGCCTCAAACAGTCCGTATATCACCGCAACTCAAAAGCAGTCAATTTGGGACGGGGCTTTTTGGCTGCCCTGTGCCCCGAGTTGACTCGCTTGCCACGAAATGGGCCTATTTACTACGTTTGACCGGTAACCCTCAACCATACCGAGAATTGCGAAATCAAAACCGCAGGTAAAGGGCTTGCCAGTTTTGCGAAAACACGGGTATGGTCGACCCACGCGGGCTAAACGTAGTAGATAGGCCGTTTTTGTGGCGGCATTCATGTGATGCGGCAAAGGGACAGCCCCTTTGCCGCATTGCCTAGTCTAAGCGGACCGGATCGTGGGGGTAGGCGTTGAGAATCTCGACGCCGTTCTCGGTCACCAGGGCTAGGTCCTCGATGCGGACGCCGGTGTGACCGGGGAGGTATATACCCGGTTCGATGGAGAACGTCATGCCTGGCTCTACGACTTGCTCGTTGACCAGCGAGACGTCGCCCGGCTCGTGGTCCTGCAGGCCGATCGAGTGTCCCAAGCGGTGCGTAAAGTACTGCCCATAGCCTGCGTCCTCGATCACATCGCGTGCGGCGCGGTCCAGGTCGCACATGCGCACGCCCGGTGCGATGAGCGCTTCGGCGGCCTCGTTGGCGCGGCGCACGATGTCGTAGATGCGTGCCGTCTCCTCGTCCGGCTCGCCCCAAAAGAACGTGCGCGTCATGTCCGAGCAATAGTTGCAGCGGCGTCCGCCAATGTCGAACAGCACCACGTCGCCGCGCTTGAGCACGGTGTCGTCGGGTTCGTGATGCGGGTCGCCGGCGTTGGCGCCAAAGCTCACGATGGGCGGAAAGCTAAAGCCCTCGCAGCCGTGCTTGCGATACAGGCCGAGCATTTGGTCGGCGATTTCGCGCTCCGTCACGCCCTCGTGGACGAGTTTGATCGCGTCGGCCATCACGGCGTCGTTGACTGCCGAGGACACGCGCATGAGCTCCTGCTCGGCGGCGTCTTTGTAGGTGCGCGCGGCGGTGACGGCAAAGTCGCCCAGGAAAAACTCGCTCGCGGCGTGGCGCTCCATGAGCGGCATCAAAAAGCCGGAACGCATGACAGTGTCGATGCCAAGCGGCTTGGCTGGGTCGATCTCACTCGCGATGGCGTCGGTCACGACATCGGTATCGGTGTGGTAGGCGACGCGGGCATTGTCGTACTCGGGCAGCTGATGCAGGGCATTGACCAAGATCACGGGCTCGTCATCGCGCGCGAGCAGCACGCCGCAAAAACGCTCGAACATATCGGCATAAAAGCCGGTCAGGTAATAAATCGACCACGGGTCGTTTACGAGCAGCTGCGCGCCGGGGTGCTGAGCCTCGAGCGCATCGAGCACGCGCACCACACGCTGGTCATCGATATGTGCCATACATCGTCCTTTCGCTAGGCTGCCACCATGGTATCCCAAGCCCGGCACATAGGGACGTTCCTTTTATGACGGCACCGGGGGACACTCCTTGCAAAAGCAGCTAAAAGAGCCCCGTCCCAATTTAGCTACTCGATGTCCATGCTGGCGATTAGGTTGATATTGGTGTTGAGGAGGTCCTTCAGCACGACGTCGCCCATGCGGATGGGGGCGTTGACGACTAGGCCTCGGATGAGGGCCATGGCTTGGGCGTGGAGTTCTAGCGGGATGGCTTCGGCCGTGCGCACGGGGAGCAGGGCTTCGTCGCCGCCGGAGACGGCCACGGTCGTCGTGAGCACGCGCATGGGGCAGGTGAGCTCCTGATGTGCGAACTTATCGCCGCGCGGGCAGTTGTTACCGGTTACGGAGCGCACTTCCACCACGGCGCCATTGGCGTCGCGCTCCACCTCTACGGTCAGAAGGCATTCGGATGGGCAGGTCGTACAGTTGAACTGCAACGTTTCGGTCGCATTCGTGCTCATGAGCTATGCCTCCTCAATGGGATCGACGGACAAGACAATCTTGCTGGCACCCAGGTCGAGCGCCTGCTTGATGACCTTTGCCGGCAGTGGGAAGCTTTCCATTACACTCGGTTTAAACGGGCGGACCTTGCCTGCAAACAGCTCCACGCCGCCAGCAAGAATGCGCACGCGGGCGGCATCGACTGGTCGGCGCACACGGAAGTTGAGTTTGGTGAGCGCCACAGCCGTAATGCGTCCCGGCAGTGCGTATCCCGCAATGCCGGCAGGGGAGACGGTGAGCTCGCAGTCCGGAACGGCGCCCGCGCCGGTTCCCAGCGCGTACGCCGCCGCAGCTGCGCCAGCTCTCTCGGACTCGGTCGTTACGTTGTCGGCCAGGTCGTGCACGTGCAGCACGTTGCCGCAGGCAAAGATGCCTGGTACGCCCGTCTGCAGACTCTGGTCCACCACGGCGCCGCGCGTGCGCGGGTCAAGCTCTACGCCCGCGGCAACCGAAAGCTCGTTCTCGGGAATCAAGCCCACCGAAAGCAGCAGCGTGTCGCACGGAATAATGCGCTCGGTCCCCGGAATGGGCGCTAGGCGTTCGTCGACTTGGCTCACCTCCACGGCTTCCAGGCGGTCATGCCCGATCACGCGCGTTACCGTGGTGGACAGATGTAGCGGAACGCCAAAGTCGTCCAGGCAGTTCTTGACGTTGCGGCGCAGACCGTTGGCGTACGGCATGAGCTCGTACACGCCCTCGACCGAAATCCCCTCGAGCGTGCAGCGACGTGCCATGATCAGCCCGATATCGCCCGAACCCAAAATGACGGCGCGCGAGCCGGGTTTGAGGTTCTCGATATTGATGTATCGCTGCGCCAGGCCTGCCGTAAACACACCGGCGGGACGGCTGCCGGGGATCTTGATCTCGCTGCGGGTGCGCTCGCGGCACCCCATGGCAAGGACGACCGCCCGTCCGGTGAGCTGCAGCATGCCGGCGGGGCTCATGAGCGTGACGGTATGGACCGCGGTGTCTTCCGCAGGCTCGCCTGAATCAATCCCAAGCACCATGCTGTTTAGGAACAGCGCAATGTCGGTTGCGTGCACCTTGTCGATAAAGCGCTGCGCGTACTCGGGACCGGTGAGCTCCTGTTTAAAGTGCGACAGGCCAAAGCCGGGGTGGATGCACTGGCGGAGGATTCCACCCAGGTGCTGCTCGCGCTCCACGATGGCCACGCGCGCTCCGGCCTTATGCGCGGCCAGCGCGGCAGCCATGCCGGCAGGTCCGCCGCCGATAACGGCCACGTCGAAGGCTCGCGTTTGTACGGCTTCCACGACGCCGCAATCAATCGCGTTCGATTTGAATTCCGCCATCCTAGCGCACCCCCTTCAAAGGCCCCTCGACCAGCCAGGAGCCGGCGTCCTCCAGTAATACCTCGCTGGGGTCGCAGCCCAGCTCGCGGGCAAGAATCGTCACCAAACGGCTCTGGCAAAAGCCGCTCTGGCACCGACCCATGCCGGCACGACAGCGGCGCTTGACGCCCTCGACCGAAACCGCGCCCGGTTGGCGTCGAATCGCGGCCACAATCTCGGCCTCGGGCACCGTCTCGCAGCGGCAAACAATCTGTCCCCACGCGGGATCGGACTCGATCAGCTCCTCCTTGCGCGCCAGCGGTGCGCGGTCAAAGTCGTCCGGCTCGCGGCGAATTGGGTTCCAGTCCGCCCGCTCGTGCAGCTCCACGCCCGCCTCACGCATCACAAGCTCCATGCGCTCGGCAATGGCCGGTGCGCTCGCCACGCCCGGCGACTGGATGCCCGCCGCCTGGAACAGCCCCGGCACCACGGCCGACTGCCCAATAAAGAAGTCGTTCGTTCCCTGAATGACCGGACGCCCGCCGGCAAATGCGCGCACCACACGTCGCGTATCCAGATCGGGTACTAGCTTGTGCGCGCCGGTCAGCAGCGCGTTCACATCGCTTGCATAGGTCTGCGTGTCACCCGGCTCGCGCACGGCGGCCGTCGCGGTGATCACGGTGTTGCCGTGCACGGTGCCTGTCACGATAACGCCCTTCGACACCGGCGTCGGCACGGGGTAGAGCGGCATGAGCGTGCGCGGTTCCTTGTCCAGCACCACGATGTTGCCCTGGCGCCAGACCATCTGGAACTCCTCGGCGCCCGCCATATGCGAGATGTCGGCGGCGCCGTTGCCCGCGGCGTTGATCAGGTAGCGGCAGCGCACGTTGCCAGCGGGGGTCGCCAGCGTAAAGCGCGCGTCGTCGCCCGAGCTCGCGACTTCAATCGCTTCCACCGTAGCGGACCGCATAAACGTCGCCCCGTTGGCGATAGCGTTCTCCAGCGCGGCGATGGCAACCTCAAACGGGTCGACAAACCCAGTCGAGGGGCACCACAACGCGCACGTTGCGTCGGCACTGGCGCGTGGCTCTAATTCGTGGATGCGGTCGGGTCCGACGATTGACTGCTCGGGCACACCGTTGACATAGCCGTTGCGCCGCAGCTGCTCCAGATGCGCGCGGTCCTCGTCGTTAAAGCCCAGTACCATCGACCCAGTGCGGCAAAACAAAAAGCCCAGCTCCTGGGCCCACGTGCCATATAGCTCGCAGCCACGGGCGTTGACCTGCGCCTTAACCGTGCCCGGTGTCGGATCGTAGCCGGCGTGCACCAGGCCGCCGTTGGCCTTCGACGCGCCCAGCGCAATATCGTTAGCCGCCTCGACTACGCAAATGGACAGGTCAAACCGCGCGAGCTGCCTCGCGATGGCGCATCCGGTGATGCCCGCGCCCACGATCGCAATATCAAACGTTTCTGTCACAGTGCCTCCCAGACGAGTTGACAGGCTGTCAATAAAACCATCCTACGGTCTGCGCGCCCCTAGTGCGGCGGCAATGCGGTGAACAGCCCTGCAACACCCGCCAACGGCAGGCGAGGGGAGACCCGGCACGGATGTTGGCCTCGTCTGCCGACAGCTACGGCAACCGTTCGTCTCGACCTGTAACAGTTAGACGAGGATTTGGATTCCAGATGTTACAGTACTGACTCGAAAGAACGACAAAAACGAACACACTGCTTACCTGCGGGTTTAAGTACGGCAACAACGGCACAAGCGCGTAAAAACGGGTTAGCACTCGCACTTGGGATAATTTGGGGATATGAAAGCCACGCGGGCGTGCACCCCGAATATCCCAATTTATTAACTCAAAGATCACCATGCCGCCCAGGTTCGTGATGTCGTCGGGCAGCTCGTAGTTCCTCCCGGTCATCCCTCTTCCTCCATTCCTATGCGGTCTCATCTGTGTTCCAGCCCATCAGGTCGTTGGGCGGACAACCAAGAACCTGCGAGATGGCCAAGAGTTTGTCGGCTCCAGGAATGTAATCGCCGCTCTCGTACTTCGCGAAAATGCTGACGCTCACTCCGAGCTTGGAAGCGACCTCAGCCTGAGAAAGGTCAGCTCGGGCGCGTACGGCGCGGATATTCCCCGCCAGCTCCTTACTGAAATCCGTTCGTTTCTCCTTAGAGATGTTTTTCTGTATGTTGAATTAAATGACGAACAGTCTTATGTCCCTATCAATCGAATAAGCAACATTTTTTTGCGTAAAGACATTTTTTGTTTACTATTCGCTTAACGTAAAGAAAGGAGCGAGGATGAACCTTCGTCTAAGAGAGCGCCGAGAGGCCCTGGGGCTAAACCAAAAGGAGCTTGCACAAAATGTCGGCAAGTCATTCCGAACTATTCAGTCTTGGGAGCGCGAGGAGAGGTATCCGAATGCAGAGCTCGTAGGTGCGCTCTGCGAAGTATTCAACACCGATCCCAACGACCTGCTCGGCTGGTACGAGGAGCATCCCGAGGACAAGCCGACGGCGCCGGCGGGCGCGGAGGGCGAGCTGATCACCTGCTACCGGCAGAGCACCGAGAAGAGGTGCTCGAAGATCCTGGAGACGGCACGCGACCAGGCCGAGCTGTCCCAAGCTCAGGCTGCAGCGCCTGAAGGCGAAGGGCTGGAGGCGGATCAAGTAAGGTCCGCGTAGGCCGCGTTATTCAATTCATTTATGGGAAGGAGTAATAACAATGTCTCAATCATTAGCGGAGACGCACGTGGAGGATCTCATCTACGAGTGTGACTGCATCACTGCGGGAGATTATGGTGAGAGCACCCAGGAACACATCGACGACCTCATGCTGCAGATGGAAGGGTTTTCCTTCCCGCTCAGGTGCACCGGATCGCTAACAATTCCCAGAGACAAGACTCTGGATGGCGTAAAGCGCGCAAAGGGATGGCTCGTGGCAAACATGGCCACGCTCACGAACAGCGGAAACGGCACGACGGTTAGCTCCAGCAGCGTCTCGCAGGCCACGGCGACGGCAGACGTTTCGGTAGAGGTAAGCCAGGCGGTGACCGAAATCGGCAACGACCCCGTTCTCGACAACGAGACGAAAGAGGCACTCGAGCTGGCGCTGTCGCGGGCACGCATGGCAGCCGAGGCGAAGAACAGGGCAGGGTTCGCCGAACACGCTGTAAGGGTCATCGACCTTGCAACGAAGAGCGTGGATCTCGTACCCAAGGCGTTGGTGGCCCTCGGTGTGCTCGCGAAGCTCTTCGGCGCCTAGGTGCGGTGCCGCGAATCAAATCGTTAGCACCGCGATATCTGATACAAATTTGGCAATCCGAAGAAGGGCGCGATCACATGAGACCGCTAAACACGAATGATGTCCGGGCGAACTGCGAAGCAGGAAGTGATGCCGCGCATATAAACGAGGAGCGCACGACCTACAACGTTTATTGTGACGAAAGCTGCGTCACATCTTCTCTTGCAGACGATTTTATGGCCATAGGAGGCATCATGTGCCCCTTGGACCAAAAGAGAGAGATTGTAAGGACGGTTGACCGACTCAGGGCCTATTACAACGTGCAGGGAGAATTCGGGTGGAAAACGGTGTGCCCGTCCAGACTTTCCTTCTTTCAGGCTTTGGTTGACCTGTTCTTCTCAAACTCCGAGCTGAGATTCCGCGCAGTCGTTGTCAGTAGGCGCGAGACAAACTTCGATGATACTGAGGAAATGTTTCAGAAGGTCTACTACCAGGTATTTAACAACTGGCTTGACAGGAGAGACTCATACCGCCTATTTATCGATCGCCGCATTGACGAACGTGACCGAGTGGACACATTGAGGAGGTGCCTGATCGACACATTCCAATTTGGCAACTCGGTAAAATTTGTCGAAGAAGTCGAGTCACATGAGAACGACCTCATACAGCTCGCAGACTTATTCATCGGAGCCCTTGCCGCCTCAAGGAATGGACACCTGCAGCTCGAAGGGTCAAGTGCCGCAAAATTGCAAATATGCCGAGACATCTGTCGAAATTTAAATACAAGTACCCTCGCGAGCTATGAGACATGGCCTTCCGAGCAGAAGTTCAACGTGTTCCACTTTCGTGGACGAAGGAATATGTGATGCGAACAGGATACTCACTCGACCGCGACGGGCATCTCGACCTTGGGCCCTGCTACCAAGGCCTTACATGCGATATGCTGCGCGCGTCACATCTCTCAAGAGAATACTATGACGACAATCTGCTGGACCTTGTTGCATGGGATGGGTTCCCCGTGACAAACATGCAATACGAGTCGACATGGCTACATCTCGTCTCAAAGCACGGGAAGAGCAGAGAGCAATTCAACCCATTGGTCAATCTTGATCTCAACAGGGTTGTGAGGCTTCCGGTCCTAAAAGCAACAGTGGAGGGCAGGGTGCCCGCCAACGTTTACCTTCAAAGGCAAAGGGGCCGCGAAGACAAAGTTCAAGTTGTCGCATCCGGAATCGATCAAGACTATGTCGTTATCCTCGGCGTAACGAAAAAGGGCTATGTCCTCAGAACAGCCTATCCAGGGGACAAAAAATATTCCTGCAAGATTAGCGAAAGAGGAGAGCTGGTGGAGAAAATCCGCCCATAAAAAAGGCCCCGGATTTCGGCTCCGAGGCTGGCCACGTCCTGAGCTTTAAGCAAAGGGCTACCCATATTATGCCGCATTGCAACAAAATGTAAACCGAACACGTTATGGAGATTGGAGACCTTAAACGAAAAGAAACCCCACCGCGCACGGCTGGAACCTTGGCGCGTTGGGGTGATAGCAAGGATGCCGGAGTAACACGGAGATACCTCCGGGCAACCTTGGAACATTATATGACACGCAAGCAGAGGCGCCGCGCGTGGGGCTCAATCACCGAGGCCAAGCGTGGCAAGAAATACATCCTCCGATGGCAGTAGAACACGCCGTGCGGACGCAAACGTAAGACCAAGACGGTGTACGGCACCTATCGCGAGGCATGCGCCGAACTCGACCGCATCCACGTCGAGCGTGCCGATGACAAGCCGGTGCCGACCATCGCCCAGGCATACGGCACATGGCTCGAGCCGACCATGGCGGCGCAGGTCGCCGTGGGCAAGCTCACGCTGAACACCCGCAGCCTCGTCTCAAGGTCGTGGACAAACTATGTCGGCCCCGCGTGGGGCTCGATGCCGGTCGACCAACTGCGCCCCATGCACCTGCAGGAATGGCTCCTGACTCTCCCCGCAGCAACGGCAGACACTGCCCTACTCACCTTGCGCAAGATTTACGGCACCGTGTCGGGCTTTGTCGTGCTGCCCATCGACCCGTTTGCCGCCACCGTGAAATACACCATGCCCACGCGCAAGACGCGCGAGCGCTCCAAGCGCCTGTACGCGCTCGCCGAGGCAAAGGGCATTCTGGGGCGGCTACACGGGACCTCGCTCGAGGCGCCGTTCATCATGGCGTGCTTTGGATCGTGTCGCTCGGGCGAGTCGCTGGGCATCCGTACCGATGAGGTCTTGCCATTCGCGGCAGGATCAACAACGCTCGCAACGGTCGACCTCGTGCGCCAGATGGAGCAAGCGGGCATCGAGTCCACGGCGGACGGCGTACTCAAGACGCGGAAGTCCATACGCACCGTCGTGGTGCTGCCGGATGCCGCCGGGCGCCTGCTCGAAATTGCAGGCGAGCGCCGCGCGGCAGGCTCCGAGTGGCTAGCAGATTGCGGGGACGGGCTGCCCATGAACCGAGGGATGTGCAATCATAGATGGAAGAAATGGTGCGAGGCCGAGGGCATCGAGCACATCCCATGGTCGAATCTCCGCAACTCGTGGCGAACCATCTGCGTGATGGAGCTGCACATGCCCTGGGACCTCATGGAGATGCTCATGGGCCACTCCCTGCCGGGTGTGTCGGGGCGACACTATATTCGCTCCTCCCGTGAGCAGGTAGCGCGTTCCGTTTGCGACGCGCTTGGGATAAATTGGGATATTTCCCAACAAACCAGCAGGTAAAACGGGCGCAGTTAATAGTGGCAGATCAAGACAAACCCTCCGGCGGATTTTGAATGTCTCGATCTGTAACAGTAAGAGGGGTTTTGGGGCCCAAGATGTTACAGATCGAGATTGAAGTCGGGGAGGGACCCCTATGTCTCGATCTGTAACATCTAGGCCCGGATTTCGCCTCCACCTGTTACAGATTGAGATGTTTCTATCCGCCCATGCCTGCGACCTGCCAAATCGTTAAACCCCGTGGTAAACTTGACCGGACTGTTAATATCCCGAAAGGTACCCGTAATGTCCAAGTACATCTCCGAGCTCATGTCGCCGCAGCTTATGGGCGTCGTCTATGCCTTCGTTGGCTTTATCATCGCCCTGTATGTGCTGTCGGTCGTCTATGTGTTCATCGATGCCCGCCGCCGCGGCGCCAGCGCCTACGTGGCATGGGGCATCATCGCCCTCATCCCGTTTGTGGGCCTCATTGCCTACCTGGTCCTGCGCCCGCACTCCTACGCGTCCGACCGCGAGGAGCAGGAGCTGGACATGGCCCTGCGTGAGCGCCAGCTTGCCCAGTATGGCACCTGCCCGCAGTGCGGCGCGCCCATCGAGAAGGACTTCGTTGTCTGCCCGGTGTGCGACACCCAGGTTCGCAACGTATGCCCCAGCTGCCATCGCCCGCTCGATGCGCACTGGAAGGTCTGCCCCTACTGCCGAACTCGCATCCAGTAACGCATCCATCGTCGGGTCGGCCGCAAGCCACGGGCGCCGCAAGCCACGCGCGCCCCACACTCCGCCCCCACACGATGAAGCATGCGTAGAAAATCGCCCGCCGTGCCATTAAGGTGCGGCGGGCGCTTGTATACCAAGGCAACCTGCCTATAATGATGCAAGTTAAAACGCCGAGCGCATCGCACGCACTTGCATCAGGCATCCGAGAGGAGAAAACATACCCATGAAGGCACTCTACAATGACGGTTCGGTGGCCGAGCTCCCGCAGGACGAGGTCACGCACGTCATCCGCCACTCCGCCGCGCACATCATGGCGCAGGCCATCAAGCGCCTGTACCCCGAGGCCGACTTTGCCTACGGTCCCGCGACCGACAACGGCTTCTACTACGACGTCGACCTGCCCGAGGGCGTCAAGATCAGCGAGGACGACTTCCCCGCGATCGAGGCCGAGATGAAGAAGATCGTCAAGGAGAACCTCAAGTTCTCCGTGTACGAGAAGCCCCGCGCCGAGGCCATCGCCCTTATGGAGGAGCGCGGCGAGAAGTACAAGGTCGAGCACATCGGCGACCTGGACGACGACGCCCGTATCACCTTCTACCAGCAGGGCGACTACATCGACATGTGCGTCGGCCCCCACATCTGCTACACCAAGGCCCTTAAGGCCTTTAAGCTCACCGGCGTCTCGGGCGCCTACTGGAAGGGCGATAAGGACAACAAGATGCTCACCCGCATCAACGGCGTCGCCTTTGCCACCAAGGAAGAGCTCGACGAGCACATGCACATGCTGGAGGAGGCCAAGAAGCGCGACCACCGCAAGATCGGCCGCGAGATGGACCTCTTTATGATGCGCGACGAGGCCCCCGGCTTCCCGTTCTTCCTGCCTAACGGCATGATCCTTAAGAATACGCTGCTGGACTACTGGCGCGAGATTCACCACAAGGCCGGCTACGTGGAGATCTCCACGCCAATCATCATGAACAAGCAGCTGTGGAAGACCTCGGGCCACTGGGACCACTACAAGGACAACATGTACTCCACCGTCATCGACGACGAAGAGTACTGCATTAAGCCCATGAACTGCCCGGGCGGCGTGCTGGTGTACGCCTCCAAGCCGCACTCCTACCGCGAGCTGCCCATTCGCGCCGGCGAGATTGGCCTGGTGCACCGCCACGAGCTGCGCGGCGCCCTGCACGGTCTGTTCCGCGTGCGCTGCTTTAACCAGGACGATGCCCACCTGTTTGTGCGTCCCGACCAGCTGACCGACGAGATCGTGGGCGTGGTCAACCTCATCGACTCCGTGTACCAGAAGTTTGGCTTTAAGTACCACGTTGAGCTTTCCACCCGCCCCGAGGACTCCATGGGTTCCGACGAGGACTGGGCGCGCGCCGAGGAGGGCCTGCGTACCGCTCTGGAGAAGCTGGGCATGGACTACGAAGTCAACGAGGGCGACGGTGCCTTCTACGGCCCCAAGATCGACTTCCACCTGGAGGACTCGCTCGGCCGTACCTGGCAGTGCGGTACCGTGCAGCTCGACTTCCAGATGCCGCTCAACTTTGACCTGGAGTATGTGGACGCCGACGGTTCCAAGAAGCGCCCCATCATGCTGCATCGCGTGTGCTTTGGCTCCATCGAGCGCTTCATTGGTATTCTGATTGAGCACTTTGCGGGCAAGTTCCCCACCTGGCTGGCTCCGGTGCAGGTCAAGGCGCTTCCCGTCTCTGAGAAGAGCCGCGACTACGCCCACGAGGTGTGCGCCAAGCTGGAGGAGGCCGGCATTCGCGTGGTCTGCGACGACCGCGACGAGAAGATCGGCTACAAGATCCGCGAGGCCCGCAGTATCGACCGCGTGCCCTACATGCTCATCCTGGGCGAGAAGGAGGTCGAGGCCGGCAACATCTCCGTCCGCGATCGCTCCAACGAGACCGTTCAGATGAGCGTTGATGAGTTTGTTGCGAAGGTGACCGAGGAGATCAAGACTCGCGCCTAAGGCAAACTTCACAACAATTAACAAAGGCGACCGTCCACAGAGGGCGGTCGCCTTTTTCATGACGAAATAAGAAAAGCCGCTGGTTGAGCGGCTTTTTTTGTTGCACAAAAAGGTACAGGTTTTTGTAGAGGGGTATGGAGATGTATCTACCGGCAGGACATTTTGCGTAATCTGGGCAATCTTTGATTAATTGCTCCTATAATTGCCTATGTCGAAAGATACAAAAACCTGTACTTTTGCGACTGCGCCTAGCTGCGAGCGAGAAGCCTGTTCTAAACGCCCCTGCATTTGCGTGCATCGCAAAGCAAAAAGAGGGGGCGAGAGATGGAACAGACAATGCGGCGCCAAGAGCAGCTGCCTGGCGCATTTAACGGCGCCACCACCAACAGCCAGCACGGCCGCGTCCGCTGGTATCTGGTCCACACCCCCAACGGTAAAGAGCGTGAGACCTGCGAAAAGGTCCGTTGCATTATCCCACACGAGCTTATGCAGGACGCTTTTGTGATGCAAAAGGAGTTCTGGTTTAAGCGGGACGGCGCATGGTCGCTCCAAACCAAACCTATGTACAAGGAATACTTCTTCGTCGCCACGCACGATGCCGCTGCGCTCGATAGGGCCCTGGCCCAGTTGAGCTTTGGCTGCCGTATCGCCGGCAGTAGGGAGCGGGCGTACATGCCCATGCCGGACGATGCGCAGGACTGGTATCGCAGCGTGCTGGACGACGACGGCGTGGTGCGCAACAGTGTCGCGCGCATAGAAGACGGCGTGTTGCACATAGAACAGGGGCCCTTGGTGGGGCAAGAGACCCGTGTAAAGAAGATAGACCGTCATAAGCGCTGGTGCCTGGTAGACGTGGGCGAGGGTGACTCCACATTTAGGGAGCTGCTTCCGCTAGACGTGCCCAGCAAAACGTAAGGGAGACGTTGCGCCGGCAAATTACTTGATTTTGGATTCATAGATGGGGGGGGGGTTCCTGGGGACAGGAACGTAAGTTTGACTGTGGCTGCTAAAGAAGTAACAGAGAGCTGTGTATCTGTGGAGGATGCACTGGCTATTAAAGAGATTAAACCGAGCGGTACGCTTGGCTACCGCTTATTTAAGAGGCTGTTTGACCTTGTATTCAGTCTTTTGATGAGTGTATTGCTGCTTATCCCCATCGCCATCGTGTGCGCGCTCATTTGCCTTGAGTCGCCTGGCAACCCTATGTATACGCAAGAGCGCGTTGGCAAGGGCGGAAAAACAATCAAGATTTTAAAGCTTCGTAGCATGGTTGCCGATGCGGGTGATGTGCAGAAGTATTTAAGTCCTGAGCAGCTACATCAGTGGGAAGTCGAACGCAAAGTCAACGATGATCCCCGCATTACCAAGATTGGTCAATTCATTCGTAAATGCTCCATCGATGAGATGCCTCAGTTTCTCAATGTGCTGAACGGCGATCTTTCAGTCATTGGTCCCCGTCCCATTACAAGGGATGAGCTTGAACAGCATTTTTCGGATGAAGAAAAGGCTGAGCTGCTCTCAGTTCAGCCTGGAATTACTGGACTTTGGCAAGCGACTGATCGTAATGAAGCGACCTTTGAGAGTGGTCTGAGGCAAAAGATAGAACTTCGCTACGTTCAGAACCGCTGCTTCCGCATGGATTTGAAGTGCTTTACCGGCACCTTCGGTGCCATGTTCGGCAAGAAGAGAACGGGGCGATAGATGCAGACAAACCTTACTTCTTCTTATAGTGTGTTGATGAGCATTTACAAAAAAGAAAATCCTGCCTATTTAATTCAGGCTTTAGACAGCGTGCTGAATCAAACGGTTTCTCCTGCTGAGATCGTCATGGTCAAGGATGGTCCGCTTACGCATGAGCTTGAAGATGTGCTCCAAGATTATGACTCCCTGCATCCTGGACTGTTCAATTTTGTTTCGTATGAAAAAAACCATGGACTTGGGTATGCATTGCGCCAAGGCATGCTTGCTTGCTCTAACGAAATTGTTGCACGCATGGACACTGATGATATAGCTCGTCCGGATCGTATGGAGAAACAGCTTGCCGCTATTGATGGCGGGCTCGATATGGTCGGAAGCGATGTTATCGAATTCGTCACGTCTCCCAATGAACCTGTTGCGGCCACGGACCTTCCCAAGGGCATCGATGCTATACGTTCTTATTCCAAAAGGCGAAATCCCTTCCGTCATCCTCCCATGACGTTTAAAAAGTCGAAAGTTATGGAGGCTGGTAACTACAGTTCCGACTTTCTCTACTTTGAGGATTGGGATCTTTTTAACAGGATGCTCGCATGTGGCTGCAAGGCGGATAACCTGAAGGAACCGCTTGTTGCGATGCGCGTTAGTGAGGATTTCTATGCTCGTAGGGGCGGCTCGCAGTATCTTAAGTACGCTAAAGCATTTAAGCAGGCTCAAGTTGAGCGTGGCTATTTCACAAAACGTGATTATATCTGTTCTTATTTGCCGCATGCCGTTGTCTGTCTGATGCCAAATTCCGTTAGAGCGTTGATATATCGTCATTTTCTCAGGAGGTCCTAGATATATGGCTTCTGATATTGATAAGCCTCTGGTTAGTGTCATTGTCCCCGTGTACAACGTGGGTATGTTCGCGCTTCCTTGCGTAAACTCATTGCTTGGTCAGACTTATTCGAATATCGAATATATTATCGTAGATGATGGATGTACTGATAATACTATCGACCTTATTGAAGATGCCGTTGGGTCAGACACGCGATTTAAGATTTTGCATAAGGAGAACGGCGGTCTTTCTTCTGCGCGTAACTTTGGTACTCAAAGGTGCCACGGTGATTATGTCATGTATGTTGATGGGGACGATTTGATCGATTCGCGAACTGTTGAGTTGATGGTCGAAGCGGCTGACAAGTATCAAGTTCCGCTCGTTATCGGCTCCTTTGCGAAGACGCCTGTCCTTGATAACTATAAGATAGGTCAGAATGTAGAATTCCATGTTGAATCTGGAATTGAGCATTTTCGAAAACTTCTTTTATTAACCGGTGAGAGTGGTTCTGCTTGCGGAAAGCTCTTTGAACGATCTCTTATTAGCGACCTTGTCTTTCCTGAGGGGCAGCTCTTCGAAGACATGGGTGTAATTGCTAACATTTGTTCCAAAGTTCAAAAGGTTGCATTCTCTGATGCGTGCTTCTATGCATACGTGACGAGACCTGGCTCCATTACGACGCTCAAGAACCAGGGTTCCAAGCATGCTAAAGACATGGACAGGGCTATTGAGACCGTTCGACAATTTGCCGAGCCTGAATTTCAGGGCGAGTTTGAGTGCTTCCAGTCATTCTGTACGCTCCGCGTTGCAATGAGGGTTGATCCGGACGGATTTGATGATAAGGCTGAGGCCCAGAATTATTTGAGGAATGCTCGAGGGCTTGCTTGGAGGGCATCGAAGAACCCATATGCTTGTTCAAAATGGAGACTGCGTTGTGCTCTCTTTTCTATCTCTCCTAGGGTTCATAACGCTTTCTATGCGTTATATGCTGCAATTTCTGGTAAGGCAATCGGGTAACTCCTATAATCAAAGGTTGATAAGATGATTTTTTCGACTAGCGCGCATTTGTTTAACGTTACTGAATGCCACGGCGGCTTTTTGTATAACATTTACTTTCAAGATGGTTTTAACTGTTATGTTGGTGTTTTCGACACGGTTTCAACCGGAGGAAAATCAACAGTTTACAAACGATATACAAAGCAGGTGTAGAGATGCCAATCTACTTCATTGCCTTTGTGTCCCATATTGTATTGCTATATTTTTCGGTAAAGATAACTAATAAGCACGTCAGTTTTCTTCTTGCGGTTATTTCGGTTCTCCCCCTTTCCTTGGTGGCGGGGTTGCGTGATGCATCTGTCGGTACCGATACCTCGGCATATCCCCTCAGGTGTTTTTATGCCTCGCAGTATTATTCGCTCACAGGTGCTATGGGTGCTTGCTCAGATCAAGAGCCGCTATTCGTGATTCTCTTCTGGATTCTGGGAAGACTGACTGGTGATTTCCACGCTGTTCTTTTTCTTTGTGAAGCCATCGTTCTCCTTCCCTATATTTTAGTTGTTAGAAAGTTGTATCCTCGCGGGTATCCTATCGTAGGTTTCTTTCTTTGTTTCGTTGTGTTTGGTTATACGTTAAACATAATTAGGCAATGTATTGCTACTAGTATGCTCGTCATGATGGTCTATGAGCTGTTCCGCGAGAAACGCGGCCCCGCTATTGTTTTTTTGTTTCTTGCAGTTGGCTTTCACAAGATGTCTATCATGGGACTTTTTATTTGGATTATTTATATTTCATGCTTCAACCGCGGGCGCGAACGTTCGTATAAGACCGTTGCACTTCTTGCATGCGTTGGCGTTATCATTTTTTCTATTTGTGTGATTATGATTGGCCCGGATGTAATGGAGCTCGTATCTCTATTTACGTCGTCATATAGCTTTCAGATCAAACACGCTGGAATGGGCTCATTTAATACCACAATGCTTATTTATTTTCTATTTTGCCTTGCTATATGGATGTTAGGCAGCAAGGGTTTGATCACGAGCTTCGATCGATGGACGCTTAATTTCTATACGAGCAGCGGCATAATTTCTTCCCTATTCGCTCAACTTGCGAGCATCAGTCCTGAGCTAATTCGACTGAGTTTCCCTTTTCTTTTCATTTCAGGTTTTGTTTACCCCTTTTTGTCTGAAAACCTTGGCAGAGAGCGGTTTCTAACTGGGGCACTGGGTGTTTTATTTTTCGTGTTTTATTTTGTCATTACGTTTGTATATGGCGGCAGTTGCGATCTTTTTCCGTATTCGTCGGCACTATTAGGAGTTATTTATGCATGACGAAACGCCTGACATCAGTATTGTTGTACCGGTATATAACACCGAGCGTTTTCTCCCCGCTTGTCTGGAATCTATTGATATTCAAGGAACCGGCTCTTTTGAGGTGATTCTTGTGGATGATGGTTCCACCGATGGATCTCCTGAGATCTGCGATGCTTATTGCAACAAGCGCGAGAGAGCTTTCGTTATTCACAAGGACAACGAAGGTCTTCTCGCTGCACGACGAGACGGTCTTCGCGAGGCAAGTGGGCGTTATATTCTTTCGCTCGACTCCGATGACGCTCTTCTTGAAGGTTGCATTAAAAAGGTATGCGATGTAATTGCCTCGACTGGTGCTGATATCATTTCATTTGATTTCACTATGGGATTGATGCCTATAAAACCCTCGTTAAAAGTTGATATCTGTTCTGGTATGCATACGGGTGAATCATTTAATGCTGTTAAAAGCCTGTTGTGCGGATGCGATTTCAATAGTGTTTGGAATAAGGTCATTCGGAGAGATTTATTTGCCAGTGACGAGTGGTACTCGAAACGAGTTGGCCTTATGCACGGTGAGGATCTTTGCCAACTTCTTCCTGTTTTCGATATTGCAAAGAGTTTATTTCACATTGACGAACCGCTTTACTACTATCGTCAGCATGACGCTAATAGTACGAAGCAGTTTAAAGAAGATCAGATAACTGATTGGAGCTTTGTAAGCGACGAATTGATTCGCTATGCGAGTGAATGGTCGAGCGATTCAGTCAAAAATGCCAATAGGGGTATCTGTCGACACTATTGTGATCTTGATGAAGTTCTTTGGCATTGTGAAGTGGATAAAGAGGTGAAAAGACAATTTGATAAAACAATTAAAAGCGAGTATCAGAGGCGAATCAGCAATTGTCCGGACTATATTCATAGTCTTGTTTTGTCAAATTGCAGTATCGTTTCTTTTGCTGCTCGGCACATACTAAGCAGCTTTAAATACCTCCGTCGTCTCTTTCTATAATGCAGGTCATTATTGCTTTTTACTAATATCTTTAGATGGAGCATTATTATGCTTGACCAAGCCTGTCCTTAGCTTTCGACTAAGAGCGAGCATTTACGATTGAACCGACATAGAGGACTTGGTTCTGTCGTGCAGTGTATTCATTCCTAGGGCTTTAGTTATTTCGGTTGATGCTTAGAAGCTGGTCTTTGCACTTTTTCAAAGAAGATCTCCAACGTCCCCATGTTCTGGGTGAGGCCATAGACGCTTACGTTTGTGATTTATTGTTTGTAGCCTATTCCTCTATGGGGTGCTGTCTGCGATTGGTCTTGTTGATTGCATGATAGGGCATCATGACTAAAATGTCCGAATCGATGGAAACGCATCTTTATTCGACTTTAAAGATGGGAGGAGTCAATTGTTGCAGATTCTTAATTCAATTAAGAAAGTCATAAAACTTTTACTTTCAAGCCCTATTTATGATGGTTTACTCAGGTTAAGTCGTCGTTCCGATGCTATAACCTATGCGTCTAAGGCGAAGCTGAGTATGGTTTCCCAGAGACCGTCCAATATGTTCATGCCGATTGTTTTTAAGGAAAGCGTATCTTACGACATTTCTATTATTGTGCCTGTGTATAACGTTGAGAAATACCTCAAACCCTGTCTAGGCTCCATTGTGACTCAGGAGTTTTCTGGCAAGTTTGAGGTTATTATTGTCGATGATGGGTCTAAAGACGATTCTGGTGCTATAGCCGATTCGTATGGATTAATGCCCAATGTTCTTGTAATTCACCAGGTAAACGGCGGTCTTTCCGCAGCGCGCAATGCGGGTCTTAGGGTTTCTCGCGGTAAGTACATCATGTTCGTGGATTCTGATGACATGATCGGGCCAGGGTATCTTGAGGCTATGTGGAGCAGGCTCGTTCAAACATCTGCGGATTTCGTTACATCGACTTTTAGATATATGTCTGATGATGGTTTGATTGGCGAGATAGAGAACGATAGAGCTAGTTGGATGGTGCCGTGGGGCAGACTATATCGTCGTGAAGTCTGGAATCGACTAGGTTTTCCCGTAGGCGCATGGTATGAAGATCTGATTCATCCGTTATGGATTGATTCTTTCTTCAAGGATGAGCCTTGTTATGATTTGAGCGGCTATTATTACCGAATCCGTCCTGGATCCATTATGCAGTCTACCCCTACTAATGTTAAGGGCCTTGATTCGTATTGGGTTCTCGATGAATTGATTTCTTATCGTTCGGAGCTTGGAATTTCTTACTCTCAGGAAGACTTCGATCGTATTCTTCCTCTGTTCGGGCCGCTTTTGCTTGGGAGAACCGTTACCTTGGACAACAGCGCGCGTAAAACAATGTTTGCTTGTTGTTGCGACACGTTTAATTCAATTGATGATTTTAAGACGAAGAACACATCGTTAAACGGCAGATGGAGGGATATCGAGAGATCTCTTCGTTCTTCGGATTATAACCGTTATCTTCTCGCTTCTCTTGCCCTTGCGGCGCAGGGGGGTTCTGGGCTTAGTGTTTCAGATGCAATTAATATTTGGGTGAACAGGAACAGATAAATAATGAAAATCGGAACGATTACTTTTCACGGCGCATTGAACTTCGGGTCTGCGCTTCAGTCTCATGCGCTTCAAGTGGTTTTGGAAAATATGGGACATGAAGTGCAAATTATCGACTACCGTTCTCACGATTATGAACAGTATAAGCTGCTTCAGCTCCGGCATCCAAAGGCAACGCTGCGAACATTGCGCTGTTTAAATAGGTATTTGTCAAGAAAGACTGCATTCGAGGATTTTTCAAATAAATATTTCGTCATGACGAAGAAGTCTTATCGCTGGCAAAATGAAGAGGAGATGTGCGAGCTTGCGGATCAGTTTGATTGCTTTATTTGTGGTAGCGATCAAATATGGAATCTCGATTGTACACAAGGTGTTGTTGGCCCCTATTTCCTTTCATTCGCTGGAGATAGACGTCGAGTCGCTTACGCTCCCAGTCTTGCGCACACTAACTTTAGACCTGAGAATTTTGATGAACAGCTTGTATCCGAGTTGCTCTCAAGGTTTGATTTCCTGTCTGTTCGCGAGGAGGAGACGGTTCCGTTATTTCAGACCCTTGTCGATGCGCCTATAGATGTTGTCTTAGATCCCACACTTTTGTTGGATTCTGACGACTACGCAGATATGGCATCTAAAGATGTTTTGCAGGGTGAATATATATTTATGTATCTACTACGCGAGTGCCCCGAACTTATTGAGAGCACCGTCGCGATGACGGAAGCAACGGGCATGAAGGTTGCTTACATATCTGATAAAAACCTAGATATCCCAAATTCTATTAACCTGTTTGGTGTTGGCCCTGAGGAGTTCGTCTCGCTTATTGCGCACGCAAGCCTTATTCTTACCAATTCCTTTCATGCAACTGTATTCTCAGTTCTCTTTCATAGGCCCTTCCGCGTATATGCGACTGATAAGTCTGGTGCGCGTATGCGCGACTTGCTGAGTAATATCGGGCTGTCTGACCGTTGCGTCGATGTTATGTGCGCCGACGATATTGCCCCTTGTGAGTGGAGTGACGTGGACTCTCGCCTGGATTCTCTGCGGGAGCATTCCTGCGCTTATCTTAGAAAGGCGCTTTCGTAATGGGGGAGACGCGTCGACTTATTAAGAACACTGGCATTATTGCGGTGGGCGGAATGGCAACCAAGCTTGTTTCGTTTCTTCTGCTGCCGCTCTATACCTCAGTTCTTTCCACTGGCGACTATGGTACCGTCGACTACATCAACACTATCGCCCTGTTCTGCGTTCCTGCTGTCTCCCTACTTATGGATGAAGCACTGTTTCGGTTCCTCATCGATTGTCGCACCGATGGTGATCGGTCTAAGGCCGTGACCGCGTCTTGCGCTGTTCTTCTTGCTGGCTGCGCGTGCTTTGCGGTCTTGGCGATTCTGGTCTGGTTGCTATTTATGCCAGAAAATCTTGGCTGGGTCGTGGGCCTTGTTGTCGCTGGCGCGCTTCTGCAGATGGCTTCTGCGGTCCTACGTGGTTTCGGGGATACCGTGGGTTACTCCGTCATGAATTTCACTGCGAGCGCTCTTACCATCGTGCTAAACGTTTTGTTTATCGCTGTTCTGCGTTGGGGCGTTGTGGGCATGCTTTCCGCCACGGTTATTGCGCAGGGCGGTGTTGCCCTCGTGTTCATGGTCATGCGGAAGCTCTGGCGCTATATCGATCCGTCGGCTTTCTCCATTTCCTATGCTCGAGAGCTCCTGCGGTATTCCTTTCCGCTCATTCCCAACAAGGTTTCCTGGACTATTAACAACCTGCTAGACAGGCTAATTATCATGAATACGCTCGGTGCTTCTGCCGCCGGCGTGTACGCCGTCTCTTACAAGTTCCCCGGTGTCATGGACCAGGTGTATGGCTTCTTCTATCAATCTTGGAAGGAGAGCTCGGCGCGCGTCCTCAACTCCGATGAGGACGAGTCGACTTTCTATAACTCTGTGTATCGTGCGCTAAGGCGTTTCATGATGAGCGTCGTTCTGCTTATGTCTGCGCTTATGCCCCTCGTGTACGGCATCCTGATTAAGGGTTCATTCGGTGAGGGCCTGCTGTATGTGCCGATATTGCTCCTGGCGACGTACTTCAGCAACATCTCCGGCTTTTACGGTGGCATCTTTACCGCACATAAGGAAACCGGAATTATGGGTACTACCACTGCGGTGTCTGCGGCCCTTTGCGCCGTTCTGTGTGTTGTGTTGATTCCGCACTTCGGTCTTTATGGTGCATCTGTTGCAACGCTCTTGGCGATGATCGTCGTGAATGAGTACCGCAGGATTAAGGTCGCTAAGTTTACGAAGCTTGTCGAAGACCGGGTTGAGCAGGTTTTAACTTTAGTTTCAATTGTCGGCGTATTCGTTTTCTATTATCTGTCCGCTTACGGTGCGGGCATCTTAAGCTCGATCGCCTGCCTGGCAATTGCGCTGGTTTTTTCCGTTTATATGAATGCCGATATCCTGCGTAAGATTGTTTCGGCTCGCAAATAGGGGGATAACTGCATGTCTACCGTGAAAAGGGGCGAAGTTCCCACACTGTTTGAGTCGCCATCGCATTGCTGCGGATGCGGGGCCTGTGCCGCTGGTTGCCCAAAAAGCGCCATCACCATGTCTGAGGGTAAGGATGGGTTTGTTCTTCCCGCAATTGATAGCGATCTCTGCATCGGCTGCGGCGCGTGCACGAGGGCGTGCGGCCTCAACCGGGGGATAGGCTCTAATTCCGCTGGACCGTTCTTTGCCGCTGCCGGTAGGGACGATGTCTCGGAGTCCGCTTCCGGCGGAGTTTTCGGCTCCGTTGCGCGTGAGCATATTTCTTCTGGCGGGGTCGTATACGGTGCTGCCTATGAGCGCGAGGGGAATACTCTTCGAGTGTTGCATCGTCGTGCTGTGAGTGTTGATGAGCTTCGCCCGCTTCTCAACTCAAAATATGTCCAGAGCGACGCTGGAGCTTGCTTTGCCGACGTGAAGGCGGACCTTCGTGATGGAAGGCGGGTCTTGTTCTGTGGAACGCCTTGCCAGGTCGCCGGCCTTAGGGGTTTCCTCGGGCGCGATTATGAGGGCCTTACAATTATTGACCTGGTCTGTCACGGTGTCCCTTCCGGCCGCATGTTCGCGGACTGCGTTGAGGGCTATGGCAAACAGCTTGGGTCTCCCGTGGTTGATTTCCGGTTTAGGTGCAAGCGCGAGGGGTGGGGTAACTCTCTCCTTCTTTTTCTTCTTCTTGAGGACGGAAGAGAGGTCACCATTCCTGCGGCGAAATCCCCCTACTACGACATGTTCCTGAACCTTAAGACGCTTCGCGATAGCTGCTATAGGTGTCCCTATGCAGGGAGATTTCGCGCCGGCGATCTTACTATCGGCGATTTTTGGGGCGTCGATGTAAACAGGCCCGACGTCCTGAAGGATGCCGAGAAGTTCAATCAAATGAAGGGCGTTTCCTGCCTGCTGGTGAATAACGACCGCGGCAGGGAGTTTATTGAATCCAGCAACGCTCTGGACTTGTACCCTGTCGAATTTGACGATATCGCTAAGGGCAACGATCAGCTCCGCCACCCGAGCGCTCTTCCAAAAGACAGACAGCTCTATATTGACGCATTTGTCGAAGGTGGTTGGCATTCCGTTGAGTGTATGTATAAAAGGCGAGAGCGTGGAATAATTTTCTATACCAAGAAATTAGTAAGAAGGCTTCTCCCTGAATCATGTCGGGAGATTGTCAAAATGTATTTAAAGGGTCTTGTAGGCTAGGTAAGGACCCACGCCTGGGCGGGCCCCCCGTTGGGCTCGTAGAGCCATACCGTGTTGCCCTCCGAGGTACGCTGCCCCCGGTCGTCCAGCGCCAGCCCGGAGGCGGACGTGAACGAGTGGCGGCCTCCGCCCAGGGCCGAGACGCGCCACAGCTGCGAGGCGGAGCCGTCCGCCTCGGCCAGCACCGCCCGGTTGCCCGACTCGGTCAGCAGGAGGCCGCCCGAGGAGATCCTGTAGAGGCCCGTCGCCCCGTCGCGCTCGAGGTAGAGGGCGCCCGCGTCCGAGGACAGCGAGCAGCCCGATGCGGAGGCCGACACGGCCATCCGGTCGTCGAGGGCGGTCGCGAGGCGGTAGGGGCCGTCGTCGACCGTGCGGGGGATCGCGGGGTCCGCGAGCAGCCACGCCTGGGCGGGCCCC
>NZ_JADNHZ010000029.1 GCF_015554145.1 Collinsella aerofaciens | reverse complement strand
GAATCCGGCGCATCCGCGTTGGCGCGATTGGCGAAAATACGTTGGTGAAAATGGTGAAAAATATATTGACGCTAACACGGTCCTGTAGGCATCGCTCTCCTCACCGGCTGCGAGGCCCTTGGACCTGTAGAGCGCCTCCTTGAACCCCTCGACGTCTCGCGTCGCGTACACGTCGGCCGCGTCGAGGGCGTCCTTCAGGTCGTAGACGATGTTCGGGTCCTGGGCCGTGCTCATCGTCGCGCCCTTGTCGTAGGTCTTGAAGGCGGCGAGAACCGTCTCGGGGTCGTTCACGAAGTCGACGACGAAGACCCCGTCCTTGCCGGAGCACGTCCTGTTGACGCGCGAGTAGGTCTGCACGATCTCGATGGCGTTGCCGAGCGGCTTGTCGACGTAGAGGGCGACTAGCTTCTTCTGGTCGAACCCGGTCTGGAACTTGTTGGCCACGATGAGCAGCCTGCTCTCAGGGCGGTCGAACGCCCTCTCGACCGGGCCCTGCCCGGTCGGGTTCATGTTGGCCTCGGTGTACTCGTATCCGCGCTCGATGAGGGCGAACGGGTTGTCCTCGAGGTACTCGTCCTCGGGCAGGACGCACCTGTCGCCCAGGACCTTCTGGGAGAAGGCGACGAGCGGCTCGCCGGGCACCTTGAAGCGCAGCTTCGGCTCGACCTTGGCGGGGTCGAGGTCCGGACGGGCGCGGAGGTACGCCTCTATCGCGTACTTGTAGCGCACGACCTCGGGACGCCCGGAGGTGACGATCATGGCCTTGGCCTCGCCGTTCAGGAGCGGAGCCACGTTGTCGACGAAGTGGTCGATGATCCACTTGGCCTTCTCCATGACGTTCGTCGGGTGGAGCGAGCGCCACTTGGCGATCTTCCTCCTGGCGCGGCGCTCGTCGACGAGTCTGCCGTCGGCGTCCTCGGACTCGTCCTCGATCCTCGTGAGGGTGCGCAGGGGCACGTATCCCGAGAGCGGGTCGATGATGTAGCCCTCCTCGATCGCCTGCCGCATCGGGTAGAGGTGGAAGCTGCCCATGACCGGATTGCCGTCCTCGTCCTCCTCGCCCGTGGGCGTGCCGAACAGGGTCTTTGTCTCGGCCTTTGGGGTCGCTGTGAACGCGAGGAAAGAGACGTTCGGCGGCATGAGGTTGCTCGCCTGCATCTGGGCGAAGTAGGCATCCATGACCGACCCGCCGTCGTCCGAGTCCTCATCGAAGTCGAGCATCCTCTCGAACTTCAGCTTGTCCGCCGCCGCGTTGAAGGCGGTCTTGAGGGACGCCGCCGAGCTGCCCTCCTGAGAGCTGTGCGCCTCGTCGACGATCACCGCGAATCCGGAGCCGTCAAGCTCGGGCAGCGCCGCGATGTCCGGCCACGCGTAAAGGAACGTCTGGATGGTGACCACGACGATCTCCCTCTTCTGCCGAAGGGCCTCGACGAGCTGGGAGCTCTTGGAGCCGTCGGCGACGGCGCTGCCCCTCTCGTCGCGGCCGACCATGACGACCTGACCGGTCACCTTGGAGAGCTGGGAGATGGTCTTCTTTATGTTCTGGTCAAGCGACAGCCTGTCGGTGACCACCACGACGCTGGAGAACATCTTCTCTCCGTCCGCGCGGCGGAGCCTCGCGAGGTCGTGCGCGGCCCAGGAGATGGTCTCGGTCTTGCCGGAGCCGGCCGAGTGCTCGATGAGGTAGCGGCGTCCCGCCCCATGCTCCCGCGCGTCGGCCAGGACCTTCCTCTCTGCGTCAAACTGGTGGTAGCGCGGGAAGATCTGGGTCGCCGTCTTGCGCCAGCGGCCCGTCGCGTCCTGCCTGTCCTCGATCTCCTCGAAGACGAAGCGGTCGAAGATGGACAGCCAGTTGTCTCGCTGGAGGATGGTGTCCCAGAGGTAGTGGGTCCTGTACTCGCCCTCGGGCGCGTCCGGGTTGCCGGCCCCGCCGTCGCGGCCCAGGTTGAACGGGAGGAAGCGGGGCTTCGCCGACCTGCTCGGGAAGGGGCCGAGGTTCGTGCACATCCAGACCTCGTCCTCGGAGACTGCGAAGTGGACCACGGCGCCCCTCTTGTACATGAGCAGCGAGTTCTTCCTGCCGCCGTCGGGCTCTATGGGCCTGCGCTCGTCGACGTACTCGTCGATGGCGTCACGCACGGTCTGGGTGAGCTCGGTCTTGACCTCGCCGGTGGCGACGGGGATGCCGTTGACGAACAGAGCGAAGTCGAGAGACTTGCTCCCGGCGGTCTGGTAGTGAACCTGGTGCATGAAGCGCAGGATGTTGGCGTCGTAGCGCTCCCTCGCCCCGGGCACGCGCTCGTCGTCCGGGTAGCCAGCCATGCACTCGATGGTCTGGTAACCGGCCACCTGGAATCCCTTGCGTAGCGTGAGAACGGTACCGTTTCTCTCCAGGCTCTTCACGAGCGCGCGGCGCAGCTGGTCCTCCCACCTCGCGCCCTTCTCTCGGCGCATCTTGTCGAGCTTCTCCGGCGCGGTGGCCTCGAGCCAGGCGACGAAGTCGTCGAACACGAGTGCGTCGTTCGGGTCGAACCCCGTATCGTCAGGTGAGAGGGCCCAGCCCGCGCCGCCGAGGGCAGCGACCTTTCGGGAGATGTAGCGCTCGAAGGCATCCTCCTGGTGAATCTTGCGGCGGCCGCTGTACTCGACGTCGCGGCGCTCATATGCACTGTCTATGTCGACTCTTGTCATGGCTATGCCTCCGTGCAGTCGATCTTGCCGGTGACGGCGTGGTGGATGACGGACTTGCGGTACTCGCCGAGCTTCTCGATGAGCTGCTCCTGGCGTGAGATTGCCTCGTCGATGGCCACGCAGCGCTCGTCGAGGTAGGCCGCTATCCTTTTTTGCTCTTCTAAAGGTGGTAAAGGAACGACGAAGTTGTTAAATGCGTTGGTTTGTAGTCGCATGCGCCCCTTGTCAGCAACTCCATTTGCTGAACCGAAAAACACCCGATTGAGGTAGCACATCTGGAAGAGGTAGAGGTAGTAACTCGGGTTGCTTACCGCAAGGTCACGGGCTGAAAACACTCGGTAGTCAGGACTTGTCACTCCTTCATAGCGAGATATATCCACCCAACCTGTTAAGAGGTCCATGTGGTTCATCGCAAAATCGCCAGGATGTACGAGTTGATAATGTGAGTATGTTTCAGCAAATTGCCCTTTTCCTGTGCTGAAATCTTTGGGCCTAATTCCATCTTGTGTAATCGACAGAACTGTCAATCCTTCAACCCCGGCAATTCGTTTTGTAATTTGAAATAGAGCTTTGAGCTTGGAGGTCTGCCAATTAGAGGGAATTTGATCTACCCACTTAATGTCGCTGTCTTTCATCTCTGCGGTTGGGTCGAGGCCCTTTGTCACAGCATGCGCGATGAGGGACTTCTTGTACTCCTTGAGCCTCTCTATGACCTTTTGGCGCTTCTTCACGTCATCGTCGATGGCCGCGCAGCGCTCGTCGAGGTAGGAGACGATACGGCGTTGGACATCACAAGGCGGGACTGTGACGTAGGTCTCGTGCAGGTTGCCTTGGTTAACGTGAAAAACTTTCACATCGATCAAGTCGCGCCGAATCTGCCAGCGCCACATGTCGGTAGAGAAAAGATATGCAAGGTACTTATTCTCAACCTCGTCAACCGGAGAGAGGAGCAGGGTATCGCCTCCGGGATTAACCGGCCGCTCAGAATCGTTGTATATGCAGTCTCCGCACCCGGCAAGGTCCTCTGATGTGCAGGCGAAGATAAAGGAACCTTTCTCGGAATATTTCAGCCCTTTTGGAACCATGCCCGTAGGGACGTGCTTTATGAGCTCTTCGTGGATACCGAATCTATTGTTTAACTTCGAATGCACTTGGGCGTAATTGACGACGGGAGCTCCTTCGTCAACTAAGTCAGCCCTAGTGACGGTCATTCCCTTGCTGCTCATAAAAAGCCTCGGCAACGGCACCATGTTCCAGCCGTCCGGCACCTCACCGAACCACTCAGCACTGTTTATCTCCCTTCTCGTCCTCATGCCAGGAACCCCCTCATGAGCGAGCCGAGGCCGTCCTCGAGCTCGAGAATCTCCTTCGCGATGACCTCGGGGGCACGGGGGCTCTCGTACTTGTAGAAGTACCTGTTGAACGAGATCGACGTGCCGACCACGCCCACCCCACCGTCGCCAAGCGGGTTGGCCGTGAGACCCGTCTTGTTGTCGAACTTGGGCTCGTCCCTTACCGACCCGTCCACCACGGCGTCGGGAGCGTAGGGCAGCACCTCGCTCGCCATGTAGTCGTCGATTTCCATGCCGATTGGAATGTTTTCCGTGTCCTTGAGCTCGGGGTCGAACACCGGGTTGCCCTTCGCATCGACCGCCGGCTCCGCGGAGGGGTCTTGCCGACCGAACACCTTGACGAGTGCCTCGACGAGCTTCGTCTTCTGTGGCTTGGGCTTCTCGATCGCTTTGTGAAGCTTCTCGGTCGCAGCCAGGACCTCGCTGTATGTGAGCGAGGCGCCCTCGTTCTTCTCAACCCAGGAGCGAATGGCGGCGCGGCTCGCGTCCGACAGCTTCTCCATGGGCTTGCTGAGGGTAAAGAGGGCATCCAGCCCATCGGCCGAGGGCTCAATGACAACGCGCAGCGGGCGCTGCGTGGTCACCTTGCGGTACATGAAGTCCTCGACGGGAACGATGACCGACCTGCCGTGGTCGTGCCCGTCTACGTAGGTGCGCACGATCCACGCGGCCTGGTCCTCGCCGACCTCGTAGCGCTTGTTCCCCTGGCTCTTGCGCAGGGCGGTCTTCTCCTCCGAGGCGTCGATGAGCTGCACGTACCCCTTGCGGTTCTCCGGCTTGTGGTTGTTGAGCACCCAGATGTAGGTTGCGATGCCCGTGCGGTAGAAGATCTCGGTCGGCAGCTTCACGATGCAGTCAACGAGGTCCTCGCTGAACAGCCAGCGGCGGATGCCCGATGGCCCGCTGCCGGCATCCCCGTTGAACAGCGGGGAACCCGAGAGCACGATGGCCGCCTTGCCGCCGCCTTCCTCGGGCGGCGCCATCTTCGCCGCGACGTTCTGCATGAAGAGCATGCTGCCGTCGTCAATGTCGGGCTTGCCGGCGCCGAACCTGCCCTCGAAGCCGCGTCCCATCTCCTCGAGGACGACGTCCTTCTCCTTCTTCCACTCCTTGCCGTAGGGCGGGTTCGTGAGCTGGTAGTTGAAGGTGCGTCCCTCGAACCTGTCGTCGTCGAGGTGTCGCCGAGCATGATGCCGGCCGACAGGTCGGTCATCTGGTCGAGCACGTCTCCCGAGCCCCCGGCGATGTTGCGCAGCATAAGGGCTGCCTTGCCCATGGCCCATGTCGCGTCCTCGAGCTCCTGGCCGTAGGGGACGATCTTGGTTGGGCTGCTGAAGTGCCCTTTGTCGTGCCACTCGTCGAGCTGGTCGAGCGCGTCGCAGATGAAGCCGCAGGTGCCGCAGCTGCCGTCGTAGAGCGTGCGGATGTCGCCGTTGTCGGCGTTGAGCAGCGTGTCCTCGTTTGCGAAGAGCAGCGCGGTTGCGAGGCGGGCGACGTCCTTGGGCGTCATGAAGTCCTCGGCGTCCTGCGAGATCTCCTCGCCGTATCGCTGGATGAGGTGCTCGTAGATGTCGGTCATCATGCGGTCGGAGACCGTCTCGGGCCCGAGGTCGAAGCCCGAGAAGCGTGTGCACACCTCGTAGAGCATGCCCTTCTCGTCGAGCTTCTCGCAGGTCTGCCGCATCTCGAAGCGCTGCAGGACCTCGCGGGCGTTCGCGGAGAAGCCGTTGATGTAGGCCATGAGGGCGTCGTAGGTCTTCGTCGCCCCGAGGTTGGAGAGTGTGAAGCTCGTGACGTTGTAGAAGCAGTGGCCGGAGAGGGCGCAGTACTTCGGGTCGTCGTCGTCCCAGACCCCCTTGGCGGCCTGTCTGCTCACGGCCGCCCGCGTCGGCTCGAGGGCGCACTCGAAGCGCCTCAGCACGGCGAATGGGAGGATGAGCTTGTTGTAGTCGGCGGGGCGAATGACATCACGCACGTAGTTCGCGATGCTCCATATCTCGTTCACGTAGTCGAACGCGGTCTTATCGGCCATGGTTGGACCTCTCTGCGAAAAATAGAATTCCAACCATGTATTTTACAACCGAAAGCCATGATTTGAGCTTTCGGCCAACCAATAGTTTAACAAATCTGGTAAGTGGTATCACCAATCACTGATTTATTGACCCAACCAGTAATTTTACATACCCAAACAAAATAAACCCCGGCGACTCATATCAGAGGCCATTCCCGGGGCATCAATATGCAGTGTACCTATTCATCACCCGATGCCGGCAAGCTGTTGAGCGGCTCACCCTCACCGGCGGTGCCAAGGCGCCTCTGCATCTTCTCGATCTGCTTAAGGGTCGAAGTCAAATACCCAAGACCCTTCTTCAGTTGCTTAAGCAACTTGCCATCCTTGCGATTTCCCTTTCCGTTCTCCTTCTCGACATCTTCTTCAATGCCAGCGATGCCGCGCTGCACGGCCTCGGCTGCTTTCCGCACCAAAATGGCCCCCTCATGCGGGCAGCGGTCAGTAGCCACATCAAGAAAAGCAAGGAGCCTCGAACATTCGACGAGCACGAGCTGCGCGTAGTCCTCCCCCATCGATGCCGCCAAGGCAACGCCGCCGGAACCCAATAGACCAAGCGCGGCACCGCCGCCCGTAATCAAAGCAGTGCCACCGGCCATGCCCATGCCGCCGGCGGCCAAGGCCCCACCGCCAGCTGCAGCAAGGCTCGCATTGACAAGCGCAGCCCCGTGAAGGCCGGCAAATGAGCCTCCGAAGATACCGACAGCAATATCCGGAGCGAGTACCGCGGCCGCCCCTCCTGCGCCTACGGCCGCCGCCACGACAATGACGCCGCCCACCAAGAACTTTGGCAATGTACCTGAAAGCTCGCGGAAGCGTGTCCCGCAACGTTTCTCGAGAGAACGTATGGCGTCCAAATCAACCGCGTCTTGTCTCCTGGGAAATTCGTGTTTAACCCAAGATCCACTCTCCTTCAAACCTTTGTATTCCTTTTTCTCTTCATCTCCCATCTGGGAATAGGGGCGAAACTCAACCAACTCCTGTGCAACAAGCAAGGCACGCACTTTACCGCCTCGCCGCCGCGAAACTGTCTCAAGGGCTCCGTACGCATCTTCCTCGCTCAAAAAGTAGCCGTCTGCATCAATGCCTAGGCCATCCGCGACCGAATCCTGCCACGCGCGGGCCCAGCTCCTCTTTTGCCCTTTGCGCACTTCGTTCTTCTCGTTCCCGCAGTCGTAGTTGATGGCGGCAAGCTTCAGCGAGAAGGCAATCCTCGTCGTTTCTCTATCTAGGCTATAAAAGTGAAATCTATCGAAGATATCCTGGCGGCGCCTGGCGCGCTCAGTCCAAGCCTCGGACATTTCCTCCGCCATATAGCCCCAGTCGGCATGGAGGGCAAACGCAAGGCGTCCAACTCCAACGTAGTTTATTCGCAAGAAGAGCTTCTGGGCGAACACGACCTTGTTCCCCTCGCATTCGATACCCGCCCTGGCCGCCGCCGTCGCTAGATTCACCAAAACGAACGAAGTGCTCGAAACCGTGACCATGCGAGTGAGAACCCTGCTGTTATAGGGCATGAAATGCGAAGCCTTGAGCTTTTGCAAGCCGGAAACCTTGCTCACTTCGCAACGTTCCAGCTCGGCCTTGAGCCTTGAAAGCATGTAGAGACAACGAACGATAACCTCGTTGGCCACGACTGCTGGCACCTGGCTTAAAGCTTGATCGAGCAGGCCGACTTCCGTCCGAAGGTCGAAGCGAATGGGCTTGCCGTCCTCGGTTTTGAACGCCGTTCCGTTAAACAGCTTTGAGATCCATTGCTGAATGCGAATATCCTCGCCCTTATAGGCAATCTGCATGTCTTGAAAAACAGGCAGGGAGGAGAGCTCCTTTAGCAGGGACAGCACGACGCCGGGAATGCCCGTCCCCTTACCGGGGTTTGAACTAGACCCCGCCATGTCGCTCACGAGATGCATCGCCCAGAACAGAGTGCCAAACGCGATCTTCTCTGGAACGTTCCTGCCTACAAGAGGGCAGTCGGGATCGAAGGCGGCGGCAGGCAGGTCAAAGGCGACAAACCGGCCGGCCGTATCGGTACCATAGCCTTTGCAGGTGAATTGCGAGAGGATCGAACACGCAAGGCCAACCAAGCTCGGGTGGTGCGAGAAATCCCGCAGATGATGTTGGAGCCCGCCGCCAAACTCGGCAGTCAGCTTGTCCGTGGCAAGAGGAAACTCTTTCTCTAGAAAGCGAATAGCGTCTTCTAGAGTTGCATCCGCCTTTGTCATACCCGCAGACTTGGCAATCGTAAGAACGAATTTGCCAACCTTCTCGTCGCTCCACTCTTTGGCACCCTCTAGGTTGAAGTCTTTCTGCCAAAGGATATTCAACGCACCCGTGAGGAGCCCGCTAACGGCTGCAAGTTCATAGTCGAGCTTCGTAGCCCTTTCAGCCCGAGGGTCAAAATCAAAGAGGACCTCCTCCCCATCGGGAGCGTCCTTAAAACCAACCAGCACGGCGCTACCGTTCAGCGGCACAGATGTAACTTTGGGCAGTTGAGGCATGGCGTAAACTATCTCGCCAGCACTAAAAACAAGTTCGTCTGCCATACCGGCTTCCTCCTGCAAACGCGTAAAATCAGATTGCTCTACGCCGCCAAATCCCTCTTCGTAGAAGTATTCGAAAATCTCGGTGATGCAGTTGCTCAGAACCTCGTCGGGATAGTTCGCCACTGGCAGCCTATACACCTCATTGTGCACGATGACGCACGCAGCGTCACGGGTCTCTGCCTATTCGTCCAGCGAATCATGTTAGCAAGCCGCTCTTCGATAATGGAAGCCATCTCGATGTCCACGCTCTTGACCTGCTTGGTCCCAGCGAGTGTCAGCGCGTCCTTGAGTAGGATCCCAAACGCAGTCTTCTGCTGCTGATCCTAGAATCCTTCGCGCAACCATTCCGTCCGCTTGTCGCCAAATGAGCCTCCTACCTCCCCTCCGCCTTCAGCTTCAGCAGCAGGTCACCCAGCTCGAGGCACTTGCTGGAAAGGCGCGTCTGGGCTCACTCGCCCATCCCCCACCGCTGGCGGACTTCCTGGGCGCGCGGACTCACGTGATAGTCCCCCTCCATCATCTGCTTGAGCAGCTTGGCGGTCACGCGCGCATCGGCTAAGGCGCTGTGGGCGTGGCCCGTCGACTCGTCGAACTCGATGCCAAACCACGTCGCCGCGTCACTCAAAGAGACGCACCCGTGGCTGCCAACGTCCATGATCGAGATGTAAAACGCCTGTATGTCGGCCCAGTCCGTAGGAAATGCGGAAAGATCGATGTGCTTTGCCTGGCACTCGGTCAAAAGCTGTCGACGGTCCGTCCCACTCCAGCAAACCACCTGGGCGGAGTAGCGACCGACCCAATCGCTGAGCCTTTTGATCACCACGTAGAGCAGATCGGCCATCGCGGTGTCCACAGCCGATATCCCCGTAAGCTCGCGGACGGGAAACGCAACGCCTTCGGTAAATTCCGTCTGCACAAACTGCGAGAACTCGCCCATAACGTTGCCGTGGTAATCGAGCTTGACGGCGCCGACCTCGATAATCTCGTTGCGCAGTCCACGACGCTGGCGCTGCTTTGGCACCGGCGCAAACTCAAAGTCCAGCACGATCTGGCGCGCAAAGTTCGTCGTATCGATAGCCGAGATACCCGGCGTCTTTTCAGCTGACAAGGTTAGGGCCTTTCTCCGTTGCTTGCCGCTTGCTACATAGCTACATAGGCGGCTACATTGCCGTAAGAATAGGCGCCCACGCGGACATGAAATGACCAATCTGATTGATTTCGTGAAGCTCCTGACCGCTTTGGTCTCGCTCCTCACGGCGCTTATCGGGCTTACCGAGGCACTCAAGCAGCGTGCGAAGCATAAAAAGAGGGGTCGACGCCGCTAAGGCATTGACCCCTTAAACTAAGTAACGGCGCTGCCCCAGCTCTTCACCACTTGGGCTGCCGTCGACTTTATTCTACCCACGGACGTTGGGTTTAACAAATGGTTTTTCAGTCATGAAGGCTCGACGCCCACCCGACTCGTCCGCTATTCCAGCCACCACTCCACGTCCACGGAGCACTCGACCTCGATGGGTTCCGGATCCAGCACCGTTTCCCCAAGGCCTCCGGATACCCCATCGGGAGCGCCCATGGCAGCGCAGTACACCCCGCCATAATCCCCCGGCCGGCTGTTATACGAGATATGCTTGATGCCGCCCAGCTTAGCCCCCGCCGCCGCAGCAAGCGCCTGTGCATTACCGCGGGCGCGCTCGACAGCGCGGGCAATCAGGACGTCCTCCGCCGCGCGCTCATCCGCAAGTTCAAATCGAATGTTCATGTCGGCATGCGATCCGCAGGTGTTGAGCGCCGTCCACACAGCCGCACAGTCAATCGAATCGACAGGCGCGGCAACCGTGCCGTACGCATAGTAGTCGTAGCCCACGATGATTGCCCTTTTGCGCGTCGTCTGCGCATAGCAGGTGTACCGGCGACACGTTAACTCGTCATCCAGACCAAAGGGCACCAGCGCGGCGGCGACCTTGGCGCGATCGGCGTTGTAATCGTCCAGGCACGCCTCCTTGGTATCAAAGCGGCCGCCAAAGCCAATGCTAAAGATCACGCGATCGGGCATGACCTTATCCTCGATCCGGGCACCAACGCTCACATAACCGGTCTTATCCGTTGCCATGGCATCCGTCCTTTCCACGAATGGCTACGTTGCAGTAAACATAGCCGTCCGTGCGGACACAAAGTTGTGTGGCGACGCCGTGTGGGGCCCCGGGACGCATGTTCCATTTGAAGCCCCTACCGGAAAGCGAATCCCATTCTGAGCGTCGAATCCGGAACACAGTTTCCGTCTGCGGCCCCATTGGGAAAGTTCATCCCGCTCTGAGCGCTCATTCCGGGATGCAATTTCCGCTTGAGGCCCGATCCGGAAACGGCATCCCACTCTGAGGCCGAAATCTGGGACACAGTTTCCGGTTGAGGGCTGTTCCGGAAAGCGTATCCCATTCCGAGCGGCAATTCCGGGTCACAGTTTCCGCAGATACAAAACGACGATCCGCAGCCCTTATCACATGCCTTCAAACATGCAATCCAGAAACACAAAACAGCAGATAGATTGCTCTTTTTCAAAAAAGTACACGTCCCGAAACTTACCAAGACTTCATATCTAGCTACCGTTCAAGGTCGCCGATTACCGCCCACCGATTCGGATGTAAAAATGTCGCCAAAAACAGGCCATCTACCTGCATGGTTAGATTTTGGTCAGCTTTTGGTCAGTTGGGCGGCAAGTTGCGGCTGATACGTTTTTGCTACCCAAAAAGAAGGCGGTAGCTCATGACCCATTGCAATAACCAACTCATCGACCAACTGCTTACTCAAGCCGAACAAGAGGGGCGTTGCCTGATTCCCCCGAGCACGGCGATCCGAAAAGCGCTCCTTCGGCGCATCGGCGACATGGTCGTCTCGCCCATGCCGGGACTGTTCGCGCGTAAAATGCGCTGGGATAAACTCAACCGGGCGCAGCGTCATTGCGAGATTATTCGCGCCCTTGCGATCATCCACCCCGATTGGACGTTCTGCTCGTTTTCGGCCGCCTGCCTGCTGGGGCTCGAGGTCTCGTGGCGACACCTGAATGTCGTGCATGTCTGCAGCGCCACCAAGCCGTCGGCTCGCCCGGGCGCGCATGTTCAGCGGCATCAGATCGAGCCGACCGGAGCAATCCGTCTATCCGGCATATCGGTAACGCCGCCCATCCAAACGGCCACAGATTGCCTGCTGCAAACTGGTTTTGCCGACGGCATGCCCATTGCCGATTCGGCGATCTCAAAGCTCGGCCTTACACGAGAGCAGTTGATGGAGGCCGTCGAGCAACGAGCGACTGCCCGCAATGGTCGCGCGATTCGCACCGCCCTCACAACGCTTCGATATGCCGACGCTCGTGCCGAGAGCGGCGGGGAATCGGTCGCCCGAGCCGTCATGATCGAGACGGGCTTTGCGCCCGACTGGCTTCAATACGAGCTGACGGACCCCTTCGATTCGGCAAAGCCCATACGAACGGACTTTGCCTGGGAGCGCCAGGCGCGGGAACTCACGCTGGGCGAGCTCGACGGGCTCATCAAATATACCGACCAGACCATGCTGGCCGGACGCACCACCGCCGAGGCGCTCGTTGCCGAACGACAGCGTGAGGCGCACCTATCGCTCTACGGCCATCCGCTCATCCGCTTTACCATGATCGAAGTCCGTTCGGCAGGCATGCTCGCGAAAAAGCTGCAGACGGCAGGCATCCGGCAGACCGCTCTGCCGGCATGGCTCAACGAGGTGGAGTTGTAGGAGCTGCTGAGCTTATGCCCGTCTGCCTGCCAAACCGGGACACACTTTCCAGTTGAAGCTCCAACCGGAAAGTGTGTCCCACTCTGGAGCCGAATTCCGGGATGCGCTTTCCGCCAGAGGCTCTACCGGAAAGCGCATCCCATTCTGAGCATCGATTCTGGGATGTAATTTCCGCCGAGGGCTCCAAAGGGAAAGCGCATCCCATTCTGAGCGCCTATTCCGGGACGCAGCTTCCGCTCCAAGCAAAAGGCCCCGGCTCGCGATGGAGCTGGGGCCAAAGGCGCAGCATATGCAGTTGGTGTTGAGCGCGGACGGCTCATCAGCATGGCCGTCCGCGCCCTACCCTACCCGCGGTGACGGGCGCGGCTGTACGGGGTATCCACCATGGGCAGATCCGGACGCAGTTTGCCGTCAAACGCGCGGTAGGCGTTCTGCACGGCGGGCGCCGTGGGGATCGTGGCGATCTCACCGATGCCCTTGCCGCCGTATGCCACGGGCAACAGCTCGTCCTTCTCCACGTAGATGGCGTGGATATCTGGAATCTCGGGCGCACGGAACAGCCCGAGCGTGCCGTACCTTGCCTGGGGTACGCAGTCCTTGAGCGGCCAGTCCTCGGTCAGCGCATAGCCCATACCCATGAGCACGCCGCCTTCGATCTGACCCTGGATGGAGATGGGGTTGACCACCTTGCCGGAATCGTGTGCGGCATAGACTTCGCTCACGCGGCCGTCATCATCCAGAATGACCACATGTGTGGCAAAACCGTAGCAGATGTGGCTCTTGGGGTTGGGAACATCGGCGCCCAGCTTGTCGGTCGGCTCCAGATACACGTAGCCAAACTCGCATCCCTCGAGCGCCTTGATGGTGGCCGCAGGGTCCTGAGGATGCATACCCTGGCCGGCGACGAGCTCCTGCGTGCGCAGCTGATAGGCGCAACCGTCGTCGTACTCGATCTTGACGCCGTCGCCATGCGCACTCACGGGAGCATCGGGCGCAGGCTTACCGGCCTCGATGCCAACCATGGCATCGCGCAGCAAGAAGGCGGCGCCGCGCACGGCCTCGCCGGTCACGACCGTCTGACGCGAACCAGACGTGGTGCCGGAGTCGGGAGCGTTCTCGGTGGAGCACTCGCCGTTGGCGATGCAGCTCAGCGGCAGACCGCAGGCCTCGGCAACGTCCTGCAAAAAGACCGTGTTGCAGCCCTGGCCGATGTCGGACGTGGCGGCGTAGACGACGGCCACGCCGTTCTCGATGCGGATCTTGCAGCGGCCGGCATCGGGCAGGCCCACGCCCACGCCGGCGTTCTTCATGGCGCAGGCGATACCGGCGTGTCCGGGATGCGCGTAATAGGCATCCTTGACCTCGAGCAGCGTCTCCTTAAGCGCCGTGGAGCAATCGGCGATCTGGCCGTTGGGCAAAACCTCGCCCGGCTCGATGGCGTTACGGTAGCGGATCTCCCACGGATCCAGGCCGACCTTCTCGGCCAGTAGGTCGATCAGGCTCTCGAGTGCAAACTCGGACTGGCAAACGCCAAAGCCACGGTACGCGCCGGCAGGCGGGTTGTTAGTGTAGTAGCCGAAGCCGCGGATGTCGGTGTTCTGGTACTTGTAGGGGCCGACGGCATGCGTGCAGGCGCGCTCGAGCACCGGGCCGCACAGCGACGCGTAGGCGCCGGTGTCAAAGTTGATCTCGCAGTCCAGGCCGGTAAAGTTGCCCTCGGCGTCGCAACCCAGCGTAAAGGTACCGTCCATGGCATGACGCTTGGGATGGAACGCAAGCGACTCGGCACGCGTGAGCTTGCACTTCACAGGACGCTGGAACTTATATGCGGCGAGCGCGGCCAGGTGCTGGATGGACACGTCCTCCTTGCCGCCAAAGCCGCCACCCACGAGCATGGTCTCAACGACCACGCGCTCGGGCTCGTTGTCCCAGCCAAACATATGGGCGCACTCTTTGCGCGTATCGTAAGCGCCCTGGTCGGTCGACTGCACCTTGACGCCGTTCTTGTACGGGAAGGCCACGGCGCACTCGGGCTCCAAGAAGGCATGCTCGGTAAAGGGCGTGGTAAAGCGCTGCGTCACGGTAAACGCGCTCTCTGCCAGCGCCTTGGCGGCGTCGCCGCGCGTCACGTGACGGCTCTGGCACACGTTGTCCTTGAGCTCCACCGTGTTGCCAAAGGCAAAGAAGCTGTCGTGCAGGCGCGGGGCGTCGGCAGCCCTGGCCTCGACAATGTTACGCACGGGCTCCAGCGGCTCGTAATCGATCTTTACGAGCTTCTTGGCCTTCTCGAGCGTCGCCTCATCCTCGGCAACCACCAGCACGATGGCATCGCCCACGCAGCGGGTGATATCGCCCTGGGCGATCATGACGTCCCAGTCCTGGATAAGGTGGCCGACCTGGTTGACCGGCACGTCCTCGGCGCGCAAGATGCCCACCACACCGGGCAGGGCCTCGGCCTTGGAAGTATCGATGGAGAGCACGCGGGCGCGCGGATACTTGGAGCGCACGGCGCTGGCGTAGGTCAGACCCGGCTGATCGAGCTCGTCGATGTCATCGGGATACTTGCCCTCGCCGAGCACCTTCTTGCGCACGTCAATACGGAAGGCGCGCTTGCCCACGCCGTAGTCGTCGCCGCGCTCCAGGTCCTCGTCGACCTGCTTTTCGCCGCGGAGCACCGCAGCGGCCAGCGCAATGCCCTCGATAATCTTCTTGTAGCCGGTGCAACGGCAGACATTGCCGCGAATGGCGTACTTAATCTGCTCCTCGGTGGGCTCGGGGTCCTCGGCGATGAGCGCCGCACCCGCCATGACCATGCCGGGGATGCAAAAACCGCACTGCACGGCGCCCACGGCGCCAAAGGCGTACACAAAGGCCTCGCGCACGTCCTCGGGCAGGCCCTCGACGGTCACGATGTTGCGACCGGCGGCAAGAGCTGTGGTCAGCACACACGCCTTGACGGCCGCGCCGTCCACATGGATGGTGCAGGTACCGCAGGCGCCCTCGGAGCAGCCGTCCTTGGCGGAATGGATGTGCAGGTCGTCGCGCAGGTAGCGCAGCAGCGGCTTGTTTTGGGTCGTCGTGTGCTCGACACCGTTAACGGTAAAAGTGAATTCCTGTGCCATGGTGATTCCCTTCTACACGCCGGCGGCGATGCCGGTGCGGTCGTGAATGGCGCCATGCGGGCAGACGACGGCGCACATGCCGCACGACAGGCAGTCCGCGCCGTCGATATGGGCGCAGTTGTCCTCGATGCGGATAGCGCCTGCAGGGCACTTTTTGGCGCACATGCCGCAACCGATGCAGCTCGTGTCGCAGATCTTGCGCGCAATGGCACCCTTATCGGTGTTGTTGCAGCGCACCAGGATGTTCTGGTAGCCGGGAACGAAGGCAATCACGCGCTGCGGGCACGCCATGCCGCACAGGCCACAGCCCGTGCACTTTGAGCGATCCACGCGGGCGATGCCATCGACCAGCGCAATGGCGCCGTGGGGACAGGCCGTGACGCAGGCGCCACAGCCAATGCAGCCTTCGCTGCAGTGGGCGTCGCCGCCTGCGGAAGCACAGCCGCTTCCGCAGGCAACGTAGGCCACGTTATGTTGAATGGATTTGGCCATAAGAGACTCGCCTATTTCTTAAGAAGATACGGATAGCTGTCGCGCACGGCCCTGATGGTCAGGCGGACGGCCTCGGGAAGGCCGGTGTTGACGGCATCGACCGAGACGGTACGGACCGTGCCGGCAACACGGACCTTAAAGTGATCCTCGTCCACGGCCAGGAAGCCCTCGTTCTCGGAGTTCTCCATGTCCTGATCGCTCCAGAACAGGGTGAGCTTGTCCTTGTAGGGACGACCCTCCTGGTAGGGGCAGAACACGGCGCAGTTGCCGCACTCGTTGCACACGCCGTCGACATGGACGACCTGATGCTTGGCCAGGCCCGGCACCTTAATTGCCACGTTGGCGCGGTTGGGGCACACGTCGCAGCAGACCTCGCACACCGAGCCGCAGCCCAGGCAGCGGGTCTTGGTGCAATTGCGCTTGTCGCGGCACAGCGATCCCTTGCGCTCGTAGCAGGTGTCCTCGCGGACGGCCTGCTCGTTGCAGTCGGCGTACTTGTTAAAGTCCACGCCGGCGATGGCACGGGCGACCTCGGCGGCGTCGGCAATAGCCTCGACCACGGTGGCAGGACCGCGGCGGCAGTCGCCCGCAGCCCAGACGCCCTCGACGCCGGTAGAGGTGGCGGCAAGGCGACCGCGACGGTCGTGTTCGACGCCCGCGGCATCGTACAGGCTGGCGTCGATGCCCTCGCCCACGGCGCAGATCACCGTGGTGGCGGAAAGCTCGACGGTCTCGCCCGTGGCGACGGGGCTGCGACGGCCGCTTGCATCCGGCTCGCCAAGCTCCATAACATCGCAGGTCAGCACGGCACCGTTGAGCGCCTTGGGCGCCAGCAGCTCGCAGAACTCAACGCCGTCGGCAAGAGCAAGATCGAGCTCTTCCTCGTCGGCGGGCATCTGCTTCTTGGTACGGCGATACACCAGGCGCACGTTCTTCACGCCAGCCAGGCGCTTGGCCACGCGGGCGGCGTCCATGGCGGTGTTGCCGGCACCAATGACCACGACGTCCTCGCCCAGCTCAAGCTTCTCGCCCTTCTTGGCGGCCTCGAGGAACTCCAGCACGTCGAGCTCGGCACCCTCGCCCAGGCCCGCAGAGCCGGGCATCCAGGCACCGGTGGCCACGACCACGTCGGTAAAGCCCTGGGCCTTGAGCTCGTCAATGGACTCCACGTGGGCGTTGAGCTGAACCTTGGCGCCAAAGGCCAGGCAGAGCTCAGCGTCGTGCGAGATATCGTCGCTGGCGATACGGAACTCGGGGATTAAGTGACGGACCACACCGCCGAGCGAATCGCGGGCCTCAAAGATGGTGACGGGCACACCGGCACGCGTCAGGAAGAACGCCGTCGCCAGGCCGGCCGGGCCGCCGCCGATAACGGCAACGTTGCGCTCACCGTCGTTTGCGATGGCCTGGGCGCGCAGCTTGGGCAGCACGGCGGTCATGGCCTCGCGGGCGGCCTTGAGCTTGCTGGCGCGAATCTGGGCACCCTCGGGCTCGTAGAACGCACGCTCGCAGGCACGGCCGCAGGGATGCGGGCAGATGGTGCCGGTAATGAACGGCAGGGCGTTGCGCTCGATGATGATGTTGAGTGCGTCCTCGAAGCGGCCCTCGTCAACAGCCGCCAGGTAGGCGGGAATATCCTGCTGGATGGGGCAGCTCGTGCGGCACGGCGTGGTAAAGCAGTCGGAAAGTGGGCTCTTGCCGGCGACCTTGCGGTCGGGCAGCGGACGTAGCGGCTTCTTGTAGAGCGGGTTGGTGAGCGAGTCGGCCTGGATCGCGGTCACGGTCTCGAGCGAGACGCCCTCAAACGGCTTGCCATCCAGGTCGGCAAACTCGCCGGCCATCTGGCTAAAGCGCTCGTAGCCACCGGGCTTGAGCACGTCGGTCGCCAGGGTGACGGGCCAAATGCCGGCGTCATACAGGGCGCGGATGTTGTAGACCGTGGCGCCGCCGGAGTAGCTGATGCGCAGCTTGCCATCGAACTGCTCGGTAATGCGGCGGGCGGCCTCGATGGTCAGCGAGAACAGCGAACGGCCGGACATGTACATCTCGGTGGAAGGCAGCTCGTTCCTCGTCACGTCGACGGGGAAGGTGTTGGTGAGCTTGACGCCAAACTCCAGGCCGCGCTCGGCGCACAGGGCAATCAGGCGCTCGAACATGGGCACGGCGTCGGCCCACTGCAGGTCCTCGCGGAAGTGCGTGTCATCGAAGACGATGTAGTCAAAGCCCAGCTCGTTCAGGCGCTGGCGGGCAAACTCATAGCCCAGCAGCGTGGCGTTGCACTTGATGTAGGTGTTGAGGCCCTTCTCGGTGATCAGATAGGTCGCGATGCGCTCGATCTCCGCCGGCGGGCAGCCATGCAGCGTGGACTCAGTGATGGAGTTGGAGACGCGCGCCGGGATGGACTCGACAAACGCGGCATCGACATGCTCAAACTTGTCCAGGTTAGCGAGCGCCCACGTGCGGCACTCGTTCCAGACGTCGGAGCCGCTGGCGTCCTTCATGCCCTCGATGTAGGCGTCGACCTTGGGGCTCTTAATACCCTCGAGGTCATAACCCACGGACATGTTGAAGACAAAGCCGTCCGGGCTACCCAGACCGTACTCGCGAGCGATCAGGTGGCAGGCAAACCATGCCTTCACGTACTCGGCAAAGGCCTGCGGAACCTCGAGCTCGGTCGACCATTCGCAGTTGTAGCACTCGTCCTGAGCCACGATACAGGGCTTGTTGACGCACTTGGAGAGCTCCTCGCCGTCCATAACCTGGACGGTCTTGAGCTCAAAGAAGCGGGAGCCGGCCACGTAGGATGCCACGATGTTCTGGGCAAGCTGCGTATTGGGACCGGCAGCCGGGCCAAACGGAGTCTCGATGCGCTCGTCAAAAATGGGAAGCGCACCCTCCTGGTTGGTCGTGACCATCTTGCGCACGCCAAAGACGGCGCCCTGAGTCTTGTGCTCCTCGATGATCCAGTTCATCAGCTGCGAAAACGGGATCGGCCTCATGATGTCGCTCATAATGAGCTCCTCTCTGTAACGCCCGGCGAGACCGCGCGGCGGGCGCAAATACGGTGCAGCGCTAGCACAGCGCCGGCGACCCCGCGGAGGCCGCCTATGCGCGCGTCGGATGCGGCGAAACATCCGACACGCGCGAAGGTCCAATTGGAATTAGTAGGCGCGATCGTTGAGCGTGCTCCAGAGCTTCTTGGACTCGGCCATGGTCCACGCGTTGATCTTGTCCTCATCAATCCCAACGAACTCGCGATCCTTGTACAGGACGCGGCCGTTGATGATGGTGGTGCGGCAGTTTTTGCCCATCATGCCAAAGAGCATGTGGCCGTCGATATTCTCCTCGCTCAGCGGCGTAAAGGGCTTGTAGTCCATAACGATGACGTCGGCGGCAGCGCCGGCCTCGAGCACGCCGAGCTTGCGATCGAAGTACTTGCTCGCCATCTTGGCGTTGTTCTTGAAGAGCATCGTCATGGCCTCGCACCAGCCCACGTTGGGCATGGCGGCGTTGTGGCGTTGAATGATCAGGAAGACCTTGAGGCTCTCGAGCATGTCGTGGGTGTAGGCGTCGGTGCCCATGCACACGGGGATGCCGCGGCGGAAGAACTCGAGCACGGGGGCGCAGCCCACGGCGTTGCCCATATTGGATTCGGGGTTGTTAACGAGCCAGGTGCCGGACTCCTTGACGATATCCATCTCGGCGGGCGTCACGTGGATGCAGTGGCCCAGCATGGTGTCGGGACCCAGCAGGTTGTGCTGCAGCAGGCGCTCGACGGGGCTGATGCCGCCGCGGTTGAGGCGGGAATCCCACACGTCGTTCATACCCTCGCATACGTGGATGTGGAAGCCGGTCAGGCCGTTGTTGGCCTCGGCCATCTTGTCCATGGTCTCGTCCGACAGCGTAAAGGTGGCGTGACCGCCAAACATGGCGGCGATCATGTGGTTGTCGTTATCGCGACGCTCCTTGGCGGCCCACTGGGCAAACTCGGCGTTCTCGGCAATGGCCTGGTCACATTTTTCCTGGCCGCGTCGATCGGAGACCTCGTAGCACAGGCACGAACGCATGCCCAGCTCCTGAGCGGCATCCTTAATGGTAAAGAGGCTTCCCGGAATCTCGCAGAAGCTCGCATGGTGATCGAAGATCGTGGTGACGCCATCGCGGATGGAGTCAAGAATCGTGGCATAGGCGCTGGCCTTGGTGCCGTCGAGCGTCAGGTTGTCGTCGATCTTCCACCACTGCTGCTCAAGATTCTCCAGGAAATTGGTAGGGTTACAGCCCTTAATGGCAAGGCCGCGGGCCAAACCCGAGTAGATGTGGGTGTGGCAGTTGATGAGTCCGGGCATGATGAGGTTGCCCCGGGCGTCGACGTACTCGGCATCCGGGTACTTGGCCTTGAGCTCGCACTCGGGGCCCACTTCGACGATCGTATCTCCGTCAATGGCGACCGCACCGTTTGGAATGAACGGGGTCTGAGCATTGCGGGTAAAGACAGAACCGTTAGCGACCAGAAGCATGGATGCTCCCTTCAACATCAGGGGCGGGGTTTGACACCTCTGACATGGCGGAGTGCGAAGCGCCGGCCTACACCGGAAACGGGCCCTCTCCCGTCAACGCTTCACCAAAGGGACAAACCCTTTGAAGTGCGGCTTGGCGCCGCATGACGTCGGCGGACGAGGCGATGCGCCCGCCGACGAATAGCACCGAATTGGCTACTTCTTGCTCTCGGGCAAGACCAGATCCACGGCAGCGTCCTTGGCGGCATCGATGTGCTGAGCCACGACCGGCGTCTGCGGAAGGATCAGGTTAAGGACAATGGCCATGATGGCGGTGGGGGTTACGGCATTGGAGCCGATGACGGTGGATACCCAAGCGGGCATACCCTCGCCGGCAAGGCAACCGCTGGCCATCCAGATACCCAGGCCAAAGACGACGGAGGTACCGACGATGGTGGTAGTGCGCTGCGTGAGGCCCTCGCGGGTGAACATGCGCACGCCGTTCATGGTAATGGTGCCAAAGACGCCGACGGTCGCGCCGCCGATGACGGGCTGCGGGATAGCGGAAAGGACGGCAGAGAGCTGCGGGAACAGACCGGCGATGGCAAAGACGGCCGCGATGATCACAAAGACCCACTTGTTGACGACCTTGTTGGAGCAGATGATGCCCACGTTCTGGCCAAGGGCGCTGGTGGGAAGACCGCCCAGCAGGCCGCCGACCATAGAGGTGAGGCCCTGGGACACGATAGCGCCGGAGAGCTCGCGCTCGGTGGGCATACGGTCGATGGAGCCCAGGCAGGCGGCGGAGACGTCGCCGATAACCTGGATGGCAACCATGGGGAACACGACGGCGAGGGTAATGCAGACCTCGGGATCAAACTCGAGCGCATAGGGCATGAGCTTGGGAAGGGCGAAGACCTGAGCGGTGGCGACGCTTGAGAAGTCGATCATGCCAAAGGGGATGGAGACGATCATGCCAACGATCATGCCAAAGAACACGGATCCCAGCTTGAGCGTGCCCTTGCCAAAGTTGGCGAGCGCAAAGACCACGGCGAAGGTGATAAGAGCGACGCACCAGGCCTGCGGGGTGCCCCACAGTGGCGTACCCATACCGCCGGCCATATACTTGACGGCCGTGGGATACAGCGAAACGCCGATGGAGAAGATGACCGTACCGGTCACGACGGGTGGGAACAGCCACTTAATCTTGCTGTAGGCCAAACCAAAGAGGACCGCGACGGCACCGCCGACAATCTCGCCGCCCAACAGCGCGCCAAAGCTAAAGCCCGAGGCGCCCATGGCCTGCAGGGCCGGGAGGAACGCGAACGAAACGCCCATGACGATGGGCAGGCCGCCGCCGATGCGACGGAAGGGGGCAAAGGCCTGAAGGGCCGTGTCGATCGCCGAAAGAATGAGCGCGACCTGGATGATGTCGGTGCTCTGCTGGCTATTAAAGCCGTAGACGCCGGCCATGATGACAGCCGGGGTGATGATGCCGGCAAACGATGCCAGTACGTGCTGAAGGGCACACGGGATCATTTCCTTAACGGGAGGCATGCCTTCACGAGTGAACAGGGCTTCAGTGCCGTTCTTAACCGTCTCCTGGGTCATTTGACCACCAATCCTCGAAATAGTTGTTTTCGCATCTAACGCTCTATTGTGACGCAGTGCGGGGTTGAGGTTGTGCCTTCGTTGCATATCGTATTAAAGATGATTCTCATTCTCAATAATAATTTTTTGTTATCAGACTATTCTTCAGCTGAGATAATGCATTTCCGCAGGTCAGGAAAGTGTCTGGTCAAAATAGCATCTAACTTTTCTTTTGGTCAACCGTTTACCGCCAAATATCTACCGCTCATCTGCATTACGCAATGTACCTGCGGATATACGAGATGATGAGCAGCGTGTTACCATGAGAAAAAATTGTTATGAACATTTCCGATTTCACCCAAAGGAGTTGCCCGTGAACGAGACCGTACGCCGCTTTTTGCCGATGGTCGATTTCCTGGAGCAGATACTCGGCAAGAACAGCGAGATCGTGCTGCACGATTTCTCGGATCCCGACCACGCCATCGTCGATATTCGCAACGGCATCGTGAGCGGCCGTAAGATCGGCGGTCCCGCCACCGATCTGGCGCTCAAGATCATGCACGACCCCAAGTATCGCGACCTGCCGTTTATTACGGGCTACGAGGGCCGCGGCGCCGGCGGCAAAACGCTGGAGTCGGCGACGTACTTTATCCGCGAGGATAACGAGATCGTCGGTATGCTCTGCGTCAACACCGACCTCTCGACCGTGCGCTCCATCAACACCATGGCGCAACAACTCATGGCATGCTTCGACGCGGCGCCGGCGCGCACGGAGCCCGCCCCTATCGAGGTCGAAAGCCTTTCGGAGTCCACCCAGGAGCTCATCGACCGCAGCATTGCCGAGTTGCTGAGCGCGCGCGGGCTGGATGTAGCGTCGCTTGGTCAGAACGACCGCGTGGACGTCATTCGCCACCTCAACGGCAACGGGGTGTTCATGCTCAAGGGCGCCGTGGCCTGCGCTGCCACCGCGTTGGGCATCTCGGAGCCCAGCGTGTACCGCTACCTGCAAAAAGTCCGCAAGGAGGGCTAAACGTGATCTCTTGGGGACGAAGGGAAACGGATCATTTTTGTCGCATCGCTTGACAAAAGACCCTGCAGCTCGCACTGAACTGCGTCCCAAATCTTGGACGCCCTAAATAGCGACTAGGCCGCGAGGGCCTGATTCCGGAACTCCTCCGGGGT
>NZ_JADNHZ010000028.1 GCF_015554145.1 Collinsella aerofaciens | reverse complement strand
CGGATTCGCGCCTCAGGACTCAGCGCAACGCGTTGCGCTGAGTCCTGAGCCTGTTGCAATGAAGATGAGAATCAAGGCGGGAAACCCGCCTGAAATCTTTTTAAAAAAGATTTCCCCGCACACACTTCGCTGTGCTATAGTGCAGCGCAACAGCAACTAGGTGCGACCGCGCCACGGCATCACGAAAGGAGCCACCAACATGAAGAACACGATGAACTCTCTCAACAACTGGTGGTGGCGTGATGCGAATACGATCGGTCGACAGTGAGTCCCTCACGCCTGTTTTTTAGCTCTAGGTGATTGGAAGGCCTCCGGTTTCGACCGGGGGCCTTTTTCTATCTCGAGCCCGATCGCATTCGCATCACGCGCCTCCGCTTTTCTCTTGCACTCCCATTCCGAAAGGATTTTCACCATGTCTCAGAACACCGCCGCCCAGCCCCGCACCGTCCAGACCGCCGACCGCGGCAAACTCGATGTCCGCGCCCTCGTCCTGCTCGCCATCCTGCTCGCCGCCGGCTTCATCCTCAACTTCACCGTCGGCAAGGCAATCTCGGGCATCTCGGGCGGCATGATCAGCCCCGAGTTCATCATCTCGGCCTTCTGCCTCACCATCCTGGTCGTTCGCCCCAACATCGGCCAGGCGCTCGTCATTGGCCTCATCTCGGCTGCCGTGATCCAGATCACCACCACTTCGCCGTTCGTCGATTTTGCCGCCGAGGGCATCGCCGCCATGCTCATGGCCGGCATCGTCAACGCCGCCGGCAAGAACGGTCAGGTCAAGCCTGCCGTCGCCATCGTCGCTACCTTCGTGACCACCTTTGTCTCCGGCGTCATCTTCATGGTTATCAAGATGGCCATGCTTGGCGTGGTCGGCGAGCTCGCCGCCGCTATGCTGCCCGTCGTCGCCATGACCGCCGTCTTTAACGCCATTCTGGTCGGCGCCCTCTATCTGCCCATTCAGAAGGCCCTGAAGCTCAACTAACCCACAGTGTCCCATCGGTAAAGACTGTCCCAAACAACTAGCTCTTGGGGACGTTCTTTAACGACTAGTCATGTAAGAACGTCCCCAACGACTATGAAAGGTATTCATGGAAACGATCATCAGCGTCGATGACGTCTCGTTCTCATATGGCAGCGCACCCGAGCCCGCGCTCGCCCACGTGTCGTTTAATGTGCATCAGGGCGATTTCATCGGCATTATCGGTCCTTCGGGCACCGGCAAGTCCACACTTGCCGCCTGCCTCTCGGGCGCCGTGCCTCACCACTACACCGGCACCTTTTTTGGCTCCGTCACCGTGGACGGCCACGACACCTGCGAGGTCTCGCTCACCGATGTATCGCAGATCGTCGGCAGCGTGCTGCAGGATATCGACACGCAAATGGTCGCCTCGGTCGTCGAGGACGAGATGCTCTTTGGCCTCGAGAACTTTGGCGTCCCCCATGACCAGATCGAGCAGCGCGTGAGCGAAACGCTCGAGACCGTCGGCATCAGCGACCTGCGCGACCGCGAGATTGCCACCCTCTCGGGCGGACAGAAGCAAAAGGTAGCCATCGCCGCCATTCTCGCTATGCGTCCGCGCGTCTTGGTTCTCGACGAGCCCACCGCGGCACTCGACCCTGCCAGCTCCACGCTGGTCTTCGAGACGCTGCGTGAGGCAAACCGCGCACTTGGAATCACCATCGTCGTCGTTGAGCAAAAGGTCGCCCTGCTCTCGGAGTACTGCAACCGCGTGCTCGTGCTCAACCATGGCGAAATCGCGCTGCAGGGCGAACCACACGAGGTCTTCGCGCATACCGACGAGCTCCGTGCCATCGGCGTCGACTGCCCTCGCGTCACGCGTATCTTCAATAGCCTCGAGGCCGATGGCCTGGTAAGCGGTACCCCTTGCTTGGATGTCGATGAGGCCGAGCGCCTGATTTCGGGCATTGTCGACCCCGCACACGCGGCCAGCGAAGCCCAGGCGCCCGCCGGCTCCCCGCATGCACCGTCGTTGCGCCCGCACGCCAAGGACGCCGAGCCCGTGCTCACCTTCGATCACGTTGAGTTTGCCTATCCCAATGGCGGCGCCGCCGTACACGACCTCAACCTGACCCTCTATCCCGGCGAGCTCGTGGGCATCGTCGGCCAGAACGGTGCCGGCAAGACCACGCTCACCAAGCTGCTCACAGGCCTGCTTAAGCCCGCCTCGGGCAGCGTGCGCGTTACGGGGCTGGACACCGCAGCCGTTCCCACGAGCCGCATCGCCCGCGAAGTCGCAACCCTCTTCCAAAACCCCGACCGCCAGATCTGCAAGGATACCGTACTCGACGAGGTCGCTTTTGGCCTGGAGCTTGCCGGCATCGACCGTGCCGAGGCTCTGCGTCGTGCTCAACTTGTTATCGACCGCTTTGGCCTGCCTGCCGATGAGGCACCTTTCTCGCTTTCGCGCGGCCAGCGACAAATGGTGGCGCTTGCCTCCGTCGTAGTGGTTGAGCCCAAGATCGTCGTGCTCGACGAGCCCACGAGCGGCCTTGATTACCGCGAGTGCATGACCGTCATGGAAACAGTGCGCACCATGGCCGAGCGCGGTTGCGCCGTGATTATGGTCTGCCACGATATGGAAGTCGTCTCGGATTTTGCCGAGCGTATCGTAGTAATGGCCGACGGTCGCATCCTCGGCCGCGGCCGCACGCACGAGCTATTCTCGAACATCGATCTCATGCGGCGTGCCTACGTGGAGCCTCCCCAGGTTATTGAACTCTCGCGCCGTCTGGCATCTTCCGTCTCGCCCGCTTTTGCGCAGGTGAGCGAGGTCACCGATGTCGTTCGAATTACCAAGGAGATGGTCCGCCGTGGTTAACGTCATCGACTACATGCCGGGCGATACGCTACTGCATCGCCTGAACCCCGTCGTCAAACTGGGCCTCGCCGCCGCCATCATCGTCGGCATCTTCTTGTCCGACACCTACGTGGCGCTGCTGGGCTTTTTGGCACTCACCCTTGCGCTGGGTGCCTATGCCGGTGTCGTCGACCGTCTGTTCTCGCTGCTCAAGTTGCTGATTCCGCTCGCGCTTATCATGCTGGTGCTCCAGCTGGCCTTTATGCGCGATGGCAACGTTGTGTGGGGCTTTATCACCGACACGGGCCTCATCACAGGATCGAAGGCCTGTCTGCGCCTGCTGGGTGTGGCGTTACCGCTCATCCTCATGCTCATAGTGACCAAGCTCAACGACCTTGCCAACGCCTGCGTCGAGGTGCTGCACGTGCCGTATCGCTATGCCTTCACCTTTACCACGGCGCTACGCTTTGTGCCGGTGTTTGGTCAGGAGATGAACGCCATCATGGAAGCGCAGACCGCACGCGGCGTCGAGTACGACACCAAGAACCCCATCAAGAAGCTTAAGCTCATGCTGCCACTGTGCGTGCCACTGCTCATCTCGAGCGTGGGCAAGACCGATGCCACAGCCTTGGCGGCAGAACAGCGCGGCTTCTATCTGCGTACACGCGCCAGCTCGTACAAGCGCTACCCCATCAAAGGCCTGGACATCGCCGTGCTCATCGTCAGCATCGCCCTCATCGCCATCGGCTTCCTGTTCTAGTTCGCCACCGGCAGCAACCGCCCAACGCAAAAGGCCTCGGCTCACACCAAACGAGCCGAGGCCTTTACTGTTTCCCCAGATAATACCTACCAAAAATAAACCTGCCCCTTTTTTGGCAGATCGAGGGCTATTGGCGGTAGGGGGCGCCGCTGCGGATGACGGATTCGCGCACCAAGACGTCCATGGCGTCGAGGGTGATCTCGGGCATCTCTCGGTACTTTTGCAGCACCGATAGCTCGGTGCAGGCCAGAATGACGCGGTCGCAGCCGCTACGGGCGAACTCCCACATCACGCGGTCGAACTTATCCATATCGGGCTCACGTCCGGCCTTCACATCATCGTAGATAAGCGACATCACATCGTTCTGACGTTTCTCGCTGGGATAGACGACCTCAACACCCGCAGCCTTACATTCGCGGCCGTAGACGCCCGCGCCCACGGTGCCATCGGTGCCCATGATGCCGATCTTATGCACCGGCTCGGCCGGCATACTCAGGTTGGGGTCGAATTCGCACTCCCCCATCACCGCACCCGCAAGGGCATAACGAACCGACTCACGCGGCATGTGGATAATCGGCACCTTCGTAAACGACTGGATCTGGTCGTAGAAGTAGTGCGACGTGTTGCAGGGAATCGCTATGTGCGCGCAGTCCAGCGACTCGAGCGCTTGGGCGCACTCCTTCATGGTCGCCAGCAGCTTAGCATGCTCGCCGGTCTTAATGGCCAGCGTGCGGTCGGGCATGGTCGACTTGGAGAGCACCACCATGTCGATATGTTCCTGATCGCAGGCAGCAGCCGTATGACGCACCACCTGGTCGTAGTAATACGACGTGGCCTCGGCGCCCATGCCGCCGATAACTCCCAGCTTTTCCATCGCCGCCTCCTTGGTGACGCTTGCGCAATTGCGCGTATCATACCCGCGCCCGCCCGATGCAAACCGGACGGGCGCCGCGCTCATCTACTTGTAATACGTCTTGAACAGCTTAAAGTGGCGCAGCTTGGTGTGCCACATGCGCAGCCAGCGGTTAAAGACAAAGTCGCCCTTCATAAACGAAGGGTCGGCGCCCTTACCTTCCTTGTCCAGGCGATGCACCTTAGCGCGCAGCTTGGGATCCTTGACGTACTTGTCGACGACGCCCATGGGGACGACCATCCACAGGGCCTCGTCCTGAGCCGTCACAAACTCCGGCTCAAACGGGCGGTTGAACACATACTCGTCCACCACATACTTGGCAACGTTAAAGCCGCTGTTGGTAACGTAGTAGTTGCTGCGGCCCTGGCGCGTGTTGAAATCGAAGAACTTAAACGAGCCGTCGCGCTCGTCGTACTTAATGTCAAAGTTGGAATAGCCCACAAAGTGAAGGTCCTCGAGCAACTTGCGCACGCCGCCCATGAGCTCGTCGTTGGGCTCGGTAATGATACAGGCATGGTTGCCGACACCGTGGGGCTGATGCTCCTCGAGCAGCACATGGCCCAGGCACATCATGCGCACCTTGCCGTTGCGGTCGGAATAGCTGGTGAGCACGCGCATGTACTCGTCGTTGCCGGGCACGCGGTCCTGCAAGATCAGATCGTCGGTGTAGCCGCTGGCATACGAATCGTGAATGACCTGTTCCAGCTCGGCGCGGTCGGCAATCTCATAGGCCTTCTTCTGGCCCTCAAATTCGTGCTGCCACCACATGATGCCGTCAGAAGGCTTCAGAATCATCGGGTAAGGAAAATCGATCTGGTCGAGCACTTCGGCAGGCGCCTCACCCTGAGCATTGAGCATCGCCTTGGTAAAGGTAAACGTGTGCGGATAGGGCACGCCATGTTTCTCGCACAGCTCGTAAAAGATCTCCTTCTTCTGGCACTGCTCGAGCATGCTGTAGGGCGCGTAGGGAGCGACGATGTTATCCGCCAGCTCATGGGCATCCTTGGCCTGAGCCACGAGGGCAACATAGTTATCGCCACAGCCCACAAGGACAATCGTCTTATCGGCATGCGCTTGGGCAATGCCGTTGACGGTTTTGAGCATCACGGGCATGGTGTCGATATCCACGTTGGGCGTGTAGTCGATAATCTGACTGCGGTACGCGGGACCCGTCTGATACTTGCCAAAGACCAGACTCTTGACCTGGTACTCCTCGTAGAAGGCGCGCGCCACCGAATAGGCGTTGATGTCGCCACCGAGCAGCACGGGAATGAACTCGCGCTCTGTAAATTGCAATGCCATGGAAACTTCCTATCATGAGAACTGCCCACACAACGGGCGGTCTTTGCGCAACTGATTTATTCTAGCGTGCCAAGCCGCCGGCGCCCAAAGCTCCACCGTATCTATGGCAATCGACGTAATCGTCCAGCACGAAGACGGCGCTCACCGTTGTATGACAATGGGCAATGAACCTACCGTTGTTGTAGGATTCAGCGTATTGACATCTTCGAGCGAAAGGCGCACACGTGCCCCAAGACCATCCGACCGATAATCCCATCCTCAATGCCGCGAGGCGCGAGCTGGCGGAACGTGCGAAAGCGACCGCTCCCCTGTGCACGGCAAACGACACCTACAACGGACCCGCCCGCATCGTCTCGATCAACACGTCGGCACACAAGGGCACGCGCAAGTCGCCCGTCGCCGATGGACACGACACCGTTATAGAGCAATTTGGCCTCGCCTCCGACGCACACGCCGGGCATTGGCACCGTCAGGTTTCCTTTTTGGCCGCAGAGTCCATCCAGACGGCGCAGGCCCGCGGACTCGATGTGCGCAAGGGTGACTTCGGAGAGAACTTCACAACCCGGGGCATCAACCTGCTCTCGCTCCCCTTGGGCACACAGCTCAAGCTTGGCAGCGAGGTGCTTGTCGAAATCAGCCAAATCGGCAAGGTCTGCCACACCCGCTGTGCCATCTACTATCTCGCCGGCGACTGCATCTTTCCCCACGAGGGCGTTTTTGGCGTGGTACTAAAGGGCGGAGAGGTCTACGCCGGCGACGATATCCAGGTAATCAAACTCGGCGACGGCACCTGTTCGTTCACCCCCGCCGAGGCCCTCGAAGAGATTGAGCAGGCTCGTCTCGAAGGAACCCTGTAGTTGCAAAACCCCACGTGAGGGCAACTTTTACAGCCAAAAACCCTCACAAACAGGGTTCCGTAACGTTAAAGTTGAACTCTATGGTTTCTCAACAATTCATCATAACTGCAGGTCAAAGCCAAAGCCTCAAGTTCAACTTGACCCTTTGGAACCTTTAAGGTTCAAGTTGAGGTCGAAAGCAGTAGTAGAATACCGTTCGAACCATAACCTACGATTGATTGCAGAGGGACTGGATGCAGCATTCGAATCATCGCACCGCAGCGCTCATTGCGTCGAAGCCGGCTCGTATCATCACGAGCGCCGCGCTCGCCGTTGCGCTGACGGCCACGCCGATGCTCTCCCCCGTTGCGGCGTATGCCGCCTCGCGGGCAACGCAGGACCAGCTTTCCGCAGCCCAGCAGAAGATCGAAGCCGCCACGAGCGCCTACAACGACGCCCGCACCAAACTCGATGACCTGCAAAAGCAGATTGACTCCAATGAGGCGAGCATCGAGGAAATCGAGGCTAAGCTTCCCGAGCAGCAGGCCAAGGCAAGCTCTGCCATGCGCGATCTGTACAAGTATCAGAAGGGCACTAATCCCATCGTGAGCTTCCTGGTCAACGCGCAGAGCCTGGGTGAGTTCATCACGACCTGCAAATACACCAACCAGATCACGAGCTCGAGCGTCGACGAGATCGAAGAGCTCAATAACATGCAAACCGAACTCGAGCAGAACAAGGCCGAGCTCCAGCAGGCCAAGTCTCAGCTTGAGGCAGAGCAGAAAAACGCAGAGGATGCGCTGGCGCAGGCCCAGCAGCTCCGCAGCGAGGCACAGGAAAAAGCCGAGCAGGAAAATGCCGCCGAGCTTGCCAAGCTTGAGGCCGATAAGGCCGCTGCCGCCGAAAAGCTCTCGGGCGAGGGCGTAAGCGGCAGCAATTCCAGCAGCCAGGCCACCAACACCAACACCACCATCGACACCACGGTGAACAACTCCAATACCGGTAGCTCCGATTACGATTCGTTCATTAATGAGTGGACGGGCCGCATCGACAATTATCTCGCCGGCTCCCCCATGGCAGGCCAGGGCTACAACTTTGCCGTCGCCGCTTGGAATACCGGTGTCGACCCCCGTTGGTCCCCCGCCATCGCCTGCATCGAGAGCACCAAGGGTGCTTATTGCGCCAATTCTTATAACGCCTGGGGCTGGAGTGCACGTGGCGGCGGTTGGCGCAGCTTTGGCAGCTGGAGCGAGGGCATCTCCGCTCACGTTGCCTATCTGGGCGCCAACTACGGCTCCACCCTTACCCCGGCTGCGGCCAAAAAGTACTGCCCGCCCACGTGGCAGGACTGGTACAACAAAGTCGCCGCTCAGATGAACCGCATCTAAGTACAACTGCAAAGGGCCCCATTGGGGCCCTTTCCTTTTAGGTAGCGGAGGTATCGACGACGCCGGTCGCATTGGCAACCGCAACTATGACGATCATGCACAGGAGCAGCACACCCAATGCCTTGAGCCAGAGTTTCGCGAGTTTCTTGCCGCGATAGCTATCGAGCAATGCGAATCGCCGACGAAGACGGCGCTTATCGAGCAGCGCAAAATGCATAAGCACCATAAGGCCGTCGACAAAGAAAAAATACTCGATTATGAGAAGCCACGTCGGGTAGCTTTGGTTTGCTCCGGTGGGGTGAAAGACGGCAAAGTGACTTCCGGCAAAGAACACAAGCAGCGAGAAGCAGACGAGCGTATTCCAAATGCGCCCCAGAGACTCCGGAACGCGAGAGAGCAGACCGTATGCAGCGCAGGCGGCAGGCCTAGGAAGCCCTGCGGGGTTCTGGAGCCCTTGGGGCGTCAACACCGTCTCCGAGGCCGGAGTACGGACAGGCGCAGGCGCAGAAAGCCGCACGGGGCGACTCAGATCATATGCCGCGCGCGTCGCCCGTCCCAATGCTTCCGCACTCGCAAAACGCTTGGCCGGGTCGAGCGCCATCGACATGCAGACGGCATCGGCAAGTGGAGTGGGAATGCCACGCGCCTCGCATTGCTCGCGCATGTCGAGCCCTGGTTTAGGGTCGACTCCCGTCAAGCAGAAGAACAACAGGGCGCCAAGTGCGTAGACGTCGCTTCGCACGCTCGTCTGCCCAAACCCATACTGCTCGGGCGGCGCATAGGGCCGTGTCCCAAACTTGACGGTATCGGCATCGGCGCCATCGCGCCATACGCGCGCGATCCCTAGGTCGATAATCACCAGCGATGAAAATGTCAGGCCGTCATCAGGCGTATAGTTGGCACCTGTCACGATGATATTTGACGGCTTGATGTCGCGATGGATCACCGGCGCCGACGTCTCCCCCGCCATTGCAAAACCGGCGTGGAGCTCGCCCACGGCATCGCATAGGGCAGGATACAATTCACGCGCATAATCGGGGGTGGCTCCCAGACGGTCCACCAGCGCCCCGAGTGTCTCCCCTTCGATGTATTCCATAACCACGTTGAGCTCGTCGCCCACACGACGACAATCGACGATTCTGGGCAGGTGCTCAAAACGCCTGCCTGCCTGCTGAGCGACAAACAGACGCCCGTACGCCCCGCCGATTTGAGCCGAAGCATCGATGCGTTTACGGACAAAGGGGCCGAGCGAACCACCGCCGGTTCCTTCAAAGTACACGAGCTCGGTTGTTTCAACGGACGAGCGCTTAAGTACACGCTCCACGCGATAGCTGTCATCGCGATCGAGCGACGCCAAGTGCTCGGCAAGCGCTGCGGTCAGCTCGTCATCGGAATATGTTGGGGTCTGAGTTTCCATAGCCTCCATCATAGCGCAGGGCGCAGACACCCCATGGCATCTGCGCCCCGTTCGCTTGCATCGTTGTTCGGCAGCTCCACCGGCTCAGATATCAGCCGCTAACTCACCGTCTCCTCGCCAAAGCGATACAGCTCCTCGTTGACCTTTTGGAGGCTGCATCCGCGATCGATGCAAAAGATGATAATCGCATCACGGCGGTCCTTACAGTTAAGGACGCTTACCCCGGCAGCCGTCAGCGCACGGTTGGTCTCTTTGAGCGTCAGCGCCATCGCAAAGGCAATCTGCAGCACCTTATTGCGACTCGGATGACGCGCACCGGTAAAGATCTGATAGCCAAAGGTCTCATTGAGATCGGCCATACGAACCACGCGCGAGCGCTCCAAGCCCTTTTCCTGCAGCAGCTGCTTCAGGTAATCCGAAAGCGACGGGGCGACAAAGTCGTGTTCCTTGATATAGCCATCGATGTTTGGCGCGTCGAGAAGCTCATTGAGCAACTCTTCGGTTAGCTTTTTATCGGACACGCGGCTTCACCTCCCCCAGTGCATACAACATGCTAGAAACCGCTCACATCCGAGCGCTCCCAACTGGCGACCTGATCGGGAGACACCGTACCCAGCGCCTCGAACTTCCAGGAGCCGCCCGCCTTCAGATGATTGGTGTTTGCAAGAGCCGTTCCAACCTGGTTGCCATCGGCATCGTACAGAACATATTCAATCTGAATGTAGCTCTTTTCTTTGTCCGTGTTATTGGTCAGCGTGCCCGTGATCTTATAGGCAAACTGATTGGAAGTGTCTTCAGCCTCGTCAGCAATGGTATACGGTTCTTGCGGTTCTTTTTGCTCCTCAGCCCGCTGTGTCGCTTCGGCAGGTTCTGCCGAATCGCTCGCAGACGAATCGGTTGAGTTGTCGCCCATAGAGCCCACGGCACCGACAATAACCAGCACCACGATGATGCCTAGGACAATCTTGCCGATCGGCTTCTTTCCCTCTTTTGCCATTATTCATCCTTCCTACGATCCGGCTACCGTGCCGGCACACAGCACATCGTAGGAAGGATTGAACTTGAATTCATTAGCTGAGAGCTAAGGCTGCGGTAAACGGCCGATGCAGTTATCCAAACGCCGAGCAAACGCACTTTGCGCGACCGTCTGCCGGCAGTGCATCAACCCACCGTGACGGATTCCCCGGTAAAGGCACTGATCATCAACAGGACAAAGAACACCAGGTAGCTGACACTCAGCGGGTACGCAATGACCAGGAATACGACCCAGCCGACATTGGTTTTACCGTCGGCACGGCGTCGCTCGCGATTGCGGCAGAGCCAAATCGTCACACCAATGGCCACAATCAACAGCGCAAGTGCTGCCGCGGCCAGTCCAGCAAGCGCAAACATCACGCCAATGCTCACAGCAATATCCGGGAGGAGCAGCAAGCCGCACCCGCACCCACCCGGACTATACACGGCAGTCTGTCGGCGTCGTTCCATCGTCACTCCAAGTTAAGCAATCGTTTGTAGACATCGAGGCCTTTGAGCAGAATTTCCTCGTCGAAGAGCATGGTATCGGTATGCAGAGCGCTCGTGGCATAGGCGGGACAGCCATCCGAATCGCTCGGGTTTTCTTGTCCCTCTGGCACGCCCGTGCCCAGCAAGAAGAACACGCCCGGCAGGTGGCGCTGATAGAACGCGAAATCCTCGGCGATTAGCAGCGGCTCGTCCACAAGTTGCAGCTCGGACAAGGCAGGCGCAATGCAGGCAAACAGCTCGGGGTCGTTATCGACTGGCGGATAGCCCTCGGCAAAATCGAGATCGTACGTACAGCCCGTTGCGGCGCAGGCCTCGTCCAACACGCGCCGCACGCCCTCACGCGCACGGTCGAACATACCGTCCGTAAACACGCGCAGGCTGCCAGCCACATGGGCCTCCCCCGCCACCGCGTTGCAGACGGTGCCTGCCTGCAGCAGGCCGAACTTGCCAATGCAGGGCTCATCGGCACCCAGCTCATCCATCAGTTCGCGCTCGGCAACCAAGAACTTGGCAGCCGCCAGCGCCGCATCGTGCGACTCCTCGACCGGAACGCCATAGGTCTTAGCGATATGGATGCTCGTCCCGTGAATATGAATGTGTGTCTCACTCGAACGCGCCAGCAACGGACCGGAGCAGCTCGCCAACGTGCCGGCGGGCAGATCGGGCCACACATGGAAGCCGAAGATGCGATCCGCCCCGTAGCGCTCGAACACGCCGCTCTCGCACACCGTCTTGGCGCCACCGGTCGTTTCCTCGGCAGGCTGGAACACAAAAAGCACGTTGCGCTTAAGTGAACCCGGCTGCTCACGAATCGTGCGATCGACAAAGGTTGCCGCCGCAAGCGCCATGGCCATGTGCCCATCGTGTCCGCAAGCGTGCATCTTTCCGGAATGCGTCGAGGCAAAGGCCGCACCCGTCGCCTCCGCGATGGGCAGCGCGTCCATATCGGCGCGAATCGCCGTAGCATGCGCAGCGCCCGTGCCAGCGTCGAAGAAAGCACAAACACAGCTGGGGCAGGGATGGGTCACCTCGCAAGCGAGCGGTGCCAGCACGCCCTCGATATAGCCTATGGTTTGCGGAAGATCGAAATCGAGCTCCGGAATGCGATGCAGGTCGCGACGATAGCGACGAAGTTCTTGAAGCTCGGTCATAAAGGATCCTTTCATGGGGCATATCCATTTGCACAATATTGTGATGCAGAATTATGACGCCCTTATTTCTAGCATATCCCTGCATTTTTTAAACGTTATATACGAATACTCTTGTTTGGTAAAGTGCAACGTGGTAGGGTCGTTACCACTTGATAGAGGCGCGGGCACGAAGAGCCGCGGGCGAGTCGGCAGACTTTGACCCCGCGGGGAGGCGAAACCCGCCGAACTGGGTTTTTCGGGCACGAACAACCTGGTGGGCCCGCGGGAAACACCCGCAGGACTGTCTGCAGCAATGCGGGAGCGCTATCCGGACATTGGGTCCACGCTATGCGGGTTCGATGCGCAGGTAGCGCCGTCTGGATAGCGAGGTTTACGGGACATGGCATTGACCCCCAACGAAGCATATGCGGCCAAACAGCCGTTTGTGGACAAGGAAACGCTCGAGCATATCGTCGAGCAGTTCCCCACGCCGTTTCATCTATACGACGAGGCGGGCATCCGCCGCAACATGCAAGAAGTGCGCGACGCCTTTGCATGGAACCCGGGCTTTAAGGAATACTTTGCCGTCAAGGCCAACCCCAACCCAGCACTCATCTCCATTCTCAACGAATACGGCTGCGGCTGCGATTGCTCGAGCTATACCGAGCTCATGATCGCCCGCTCGCTGGGCATCACCGGCCACGACATCATGTTCTCGTCCAACGACACGCCGGCGGCCGACTTTGAGCTCGCCGACAAGTTGGGTGCCATCGTCAACTTTGACGACATCAGCCACATCAAGTTCTTTGAGCGCGTAGCGGGGCCCATCCCTAAGACGGTCAGTTGCCGCTTTAATCCGGGCGGCCTGTTCCAGCTCTCCAACGGCATCATGGATAACCCCGGCGACTCCAAGTACGGCATGACCACCGAGCAACTCTTCGAGGCCTTCCGCATGCTTAAGGCCAAGGGCGCCGAGCGCTTTGGCATCCACGCATTCCTTGCCAGCAACACCGTCACCAACGACTACTACCCCAAGCTCGCGCGCATCCTCTTTGAGCTTGCCGTGCGCCTGGAGCGCGAGACCGGCGCACACGTCGCCTTCATCAATCTGTCCGGCGGCGTCGGTATCCCCTATCTGCCCGAGCAGCAGGCCAACGATATTCACGCCATCGGCGAGGGAGTGCACGCGGCATACGACGAGATTCTGGTTCCTGCCGGCATGGGCGATGTGGCCATCTGCACCGAGATGGGCCGTTTTATGATGGGCCCCTACGGCTGCCTGGTCACCAAGGCCATCCACGAGAAGCAGATCTACAAGAACTATATCGGCGTGGACGCCAGTGCCGTCGACCTCATTCGTCCCGCCATGTATGGCGCTTACCACCACATCACGGTGATGGGTCAGCCGGACGGTCCTGATAAAACCGCAGCCCCCGTCACAAACACGTACGACATCACGGGCAATCTGTGCGAGAACAATGACAAGTTCGCCATCGACCGCGAGCTGCCGCATATCGACATGGGTGATGTGCTCGTGATTCACGACACCGGCGCGCATGGCTACTCCATGGGCTACAACTACAACGGCCGCCTGCGCTCCGCCGAGGTCCTGCTGCGCCCCGATGGCTCGGCCGACCTCATCCGACGCGCCGAGCGCCCGGGCGATTACTTTGCCACGCTCGACGTGCTGCCGTGCGGCCGCGAGCTGCTGGCCAAGTCGCGCGCCGAAAGTGCCCGCCGTCGCGCCCAAGACGAGCGCCTGGCAGTCGCAGCTCAATGGAACAAACGCATCCAGATCGCGGAGGCGAAGGAGAAGAACATGGATATCCGCAACCTCGAGGGCTCGATCGTCGCCCTCGTCACGCCGTTTAAAAAGGACGGCAGCGTCGACTTTGACGCGCTCGAGCGCCTTATCGATTTCCACTTGCAAAATGGCACCGACGCCATCCTCACCCTAGGCACCACTGGCGAGAGTGCCACGATGACCGATGACGAGGACAACTCCGTTGTCGCCGCAGTGGTCAAGCAGGTTGCGGGCCGCGTCCCCGTTATTGCCGGCTCGGGCTCCAACTCCACGCAGACCATGCTCACCAAGTCGCTCACCTACCAGGGCTTGGGCGCCGATGGTCTGCTGCTCATTACCCCCTACTACAACAAGTCTAACGAAGAGGGTATCTATCAGCACTTTAAGACCGTCGCCGACGCCGTGGACATCCCCTGCATTCTGTACAACATCCCTGGCCGCTGTGGCTGCGGCATCAGCGAGCGCAACGTAGAGCGCTTGGCCGCGCACCCCAACATCATGGGCATCAAGGAGGCCTCGGGCAACGTCGCCTACGCGGCCAAGATCGCCCACCTGCTATCCGATGACTTCCGCATGTACTCGGGCGAGGACGCGCTTACCGTGCCGCTCATGAGCCTGGGCGCCTCGGGCACCATCAGCGTGTGGGCCGATGTTCAGCCGCAGCTCGTGCACGACATGTGCCGCGCCTATCTGGACGGCGACGTGGAGCGCGCCCGCGATATCCAGATTGCCGGTCAGCCGCTCATCAATGCCCTCTTTAGCGAGGTCAACCCCATCCCCGTTAAGGAAGCGCTCGCTCAGATGGGTATGATCGAGGCAAACTACCGCATGCCGCTGTGCCCTATGGCAGACGACACGCGATCCGCACTTACCGATGCTCTGAAGGGAGCTGGTCTGCTTGATTAAGACCGTCATTATGGGAACGGGCCGCATGGGCTCGCTCATCCGCACCACCGCCGAAAGCATTGTCGATGCCGCCGGGCAGCCCGTTTTTGATATCGTGGCCCAGATTGGCTTCGATTTGAGCGAGCTCGAGAACGCACCGGCTGCCGATGTGATTATCGACTTCTCGAACGTCGCGACCTTCGACGCTGTCGTCGCCTATGTCGAGCGCACGGGCGCGGCGTTGGTCTCAGGCACCACAGGCTACACGCCCGATCAGATGGACCGCCTGCGCGAGCTGGGCCAGAACACCCGCGTTATGCACTCGGGCAATTACTCCATCGGCATCGCAGCCCTGCGTCATCTAGTGGCCCAGGCCACGCGTGAGCTGCCCGGCTTTGACTGCGAGATTGTCGAGACGCACCACAACCAAAAGGTCGACGCCCCCAGCGGCACTGCCAAGCTACTGCTCGATGCCGTCGTCGAAGCCGAGTCCGAGACAGGCTACCACCCCGTCTATGGCCGCGAGGGCATGTGCGGCGCGCGTGACCCCAAGGAGATCGGCATGCATTCGCTGCGCGGCGGCACCGTCGCCGGCGTGCACGAGGTGAGTTTCTTTGGCCAGGACGAGGAGGTCACGCTCATCCACCGCGCCACGAGCCGTCAGATCTTTGTCAACGGCGCCTTGGCAGCCGCGCAGAAGCTCGTCACCCGCGAACCCGGCTTCTATACGTTCGACCAGGTCATGTTTGCCTAATCAGGTATCAACCGAATCCACCCAAAGGAGAGATAGCAAATGAGCAACGCAGCCGAGATGGATGCACAGGAGATTATCAACTACATCGCCACCGCGCCCAAAAAGACGCCCGTCAAGCTGTACGTGCGCGAGAAGCCGGGCATGAAGGTCCAGTGGGGCAATGCACACGTCTACGGCGGTCGTCGCGGCAAGACCGTCTTTGGCGACTGGGACGAGCTCAAAGCCATCCTTGATGCCAATGCCGATTCCATCGATTACTACGATGTTGAAAACGACTGCCGCAACTCCGCCGTGCCCATGCTCGACCTTAAGGGCATCAACGCCCGCATCGAGCCGGGCGCGATCATCCGCGACCGCGTCGAGATTGGCGACCGTGCCGTCATCATGATGGGCGCCATCATCAACATCGGCTCCGTCATTGGCGAAGGCTCCATGATCGACATGGGCGCCGTGCTGGGCGGCCGCGCCACCGTGGGTAAGAACTGCCACATCGGCGCCGGCACCGTGCTGGCAGGCGTCGTTGAGCCCGCCAGTGCCACGCCCGTCATCATCGAGGACGATGTCATGATTGGCGCCAACGCCGTGGTCCTGGAGGGCGTGCGCGTGGGCAAGGGCGCTGTCGTTGCCGCCGGTGCCGTATGCGTCGAGGACGTCCCCGCCGGCGCCGTCGTGGCCGGTGTCCCCGCCCGCGTCATCAAGATGCGCGACGAGAAGACCGACAGCAAGACCGGCCTGGAAGAGGGCTTACGTCAACTTTAATAGTTACGCGGGTTTACCAACCCGCGTAACGGCTCGACGCTGCACCTTTGGTTCCGTCGTTCTAACGAACGACGGACCGGTCGACGCTACAAACGCCCCTAAGCGGCAATCTGACGTTCAATCGTCGGTCGCGTACCAAAGTACGCTTCCTTCCTCTTTCACGTCACCTTGCTCGCCATGGGGCGTTTTCGCTGACTTATGCTCAACCAGTAGCGAAATTAAGCCCCAAGTAAAAAGGCCGAAGCCCTCATCCGAGGCTTCGGCCTTCGCTTTCTCGCTGCAGGCGTAACGCAACTTATCGATTCTCGATGCTGCCGATATTCTTGAGCTCGATGGAGATGAGGCCGTTGGGCTCGTTGACAAACTCGATGTACTCGGAGTTCGAGCCCATCTCGGCCGGGAAGCTGATCTCGATACCCGTATCGGTACGAATCTTATGATTGCGCACCGCCGCGCGCTCGACCTGCTTGCGCTCCACGGGAACGCGCTCGGGAACCTTCTCCTCGGTCAGTGCCGCGCGCACACTTTCCTTGATGACCGGTTCGTCCTCAAAGACCTCATCGACGATATCCCAAGGCGGAAGCTCCTCGTCATCCTCGACCTTCTCGGCCACAGCGGCCTTAACCTTGGCGAGCGCCACGGCCGTGTTGGCGCCATGCTCCTCGGCGACTTCCTCGACCACACGCGTCACGGTGTCGATGACCTCCTTGCCAGATACGCCCGTGTCGCACTGCAGCAGGCCATCGGGGATAAGCATACGGTCTTCGCCGGCAATCTTGCGCTTCTTGTCTACGTAGCCGATCTCCATGGTGCTCGCGCGCACGATGGCATAGCTCGGCACCTTCTGCGAGGGGTTCGGCAGGATAGCGTAATGGCGCGCGATGTCGTTGCGCACCTCCCCCTCCTCGCGGCCCACTTCGTGCATAAAAGCCTGCTTGGAGCCCAGCAGCATCACGGCAAACCAGCGGGCATCCTCATCGTCGTCAAAATCGGCCACGAGCACGTCGGTGGACTCGGCTTTCTCGGCTTTGGTGAGCTCGGAGGAGATAAACTCCGCAATCTGCTGCGACAGGTCCACGAACTCACGCTCGCCAAAGAAATAGCCCTTGAGCTCGCCGCCAAACGCAGAGTTCTCGGCAAACGTGGCGCGTTTATTGTCGGCCGAGGTACGTGCGCGGCGCAGATGCGTGGTCACAAAGTTGCGCACGGTACGACTCTCGATATCGAGCTCGCGCTGGCTCATAACGTTGACGGCAGAGTCAAAGTCCAGGATATGCAGAATCGCGTGATTGATTTTCATATACGGCATTCCGTTCTAGATCGATTTCGGCACGAACCAGTATAGCGGTCGAGCCCTCCCCGAGTGCATCGAAGATTGGTGCATCGGGGACAGGTTGCTTTGCACCAATGGCTAGCGCAGAAGCTCGGACTGCCAAGCCTCGAGCTGTTCTGCCAGACTCTTACCGGCAGCGGACATGTCGATCTGGGGTCGTTTGGGCATCAGTGCGCACTTAAGGATTGCCACGATGGTCTGCGAGACAAAGCGTCGTGTATCCTTGTCGAAACCTTGCGCAGCCTGGAGCATCACGGGCAGGCTCTCGCGCAGATTCCCAGCGATATCCGCAAACCGCTCAGCACCCGTAGCCTCAAACACGGAGAACAATGCATCTACAAAACGCTCGCGCTCGGCAGGCCCCACTGCAAGCAGCATCTCGCGAATGGAGCCATCAACGTATCGAGCACCGGCGGACAGGCGCTCACAGTACACGAAGTCGCGACCATCAACCACCCAGCTAAAGGGATTGTGCTGCAGCAGGCTGAACTCGGTGCTCTCAACGATGGCATAGTCCTCCTGTGTCTCGAACATCATGCCAAAGATCGACGACCGAGGTAGCGTCTTATCGATGCGGCCGGAAAGATCGGCAAAGGCGTTGCCGTTCAGGAACTCCTCGACGAAGCCAGGACCATCATGGGAATACACCCGTTCGATTCGCTCACGGGCGACATCGGAGCACATCGCCGCACCGTACACCGCAAGGTTTCCACCCTTGGAATGACCTCCGCACAAAAGCGGCCCGTCAATCGCATCCGCCGCCTCGTCCACATAACGCGCCGCGGATTCCTGGGAGGGCACGGGACACCGGAACGCCATGTTGAAGTCCTCTTTCCAGCCCAAAATCGTGCTGTCGGTCCCCCGGAAGGAAAGATAGCTAAACCCCGCCGGAAACCGGAACGCCATGGCTGCAAACTGCTCTGTCGCCACCACATCGCTCACGGCACGATAGCCGCAAACGTGCACGCCACGGTAGCGAGGGCTTGCTGCCACGGCCTCCAACAAGGCCCTGCTCCCCTCTGGATCCCACAGGTCGCCAATCATGTCCCGGTAGCACTCGGCACGAAGCAGCTCGCGTACGTCTAGGCCCTGCCAGTTCGTCAGCTCCGCCATATCACCCGGCAAACGCAAATAGGACAACCACGCAAAGATCAGGCTATCCACCGCGCAGAACGACCGCTCCTCAAACGGATCAAACGCCGTCTGGGCATAGGTCAAAAAATTAGGCGAATCCGACATGGCCCTCCCATCAACTATGGTGCATTGGGGTCAGGTTACTTTGCACCAAAAAGGCGCCCGGGCCGTGTGGGCCCGGACGCCTTTCATTGTAGCCTGTTGCCCAAAAGAGCTGGATTTAGCAGGAGAAGTCGACGCTGTCGATGATGTCCTTGAGGGCCTTGGCGGAGGCGGTGAGCTCATGCTGCTCGTCATCGTTCAGCGGCACGGGGACGCGGCAGACAACGCCGTCGCGGCCAACGACGGTCGGCATGGAGATGGCAAGATCGGACAGGCCATACTCGCCCACCATGAGCGAGGAGACGGGCAGAACGGTCTGCTCGTCACGCATGACGGCAGTGCAAATGCGCTTGACGGCCATGGCGACGCCGTAGTAGGTAGCGTGCTTCTTCTCGATGATGGTGTAGGCGGAGTTCTTGACGTCCTCGGCGATGCGCTTCTCGGCAGCCTCATGCTCCAGATGACCGTGAAGCTCGCAGAAGGTGTTCAGCGGAACGCCGGCAACCTGAGCGCTGGACCAAGCAACGAACTCGGAGTCGCCGTGCTCACCCATGACATAGGCCTGGACATCGCGCGGGTCGACCTCAACGTGGGCACCAAGCATCTGCTGCAAACGACCGGTGTCGAGCACGGTACCGGAACCGATGACGTGGCCCTCGGGCAGGCCGGACATCTTGATGGCGGCGTAGGTCAGAACATCGACCGGGTTGGAGACGATGAGCAGAATGCCGTCGAAGCCGGACTTCTTAATCTCGGGGATAATGGACTTAAAGATGCTGACGTTCTTGTTGACCAGGTCCAGGCGAGTCTCACCGGGCTTCTGGGCAGCACCAGCGGTGACGACGATCATGGCGGCGTCGGCGACATCGGAATAATCGCCGGCGTAGATCTTCATCGGCTCGGCAAACGTCATGCCGTGCGCGATATCCAGGGCCTCACCCTCGGCGCGGTTCTTGTCCACGTCGATGAGGACCATCTCGGAGAACAGACCGCTCTGCATCAGCGCGAACGCCGAAGACGAACCGACGAAACCGCAGCCGACAATAGCGACCTTCTTCTCGTTAACCATTAGAAACTCCCATCTCTCTCCACAAGCAAGCCGCCCGGGAACGACCCGAGCGGCTTGCCGTAATCCCAATACATCCAATCGGGACTTTGATTATGCTCCTATTCGCAGCCAAAAATCGACCGTTTACCGAAATTGTTTGCAGAAATCGTAAAATAACTGCACGAAATCGGTTTCGAGCTATTGACGAGTCGAAACAGGTTTCTAATACAGGCCCGTCTCGCGAATGGCCTCGACAGCCAAAGCAATCTGGTCGGGCGGCAAGACCAGCGCCATGCGCACGTGCCCCTCGCCCGAAGGACCAAAGCTCGCGCCCGGCGTCACCACAACGCCGGCTTTCTCCATAAGCTCCTCGCAAAACGCCATGGAATCGGTGCGACCACCGGGAAGCTTGGCCCACACAAACATAGAGCCATGCGCGTTGGGACGCTCCCAGCCCAAGCCCTCAAGACCGTCGCACAGGGCATCGCGGCGCTCCTGGTACTTCAGACGCTGCGCCTCGACCTCATCGCGCGGACCGTTCAGGCAGGCGATGGCGGCCTTCTGGATCGGGAAGAACATACCGAAGTCGATCTGGCCGCGCAGCTTGGCAAAGGCAGAGACCACATCCTCGCGGCCGACCAAAAAGCCGATACGCGCACCGGTGACGTTAAACGACTTGGAGAGCGAGAAGAACTCAACGCCCACCTCGAGCGCGCCGGGATACTGCAAGAAGCTGCCGCCCGGCTCGCCGTCGAACACGATGTCGGAGTACGCGTTGTCGTGAACGATGAGCAGGTCGTGCTCGCGGGCGAAAGCGATGATCTCCTCGTAGACCTCGGGCGTGCCCACCGAGCCCACCGGGTTGGCGGGCAGCGACACAATCATGTACTTGGCACGATCGGCCACCTCGGGATCGATACCCGCCACATAGGGCAGGTAATTGTGCTCCGCCACCAGCGGATAGTACTCGAGCTTGGCATCGGCGATCTTGGCACCTGCCTCAAAGACCGGGTAGCACGGATCGGGAACCAGAATGGTGTCACCCGGATCGAGCAGGGCAAGGCCCAAATGGCCAACGCCCTCCTGCGTGCCGTTGCACGACTGCACCATAGACGGCGTAATGCCCGAAACGCCAAAGCGACGCTCGTAGTAATCGCACACGGCTTGCTTGAGTTCGGGCAGGTCGCGCAGGGCATACTTCCACATCTCGGGGTCCTGGGCCGCTTGCGTGAGCGCCTCGACCACGTGGTCGTACGGCTTAAAGTCGGGCGTGCCCACGCTCATGTTGTAAATGGTCTTGCCCTGAGCCTTCAGCGCAAGCAGTTTGTTGTTGAGCGAGGCGAAGACCTCCGCGCCAAAGCGGTCGAGACGCTGCGATGCCTGCATGGTGCCACCTTCCGATATGAAAAACGCGGCGCTCCGACAAGAGCGCCGCGCGATACGGGCCATCAGATTGCAAAAGTGTAACGCTTGCACCCGCTGTTTTGGTTCAATTTGGCAACCTTAGTCCATCGGATTGAGCGCGTCAATCTGGGCGAGCCACAGGCGCGAGCTGGCGTCACTCGGCATGCGCCAATCGCCGCGCGGGCTGAGCGTGACCGAACCCACCTTGGGGCCATCGGGCAGGCAGCTGCGCTTAAACTGCTGGGCAAAGAAGCGACGGTAGAACGTACGCAGCCACGTGTGAACGGTCTTGACGTCGTAGGCGCCCTCGAAGCTCTTGAGCGCCATGCGGTAGATCTTGCCCGGCTCAAAGCCAAAACGCAACAGGTAGTAGAGGAAGTAGTCGTGCAGCTCGTACGGACCCACCAAATCCTCGGTCTTCTGCGCAATCTCGCCGTCGCCCGTGGGCGGCAGAAGCTCGGGGGACACCGGCGTGTCGAGGATGTCGAGCAAGACCTCGGCAATACGCCCGCCAAAGACATCAGCCGCATAGCGCACCAGATGGCGCACAAGCGTCTTGGGCACGCTCGCGTTGACGGCATACATGCTCATATGGTCACCGTTATAGGTAGCCCAGCCGAGTGCCAGCTCCGACAGGTCGCCCGTGCCGATGACAAAGCCGCCAGCCTGATTGGCCAGATCCATCAGAATCTGCGTGCGCTCGCGGGCCTGGCTGTTCTCGTAGGTCACGTCCTGCACGGCCGAATCGTGCTCAATGTCCTTGAAGTGCTGCTCCACGGCCGCGTGGATCGAAACCTCGCGGAAGCTCACGCCAAGGTCGCGAGCGAGCGACTCGGCATTCGACTTGGTACGATGCGTCGTGCCAAAGCCGGGCATGGACACGGCAGTGATGCCTGTGCGCGGCAGCCCCAGCGCATCAAAGGCGCGCACGGTCACAAGCAGTGCCAACGTGGAGTCCAGGCCGCCCGAAAGACCGATGACAGCCGCCTTGGTACCCGTATGGGCAAGGCGGGTCTTGAGGCCCGCAGTCTGCAGGTCGAGGATGGTCTCGCAGCGCTCGGCCAGGTCGCCATGGTCGGCCGGCACAAAGGGCGCGCGCGGGAAAACGCGGTCGATATCGCAGGCATCGCGCAGGACAGGCTCTTCGGCCAACACACCCTCAAACGAAAACTCAACGGTCGTGTCCTCCGGCGCATCGTCCGCGCGTGTCCACGTCGTCGAGCGGCGGCGCTCGGCAACCAGGCGGTCAAGGTCAACATCGGCGACGGCCATGTCGCAGGTAAGCAGTTTGGTGGCGGCCAGCTTAGAGCCGTTTTCGTAGATCAGGTTCTCGCCCGCAAAGACCATGTCGGTCGTGGACTCGCCCTCGCTCGCATCGGCGTAGACATAGGCGCAGTACAGGCGCGCACTCTGATTGGAGATAAGGCTGCGGCGGTAATCCGCCTTGCCGATAATCTCGTCCGAGGCCGACGGGTTGAGAATCACCGTCGCACCGGCAAGCGCCATCTCGGTCGAAGGGGGTGCCGGCACCCACAGGTCCTCACAGACTTCAACGCCCAGCACCAGGTCCTCGGCGCCTTCATCACAGCAACGGTAGACAAGCCCCGAACCCAGCGGGACCGGACCCTGACCGGCAAATTCAACCCACACGGGATCCGCAGGCGCCGGAGCAAACCAACGGCGCTCATAGAACTCGCCATAGTTGGGCAGATACTTCTTGGCCGTGAGGCCCAAAAGCTCGCCCGCGCAGCACACGGCGGCGCAGTTGTAGATATTCTCGGCAACTGCAACGGGAAGACCGATGGTAAAGACGACCGGCAACTCACGGGTTTCATCAAGGATGTGCACAAGTGCCGCCTCGCAGGCATGCAGCAGTGTGCGGTTATGGAACAGATCGGCCGCGGTATAGCCGCACAGATTAAGCTCGGGCAACACCAACGCGCGAATGCCGCGCTCGGCAGCTCTGCGAACAGCTGCCAGCGCAACCTCGGCATTACCCTCGACATCGGCCACGCGAATCTGCGGCGACGCCGCCGCCACACGCAAAAAGCCATCGTTCTTATTAGCCGAAACGCAGCATTGCCTTGTTGATCTGGACACTGGAGGCCCCTTCTACCCTGAGATTCAGTCTAACGGACGTTCACATATCTCTAACTAGCCAAAGCAACCTCTCAGTTTACTGAGACGCCAACCTGTGCTAAGAGCATGTATTCCAAAAATATCTTTAATTAAAAAAGGAGAAATCGATAATCGACTTCTCCTTTAAGCGAGGCAAGTTAATTCCGAAACTAATGGCAGAATTTATCCATGTAGTCCTCAAAGTCGAACACTTCTACCACGACGCCCTCTTCCTGAGACTCTTTCAGTTGCTCCAAGAGATCTTTGTTAATAACGTCCATGCAGAAACCTCCTCTATCTAATCAATTGTAGTATATCTGCTTTCATGCAATTATCAACCAACTTGTTTAATTGCTCCTCGTTTGTCGATAGTCCCTCTTTTTTCCTTGATTCTCATCTTCATTGCAACAGGCTCAGGACTCAGCGCAACGCGTTGCGCTGAGTCCTGAGGCGCGAATCCG
>NZ_JADNHZ010000027.1 GCF_015554145.1 Collinsella aerofaciens | reverse complement strand
GTAAAGCCGTTTGTCTCCACCCGCATAGCGGGTGGTTTAAAGCTGGCCGCTGCGCGGCCAGCAGACTAAAGTCTTGAATTAGTTCCGCCGTTCTAACGAACGGCGGACCCGCTCGCAACTTATCTTGCCGATGGAGTTGTCGTCGTTTCGTTCGTGTGGGTCGTTTCGGCGCCGTCGCCCTGTTCGCCCTCGTCCTTTTGAGCGTCGGCGATGGTGGAGGCCGCCGCGACGATGCCGCGCTGGGGTGCGACGCCCGTCTGGGTCTGAGCGCCCTCGACAACTTCTGTGCCTGCATGCGCGAGCTCGGGCGATTTAAACACCGCGTCCAAGTTGGCGCCGCCGCCGGCGTAGCCAAGCGCAGCGAGTGCGATGACGATCACTGCAACGACGACCGCGATCGGCACATAACGATGCCAACCAGCAGGATTGAGCCCACTGCGGCGAGCCGCCCCGCGGCTGATGTAGCCGAGCGTGCCGTCGTGCTTGAGCTTTGAGCCCACCACGCGTTTGCGGCCCCACAGCGAGGACTCTGCCTGCATTGCCAAGCGGGCACCTGTCGAAGGATAGCCGTATTTAGTGCGCTTGAACGAGCCGTCAAACCCCGAGGCGTGTTTACCCCACGTCACCGATGTCGTGCGTCGGTTGACCGGTGCGGCGCTCCGCCTTCTGCGGCTCGGTTTTGTAGTCTCAGCCATACGCCCCCGCACGCCGTAACCAAATCGAAACAATAACGCTTTGGACTGTAGCACACGCGTCGCGCGCGGTCACGGGCGCCTCGCTCAACGGTCATCGTCCTTCAGCAAGCGCCACAGCGTTGTTCGGCTTATGCCCAGCACCTCCGCCGCACGGGTTCGGTTGCCGTGGAGATGATCTACAACCAGATGCGCGATATCTCGCTCGGTATCGGCCAACGGTCGCAGGATATACAGGTCGCTTTCGAGTGTCGGGGCGCCAAAGGTTGCGGTCTTAATCACGTCCTCTTGGGCTAGCACTTCCTCCACCACAGCGCGATCCACCGTGCCCGCCCCCACCAATATATACAGTCGTTCCGAGACCTCGCGGAGCTGCAGATAGTTGCGCGGCCAGCGGTAAGCATCGAGCGCCTTCGCCGCCGCGGCAGACAGCGTGGGCGCTGCCGTCCCAAATGCACCAGCGAGATATTCCAAATAGCGCGCAACCTTCGTCGACGCGGCTCCCTGCTCGACGATTGCCGGCGCCACGCTCACCGCACAGGCGAAGCGCTCGGTCACAAAGGCGGCTTGATCACTTTCGCTGCCGCCCGGCATGTCATTCGCCGTCAGCACCACATGGCAGCGCGTCGCCAACGCGGTGTCGGCCATCGTGGAAACGAGCTCGCGAAGGCGCTGGGGGCCAACCGCATTCCAGCCCGCAATGCAAAGTGTCAGCCCCGTTTGGAACAACGGCGATTCGGCGCTTTTGAGCACGTGGCGCCAACCGCGATCGGTAAGCTCATCGAGCGCAACGGCAACAAAGGGTTGATCGGCAAAAGGACCGTCCAGATAGAGGCGCTTGGCGATCTCGATCTGACCCGCTCCCAGCTCGCCCTCGAGCATAAGGGGCACACCGCGCGCGTAGCTCTCGGCGACCGGCGCAGCTACCGAGGCCGCCCCCTCAACGATGCCGTACGCGCTCGATTCGTAGCGGGCCTCAACTTCGTCGGCGTTGAGCCACTCGATGCCCGCATGTGCCGCGGCGCCGCGCACCTCGCGGACCACGACGACCCAAAGGCCCCCACCCTCTTTGTCGGTGGGGCGAACGGTCAGGCTCAGGCGCGTACCCGCGCGCCCCATAACCAGACGCGCGCCGTCTCCTATACGGTCGAGGCGCTCAGCGACAAAAGCCGCCACATCCCGCTCAAGCGCCGCGTCATTCATGGTCGAAATCACGACGTCCCCACGCGCATCGATTGCCAATGCCGAGGCCCCGGCAGCAGCCAGGGCCTCGGTCAAGATGTTCAGCTTGGCATCGCTATTCATGATTTGCCCCTGTCCGCGGCGACGTGCATCCGCCGACGGTCGCACGACCGAGTGTTTCAAAATTGAACGATATTGTTCACCAAACACTATAGGGCAGAAAGCGCCGTCCTGCGAGTATAAGTGTTGCCCCGCATCGCCATCCTGGCGGGGCGATAAGAGCTCTTCGGGACTTATAAACCTGCGGACAAGCCATACCCGCAAGAGCTCCTATCGCTCCACCGCAGGCTTGCGCTCACCAGCAACCAGCAACCAGCACGCGAATAAGCTACTCCTCTACCAGATTCCCAGCACGTGCTGCATTCCCAAACTCATGCACGCAATGCCAATCCAACAGCAAAAGCCCAGCGCGATGGGCTTGCCGCCCTTTTTGACCAGCTCGACGATATCGGTATTAAAGCCAATAGCCGCCATGGCCATCACGATAAAGAACTTCGACAGCTCCTTGATGGGCGCCGTGATGGACACGGGAAGCTGAAGCACCGTGGTGATTACGCTCGCCAGCACAAAGAACAGCACAAACATGGGAAACGCGCGTTTAAGCGAGAACGTGCTTTTGGCGTCGCCGCCGGCCTTGCGCGCCAGATGCATCTGCCAGCATGCGAGGACCAACGTGATGGGAATAATGGCCAGCGTCCTGGTGAGCTTGACCACCGTGGCGCTCTCGAGCACATTGGCGCCGGGATGCATGCTGTCCCAAGCGCTCGCTGCAGCCGTTACGGACGAGGTGTCGTTGATGGCGGTGCCGGCAAACAGGCCAAAGCCCTCGTTGGTCAGCCCGAGCATACCGCCGAGCGTCGGAAACACGAGCGCCGCGATAACGTTAAACAGGAAGATGACCGAAATAGCCTGGGCAATCTCGCGATCGTCGGCATCGATGACGGGCGCGGTCGCGGCGATGGCAGAACCGCCGCAAATCGACGAACCCACACCCACAAGCGTCGCGATCTTGCCCGGCACGTTCATAACGCGGCAGAGCACAAAGGCGATGACAAGCGAGGTCGAGATTGTCGCCACGATAATCGGTAGCGACTGGGCGCCCTTGGACAGAATCTGGGAGAGGTTCATGCCAAAGCCAAGCAGGATAACCGCGTACTGCAAGACTTTTTTAGACGTATAGGTGACACCGGCGGCGAGCTGTTCGCGGCGATTCTTGGGAAAGACGAGCGCCAGAACCATGCCAAAGAGGATGGCGAATACCGGCCCACCGACCACCTCAATCTGTTTGCCGAGCAGCGTTGCGGGGATAGCGATGATCAGGCAGAACAAGACACCCTTCCAGCGCTCGCGTACGATATTCGCCAGTTGCATATGGGATTCCTTCTTTCTCTTTCACGTTTGCGACGGCTTATGATACGGCAACATTGGGCATAGCCTTGCGCAAATACAGACTAAGATGCCGCAATAGTTCTCGGGCGACAGCCGAATTACCCTCCGCGGAGAGCTGATTCGCGGCATAATTAACAACTGACATATGAGTTTGATAGAACAGTTGCGAGGCGCTATGGAAGAATCGATGCACGTCGGCGAGCAGGAAACGAGCCTACAGGACCAGTCCTACCACACCATTCGACGCAAAATCGTCTACCTGGACTATAAGCCGGGCGAAAAGCTGGGCGTCAAGCAGCTTTGCGATGACCTGGACATGGGTCGCACGCCCGTGCGCGAGGCTTTGGTTCGCTTGGCGCAGGAAGGCCTGGTGCGCACCGTGCCCCAGAGCGGCACCTACGTCTCACCCATCAACCTCACCCTTGCCGAGAGTGCCTGTTACATCCGCGAGCATCTGGAAAAGCAGGTGATTGTGGAGTGCTGTGCGCGCGCCACGTCGGCCGGCATCGAGCAGCTCGACCGCGCCATCGTGCTGCAGGAAAAGGCCATGGCCGAAGAGGATCGCATCGGCTTCTTTTTGAGCGACAACCTCATGCATCACATGATTTTTAGCATCGCATGCCGCAGCACCGTGTGGTCGTGGCTCGAGGAGACCAATGCCGACCTGGAGCGCTTCCGCTGGCTGCGCGCCGCCACGCAGGTTCTCGACAATCAGGACATCGTGAACGAGCACAAGCAGATTCGCCGCGCTATCGCCGGTCGCGACCCCATCGAAGCGAGCTTTTTGGTCAGCAAGCACCTGCACATGATGTTCCGCAACCAAACCGAGGTTCTGGACCAGTTCCCCGAGTACTTCGAGACCAGCAAGCTCCGCTAACCTGCCAAAACCACCACAAAGGGGACAGGCACCTTTGTGCTGGTTTCTCCGTACAAAAAGGCCCGGCTCCGTCTGATGACGCGGAGCCGGGCCTTGGTCGTTAGAACGGCGGAACCAACTACTCGACAGTAACGCTTTTCGCCAGGTTACGAGGTTGGTCAACGTCGCAACCGCGCAGGATGGCGACCTCGCGGGCGAGCAGCTGCAGCGGGACGCTCGCGGTGATGGGGCTGAACACGTCGCGGACGGCCGGCACGCGGATGATGCAATCGGCAATCTTGTTGATCTCCTCGTCACCCTCGGTGGCAACGACGATGACCTTGGCGCCACGCGCCTTGCACTCCATGAGGTTCGACACGGTCTTGTCGTAGGTGGCACTCTTGGTGGCCACAGCGATGACAGGGAAGCCCGGGTCGATCAGGGCAATGGGGCCGTGCTTCATCTCGCCGGCGGCGTAGGCCTCGGCATGCAGGTAGCTGACCTCCTTGAGCTTGAGTGCGCCCTCGTAGGAAATAGCGGCACCCATGCCACGGCCCACGAACAGCGCCGACTGCGCGTCCTTGCACAGCAGGGCGGCCTCATGAACGGCCTCGGTCTGGGTATCCAAAATCCACTGGATCTGCTCGGCCGTATCGGAAAGCTCGCGGAACAGCATGCGCGCCTGCTTGGTGGTCAGACGGTACTTAACCTGCGCCAGCAGCAGAGCCAGCAGCGTAAGGCTCACGACCTGACCGATAAAGCTCTTGGTCGAGGCGACCGCGATCTCCTTGTTGGCCTTGGTGTAGATGACGCCGTCGCTCTCACGCGCCACCGGGCTGCCCACCACGTTGGTGATGCCGAAGACCTTGGCGCCCTTGATGCGCGCGTCGCGAATGGCGGCAAGGGTGTCGGCCGTCTCGCCCGACTGGGACACAGCCACGACAAGCGTCGTCGGCGTGATGATGGGATTGCGATAGCGGAACTCGCTGGCCGCCTCAACCTCGGTGGGGATGCGAGCCCAGCCCTCAATAAGGTTCTTGGCGATGAGGCCAGCGTGATAGCTAGTGCCGCAAGCGATCACGTAGACGCGGTCGATGTCGTTGAGTTCCTCGAGGGACAGGCCCAGCTCGTCGATATCGAGCTCGCCGGCGGGGGTCATACGACCCACCAGCGTATCGCGCACGACGCGCGGCTGCTCGTGGATTTCCTTGAGCATAAAGTCGGGGTAGCCACCCTTTTCGGCCATGTCCAGGTCCCAGTCGATGTGGGTGACCTTGGGCTCGATAACGTTGCCGGCCTCGTCGGTGTACTCGACGCCTGCGGGCGTGAGCTTGGCAAACTGACCGTCCTCGAGCACCACGACATCGCGGGTGGCGTCGATGAGCGCGATGACATCGGAAGCAACATAGGAGCCGGTTTCGCCCACGCCGACTACGATCGGGGAATCCTTGCGGGCTACGGCGATCACGCCAGGCTCGTTCGCGCACACGGCGGCCAGACCATAGGCACCGACCACATGGGTGCAAGCCTCGCGCACGGAGGCCATCAGGTCGTGCGTCTCGGCATAAGCCTCTTCGATCAGATGCGCGAAGACCTCGGTATCGGTCTCGCTCTTAAAGTGGTGGCCGCGACCCTCCAGCTCTTCGCGCAGCTCGGCGAAGTTCTCGATGATGCCGTTGTGGACGATGGCGATACGACCGTCGCAGCTGGTGTGGGGGTGAGCGTTAACGACGGAGGGCTTGCCGTGGGTGGCCCAACGGGTGTGGCCGATACCGCAGGTAGCGTCACTGTCAATGTTGGAAAGCTCGCTCTCCAGGCCCGCGACCTTGCCCACGCGGCGGATGACATCGAGGTGCGCCGCGGCGCCCTCGCCCACCTCGAGCGCGACGCCCGAGGAGTCATAGCCGCGATACTCCATACGCTTGAGGCCCGTGACCAGGATGCTCTTTGCAATATCAGAGCCGGTGTAGCCGACGATTCCGCACATAGGATAAATCCCTTCGTTCGCGTGACTGCAAGACGTCCACGCACAGGGGGCGCTGAGACGTGTAACGTTCGAGTATTGTACTCACGCAAGCGCAAGCTGATATACCAGAAGTGGTATCTCAACTTAGATACCACCCGATGCACACATGCCCAGCCGGTCCAAACCACCACAATGGGGACAGGCACCTTTGTGGTGGTTTGGACCGGAGCGGCGCTCTGTCCCAGCGAAAGATCTCGATCTGTAACATCTGGGGCTCCGGAAGCCGGCTTAGTGTTACAGATCGAGACATTACAGTTCGGCCCCTGCACTATGTCTCGATCTGTAACAGGCAGAGCCGGTTTTGCCGTCCAGGTGTTACAGATCGAGACAATTGAAGGCCCAGGCAGCTCAAACCACCACAAAGGTGTCTGCCCACTTCGTGGTGGTCGCGCTGGCAACGGCGTTTCCCCAGATAAAACCTGCCAAAATAAACCTGTCCCTTTTTGGTAGGTTTGGGATGCTACAATCTGGCTTGTACTTGAAACGCATCAAAGGGGCCGCTATGGCAAAGGTAAAAATCAGCGACGTCGCGCGCGAGGCCGGGGTTTCGTTGGGCACGGTTTCCAACGCGCTCAACCATCCCGAAAAGCTGCGCCCCGAGACCCTCAAGCTCATCAACGAGACCATCAATCGCCTTGGCTACCTGCCCAACCAAAGTGCCCGTCAGCTCGCAGGCGGCACCACCAAGTCCTTTGGCCTGGTCCTCCCCCGTCTCGATCACGGCTTCTCGCTCCAAATTGCCAGCGGCGCCCATAACGAGGCCCGCAAGCACGGTTACGACCTGCTCATCGCCAACGCCGATAACGACGGCATTCTCCAGGACCATTACCTGCGCTACTTTATGGGCACGCAGATGTCCGGCGTCATGGTTCAGCCCATGGCGTCCCCCGACTGGCACCCCGCTATGACCAAGATGCCCGTGCCGATCGTCCATCTGGACATCCACTGTTCCGAACCCGGTTACTACGTGGCCGCCGACAACGAGGCGCAGGGGCGCATTATCGCCGAGCTCGCCGTTGCCCGTGGCGCACGCCATATCACCGTTGTGGGCAGAGCGGCATTTATGCAGCTCACCCTGCGCGTACTTGGCATCCACAAGGCCCTTGCCCTGCACCCCGATATCAAGATCGAAGTCATCGACGCCGGCGAATGGAATACCGCTGCCGACGGCTACAGCATCGGCGCCCAGATTGCCGAGCGCTCCGGCGACGAGCGCCCCGATTTTGTCATCGGCCTGACCGACGTACTGGCATCGGGCGTTATCTCGGCGCTGATAGACAGAGGCATCTCCGTCCCCGAGCAGGTCCGCGTGGCCGGCTGCGACGGCAATCCACTTGCCTGGAGCGGGTCGGTCCCCCTTACCACCGTGGCGCCGCCGGGCTACGAAATTGGCCGCAAGGGTGTTCAATTGCTCATGGAGCAAATCGAGAACAAGGCGCCGGCAAAGACCAAGCACGTCCGCATCGGCTCTGCAGCGCGCACCGTCACCGCGGTCACAGCCATCGAGGACATCAACCGCCAAGAACTCGTGCGGCCGTTCCTGCTGGAACGCGCCAGCACCCAGGCAAGCAACCACGCCGAAGCCACCGCCATCAACCTGGGCGCGTATCTATAGCACGCGCGCAAGTATGCCAAGTCGCCGCTTAAGCAAAAGGGGCCCGACCATTGCCGGGCCCCTTTTGCTTAAGCGCAAACGTGGGTAATTGCTCGTTTCAACACCGCAATTGTCTAGAGCACGGCCTTGACCGCCGCCGTCAGATCGAACAACGTATCGAGCACGGCCTCGCAGCCGTCCACGACGTCCTGCGGCAGCGGCACGATATCGGGGACAGCAAAGACGTGGCAGCCAGCCGTAATGCCCGAGACGCAGCCGTTGCGCGAATCCTCGACCACGGCACATTCCTCGGGAGCAAAGCCCGCGCGCTCGCAGGCAAGCAGATACATCTCGGGGTCGGGCTTGCCGTGCACGACGTCCTCGCCGCAGGTCACCGTTTCAAACTTGTCAAAGAGGCCAACCATCTTAAGGTTGCGCTCGGCCGTAACGAGGCGCGACGACGTCGCAAGGCCTACGTGATAGCCCGCAGCCAGCAGCTCGTCTGTGCACTCGGCAGCGCCGGCCTTAAGCTCCAGATCGGTCTTGACCATCTCGTCGCGAATCTCCTTGTGGCGGGCATAGATCGCCTCAGCGGTTTCCCTACTGCCGCAATGTGCCTCAAGGATGTCCATGACATCGGGCAGCGTGCGACCGATAAACTGATGAATCAGCGTGTCATCAATCGCGACGCCCAGCTCAGCAGCGGGCGCTTTCCATGCCTTGATGCCCAGACGCTCGGTATCGACCAGTGTTCCGTCCATGTCAAAAATAACAGCCTTGATCATATCGGTCCCCCATCGACTCTCGCTGTCGCATTGCCGCAACTCTACCGCATTTGGCAACTTGTATATAACGTATATACCATATTGCACTTTCGTTACATAGATAGAAGTCTTATAGCAAGTAACGCATTAGGATTATAGTTTTCGATCGAGTACTCAACGATAAGGATCGTTTCATGATTTTAGACACCACGGCACCCGCAGAGGAGCTTCAAGACAAGCTATCGGCGCTCGAACAGCTGCTTTTGGCATACGGGCGCGTGGCTATCGGGTTTTCCGGCGGCGTTGACAGCAGCTTTTTGGCCGCCGTATGCGCCCGCATCATGCCTACCAATACCCTCCTCGTCCATCTCACCACGCCGCTCATCGGCACACCCGAGCAGGCTTCGTTTGAACGGTCCGTTGACGGGCAAACCGATGAGGGACCGCATTTTAAGCTCCCCGTGCTCAATCTTTCGGTCGATCAGCTGCAGCTCCCCCAGGTAGCCTGCAACGATGCCGACCGCTGCTACCACTGCAAGCGCGCCGGCTTTACCGCCATCGTCAACCACGCCAAGTCGCTCGGCTTTCCCACCGTCATCGATGGCAGCAATGCAGGCGATCGCGGTGACTACCGCCCCGGCATGCGTGCGGCAGAAGAGCTCGGCGTGCGCTCGCCGCTTATGGAGGTCGGCTTTACCAAGGACGAGGAGCGCGAGCTGCTGCGTGCATGGGGCTACCCCGTCTGGAACCTGCCGGCAGGCGCCTGCTTGGCCACGCGCATCCCCACGGGCGAGGAGCTTACGCGCGAGAAGGTTGATTTAATCCGCGCCTGCGAGGATTACCTGCACGATCTTGACCTGGCACAGGTCCGCACACGCCTCGTCGGCGGCTGCATGCATATCGAGGCCGCGCCGGCAGATGTCGCAAAGATTGCTGCCCTCGGCGGTACCGCCGTCGACGACAAGGGCAAGACCCCGCTGCCTGCCGCTATCGAGTCCGCGCTGCGCGAGTTGGACTGCGGCCACATCTCCCCCGAAGTCACCCCCTACATCCACGGCAACATGAACTTGTAGGTTACGCCGTTTTACAAACGGCGTAACCGCTCGGCGCTGCGCAGGTTCCGGGCACGGCACATTCCTCGGGAGCAAAGCCCGCGCGCTCGCAGGCGAGCAGGTAGATCTCGGGATCGGGCTTGCCGTGCACGGTATTCTCGCCGAAGATCACCGTTTCAAACTTGTCAAACAGGCCGACCGTCTTAAGGTTGCGCTCGGCTGCAACGCGGCGCGACGATGTCGCAAGGCCCACGTGATACCCTGCGGCGTCTCCTGCTAGACTGGTAGATTCCCAACCGTCCATCCAGGAGCCTCCATGTCGCGCAAATCCGCCTACAAACAAGTACTTTCCATCGGCACCGCCGTGGTGCTGGGGTTTGCGCTGTTCACAGGGTCGCTCGACGGAGCTCCCAGGCTGCTCTCGCCGCAAAGCGATGAGCAGGCGGCGGCTCTGGCCGAGAAGCAAAGCGAGAGCCCCAACCGCACCGACGACGAAGCGGACTTGGTCGCCCGGCTCGAATCGGGAACAGCGAGCTCCACGGACTCCGAAGATGATCAGGACTCCGGCGATGGCTCTGAATCCGCCACGACCGACACCGCTGACGATGCCTCTTCAAACGTCACCCCCATCGACGAGGTCGAAAACCCCGATCTCGACCGCGCCCGCGGCGTATATCTCAGCAGCATTCCCGACTACGCCGGCAACCCCTACGTTGCCCTTCGCGCCGACAGCACGCACCCGTTGGGCACGCCATCATTCACGCTCGACGAATACGAGCGAGCCACCGAAGAGGGCTGCTTTAAGAAGTTCTCCAAGCTCGATAGCCTGGGCCGCACCCGCAAGGCACTCGCCTGCGTGGGTCCCGAATCGCTCGGTCAGGGCAAGCGCGGCGATATCTCGCGTATCCATCCCGCCGGGTGGCACCAGCAGCGCTACGACTTTATTCCGGGTCAGAGCCTCTACAACCGCTGCCACCTTATCGCCTGGTCGCTCTGCGGCGAAAACGCTAACCGCAAGAATCTGCTCACCGGCACGCGCTATCTCAACGAAACGGGCATGCTGCCGTTTGAAGAGCAGATCCTCGACTACATCCACGACACAGGCAACCATGTGCTCTACCGCGTCACGCCCATGTACAACGAAGAGGAACTCGTCTGTCGTGGCGTTCGTCTGGAAGCACAATCGATCGAGGACCACGGTAAGACCCTGTGCTTCCACGTGTACTGCTACAACCTACAGCCGCACGCGCAGATCGACTACGCCACCGGCCGCAACCAGGCCTCGGGGGACTAGGGCCGACCAAGCTGCCCCAAAACCTAAAATGATCCGTTTTCCTCCGCCCCCCCCAGGGATCAAAAAGGGCCGCCCCGGATTACCCGGAGCGGCCCTTGCATCGGCATGTATGTTGCAGGCAAAGTCCCACGCTACTTGGCGCGGCTCTCCTCATAGCGCTCGACCAGCTTGGCCTGAACGTCATAGGGCACCTGCTCATAGCCCGCGGGCTTCATGGTAAAGTCGCCCGTGCCGCGCGTGATGGAGCGCAGGCGCGTCGAGTAATCCGTCAGCTCGGCCAGCGGCGCCTGGGCAATGACCACGGTGTCTCCGCGCTCATCGGTCTCCATGCCCGTCACGCGACCGCGCGAGGCCGAGATGTCACCCATCACGGCGCCGGCGTAGCTCTCGGGGATCGTCACCGTGATTTCCTCGATAGGCTCCAGCACCACTGGATCGGCATCGGCGCATGCCTTGCGCAGGCCGATGCGAGCCGCCGCGCGGAACGCCATCTCGTTGGAATCGACGCTGTGATACGAACCGTCGTACACCGCGACGCGAATGCCCGTGAGCGGGTAGCCGGCAATAATACCGTCCTTCATGGTCTCCTGGACGCCCTTGTCCACGGCGGGAATCAGCGAGCGCGGGATGCGGCCACCCACGACCTCGTCAACAAACTCATAGCCGTCGCTCGTGCCGTCGGGCCCAATGAGCGGCTCCACGCGCAGCCAGCAGTCGCCGTACTGACCGGCGCCGCCGGTCTGCTTCTTGTGGCGACCCTGGGCGCTCGCCGTGCGGCGGATGGTCTCGCGATACGGAATGCGGATCGGCACGCTCTTGGCGGCGACCTTGGTGCGGTCCTCCAGACGGTTGAGCAGCACCGAAACCTGCGCCTCACCAACGGCGGAGATAATGGTCTGGCCAGTCTCCTCGTCGCGGTCGATGCTCATGGTCGGGTCTGCCTTGCAGGCCTTCTCGATAAACGTGTAGAGCTTCTCTTCGTCGCCGCGATTCTCGGCCTCAATGGCGATGCGGTACTGCGAGTTGGGGAACTTAAACGCCGCAGCCTCGACCTTGCCGGTAATCGAGAGCGTATCGCCCGTCTCGGCAGCCAGCTTGGGCGCCACGATGATATCGCCGGCATAGGCATGGCCAACCTCGGTCATATCGCGGCCGCACATCACATACAGGTGAGCCAAACGATCGCTCTTGCGGGTACGCGCGTTGACCAACTCAAGACCCGGCTCAAGCGTGCCCGTCAGCACCTTGATAAAGCTGATGCGGCCCTGCTGCGGATCGGCCAGCGTCTTAAACACAAACGCCACCGGACGGTCATCGTCACTCGAAATCTTAAGCGAATCACCGTCGATGAGCGGCATCTCGCCGTAGTCGGTCGGCGCCGGGAAGTACGTGGCAATGTCGTCCATCAGCGAGTTGACGCCCTGCTCCTTAATGCAATCGCCCGCAAAGACCGGCACAAAGATGCGCTCGGCGATCGCCTTAGACAGCAGGCCTTCAAGCTCCTCCTGCGTCAGCGTCTCCTCGCCTTCCAAGTATTTCATCATCAGCTCGTCGTCAGCCTCGGCCACCAGCTCGCACAGATGGTCATGGGCCTCCTCGGCCTGGGCACGATACTCCTCGGGAATCTCCGACTCAACGGCCTCGGCGCCGTTGCAGTGGCGCGCCTTCATGCGCACCAGGTCGATGATGCCGTCAAAGTCCTCGCCCTCGCCCCAGGGAAGAGTCACGGCGCCCAGGCGCGTACCAAAGCGCTCCTGCAGCAGGTCCATTGTGGTCGCAAAGCTGGCCTCGAAGCGCGACAGGCGGTTTACGAACACCGCACGCGCCAGACGCAGGTCCTCGGCGGCATACCAGAGCTTAACCGTCGTAGGCTGCGGGCCGGCCTCGGCGTCGACCACGAACAGAGCCGTCTCGCAGACGCTCATCGCGGCAAAGGCGTCGCCGATAAAATCGGGATAGCACGGGGCATCGAGCACATTGATACGAGCGCCCTTCCAGTCGATCGGCGCAATGGTCGTCGAGATGGAAAACGCACGCTTGACCTCTTCGGGGTCATAGTCGAGCGTGGGCTTGGTGCCGTCGTGGCCGCCCAGGCGGGCGGTCTTGCCGGAAAGGTGGAGCATGGCCTCGGCGAGTGAAGTCTTGCCCACCCCGCCTTGGCCTACGAGCACCACGTTCCTTACGTTACCGGTCTTGGGAGCACCCATGATGACCTCCTTGCAGGGCCGCGCGCAATGCGCGACGCCAACGGGGAGAGTTCGCGGTCGGTGCCGTCCCGGGAGCAGCATGGTCGGCAGCCGAGCCGACTCACCCTCCAAATGTCCTATGCCACCACCCTACCCTCACGGACGGCTGTCCATGCATACCTTTCGGCACACGTATGAATACAGGCGGCGAGAGGAAGAGACAAGCTTGTGGGGCAATTATTGAACCCCGTCGATGTAAACAAAAAGCCGCCACAGACCGTAAGACCTGTGGCGGCTTCGCCTCAATTAATAGTTGAATAAATACCTGAGTCTATCCCTCGATACGGCTCAAGAACTCACGCGTGCGCTGCTCGCGCGGATGGTCGATAACCTGCTCGGCAGGACCCTCCTCGACAATACGACCGCCATCCATAAAGACCACGCGGTCGGCAACATCGCGCGCAAACTGCATTGCGTGGGTCACGATCACCATCGTCATGTTCTGCGCAGCGAGGTCCTTAATGACACGCAGCACCTCGGCCGTCAGCTCGGGATCGAGCGCCGAGGTCGGCTCGTCAAAGAACAGGATCTCCGGGTCGAGCGCTAGGGCGCGGGCAATACTCACGCGCTGCTGCTGACCGCCCGAAAGCTCACACGGAACCTTATTCTCGTTGCCCATAAGCCCCATCTGAGCAATCAATTCATACGCACGAGCTTCCGCCTGCTCGCGCGGGCGCTTAAGCACGCGGATCGGCGCGTCGATGATGTTTTTCATCACGGTATAGTGCGGGAACAGGTTGTAATTTTGGAACACCAGGCCGAATCGCGAGCGCGCCTGCTTGGGAACATCTCCCTTCGCATAGACCGCGCCCGATCCCACATCCGTCGCAACCGCAAGGTCGCCAAACGAAAGCGAGCCACCGTCGAGTGTCTCGAGCAGCGTAGCGCAGCGCAGCAGCGTGGACTTACCGCCACCCGAAGGCCCGATAATCGCCACGACCTCACCGCGCTTGACTTCGAGTGAGATATCCTTGAGCACCTCATTGCCGCCAAACGCCTTACGCGCGCTTTCGATTTTCATCACTGAGTTAGTCATGATAATAGTCCAGCTTCTTTTCGGCGGCGCCCAGCAGCATCTCGACCACAAAGTTAAAGACCCAGTAAATCAGCGCCGCGATCGCAAACGGCACCATGCTCACTTGCGAGGCAACCAGCGCCTTGGCCGTCGAGAACATCTCCCCCACGCCGATGGCAAACGCCAGCGATGTGTCCTTGACCAGCGTGATGATCTCGTTGCCCATCGCCGGCAGAATACGCTTGGCGACCTGCGGCATCACGATATACAGAAACGTCTGCAGACGCGAGTAGCCCAGCACCTCGGCGGCCTCATATTGACCGCGCGGGATCGACTGCAGGCCCGAGCGATAGATCTCGGCAAAGTAGCCGGCGTAGTTGATGATGAATGCCACGACGCACGCCGTCCATTTGGAATCGGGCGTGAGCGAGATGCCAAACACGTAGTACGGGGCAAAGTAGATCGCAAACATCTGCAGCATAAGCGGCGTGCCGCGCATGACCGAAATATAGATGCGCGCGATCCAGCGAAGCGGCGCAATTTTGCTCATGCGCATAAACGCCACGGGAATTCCCAGCGGAATCGACCCCAACAGCGTCAGCACAAACAGCTGCAAGCTGACCAAGAATCCCTGGCCAAGCATCTGCATCATGACCTGAATAGACAACCCAAGCTCTCTTTCACAGTAACGGAACAGCGAACCCAATGCTAAAGCGGGTTTTCCAGGTGCCCGAGTTTGCCGTGAAAGAGGAGCGCCGCGTACTAAATGTACGCAAGCGACGGTTTGAACGGCAAAATCGGGTGCCTGGGAAAGCCGCTATTTGAGCACCCAGTTGTCGAAGGAAAGACCATAGCTTGAATACTTATCGCACAGGTCCTTGACCGTGCCACCCTCGTAGAGCGCCTTGAGTGACTCGGTTACAGCATCGGCCGACTTGGTGTCGCCCTTCTTAAAGCCGACGGCGTAGTGCTCGCTGGACAGCGGCTTGTCGAGCTGCGTATAGGCATCGGGCTTGGCGGCCAGCTGATACTGAGCGATCGAGAGGTCACAGGCAACGGCATCGACCGCACCACTCTCGAGCTGCATAAACGCCGTGTTGTACTCACCGATGGTATCGAGCGTGGCAAACGTCGCGGCCAGATCCTTCTGGTCGCCCTCGAGCACATCCTGCGCAGCGGAATCAGTCTGGGTAATCACGGTCTTGCCGGCAAGATCGTCCCAGCTCTTGATACCCGCGTCCTTCTTGACCACGAGCACCTGCTCATTGAGCATGTACGGCTCGGAGAACGTGTAGTCGTCCTCGCGACCCTCCATGGTAAAGCCGTTCCAGATGCAGTTGATGGCGCCTGAGTTGAGTAGCGTGTCCTTGGCATCCCAGTCGATGGCCTCGTATTTGACCTCCCAGCCCTGCTTATCGGCAACAGCCTTGGCCAGATCGAGATCAAAGCCGGTGTACTCGCCATCGTCGCCCACAAAGCCGTACGGAGGATAGGACTTATCAAAGCCCACCACGAGCTTCTTGGACTCCGCAGCGCCCTTCACATCCTTGGCCGCGGCAGAACCAGCAGCGGAGCCCTTGCCGGCACCACCGCCGCAGCCGACAAGACCAAGGCCAAGCACCGTGGCAAGCGAGCCGGCTAGACCAACAAACTGACGACGAGACATATCGGTATTCATGGTATTCCCCCTTGGTGACACTTTAGTTAGGTAAAGTAAGTCATGTAACGTCCAGAATCATACACTTTACCTTGATAGAGTACAAGGGAGAGGTTGCCCGCCGGGCACCGGGGCAGGGGTTAAGTTTGCTGCTCTACAGTCCTGCTCACGACGGAGGCCACATTAAGTGGCCTCCTGTTCGTGCGGAACTCGCGACAAACTTAACCCCTGCCCCGGTGCCCGGCGGGCAAACGTCGTTGGGCTTATCACTGACAGGAAATGGGCGCTTGCATATCGCCCGCTGGCTTGGCACGGTACAATGCTTGCAGCTTTTAATTCATGAATTAGTGGGGTTATTGATGGCAGAATCTCGTGCGGAGCGTAAGGCTCGTCGTGCTTTGATCGAGGCGGCTGAGGGATCGGAGGAGAAAAAATCTTCTAAGAAATCCAAGTCGTCTCAGGATGCGAAGGGTAAGTCGGCGAAGGGCAAGGCCAAGCGCCCCAGTTCTCGTCGGAGCGAAGACAAGGCATCTCAGACTCGCTCCAGGCGCTCGCATAAAGATCCGGTTTCGTCTGCGCGTAAGGCTGTGGACCCCAAGTCTCCCTGTTCGATCATGAAAACTTGTGGTGGGTGTACGGCGCTCAATCGTCCTTATAAGAAGCAGTTGGCGGCCAAGCAGGCTGCTATGGAGGAGCTGTTTGCTGAGCTCTGTGAGCGCGAGGGTGTTGCCGTGGATCCCATTCGCGGTATGGGCGTCACCCTGGGCGACCCGGGTAAATATCCTGCGCCGCGTGGCTTTCGTCATAAGGCTGCCACCCCCTTTGCTCCCGGCAAGGAGGGAGCTGTCCGCTGCGGCTTTTTTGAACGTGGGACGCACAGGATCGTTGCTGTTCCTGAATGCCCTGTCGAGGCGCCGGGCGCTCGTCAGATTCTCAACGGCATCGCTCGCGAGGCCGAACGTCTGCATATTCCCGCCTTTAACGAAGACAAGCATCTGGGGCTGCTTCGCTATGCCGTCGTTCGCTGCGGCTGGCGCACCGACCAGATTATGGTCACCCTCGTGACCGCTCAACGCGACCTGCCGCATGCGCAGGAGTTCTTTGAAGCCGTCGCGGCGCTTGATCCGCATATCGTCACCGTCGCTCAGAACATCAACGGTCGCCCCGGAAATGCCATCTTGAGCGAGGAGACCCGTATCGTCTATGGCGCCGAATGCATGCGCGACCAGCTGCTCGGTTGTGAATTCGACATCTCCCCTACCGCGTTCTATCAGACCAATCCGCAGCAAACCGAGCTGCTCTATCGACTTGCCATTGACGGCATGGACCTGCAGCAGGGTGACATTCTTATGGACGCTTACTGCGGCAGCGGAACCATCGGCCTGTGCGCCGCGAAGGATGTCCAGGACAAGGGCATCGGCATTATGCTGCTCGGCGTGGAGCGTAACCCGGCGGGCATTGCCGACGCACGTCGCAATGCCGAGCTCAACGGCCTCACCCGCAGCGCTTGGTTTATGGCCGACGACGCCACCGATTACATCCTGGACGCCGCCGACAACAACGAGCGGATCGATGTCCTTTCCATCGACCCGCCGCGCGCCGGCTCCACCCCCGAGTTCCTCGAAGCCGCCTGCGCACTCAAGCCGCGCCGCATCACCTATATCAGCTGCAACCCCGTGACCCAAGAGCGCGACCTGCACCAGCTTCTCGACGGAGGCTATCGCCTGCTCAAGATCACGCCCGTCGACATGTTCCCCCATACCGACCACACCGAGACCGTCGCGGTCCTCGAGCGCCGCTAACCAACACCGGTAGATTTTTGGGACAAGAAGGGGGCGGCCCGTCTGAACCGCCCCCTTCGCTTGGTTTATGAACTCCGCTACATCCCCTTGCGCAGGTCACACACGCCGGCTGCCGCCATCTCGCGCAGCAGCGTCTCGCGGTCGCGCGTCACGATCAAATCCAGCGGGAAGTGAATCTCGTCGAGCATCTTGCGCGCGTGATCGAGCTTGCCAATGGCCATGCCAATGTGGGCATCGGTCGACACGCCAATACCCACGCCCAGCTCGGCGCAGCGCTCGGCGATTTTGCGGCATACGGCCCAATGCTCAGTGTCGACACCGTGTTCAAGACTATGGTTGTTGATCTCGATGATCTTGTGCTTGGCCTTGGCCGCCAACAGCACCTCATCGATATCGAACGGCACGCCCGAACGACCCGCATGCCCAAGCATGAACACCTTGGGGTGCTCCAGGGCATTGATGTACATCTGGGTCGTTTGGGCGAGCGTCGCGCCTTCGGCAAACTGCGGGTTATGCACGCTTGCCACCAAATAATCCAAATTACGCGTCACCAAATCGAACAGCGAATGCTCACGACTATACGAATCGCCGGCGATATCGAGCGAAACGGGAATGTCTTCGCCAAACAAGCTGCCGTCCAGCGAAACGATATCAGCCTCGGCACCGCGCAGCACCAGCACGCCGCTCCAAATGCGCGGCCAGATATCCTGGTTAATAAAGAATTGGAAACTGCGCAGGTCATTGGGACAAGGCGTAACCATCGAGCTTAAATGATCGGCGGAACCGAGCACCTGAAGGCCGCGCTCTGCCGCCCAATAGATGTTCTCCTCGATGGTTGAGTACGCATGCGCAGAGAACATCGTATGAGTATGAATATCACAAGAAAGAAGGTAGGGCATCGGGTCTCCTTGTCCAGTATGGCCGTCGCGTATATTCATTGTACGCATAGCTTTCGGCAGTCGTAAAACTGCTTCATCCCAATCACACAACGGCATAGACAACGGGGTCTGGCTTAGCACCAAACCCCGTTTCACGTAAAACATTGTAAGCAGAGCGCTTTACTTTCGACGATATTCGTCGGCCAGCTGCTTCCAGGCAGGCAGCGAGTTGACGATTGTCTCATAGCTCACGCAGTAGCCCAGGCGGAACCAGCCCGGCATGCCAAAGCTATCCGAAGGCACCGCGAGCAGCTCATACTTCTTCGCGCGCTCACAGAACGCATTCGCATCGGACTCCAGCGCTTTCACCCATAGGTAGAACGCGCCATCCGGCTCAACATAGGTGTAGCCGTACTCCGCTAGTGCATCGGTAAGCGCGGTGCGGTTGCGAGCATAGGCCTCGACATCACTCGGCTCATCGATGCAATCGATGATCACGCGCTGGAAGAGCGCCGGTGCACACACGAAGCCCAGCGTACGGGCGGCACCGGCAACGGCGGGCATTAGACGAGCTGCCTGAGGATTCGTATTGGGAACCAGGATCCACCCGACGCGCTCGCCCGGCAGCGAAAGCGACTTGGAATACGAGTAGCACACGATGGTGTGCTCGTAGATCGAAGGCACCCAAGGCACCTCGGCGCCATAGACAATCTCGCGATACGGCTCATCAGAGATGAGCATAATCGGATTCTCGGAATCGCGCTGAGCGTTGGCCTCGCACAGAACATTGGCCAGTCGCGTCAGCGTGTCGCGTGTATATACGGCACCGGTCGGATTGTTGGGTGAGTCGATAATGACGGCAGCGGTCTTGTCGGTAATCGCCTTGAGCACGTTATCCACGCTCAGCTGGAACGAATCTTCATCGGCAAGCGCCTCGACACACGTACAGCCGGCCTTCTCAATCCACACGCGATACTCCGGGAAGTACGGGGCGATAACAATGACCTCGTCACCCGGGTTCGAAACGGCATTGAGCGTGCAGGTGAGCGAAGCCGCGGCACCCACCGTCATAAAGACGTCCTTGCCCTCATAGCTCGTGCCAAAGCGACGGTTGAGCGAGTCGGCGACGGCCGCTCGACATTGCGGCAGACCCGGCGCAGGCGTGTATCCATGCAGCTGGTCGCTCGGCAGCTCCAATGCCTTCTTAATGGACTCAGCAACAGCAGCGGGCGCCGGAACACTCGGGTTGCCCAGCGAAAAATCGAATACGTTCTCCGCACCGATCTGTGCCTTGCGCTCAAGGCCATAGCTAAAGATCTCACGGATGATGGAGCTTTCCGCACCGCGAGCATACATAGTTTCGTTGATCATCTGTTCCCCTTTCGCATAGGCGCTATTGTACGCTTTATCTGAGCAAAGTGCCGCAGCAATGTTGATTGGGGACAGACTTAAATGCGTGAAAACGCTCATTTAAGTCTGTCCCCAATCAACATATCGCTCAAAAGAAAGAGCCTCCACAGGTTTCCCCGCAGAGGCTTTCGCTACAAGAACTATTTGTCGGCGTCGGTGTTGCCGTCAGCGTTGACAGCATTGCCATCACCGGCATCATCGGATGCGGCTTCGGCATCCTCCTGCATGGCCGCCTGCGCAAAGGCCGCAGCATCAGCCGCCAGCTCCTCCTCGCTCATGCGAGGCGAGCACTTCTTGGTCGGCATGCCGGCCGCCTTGGCGTTGCGCTCCTCCTTGGCCGCCAGGATATCGCCCTCGCGCTCAAGGTAAGCATCCCACTCGTTGTCGAGCAGGGCGTTCACGGCGTCGCCTTCGACGGTCTCGCGCTCAAGCAGCACCTTCGCCATCAGATCGAGCTGATCGCGACGGGCATCCAAAATCTCGACCGCACGGCGATGGGCTTCGCGCATGATGCGCTGAACCTCGATATCGATGCGGCGCGCCGTCTCCTCGGAATAATCCTGGTGATCGGCGTAATCGCGGCCCAGGAACACCTGATGCTGCGCCTCGCCAAACACCTGCGTGCCCAGTTCCTCGCTCATGCCCAGACGCGTGACCATCTCGCGCGCCATCTTGGTCGCGCGCTCCAGGTCGTTGCTCGCGCCCGACGTGATGCCGTCGCACATGAGCTCCTCAGCAACGCGACCGCCCAAGAACACGGCAAGCTCATCGAGCATCTCGTTCTTGGTCTTGAGGAAGTGATCCTCCTGCGGAAGCTGCAGTGTGTAGCCCAGAGCCTGGCCACGGCTGACAATCGAAATCTTGTGAACCGGATCGGAGTGCTCCAGGATATGACCCACCAGGGCATGACCGCTCTCGTGGTAGGCAATCGTGGTGCGCTCGGCTTCGGTCATCACGCGACCCTTGCGCTGCGGTCCGGCAATCACGCGCTCCATCGACTCCTCGACCTCGTCCATCGAGATCACGGAACGATGGCGGCGAGCAGCCAAAAGCGCAGACTCATTGAGCAGGTTCGCCAGATCGGCGCCGGTAAAGCCAACGGTCATCTGGGCGAGCTTCTCAAACTTAACGTCCTCGTCCATCGGCTTGTTCTCGGCATGCACGCGCAAGATCTGCTCGCGGCCCTTCACGTCCGGACGGTCGACCGTAACCTGACGGTCAAAACGGCCGGGACGCAGCAGCGCCGGGTCCAAAATATCGGGGCGGTTGGTCGCGGCGATCAGGATGACCGACTCGCTTTCCTCAAAACCGTCCATCTCGACCAGCAGCTGGTTGAGCGTCTGCTCGCGCTCGTCGTGGCCGCCGCCCAAACCGGCTCCACGTTGACGTCCCACGGCATCGATCTCGTCAATAAAGATGATCGACGGAGCCTGAGACTTGGCCTCCTTAAAAAGGTCGCGCACGCGGCTGGCGCCGACACCCACGAACATCTCGACAAAGTCAGAGCCCGAGATACTAAAGAACGGCACGCCCGCCTCGCCGGCAACGGCCTTGGCCAGCAGGGTTTTACCGGTACCCGGAGGGCCCACCAGCAAAACGCCGCGCGGAATCTTGGCACCCAGCTTGCGATAGCGGTCCGGATCGCTCAAAAAGTCGCGGATCTCCTCGAGCTCTTCGACTGCCTCGTCCACGCCGGCAACGTCCTCGAACTTGACCTTGGGGCGCGTGGCCTCGTTGGTCTTGGCGTTGGTCTTGCCAAACTGCATGTTCCTATTATTGGCGCCCATCATCTGGCGCATAAAGTAGAACATGATGGCGATCAGGGCAATCGTCGGAAGCACACTCATCGCCAAGTCGCCCCAAAAATCGGGATCGTTGGTGTTGACGATGTACTTGGTATCGGGGTGCTCCGCCATGAGCTCGGCAAGCGAATCGGAACCGACATAGGTCGAGGAAAAGCTCTTGAGCTCGCTCGTGTCGCCCTTGTCCTTTTTCGTCTTCCAGTAATGACCCGTCACGCTTCCGTCCTGAACCGTATAGGTCAGATCTTCGACGCGATCCTGCTTGATGGCGCTGACCATCTCACTCGTCGCGAGCTTTACGGTATTGCTGGAGTTGGCAAAGCCGGAGCCCATGTTAAAGAAGGCGTAACCCAGGAGCGCGCAAGCCAAAAGAAAATACAGCCAGCCCGTACGCGTGGGCTTCTTGCCTCCGGGCATCCCCGGGATCTTTGGGTCCCGGGGAGTCTGGGAATTGTTGTCGTTACGGTCGTCGGGCATCTTACGAATAAACCTCCGGTTTCAAAATGCCCAGATACGGAAGGTTGCGATAGCGCTCGGCATAGTCGAGGCCGTAGCCCACCACAAAGGCATCGGGGCAATGGGTTCCAACATACTTGGGCGTGACGGCCGAGACGCGGTCCTCAACGTCCTTCCACAGGAAGGCAGCGACCTCCAGCGAGGCGGGCTTACGGCTCTCGAGATTCTTCATCAGGTACTTGAGGGTCAGGCCCGAGTCCAGAATGTCCTCGACAATCAGCACGTCGCGACCACGGATGTCGATATCCAGGTCCTTAATGATACGCACGATGCCCGAAGACTTCACACCGTCGCCATAGCTCGAAACAGCCATGAAATCGATGTTGGTCGGCAGCTCGATCTTGCGCATCAGGTCGCCCATAAAGACCACGGCGCCGCGCAGGACCGCAATCAGCACCAGATCCTTACCCGCGTAGTCGCGAGTAATCTGCTCGCCTAGGCGAGAGACGATACCGTCGATATCCTCCTGCGTAAACAGAACCTTCTCGATATCCGGATGTTGAGAAGCCATGACAACCCTTTCTTGTGCTTATCGCCCACGCACCGCCGCATGGACGCGAACTACACATTCTAGCAGCGCACGGGGTATATTTACCAGCACGTGCGCCATCAGCGCGGGAATACCGTCAACGTCGCACAGAATAGCTGGCGCGAAGCGCTATTCCGCATCGACCACACGAAGCAGATATGCCACGCGCGTTGCGGCCGTGCATTTAAAACGCTCGTCCGCGCGAACGCCCGCGACCCATACTACGGCACCTCCCGGAGCCGTTCTTACCACGGGTACGCCAGAGCGGTCTGAAACAGGAATGCACGCCTCGTTTAACAGGTCTGACACTTTCTTGCTTCGGCCGTTCATCCCCAACGGGCACATCACGTCTCCCGGCACAGGGCTATCCACCCACAGGCGCGCCGATCGTGCCTCGGTGGGGATCTCCCCGCGCGAGCCGGCTAACATCCGCTCGCCATCGCGGTCGGCAAACCCCAGGGCCGCCGCATCCACCAAGGCCGCAACCTTTCCGGCAGCAGCAAGCTCGCGGGCACGGTGCACGATATCGCACCCCGGCTCCACAGCCATCGGCTCCGCTGTCAGCATATGCCCCGCCCCCAGCGGCAGACAACCGGGAACGGAGATCCAATCGGCCACTAAACCCTCGCGCGCCGCCGGAGCCTTGAACGCCAGCATGCCAAACTCCACACGGGCATCAATTCCCGCAGGAAGCGTAACCGAGCCCGAGCCCGCAGCGACGCAGGCGAGCACGCGCTCCACGTGCCGCATCTCCGGTCGCGCGTCGGGATCGATGCGCTTAATCGCCAACCGCACGATACGCCGTGCAATCACAACCTCAGCGGCGGCAAGACGGCGCGCATCGAGCACCAGTGCGCCCGCCGCTTCCTTGCGCAGGCAGCTTCGAAACGCCTGTGCCGAAAGCTGGGAAAGAAAGGCGTCTTCGTCGCCCAGAATTTCGCAAGCGGCGCCAATCGTCTTACAGACGCTCGCGTTGCGCCGTGCCACCACCGGCATCACCCGATGGCGTACATAGTTGCGCAGGTACGAAACGTCCTCGTTGCTTTCATCTTCCCGCCATGGCTGACCGTGCACCTGCAGATAGCTCACGAGCTCATCATGCGTGAGGTCGAGCAAGGGGCGCACCACAATGTTCCGACGGCGTGGAATGCTTGATAGACCCGCGGGACCCGACCCTTTAATGGCATTCATCAAAAATGTTTCCGCGCGGTCCGACGAGGTATGCGCGGTACAGATACGAGCCGCCGTCCGCGGTGCGCCCGATTCGGCACAAAGTTCGCGAACATATCTCCGTGCCGCGGCATAGCGCACCTCGCGGGCCGCAGCCTCGATATTGCCCGATTCGTCATCAAAATAGGCATGCTCAACGCACAGCGGCAAGCCGTATTGCACGCACAAATCACGTACAAAGGCCTCGTCGCCATCGGATGCCTCCCCGCGCAGATGATGGTTTACATGCAGCACGTGCAATCGCTCGCGCGCAATGGGAGCGACGCCGCGCCCGTCCTGAATATCCAGCTTTGATGTGCAAGCCATAAGGAGCAGCGCCGTCGAGTCCGCACCGCCTGATACCATGAGCACTACGGGGGCAGCGGCCTGCCGCGTTGCCAGGGCGCTCTTATCCGTCCTCGGCGCGGCATGATGTCCATAGTGCTGAGATACCGTTGGCATTCGCTTCCTCCTCTATTCGTCCGCACCCATTGTATCCTTTGGAATCTTATGTCTCGCCTGCACCTTCATATCCTCGGCAGCGGCTCAAAAGGCAACTGCGCACTCGTCGAGGGGCCTCAGGGGCTCATCATGATCGACAACGGCCTGTCCCGCCGCGAGACACTTAAACGCATGGCGGAGCTTGGCCTCTCGGCAGACGACGTCGCCGCTCTAGTAATCACCCATGAGCATGGTGACCATATCAAGGGGCTCGATGTATGGTGCAAGCACTGGCATGGTCCCCTCTTTGCCAGCAGGGACACCCTTTCATGCAAAGAAAACCTCGCGCACCTGCCCGTAGAGGAATTTGACCCCGGCGACACGCTCCCCATTGCCGGCATCCACGTGCAAACCTACTCAACATCGCACGATGTCATCAATCCTGTCGGCTATCGATTTAATGCTCTCGATGATTCCATTGGGTTTGCCACCGACACCGGAGAGTTATCGAGCAAGGCCATAGGCATCCTCAAAGACTGTCGAGTTCTCGCGCTCGAAAGTAACCACGATGTAACTATGTTACGCGAAGGACCGTACCCACGCTTTCTTCAGGAGCGCATCCTGTCCACAAAGGGGCATCTCTCCAACAACCAGGCCGCCGAAGCCGCGCGCGAACTTGTTACCGATCGCACCGAACAGCTCATCGCCATGCATATCAGCCAGGACAATAATCGTCCAAGCCTTACCGTCAAAAGCTATGCCAACGCGCTTGATGCAAGTCTCGATGATGAACTCGGCAGTTCTGCCACCCGTCTTCAAGGGCCACGGAAGCTCTCGATACGCCCTGCAAGTCAGTATCAACCGACAACTATTCAATAGCCCCTCAAGACAACAAAAGGGGGCTGGGAATCACTTCCCAGCCCCCTTAACTCATACTCTCGATTGAAGCAGAGCCATCGTTAGTCGATGGAGATCTTCGTGACGTTCTTCTTCTCGACGATCTTAGGAACCGTAACGGTCAGGATGCCGTCAGCATACTTTGCAGAGAGGCCCTCGCTCGAAGCGTCCTTCAGATATACGCCACGCGTCGCGCTGTACGAGCTAAACTCCTTCTGGAGGAAGTTCTTACCCTCGTTTTCGGCGCTCTCCTCGACGTTCACGCTGATGGACAGGCGACCCTCATTGAGCTCAACGTCGATGTCATCCTTGGCGACACCGGTCAGATACGCCTTGACCTCGTAGCCATCGCCCTTGTCCTCAACGTCAACGGGGAACGCCTTGGAGGCAATCGAGTTGTTTGCAAGGTCGGTCATATCATCAAACAGATCGAACAGCGAGCTAGCAGAAGGACGAACGCCAAAAACCGAACGATAAGGAACCATGCTTGCCATGTTTACCACTCCTTTTAAGGACTGCCGAGCCATCTTCTAGGTGACTGGGACTTCTTTTGACGCTCTTATATATGCCCACCCAGTGCCCATATATACATCGACTATAAAGTTTTTTGAGTCCAGTACTATAAGCATATCTAAGTGTGTATGACTCAGGTTTTAGTAAGGTTAAGGTTCTTTGAACCAGAGCTTAAATAACAAGTATGTTCGCAGCTACAAATAACAAGGGGCTTACAATGAGCGCGTACACGTTGTTGGTAACGAGCTAAAGGGCATCATGGACGACCAAAACCAGAACAATATGTTTATGCCGACGCAGGGCGAAGATACATCTACGCAGCCGCCACGGTTCCATCGCCCCCACATCTCGCAAGAGCCCATCAATGACCCAGAGCCCGATTATGTGACGAGAAACCGATATCAAACGCTCGAGGATGCCCAAACGGGACGTAAACATATGGGCGTCGCCTCGGGAGACCCTGTATATCTGAAAGACGCACCATTATCTAAAAACAGCGCAGCTAGTGATGAGCCGATGAAAGCATCCGCCGTCCATCAACAAAGAGGGCCTCGACCCAAGCAAACCTTGACGCATTCGGCTCGCTATCTCGAAACGCCAAAACAGGGAAAGTCAATCTTCGTTTCGTCAAGTAAACGACGCAAGCAGCATCAGCTGACAATTCTGCTTTTGACCATTGCGGCCATAGCAGTTGCCCTTGTTATACGATTTATTTTCTTTAAATAAAGGCTCAATACCGAAAACAACAAGATCGTCTGGTGTAATTGAGTCATTTACGCCCCGTAAACGCAAAAAAGGGGGAGGCCGCGAGGCCTCCCCCTTTTTCAGTTTCGATGACGGCTCGGTGCCGTCCACCGGTCAGCGGCGCCCTGGCCTCCCACGGGCTGGCCCCGCAGTACTCTCGGCGCGATG